>CAYTQB010000006.1:48139-65401 GCA_964439615.1 uncultured Ferruginibacter sp. | reverse complement strand
TGGGCCGGGTATAACTGGACCAAGCCAAAAGGCGGATTCAACCAAATGCGTTTAAATGGTAACTTCTGGTACAGCAGGCTGGTTACACCAATTGATATTTTGCGTCGTAAAGAAATGATGTTTCAGAATGCAGGGCTCAATTTTAACTTTAATGCACAAACCAAAAAACTCTGGTGGGTTGGTGCAAATATTAACGGTGGGCCAAACCGTAATGACTTTTATGAACCAAGGTCTTACGGAAGGGTATTTAAGGATAAAGGAAGAATAAATGTAAATGCATGGTGGGAAAGTAACAGTTCAAAAAAACTATCCTGGGGCGGAAGCCTTTATGCCGGAACCGGTGGTGTGTTTCACCGGAAAAATCTTGAGTATAACTTATCTGGTAAGATTCGCTTCAGCAGTAAATTCTCTGTTGACGGCTCAGTTAATATATTCAGCAGCAAAAACCAGTCGGGTTATGCCGGAAGGATGGGAGCTTTGGGCGATACAATCATTTTTTCGAGGAGAAATGTGAACAGTGTTGAAAATGTACTGAACATAAAATACAATTTCACCAATCGTATGGGGCTTACTTTAAGAACAAGACATTATTGGAGCAAGGTAAATCCTGTACAGTTTTACGAACTGGATAAATATGGCGACCTGCAAACACCAGCTAACCCATTTACTCAAAATGTGAAGCAGAATTATAATTATTTAAGTGTGGATATGGTGTACAACTGGCAGTTTGCACAGGGAAGTTTCTTCAGCATTGTATGGAAAGATATTGGCGAAAGCTTCAACCGGCAGTTTGAAAAGAATTATGTGAAGAACCTGGGTAATACTATTGATGGACAGCAGTTCAACAGCCTTTCTGTACGGGTCATTTATTTCCTTGATTACCTTACCGTTAAAAATAAGCTGAAGCGAAAGGCATAACAGCTGCAGGAATGTAAACAGAGCTCCCCCGCCGGTAAGATCCGGCGGGGGAGCTCTTATATACGGGTTAGTTATTTTTTTGAATTATTACCTATGATGATGGCAGCCATGGCCAGGCCAGCATCTTTCAGTAACTGGTACATGTTACCGTCTTTCATCACCTGCGGTACATGAAGGGTGAGTATAAATACTAACAGCATGCCGGCTAGTAAATAACAGGCAAGGGTTTTAAATGTATTGAGTAAAATAGCAATGGCGGCCAGGGCAAATCCAACTCCAACGGTATAAGCCCATATTTTAGGGCTTCCGGGCATATATTCAGGAACACCCTGCATCCCGGCCCCGTATCTTAAGTGAAAGGCGCCAAAATACCCCATGATGAGAGCAAAGACAATCTCTGCTAATCTTGTGGGAATGAATTTTTTCATATTTATTGGTTTTGTTGAGACAGAAAAATACACTTTAATCCCCGGTTTTGCAATAGCGCTTCAACATTGATATAAAATAAAAGTGATAAAAAAGCCACAGGCATGTAAATGATCACAGACCTGTGGCGTATAATTTACTTTGCTGAATTTACTTCAACATTGATTTAGGAACTTCCTTTTCCAGTAAATACTTATAAATGAATTTTGTTTTAAGGTTTTGAAAATGCAAACCTTTATTTCCACCCCATCCATGCCTTCCGCCGGGATAGATCATGAATTCAAAATCTTTTTTAGCATCTTCCAGTTTATCGATCAGCCGTAAACTGTTTTGCATATGTACATTATCATCAATAACACCATGTACGATCTGCAGTATGCCTTTGTATTTGTCAACATGGTTTAATGCAGAACTTGCTTTATATCCATCAGCATTGTTGGCAGGTGTGCCCATGTATCGTTCAGTATAATGGCTATCATAAAAATTCCAGTCGGTTACACTACCACCGGCCATACCATGTGTAAACACATCGCTTCCGTAAGTAAGTGCATAACAACTCATATACCCGCCATAGCTGAAACCCGTGATACAGATCTTTGTTGCATCGGCATTGCCATTAGCAATGAGCCATTTTACCATGGCGCTGTAATCTTTTATTTCCCAATAGCCCAGGTTATGGTACATATAGTTCACACCTTCTTTTCCAAAATGCCCGCTGGCCCGGTGATCCATTGATACCTGTATCAATCCTTCTTTAGCATACCATTGCTGGTTGCCGCTGATTCCCCAGGTGTCCATAACAGTACCGGCATTGGGTCCGCCATAAATAGAAATGAGTACCGGGTATTTTTTATTCTTATCCATGTTAACCGGCCATGTAACTTTCATAGGCAGGTCATACAGGCCATCATCACTCTTTACACGAACGATCTCTGTTTTAGCTAAAGTATAATTATCAAACTCAGCACCTTTACTATCTCCCAGTTCTTTGATTATTTTTCTTTTATTGCTGATCAGAGTCATCTTTGTTGGAGTGGTTGCATTGGAATAAGTGGCAACAAAATAAGAGCCTTCGGGAGAAAGGTTGATAGAGTTATTGTAATCGCCCAGGGTAAGCCTTTCCATATTCTTACCATTTATGTTCACCCGGTAAAAATCAGTTCTTGCTGTATTTTCCAAACTTCTTGCTGTAAAATAAACCACGCCTTTCTTTTCATCTACATAAATAAGATCGGTAACGGTGAACTTTCCGGATGTAACAGCATTCACCAATTTTCCTTTCATGTCGTAGAAATACATGTGCTTCCAGCCTGTTGCATCATTGAAAAGAATAAAACCTGTACCATTTTCCATGAAATGAATGCGTTCTCCTCCATCATCAAGGTCAACCCAGGTTTTTTGTTTTTCATTATAGAATTCCCTTTTTGTTCCGGTAGTTGTACTTACTTCGTAAATGATCAGGTTATCTTGCAGGCGGTTCATCCATTGTACCAATAATGAACTCCCATCAGGCATCCAGTAAGGGCCGCCAAAATACTGGTCGTCTTTGGGATTAAAATCGGCCCAGACAATATTTCCACCATCAGGTTTTACAATACCAATTTTTACTTCGGGATTTGGGTCACCAACCTTGGGATATCTTTCTTTTTCAACCAGGCCATGCAGCCCTGCGCCATCAGTAATAGTAAACACCGTAACCTGTGAATCGTCTGTCCTGAAAAAAGCAATGTTTTTACTGTCGGGACTCCACCAGAAAGAGCGGTATGCAGAACGACGGCCCAGTATCTCCTCCATATAAACCCAACTGGCATATCCATTCAATATAGTCTCACTGCCATCACTGGTGAGCCTGTTTTCTTTTTTGGTAGCAATGTTTACCGTGTAGAGGTCGTTGTTTTTGGTATAAGCAACATAATTACCATCGGGGCTGATGGTTGGATTGGCCTTTTTATCCTTGTCATTAGTAAGTTGTGTCTCTGTACCGCTTACCCTTACATATACATCTCCGCCTTTAAGAAAAGCGGTAGGTTTATCAGGCTTGCTGTTCGCCTTCATATCGGCATCTGTAGCTTCTGTTTCGGTACCTGTCTTACAATCTATCACATAATTTTTTCCTTCTCTTTTTAAAATAACATGGCTGTCATCCATCCATTTAACAACAGAAGGCATTGGGTTGGTGATACCCTTGAAATTGCTCTTAAAATACTGGTCATCGGTCAGGTCTTTCTTTTGTGCCTGGATGGAGAGGCTGAAGAATAACAGCATCACTACTGCGGAGCCCTGAGCTACAAGTTTTCTCATATTTTGAATGATTTGATTATTGAGCGAACAAGATAGTTTTTTTGAGATAAACCCGACAAGGAAATTGATGAGCGGATAACAGGGCTGTAAATAATAAGACCTTTATTTCATCCTTGTAATTGAAATGATCCTGACTGTTGGTTTAAAATACTGCCCCTGTTCCGGGTGAATTTGCTGTATCTTCTTCACCACATCCATTCCTTCAACAACTTTTCCGAATGCGGCAAAACCCTGACCATCCTTATTTCTTTTACCCTCAAAATCAAGAGATGGCTGATCATTGATGCAGATAAAAAAACTGGAAGTAGCGGATGCCGGTTTGCCACGTGCCATGGAAATGGTCCCATTCTTATGCAGCATGCCTGTTTGTTTTGTTGTTTCAAGTGGGATGGCAGCAAGCTCTTTTGCAGAATCCACATCGCCTCCCTGTATCACTTCGATCTTTACGGAATCTTTGGGCTGGTTGTTCAACGTTACAGCACGAAAAAAAGAACTGCTATCGTACAAATGGGCATCTGTATATTTTAAAAAATTGGCAACAGTAACAGGAGCCTTTGAAGGATATAGTTCAATAATTATGTTACCCAGTTCTGTTTTGATAGAACAGAATATATTTTTTTGTGCCTGCAGGGTTACTGAGCCAATAAAAAAAAGCAGTATGAAAAAAGATCTTTTCATACTGCTAATGTAAGGTTTGTTTTACTATTCAGGTTTATTCTCCGGCCTCATCATCAACCTCACCCTCATTCCCTCTCCAAAGGAGAGGGAGGCCCGACTTTGATGTAACGAGCATCTATGAATTAACTAGTCATCATTTTTTTCAGGCCTCATCATCGGGAAGAAAAGCACATCCTGTATGGAATGCTGGTTGGTGAGCAACATGGCGATGCGATCAATACCAAAACCAATACCACTGGTTGGAGGCATGCCATATTCCAGTGCCCTTAAAAAATCATAGTCAATGAACATGGCTTCATCATCTCCACGTTCCATAAGTTTAGTTTGTTCTTCAAAACGTTCACGCTGTTCAATAGGGTCGTTCAACTCGCTATAGGCATTGGCAATTTCTTTACCATTACACATGAGCTCAAAGCGTTCAACCAATCCGGGTTTGCTGCGGTGTTTTTTGGTAAGCGGGCTCATCTCCACCGGGTAATCTGTAATGAATGTTGGCTGTATATAATTTGCCTCACACTTTTCGCCAAAGATCTCATCGATCAGTTTTCCCTTGCCCATCTTCTCATCTGTATGAATATGCAGTTGCCTGCACACATCCCTGATGCCGGCTTCATCCATTGATGAAATATCAAAGCCCGTATGCTCTTTGATAGCATCATGCATAGTAATTCTTTTGTACGGCGCTTTAAAATCAATTGCCCTGAGCGGAGCCGAAGGGTCACCAACAATAACTTTTGTAGAACCATTAGTGGCCATAGCAGCTTTTTCAAGCAACTGCTCTGTTGTCTCCATCATCCATTCATAATCCTTATACGCCACATAAAACTCCAGTACAGTAAATTCAGGATTGTGTGTACGATCCATACCTTCATTACGGAAGTTGCGGCTGAACTCATACACCCAGTCAAAGCCGCCAACGATCAATCTCTTTAAATACAATTCATTGGCAATACGCATATACATGGGTACATCCAATGCATTGTGATGTGTGGTGAATGGCCTTGCGGCTGCACCGCCGGGGATACTTTGCAGTACAGGTGTATCCACTTCCAAAGCACCCCGTTCATTTAAAAATTCCCGGATGGCATTTACCATCTTGGTACGCTTGATAAAAGTTTCTTTTACACCCGGGTTGACAATAAGATCGGCATAACGCTGACGGTAACGAAATTCAGGATCAGTTACTTCATCAAATGCTTCACCGTCTTTTTCTTTCACGATCGGCAAAGGATGTAATGCTTTTGTAAGTAGCGTAAACTCTTTTATGTGTATAGAGGTTTCTCCGGTTTTTGTAGTGAACACATATCCTTTAACACCGATGATATCTCCAATGTCCAGCAATTTTTTCCAAACGGTCTGAAATAATGTTTTGTCATCACCCGGGCAAATATCATCCTGCTTGATGTAGATCTGTATCTTGCCAACACTATCCTGTATCACGGCAAAGTTTGCCTTGCCCATATCCCTTACGCTCATGATGCGGCCTGCAATGCATACGTCTGCAAACAAATCTTTGTCAGACTGAGCGTAGCCGAAGTCAGGGCCCTTATAATTCTCTTTTATGTAAACCGAAGTAGTGTTTACCGGGTATAATGCTGCCGGGTAGGCATCAATCCCCAGTTTATTTAACTCCGCCAGTTTATCCCGGCGGATGATCTCCTGTTCCGATAGATGTTGTGTGCTCATATAATTAGTCATTAGTCATTGGTCATTCGTAATAAGCAGTCATCCTGGTAAAGCCAGGAACGAATCGCAAATGACCAATGACTAATAACTTTTTTAATTTAGCGCCAAAGATACCGCATACTGCTCATTTGTGCATTTACAATTGCTTAATAAAGTTTGGCAGGGAACTTGCCACTGGTTAATTTTAATAAAACGCAACAAATGAAAAGCATATTTACCGCAGTATTTATTTCCTTCTTTTTTTACGGATGTGAAGTGGTAAAGCAATTGCCCCAGTCGACAGGGGTAACAGAAACAGAAGCGGCCGAAGGGATTAAAGAAGCATTGAGCCAGGGATTGGTAAAATCGGTTTTGCAACTGAATAAGGAAGATGGGTTCTTTAAGGACGCCATTTATAAAATATTGCTACCCGATGATGCCAAAAAGATCGAGAATACATTAAGAGACCTTGGACTTGGCAGTATGGTTGATAAAGCCATTCTCCAGATCAACCGGGGAGCCGAAGATGCAGCAGGTCATGCCAGGCCCATTTTTGTGGATGCCATTAGAAGAATGGACATCGGCGATGCGATTGGACTGGTGAGAAACGGCGATACAAGCGCTACTCATTATTTCAGGGAAAAGACCACAGCGCAATTAGTTGCCGCTTTTTTACCCGTTATAAAATCTTCGCTGGATAAAGTGAATGCTACAAAATATTATGGCGACATTGTCAATAAATACAACAGTCTCCCGCTTGTAAATAAAAAACTGAACCCTGATCTGCCGGGCTATGTTACCGGAAAAGCCACTAATGCCTTGTTTGACCTGGTGGCCAAGGAGGAAAAAAATATACGCAACAACTTTGCTGCACGAACAACAGAGTTGCTGAAAAAGGTTTTTGGCGGGTTATTGTAACAGAGATTTTCAATAATCAGCTAATAAAATCTGCCAGGCCTCGTACACTTTACCTTCATCCAGCAGCTCTTTCGCATAGCTATGAAGCTCTTTATCCATCTCATCGGGATTGATTGAGAAGTACTGGATAATATTTTTTAACCTGTCATCATAAAAGGCCGGGTCAACAAAGGGCATTTCATGTACATTGGCCAGTTGGCCAAGGTTATTACCAGTGAGAATAGTACTGTTGCGGATATCAGCAGGTAATGCATCCACACCAATACCCAGTTGTGTGTTGGGGTTAGCAACATCAAATACGGCAGTGCCACTTGCCCGGCAATAATTATCGGCACCCATACGTGCCACGAGATCAATTTTATGTGGGTCTATCTGTTTCTTTTCATTGAGTACGGCATCATTGATGTGCATCACCAGTATTTCGCAAATAACTAAATTACCTGCACCTCCTTCGGTACCCGTTTCAATAATATCCCTCACTTTACATTCCATTTGTACGGGGCTTTCTGCCACCCGGAATGGTTTTACTTTTTCCGAAGCCAGTTTTGTAAAACCTGATTTTTCAAATTCATCCACACCTTTGGGATATTCACAACTACTAAGTGAAGCCTGCTGCACCATAGCATAGTTCACCACGTTGATCACCACTTCCTTTACTTCGAGTACATTTTGAAAAGTATGCTTGGGGGTATTATCCCTCACTCTTCTTGCCGGCGAAAAGATAAGCGTAGTGGGATTGCTTCCAAATACATTAAAGAAACTGAAAGGAGACAAGTTGTGATTGCCTGCCGCATCAACTGTACTGGCAAAACAAATGGGCCTTGGCGCAACTGCACCCAAAAGGTAACTATGTAATTCGCTTGTTTTTATTTCGCCGGGAATGATCTTCATTATTCAATATTGTAGCATAAAATTACTTATTAAAAGTATAGTAATGTTTTTTGTACATTCATTATTCAAAGATTATTTTATGCGAATAAAGCCGATTATGTTGTTCTTTGTTTCTGTCATGAGCTTCATGTCTTTGTTTTCCCAAGATAACAGTGCTGTTATACGGCTCAATTTATTAGGCTATATCACCAAAAGTATTAAAGTGGCTGTTTGGTGCAGTAAACAAGATAGGCAATTGAAAGAATTTGCAATTATTGATGCCCAGACAAAAAAAATACTCTTTAAAAAAAATGCTGGCAAACCTTTTGGTCAATATGGCCCGTTCAAACAAACACAACGCTTATCGTTTTCCGAACTCACAAAGCCAGGTTTGTACCAGATCGTTGCTGAGGGAACCGTATCTCCTGTTTTTAAAATTGATGACCAGGTGTACAAAGGCAGTGCTGATTTTTGCCTGCGATACATGCGCCAGCAAAGAAGCGGTTTCAATCCTTACTTAAAAGACAGTTGCCATACACACGATGGGTACACATTATACGGGCCTATGCCCGATAGTACACATATTGATGTATCAGGCGGCTGGCATGATGCCAGCGATTACCTGCAATATTCATCCACTTCGGCAAATGCCACGTACCACCTGTTAATGGCTTACCGTGATTTTCCTGATGTATTTGCAGATGAAAAACTGGCGAATGGCCTTGATGGAAAAAATAATTTTCCGGATGTGCTTGATGAGGCACAATGGGGTATCAACTGGTTGCTGAAAATGAACCCATCCGCCAATATCATGTTCAATCAATTGGGCGATGACAGGGACCACATAAGTATGCGGATACCAAAACTTGATAGCCAGTATGGCAAGGGATATGAACGACCTGTTTATTTTATTGACGGCAAACCACAGCAGCGGGGAAAATTTATGAATAACACAACGGGCACCAGTTCAACTGCTGCAAAGTTTACCAGTGTGTTTGCATTGGCAGATCAGCTTTGTGAAACAGACAGCATGTTTAAAAGGATGAGTACAAGAGGCAGCTACTACGCTAAAGCATTTGAAGCGCTGGAATACGCAAAAAAAATTCCGGGGGTTACTCAAACGGTATCGGTGCGGTCGCCATACATATATGCAGAAGAGAATTGGGCAGATGATATGGAACTGGCTACAATAGCCATACATAATATGGTGAATCATGCACCCGGTGCTGCAGATAATGGGTATTATATGACACAGGCGCTGGATTATGCAAAGCAAGAAAAGTTAACACCCTGGCTGGGCACCGATACTGCAAGGCATTATCAATGGTATCCATTTATAAACGTAGGGCACTACGAATTAATAAAGCAATTACAAAGTAAACAACATGGCCCTTCAACAGGTTACAATAAAAAATTTAGAGAGAATTTCTGGAGCAATGCCGATACTGTTTTGAACTATTATAAAGTAGGCATTCAAAAAGTATGGAATAAGGCCAGTGAAAATGCATTTTACAGGGGTGTGCCATTTATTTGGTGTAGTAATAATTTAACCACCTCTTTTGCCACACAATGTTATTGGTATCGCACATTAAGTAAGGATAATTCTTTTGAAGAACTGGAGCAGGCAAATTTCGACTGGCTTTTTGGCTGCAATCCCTGGGGTACAAGCTTTGTGTATGGATTACCAAACAATGGTGATTATCCTCAAGACCCCCACTCTGCATTCACCCATCTTAAGAATTATCCCATTGACGGGGGGTTGGTAGATGGGCCGGTTTATGGAAGCATCTTTAAAAGCCTTATAGGGCTTACTTTGTATCAGCCGGATGAGTACGCAGATTTTCAAAGTGACCTTGTTGTCTATCATGATGATTATGGCGATTACAGTACCAATGAGCCGACGATGGATGGCACAGCATCACTGATCTATCTGTTGGCTGCAAAAGAAAACAGTAGTTCTGCCAAAACAATAAGGAAGAAGAACTATTCATATAATAACGGCGCTATTATAAGAGGGGATAGCCTGCAAAAAAATATCGCACTTGTTTTTACCGGTCATGAATTTGTTGATGGCGGAGAACTGATTGCAAAAACACTGCAGCAGCAACAGGTAAAGGCCTCCTTCTTTTTTACCGGGGATTTTTACAACAACCCTTCTTTCAAAAAGATCATTACTAAATTAAAAACAGGAGAAAATTACCTGGGAGCACACTCAAACAAACATTTGCTGTATGCCGACTGGAATAAAAAAGACAGCCTGCTGGTAACAAAAAAAGAGTTTAAAGACGACCTGGCATTGAATTATGCTGCCATGAAAAGGCTGGGAATCACCCAGGCCAAATATTTTTTACCGCCTTATGAGTGGTATAATGATTCCATTGCGGCCTGGACAAAAGAAATGGGACTGCAATTGATAAATTTTACACCTGGTACTAAAAGCAATGCAGATTATACCACCCCTGAAATGAAAAATTACAGAACAACAAATGAAATTTACAACTCTATTATGGCTCTTGAAGAAACTAAGGGGCTGAATGGATTTATTCTTTTACTTCATATCGGCACCGATCCCAAACGAACAGATAAATTCTATATTAAATTAAATGAATTGATAAATACTTTAAAAAATAAAGGCTATTCTTTTAAAAGAATAGATGAATTACTGCATTAAAGTTTCTTTAAAGCAAGAATAGAAAAATCGCTTTCATCCTTGACGATAGTATTTTTCAACAAACCCAACCCGTCAATTTCCATTTCAACCACATCTCCTTCCTTCAGCCATTGTTCCTGGTAGGCAGGATCGTTCAATTTGCCTGTTCCGTTCAATTCAAGAAAACAACCTGTGCCCACGGTTCCACTTCCAATCACATCACCCGGCATAAGGTCTACCCCATAACTGCAGCGCTCAATGATCTCGGCGAAGGTCCAGTCCATATCCGATACATTTCCTTCGCTAACCTGCTTGCCATTGACCCAACACTTCATTCCCAGGTTCCAGGCTTTTCCGGTATGATTTGGCTTGCAAGGCACTTCATATTTCTCCAGCTCATCCATAGTAACCAGCATGGGGCCAATCACGGTTGAAAAGTCTTTCCCCTTGGCAGGCCCAAGATTTAATAGCATTTCTTCCATTTGCAATCTTCTTGCGCTCATGTCATTCATGATCATTAGTCCACCAATATATTCATCGGCTTCATCGGCCTTTATATTCCGGCCCGGTTTGCAAATAACGATGGCTGCTTCCAGTTCAAAATCCAGTTTTTCAAAATGATCGGGCATACAAACAATATCTCCCGGCCCCTGTATGCTGTTATGATTGGTGAAATAGAAAATTGGATATTGATCAAATTCGGGAATCATATCTACTTTCCTGTTACGTCTTGCAGCAGCCACGTGCTGACGAAAGGCGTATCCATCCCTGCAACTGGTAGGGTGCGGAACCGGGGCAATAATATCTGCATCAGTATAAGCATCTCCAAGTATGTTCCTTACCAACCCGTCTTTTATTTTTTGCTCTGCAGCTCTTGCCATTGGCATCAGCTCTTCCCAAAAATTCAGGAACATAGCCATGGTGGTGGGTAAGTCGTTATGCAGAGAATCCATGGAGTAGATATTGCCATCCACCACTATGCCTAACTGGCCATGACCATCCTTTATATAAGTAACTAGTTTCATAAATAATATATTGCGGCTCCAAAAATAAGTGAATTAAACTGAGTGAAAATGTAAACAGGGATGCTATTAAAAGAAATACCTGTATGTGCGATGAACTTTATCTTTTACTGCTCCTGTTGCTTTATGAATAGCCAACATTTTCTTATTAAAGTCACCAACCCAGGAAAGTTCGACACCTTTAATGGTATTACGGGGAATAACTTCCAGCTGCAAAGACCGGATGAGCGCCGATTCTATCCCTTTATTCTGATACTTTTTTTTGCAGCCCATAGTGATGGCCCGAAGCCTGTCAATAGTTTTTGTTTTTGAATAATACAGGAACTTAAGTTTCCCCAACAGGTTAAGCTTCCCATTCAGATGTTTTATGATCTGGTTCACATCAGGGATGCATACGAAAAATGCAATAGGTTCATTATTGTAATATGCAAACCATACTATCTTTTCATCAAAAACAGGCTTCAGTTGTTCAAATGATTCCCGTACCGTTTCAATTTCCAGGGGGGTAAAATTTTCAAAATCGCTCCAGGCATCATTGTATATTTCCAGGAAGTCTTTAGCATATTTATCGAAATCCCTGATATTGATATAACTGAATGAATAACCGGGTTTCTTTCTTAACCAGTCGGCAATTTTGGTAAACCGCTCTGTAAAAGGAACAGTAACGTCCAGATAATTGGTCAGCTGGTCGTATTGTTTTTGAAATCCGTAAGATTCAAAGAATTCGATGTAATAAACCGGATTATAATTCATGTAAATACTGGGTGGTTTAAAGCCCTCAACCAAGAGGCCCCAGTATTTATCGTTTTCTCCAAAATTTACCGGGCCATCCATAGCCAGCATCCCTTTTTGTTTCAGCCATTCTTTTGCTTTGTCAAAAAGAAGAATGGCTGCTGTTTTATCATTGATGCATTCAAAAAAACCAATTCCTCCTGCCGGCAGGGGATCGTTTTCTGTTTTCTTATAATTAATAAACACAGCAATTCTTCCAATCGTTTCTTTATTATTTTTTAAAACAAACCTTGTGCAAATGCCATGAGTAAAAAAAATGTTATGACGGGGATCAAAAACGGATTTGATATCAATATCCAGCGGGCAGATCCAATTAGGGTCGTTGCGGTATATTTTTTTAGGAAGGACTATAAAATCCCTGGCAAGGCGGTTGTTATTTACCTCGAACAGTTCCATACTGCAAGTTAATCAACTTACCACTTTTCTGTTTCCGGAATATCAGGACCTGGCTTGTGTTTACTTCGAAGCTTCATTTTCTGAATCTGCCTTTCAATAATGAGTGTAGCAATGAGTTTTGCGGCGTCTTCGTTGGGATTTCCTTTGAGCAGTTCTTTCAGTTTTGATTCACTTACATCAATCCGGTATAAAAGGGTTACCAACTTTTCAAAATTAACCCTGATGAGATGATCAATGTATTTTGCAAGTTGTATGTGAAGTTCGTTTAAAGAAAGTCTTTCAGGCAGGTCAATTGCCATGGAATCATTTACGGTTTGTATCAGTCCTTTCAATTCCATTAATACTGTTCCGTTACACCCATTCCAAATAAAGCAAAGTCGTATTTTACGGGGTCGCTTGCATCTAATGTACGTAAAAAACCGGTTAGTTGCAATGCTGCCTCCCAGTCGGTTTGTTTTCTTTTTAATATACCCAGTTGGGTGGCGATCCGGGCCACATGCACATCTAAAGGACAAATTAATTGTGAAGGGTTGATGTTGTTCCAGATGCCGAAGTCCACACCACTGGCGCCAGGCCGCACCATCCATCGCAAAAACATGTTCAGCCTTTTGCAGGATGAGTTTTTTTCAGGCGATGCAACATGTTTATGGGTACGGCTTGGAATGTCGGGTAATGAAAAGAAATAGCGATAAAATCCATTTAACCCATTTTCAACGGTTGGGTCTTTTTTGTCGATCCATCTAGTGAAAGCTGTTTCAAGCGAAATATGTTTTTCATAATGCATTTTGAAAAACGAAATGAAATATAGCAGGTCTGTTGTGTTGAATGTACGATGTTTGAAAGCTAATAATTTTTTCAGGTCATTATCTTTGTGATGCAGGCAAAATTCATGAGGAGAATTATCCATCAGGTGCATCAGTTCTTTTGATTTATTGATGATAGTAGTGCGGTTGCCCCAGGAAAAAATGGCAGCAAAAAAGCCGGCAATCTCAATATCCTGCTTTTTTGTAAACAGGTGCGGAATGGATATGGGGTCGTTTTTAATAAAAGAAGGTTGATCATATAAATCAACCTTGCTATCTAAAAACTCTTTAAGCTCATTTTTTTTGATCATTATCCTATTGCCTGTTTCAGGTCTTCTATTAGATCATCGGCATCTTCAATACCCACACTTAACCTGATGAGGGAATCGGATAAGCCGTTTTTGATACGTTCTTCCCTGGGTATGCTGGCATGGGTCATGCTTGCCGGGTGGTTGATCAGCGATTCCACACCGCCTAAACTTTCTGCAAGTGAAAACAAATGAGTTGATGATAAAACTTTTGTTGCGGCTTCTATGGTCTCATCTTTCAAAACAAAACTTATCATGCCACCAAAGCCACGCATTTGTTTTTTGGCAATTGCATGGCCAGGGCTATCCTCAAAACCGGGCCAGTACACTTTCGCAACCTTTGGATGATTACGCAGCCAGTGTGCAATTTTTTCTCCATTCTCACCATGCTGTTTCATTCTCACATGCAGGGTTTTAATTCCCCGGAGAACCAAAAAGCAATCCATGGGACCCGGCACGGCACCACAACTTTTTTGTATGAAGTATAATTTTTCCCTGAGCCCGGCATCATTCATCATTAATGCCCCTTGTATGACATCGCTGTGACCGCCTAAGTATTTGGTGGCGGAATGCATTACAATATCAGCACCAAGGTCCAGTGGATTTTGTAAATAGGGAGAGGCGAAAGTATTGTCTACACATAATAAAGCATTTGCTGCTTTTGATATTTTTGCTATAGCTGCAATATCACTGATGTTCATTAAAGGGTTCGTCGGAGTTTCAACCCAAATCAATTTAGTATTTGGCGTTACTGCCGCTTTAACATTATCAACATTCGATGTATTGGTATAAATGAATTTTATACCAAAGCGTTCCCACACTTTTGTGAACAAACGGTAACTGCCACCATACATATCGTTGGCAGCAATAACCTCATCACCAGGGTTCAATAATTTCATTACACTATCAGTTGCTGCAACGCCGCTGCCAAAGGCCAGGCCGAATTTAGCATTCTCGATCATTGCATATGCATCTTCTAATGCTTTACGGGTGGGGTTTTGAGACCGGGCATATTCGTACCCCTTATTTTTTCCGGGAGCAGCCTGCACATAGGTGCTGGTTTGATAAATGGGAGTCATGATAGCGCCGGTAGAAGGGTCGGGTTCTGTTCCGGCATGAATAAATTTTGTAGCAATCTTCATTTGTATAGCAATTTAAAATCTTCAATAGTAAACGCAAAGGTGAGAAATTAATATGTAACAGTGCTTAAATTATATGGGCGGCACATAAATACCTCCAATCATAACTTTTGTCTTCGTAAGCTGCTTTGGGTTCTATTTTCTTATCAATCGTTTTTTTTGTCAAAATTCCGGCGCTTATTAATTTTTGTTTGGCTTCCCTGATATACTCCTGTAATGCTGGCTCCTGCATCCATTGTTTTTGGGGAGGTTCAAAACCCACTTTATCCTTGCGCCACACAATTTCACCGGGTAGTTTTGTATTCATTGCACTACGCAGTAAGAATTTTGTCCACCCGGCATGCATTTTTAATTGTGATGGCAGCGAAAAAACAAACTCTACCAGCTCGTGATTTAAAAAAGGTAATCGAACCTCTCTTCCATGGGCCATGCTGTTCCTGTCAGCAAAACGAAGCAACTCTTCCAGGCCCATTTCAGCGGTATTAAAGAGAAGGATGTCGTTTAACTTAGTGACAATGGGTTTGTGAATACCTTCCCAGTCTCTACCTCTTACCGACTTCAAAAACTCCGGGCTGATATCGGGATGATGTATTGTTTTCTGGTATTCTTTTTTTTCAAGTTGTATGGCTGCATGTGATGGAAGAAATGCGGCAAAATAATTTTTTATATCCCAATTGAATGCCTGCCCATTCTGTTGAAATGCTTTTCTTTCAATCCTGGTTGCACCCAGTTTATGCCTGCTCAAAACTTCCTGGAGATACCAGTGGATATACCTCGGATAACCCGCCAGTATTTCGTCGGAACCCTGGCCATCTAATAAAACCTTTACCTCTTGCTGTTTTGCCAGCTCAAAAACTTTATACTGGGCGTAGATACCAGAAGATTGGAAAGGTTCTTCCTGGTGATAACAAAGCTTTTCAAAGTCATTGATAAGGTCAGCGGCATCCGGTTGTATTTTAAAACTCCTTAAACCCGAATTTTCAGCGACAACATCAATAAATTTCGATTCATCTTTTTCAAAATCCGGAAATATAGCAGAAAAAGTATGTTGGGTTTCCTGAGCTCCGGGTCTCTTTTTTAGTGAACTGATCGTGGCGGCAATAGCAGAACTATCTAACCCCCCACTTAAGCTAGTGCCAACCGGCACATCGCTACGCAATCTTTTTTTTACTGAATTATTGAATAGTTCTGTAAATTTTTCAATGGCATCTGGTGCAGAAATATCTACCATTATTTCTTTATTAATGCTCCAGTATTTTGTAATTTTTGATAACTGTCTCGACGGTCTGAATATTAAATAGTGTGAGGGGGGTAGGGAATAAATGGACTCAAAAAATGTTTGTTCCTTATCTACGCAATTCTGCACATGCCCCAGGGTAAGGTAATTCAGCAGCATTTTATTGTCTGTCTTTTTTTCAATACCTATCGCCCAAAGAGCTTTCATCTCACTTGAAAAAATAAAATACTCTTCATCCTCATAGTAATAAAATGGTTTTTCTCCAAAACGGTCCCTGGCAGCAAAAAACTGCTCTTCTTTTTCATCCCATATTGCAAAAGCAAACATGCCGTCAAATTGCTGCAGGCATTTTTCTTTCCAAAAATCATAAGCGGCAACAATAACTTCCGTGTCAGATTGTGAGGCAAACCTGTAGCCCTTATTTTGTAAGAAAGACCTTATCTCAATATAATTATAAATTTCTCCGTTGTGTACAATATGATACCGGTTTCCGTAACTCATCGGCTGCGCCGCATTATTGCTCAGGTCAATCACAGAAAGTCGCCTGTGACCGAGGTGTACCATGCCTTTTTTATTACTCCAATGCCCCTCGCCATCAGGCCCACGATGTGCAAGCGTATCAGTCATTTTTTTTACATGCAGTGAAGCCGCATAATTGGGAGAGTGTAATAGTATTCCTGCAATTCCGCACATGGTGTAAATATCATCAAAAAAAGCGAGTGCTGATAATAGGAAGTTAAATAAAGGGGCGATAAATTTAACTGAAACGAACAGGCATTATAACCTTAATATCACCCCATGCCATTACCAGGTTGCAGCCATAAGGAGCTTTCTGGAATATCATGGTAAAAAATTCAGTTTCTGAATGGACTTTAGTTACAGGAAGTTCAATTTCTGAAAGATCTTTCGTCTTATCCATATGCAGCCCCCAGCTAAAAAGGTTGCTGTTAAAAATGATCTTCCATTTATCTGGATAAGGGATGCAGTATATTACATAGCGGCCCGGAAAAAATTTCTTTCCATTGATGGTGACATGCTTAAAAAACTCAATCTCTGTTGCCTCATTAGCGCCAAGCCGCCATTCTTGTCCATAATGTTGAATAAAATTCTTAGTGACCAATGAATCAGCAAAGATCACC
>CAYTQB010000006.1:46832-48039 GCA_964439615.1 uncultured Ferruginibacter sp. | reverse complement strand
GTGACCAATGAATCAGCAAAGATCACCCTTCCGTTCTTTTGCGGCCTGCTGTAAATTACCCTTGCTGCAAGATTATCAGTATTAGATGATATCATTTTTTCTTTCGGGTAATCTTCGGGAAAATAGCTCAAATCCATGGGTGATCTATCTATGGATAGAAATGTACTATCATTTACCGCCGTTACTGTTTGTATAATTGGGGGTTCATCAGCAACTTTGTTCACCTGCGGTTGACACGAAACAAAAATGCCTGTCACAAAAAAGAATGACCCATAAAATTTCCAATTTCTGTAAAGCATAATGCAGGTAATTAAAACACTATGGGCAAATTTAATTTTACATCATCCCAGGCAATAATCAGGTTGGCTCCGGTAGTTGATTTTTCAAAAGCCATAACAAATTCTTCTGTTATTTCGGTTTGTTTTTGTGTAGGCACATCAAAACGCAGCAAATCTTTTTTCTCATCATACTTAAAAGAGCCCCAGGTATCATTCTCTTTATTGATAATAATTGTCCATTTGTCGGCATAAGGGATGGCATATATGGTGTAACGCCCCTTTTTTACTTTTTTATTGTTGATCTTAACCTCACGATAAAATTCTATTTCTGTGGCCTCATTAGCACCTAAACGCCATACTTTTCCATACTCCAGCAATTCTCCAAAGATTAGCCTCCCATTTTTTTGCGGCCTGCTGTAAATTACTCTTGCAACCAAGGGCTCAGTTATTTTATCCTGAATTTTAAGGACGGGGTAACCATTTGGATAATAACTCATATCCATCGGTGATTTATCTACCGGAGGTAACTTAGTTTGAGCCTGCAGAACAGACAGTGAGAAACAGGTTGCGAAAATTGCGAAAAATATGCGCTTCATTTTTTTGTTTAAAGATAATGAAATCAAAGTTCTGATAATTCTGATAATTGATGTTCGGCGAATTTTTTCAATGAAGGGAAAAATTCACTATAACACATGTGCATAGCATTGTAATGTTCGGTAAATAAGTCAAATGCAATTTTACTTTCGGTCAGATATGCAGCACGCCGTACCAGTCCGTTAAAGCTTTTTTCAATAGCCCATTTGTGCTGGTAATTGTATAGCCAATCGTATTCTTTCATGTAGGGAAACATTTTTTGAAAAGGATCAGGAAAAAATGCAGTATTGGCTTCAAGCACCTGATAAGTATCATTTGCAAATTGCTTTAGTTCA
>CAYTQB010000006.1:45646-46732 GCA_964439615.1 uncultured Ferruginibacter sp. | reverse complement strand
GGTAATCTGATTACCACTTGTATTGCTATTAACATTCCTTAACGTTACAGGTAAAGTTGAGCCCATGAAGACATTATGAGTTCATTAGCTTTGGGTTGTAATTAAAACTGCCAGTCATGAGGCGGTCATTTTAAACAAATAAAAAGTATAGTTATGAAAAAGTTCAAAATCGTTTTAACAGCAATCGTAATGCTGTTTGCCAGCAGCGCATTTGCTATGGAGCCCGAAAATGTATCTCCAAAAGTAAAAGCTGCATTTGAAAGTGATTTTTCCAAAGCAAGTAAAATAAGCTGGGAAAAAACAAGTGATTTTTACTTCGCATCTTTTACGCTTAATAATGTAAGGATAGATGCGGCTTACAATGAAGATGGCGAATTGTTAGGAACAGCCAGGGTAATTTCGGCAGAACAAATGCCATTGAGTGTTTCGCTGGCAATTGCAGAAAAGTTTGCCGGGTACAAGGTGGAAAAAACTGCCATTGAATTGACCTATGAAGGACAGACCAGGTACTACATTTCTGGTGAAAACGAAACCCAAATTGTTAAACTAAAATGTTTCAGTAATGCTGATGTGGAAGTTGAGAGTAAAATAAAAAAATGAAGCTGAAGCCGAATTAAAAGCCCCCGAATAAAAACCGGGGGCTTTTTCAAATATAAAAGAAGATAAAAATTAATTTGTAGATCTTGTGGAGTTCCTGTATATATTGTATGAATAAAATACTGGAATTAATGTCATCACAAATACACTGCTTATAAATACAATAATGAGCACTTTGAGGGGGAGTAGTAAAGAAGCTATCGCCAATACAATGCCCCCGGTAAACCATATTTTACTTGCCAATTGATGGGTCTTCCTCCAATTTTCTTCGTTTTCCAGAGCCCAAGGTACCCGAAACCCTGCAAAATAATTTGGCTTTATACTGTGCATAAGATTTCCAATATAAGCCAGGAATAAACTCAGTGCACAAAACAATAATGGCAACCCGGCAGTTTTTCCTTTTAAGGTCCAGTAACAAAGAAAAAGTGATACAGCACAAAAGAGGATTATCATTGCTACCGATATTTTGGATAAAACGGAAGATGTGGT
>CAYTQB010000006.1:0-45546 GCA_964439615.1 uncultured Ferruginibacter sp. | reverse complement strand
TTATTTTTTTGTTTTAAACTCTACAAACCATTTTACAATCTCATCCATCACTGTGGTGTGCAGAGAATAATAAATATATTGCCCCTCTTTAATCGACTGAACAAGGCCCGCTTGTTTCAGTAAATCCAGGTGGTGCGATATACTGGGTTTACTGATCACGAACCGATTGGCAATTTCTCCGGCGGTTAAATCGCCCTTTTTTAGTAACTCCAGAATTTGTCTTCGGGTGGGATCATTAAGTGCCTTAAAAAGAGCATCCATAAACGGGTAATTGTATATTTAGACAAATATCTAAATATTATTTCAAATAATCAACTTTTTTTTCCATGAATAATTGGATTTTTTACCAATCTTCTAATAAAAAGTATCTTAGGTGACTTTAGTTCCTAGGGGCCCTATTTTGTAAAAATTAAAAATAATAGTAAAGTATTGGCAACATTTTTATTTTTATAATTTAAGATATTCCAAGCAGGACGGATTTTGAAACAAAATTCCACGCAATAAAAGCAGTGGAGTGTAGTTTAAAGAAATTTATACATTAAGGTAAAACAAAACCTGTTTTGAGTAAAATAATCTAAGTTTAATTTGGAAATTATATTTTAAATAGTATTTTTACCTCTGGAAATAGTTAAAAGAAATTTTCAGTTATTTTTTACTTTAACTCTCCTTACCTCCCTATCCTATCCAAAGGCTTCCCAAAAAAGTACGATTTTTTTTAATTGAGTAACCTTAATGTAGTATTATGGCTAATAGGCTTATTGCAGTAATTCTCTTGTTATCTATGCTTTTTGGGATTTCGTGTACTTCATCCAAGAAAATTACTTATTTCAAAGGCGCATTGGATACTGATTCCCGTGCCATACTCGGCAGGGTGGAAGCTCCCTTTCAAAAAGGTGATATTCTCAATATTTCCGTTTCAAGTCTGAATCCCAAATTTGATGTTGTATATAATAAAATTGACAATAATGTTACCAAGGGGTATTTAATAAATGAAGATGGTAATATACAAATGCCTAAACTGGGTAATGTAGGTGCAGCTGGTCTTACAAAAAAACAACTTACAGAGAAGGTAGCCAGCTTAATTGTAGCCCAAAATGAAATACTTAATCCAATAGTTGAAATACGTCATCTCAATTTTGAAGTTACGGTACTTGGAGAGGTTAATAACCCATCTGTAATAACTGTACCGAGTGAACAAATATCATTGGTAAAAGCGATAGGATTGGCGGGAGACCTTACCATTTTTGGGAAGAGAGAGAATATTCTTTTGATCAGGGAAGAAAATGGTTACAGATCAACACAGCATGTAAATATAAATTCAGCAGATTTTTTAAGTTCTGAATACTATTACCTGAAGCCGAATGACGTTGTTTATGTAGAGCCCAATAAAACTAAAATAGCAAGTACAGACAGGTCTCAGCAAATTATACCTGTTGTATTAAGTGGAATATCAATTCTTATCCTTGTTTTGGATAGGGTTATAAAATAATAATTCGTAATGCCCGACCGATGATGGAAAAAATGGATAGAAATATCGTATCAGAAGAAGAGAAGGAGTCAAGTGGTGGTGGCCTGCAGATGGTTGCAAAATTTTTGCCCTACTGGCCGCTACTTATACTCTATTCACTTTTAGCATTTGCAGCAGCATATGCGTACTTGCGCTATGCTACTCCAATATACCAGGCATCTGCAACACTTATAATTAAAGATCAGAGCAGGGGTGCCGGCGAAGATTCAAAAATAATTGAATCATTAGACTTGATCGCTTCAAAAAAGACCATCGAAAACGAAATAGAGGTACTCAAATCAAGGGCCTTGATGGAAAAAGTTGTAAAAGCTCTTTTTTTATACGCACCCATATCACAAGAAGGAAAATTAAAATCTGGAGACGCTTATGTTTTATCACCTATCAAAATTGAAGCTTTAAATCCCGATTCGATCCAGGAATTTGAAAAGATAGAGTTCAGTTATGATAAAAGCACCCAAACTGTCCTTTTAAATAATAAGGATAAGTACCCGATTAATCAGTTTGTAAGCACACCTTACGGAACCCTGAGGTTTTTACTTAACAAGAATAAATCAGTCATTCCGGTTTCTGGTAAAAAGCAAATGTTTTTTTCACTTATGGAACCCCAAAGTGTTGCAAGCTGGCTTATAAAGGGAATTAAGATCAGTCCGAATAAACAATCAGCGATTATAGAACTAAGCTATAAAGACCCGATACCCCAAAGGGCTGTTGATCTTTTAAACCAGCTCATTATCCTTTATGACAAGGCTTCTATAAGCGAAAAAAATACATTGGCCCTCAATACGCTTTCATTTGTTAATGAGCAGTTGAGTGATATGGCAAGGGATTTAGATTCTATTGAAAGAAAGATACAACAGTATAAGTCAGGTAGCGGGGCGGTAGATATTGGGGCACAGGGTGCTTCCTATTTGAAAAATGTAGGAGAGAATGATCAAAAGCTTGGAGATGTAAATATGAAGCTTTCGATGCTGAGCCAGGTTGAAAAATTTGTTGATGACAAGAAGAATGGCGAAATGTTGGCTCCTTCTACATTAGGCGTTGACCCTTCATTGAATACATTAATTACACAATTACAGACTGCACAAACAGAGTACGACAATTTAAAGAAGACAGTTGGTGCAAATAATCCGGCACTCAAGTCGCTTGCAGAACAGATCAGTACACTAAGGCCTACAATTATTGACAATATTAAGAATCAGAAACAAAGCCTTACTGCTTCAAAGCAAAGCCTGAATACAACCAACAGCAATTATAATGCAATGCTGTCTACAGTTCCCTATAAAGAAAAACAATTACTTCAAATCAGCCGGGAACATCTAACTTTGGCAAATCAGTATCAGTTCCTGTTGCAAAGGAAACAGGAAACAGAAATGTCGCTGGCTTCAGTAATTTCCAATAGCCGGGTTGTGGATAAGGCCCTCGCAGGTAAAGATCCGGTAAGCCCAAATAAAAAGATGATTTACATAATGGCGCTTTTCGGGGCTATAGGGTTGTTTGTAGGAACCATAATACTGAAAGATACCATTACAGGAAAAGTAAAGTTCAGGAGCGAAATAGAAAAAATGACTTCTATTCCGATCCTGGGAGAAATTACATTTGAGAAAACTAAGAACCCATTGATAATTGAAAAGGGGACAAGAAGTTTAGCAGCAGAAGAATTTAGAAAACTCAGAGTTTCTTTATCATTTTTAGGAATTAATGCAGAGCACAGGAAATTGTTGCTTACTTCGAGTATATCTGGTGAGGGAAAGAGTTTCATCGCCGCAAATCTTGCTGTAAGTATTTCCCTTACCGGTAAAAAAGTTGTCTTAGTTGATTTGGACTTAAACAAACCTACCCTTTCAGACATTTTACGTGTGAACTACGAAGTAGGCGTTACTGAATTTCTGTCAGGGGAAAAAGAGGCCTACCAGGTGGTGAATAAACTGGATACCCACGAGAATCTGTCTTTTATATCTGCCGGAAGCTTACCTGAAAATCCGACAGAGCTTTTGGCAAATGGAAAAGTTAAATCGTTGATTGACTATCTCGAAAATAATTTTGATATGGTGGTCATCGACACTTCGCCTGCGGTATTGGTTACCGATGCTTTTATCCTGTCGGGGCTTTGTGATGCTACCTTGTATGTGATTAGGCATAATTATACACCAAAAATGCTTGTTAAACGAATTGATGAGAATACCCAATTCAATCCTATAAATAACCCGGCCATTATTTTCAACGGCCTTAAAACAAGGGGATTGTTTAAAACGAACTATGGATATGGGTATAACTATGTTTACGGCAATAAACATTATGGTTATAATCCAAAAACAAAAAAACAAAAAAAATCTGCTTGAAAAATAAAACCCAATCCAATATCATGAAAAAATACATTACTCAATTCATATTAAGCTGTGACTGAGATGGGCGAAGCCCTGCTTAATTGAATAAATTGTCCCTTTGAAAAAAACTAATTACCTTTTCCATTTATCCGACTAACTGATCCTTCCAATTATCCCATTAACTGCCTTTTCCAAGTATCTGACTAACTATTCCTCTCCAACTATCCGATTAACTGCAAATTTCTAATTTTAAAAAAATGGTTATGCAGAAAAATTGGTACGCAGTTTACACAAAACCGCAATCTGAAAAAAAGGTTGCCGCTTTGTTTACTAAAAAGAAAATAGAAGTCTACGTCCCGATGGTACATGTGAAAACAAAGACTTTCATGAGGAACAAATTTGTTTCCGAACCCTTGTTGAAATCTATTGTATTTGTAAACGCCACTCAGGAAGAAACCGTACTTCTAAAACAAACTAACGGGGTAATAAACCTGTTACACTGGCTCGGTAAACCCGCCATTATTGCAGCAGAAGAAATTGCTGCAATCCGCGACTTTATTGAAAACTACCGGAACATTAAACTGGAGCCAGCATTCGTTAACATTGAAAAGGAAGTGAATAATTTCAACGGATCTTCTATTTCAATTGAAGGCAAACTATATGCAGTAAAAAACAAAACAGTAAAGGTTAATCTTCCTTCACTTGGATACTCTTTAGTTGCAGAAATGGAAGAAGAGAGTATTTTTGTAAGGGATACCCCTGTTTTACAAAACTATAGATTTGCGCATTCATGATGAAGAAAACGGACAAAATTTACGTAGCCGGGCACAATGGAATGGTAGGTTCGGCTATAGTAAGGGCATTACACTCTGGAGGATTCACAAACCTTGTTTACCGTACCTCAAAAGAGCTTGATCTCAGAAACCAGGCAGCTGTAGAGCAATTTTTTGAAGCAGAAAAACCTCAGTTTGTTTTTCTTGCAGCTGCAAAGGTGGGGGGTATTGTTGCCAACAACAAATACCGGGCTGATTTTTTGTACGAGAACCTGATGATTGTTTCCAACATTGTACATGCGGCATACAATAACAAAGTAACTAAACTACTTTTTCTGGGTAGTTCCTGTATTTATCCCAAAATGGCTTTACAGCCAATAAAGGAAGAATACCTTTTAACAGGCCCTTTAGAGCATACAAACGAACCGTATGCGATTGCAAAAATTGCAGGGATTAAATTATGCGAAACCTTCAGGGACCAGTATGGTGCTGATTTCATAAGTGTAATGCCTACCAATTTGTTCGGCATAAATGATAATTATCACCCGGAAAATTCTCATGTTTTACCAGCGCTGATCCGCAGGTTTCACGAGGCAAAAGTTTTGGGACTGAATGAAGTGATTATATGGGGTTCAGGCAATCCAAGGCGGGAATTTTTATTTGCAGATGACCTTGCCGATGCCTGCTTGTTTTTAATGGACACATACAGCGAAAAAGAAATTGTAAATATCGGTTGTGGCGAGGATTTGAGTATAAAAGAATTGGCAGAAATGGTAAAAACTGTTACCGGGTATAGTGGCAACCTTGTTTTTGATACCTCTAAACCCGATGGAACGCCGCGTAAATTATTAGATGTATCAAAGTTGAATGGCCTAGGATGGCATTATAAAACTACCCTCAAAGATGGAATGATTATAGCTTACCAGGATTTTTTAATGAAACAACAAATACTACAATCTGCACGTTAAAGCAATCATTCCGAAATTTCACTTATTTTTAATTTATGAAGACTGCACTAATTACTGGTATAACCGGACAGGATGGAGCTTATCTGGCAGAATTGCTGCTCGAAAAAGGCTATAGAGTTCATGGTATTAAAAGGCGTTCGTCGCTGATAAACACAAGCCGTGTTGATCATTTGTACCAGGATCCTCATGAAAAAAACGTGCGTTTTACAATGCACTATGGCGATATGACAGACAGTACTAACCTTATCAGGATAGTGCAGGAGACGCAGCCGGATGAGATTTACAACCTGGCTGCCATGAGCCACGTTAAGGTGAGCTTTGATACACCGGAGTATACAGCAAATGCTGATGGTATTGGCACCCTCAGGCTGATGGAGGCTATACGTATTTTGGGTATGGAGAAGAAGACCCGTATTTACCAGGCATCCACATCAGAATTGTATGGATTGGTGCAGGAGGTTCCGCAAAGAGAAACCACACCATTCTACCCAAGGAGCCCCTACGCTGTTGCAAAATTATATGGCTACTGGATTGTGGTTAATTATCGGGAAGCCTATAATATGTATGCCTGCAATGGAATATTATTTAACCACGAAAGCCCATTGCGTGGCGAAACTTTCGTAACAAGAAAGATAACGATAGCCGCTGCCGCTATAGCAGCCGGAGTGCAGGATACTTTATACCTCGGTAACCTGAATGCACAAAGAGACTGGGGGCACGCCAAAGATTACGTTGAAGCGATGTGGTTGATATTACAGCAGGATAAACCCGATGACTTTGTGATTGCAACAGGTACTACAACCAGTGTAAGGGACTTTATTAAACTTGCTTTTGGCGAACTAGGAATAGAGTTAAAATTTACCGGGGAAGGTGTTGAAGAGATAGGAATTGTTGCCGCATGTAATAGCCCGGAATACCAACTGCCAGCAGGTAAAGTCGTTGTTGCTGTTGATCCTGAATATTTCCGCCCGACAGAAGTTGAGTTACTGATTGGAGATGCAACAAAAGCAAAAGAGAAACTCGGATGGAAACCCAGGTACGACCTGGCTGCCCTTGTTAAGGAAATGGTTGCCAGCGATGTTAAAAATCTTAAAAAAACACTTGCCCAAAGCAAGGTTTGATAAGAAATAAGTAAAATAACCACACCCTTTTTTATAAGGATTAAAAATACAGAAGGTTTTTAATCTGCCTTACCCGTATTCTGGTAGCTTATTACCGGAGAAACACAGGAAATAATGGTAATAAAAAAACATATTGTGTCGCTATGGCAATACGTCATAAATTTTTTTACCACGGGTAACCAACGAAGCCTTAAGGCAAAAAAAAATATTATTGGTTCGTTGGTCGTTAAAAGCACCAGTATTGCAATAGGGTTAATTTTAGTTCCGCTTACAATCCATTATATCAATCCATCTCAATATGGAATATGGCTTACGCTGAGTTCCATGATTGCGTGGATATCCTTTTTTGATATCGGGTTCACACATGGACTACGTAATAAATTCGCAGAAGCTAAAGCCAAAGGCGATAAGGAATCCGTAAGAATATATATCAGTACCACTTATTACTATGTCAGTATAATTTTTATTTCTCTGTGGCTGGTATTGATACTTGCTAACCAGTTCATCAACTGGCACAGTTTGCTGAGTCTGCCTGCTGAAATGGAAAAAGAAGTATCGCAACTGGCGATCCTTGTTTTCACCTATTTCTGCCTGCAGTTCATCTTCAGGGTCATCAATACGATCTTAACAGCCGACCAGCAGCCAGCCATGGCCTCATTGCTTGACATGCTGGGTCAGTTATTGGGACTGGTCATCATTTTTATTCTGACAAAAACAACAGATGGTTCACTGCTATATTTAGGATTATCAGTAGGCATCGCCCCGGTATTCATCCTGCTGGTTGCCAATATTTATTTTTTCAAGACAAAATTCAAGGACTATATACCGTCTCTAAAGCTTGTAAGGAAGGAGTTCGCAAAAGATATTATGAAGCTTGGAGTAAAGTTCTTTGTGCTCCAGGTGGCTGCGATCATCCAGTTTGAAACATCACTTTTCCTGATCGCTTATTATTTCGACACCGAGCAGGTTACTTATTACAACATTGCATACAGGTATTTTTCTGTGCTGCTTATGGGATTTACGATATTGCTGGGTCCCTTGTGGAGCGGCGTTACAGATGCTTATAACTCCAAAGACAACGGGTGGATCAGGAATGCAGTAAAAAAATACATGTACATGCTGATAGCTTTTATTGTGGCAGGCCTTTTAATGCTTGCGGTTGCTGACAAAATTTATAGTCTTTGGGTAGGGAAAGAGGTAGCGCAGCATGTTAGCTTTAATGTTTCATTGCTCTGCTTGCTATTCTTTTCAACCACGATGTTTGCCAGCATCTTCGTATATGTTATCAATGGGATAGGCGCTTTGCATATACAATTCTTTGCGGCAATCGGGGCCTCCATTGTGTTCGTCGGGCTGTCTTTGCTGTTGATAAAAGGTTTTCACATGGGCGTTGAAGCAGTATTGATCTCAACGATCGCTTCCAATGTATTCGGATATATAATTGCACCTATCCAGTTTTATAATATTTTTTATAAGAAATCGCCGGCGAGGATATGGTACAGGTAAACTATACTGAATGACAAAAGTTGTACAAATACAATATTCAATGGAATCTGCAGGTCGGGTAGCGCTCAGGCTTCAAAAAGCCTTTGCCTCTGTTAATGTGGAGTCAGGTATTGTATCCTTGCAACATAGCATACAGGGAGGAGCCGGTGTGAAATACCTTGGCGCTTGGGCAAGGATTGTTTCAAGGATAGAAGATAAGATACAAGCTTACCTGACACGAAAAAGCGATAAACGGTTAGGTTCTTTCTCTTACCCGGTGTTGGGTAATAACCTGGCAAAGCTTGAGGAGATAAAAAATACAGATGTTATCTATATTCATTGGGCTCTGAAAGGGATGATGAACTTCAGGAGTATGGAACAGTTGGCCAGGTTAAATAAGCCGGTAGTCATCTTTTTGCATGATATGTGGAATATCACGGGAGGATGCCATCATAGTTTTTCTTGCGAAAAATATAAGACCGAGGGTTGTAATAACTGCCCCATGTTTCCGGCGGATAAAAAGAATGACCTGTCAGCAAAAGAATTTCGAAAGAAATTGAGACTTTATTCTAAGTATAATAACCTGTTTTTTGTGTCGCCAAGTAAGTGGTTATACGACTGTGCAAAAGAATCATTGCTGACAAAAAATAAACCGGTCTTTTATATTCCCAATATTCTTGATAAAATTCTTTTTAAGCCTGCTGATAAAACAGTAGCCAGGAAAATTCTGAACGTAGATACAGAGGAAACCGTGATCGCATTTGGCGCTATTACAGTTAACAGCCCATATAAAGGGTGGGCGTACTTACAAAAAGCACTTGAATTATTAAGTAAAGATGATTCGCTGAAAAATATATCGGTATTAATTTTTGGAAGTGCTTACAATAAAGAAATAGCCGATGCTATTCCTTTCAAAACACGGTTCATGGGTTATTTGCTGGATGAATATTCAACTTCCCTGATTTATAATGCTGCCGATGTATTTATTGCACCTTCTTTGGCCGAAGCATTTGGTTATGTGGTGATGGAAGCCCTTAGCTGTGGCACGCCGGTGGTTGGGTTTAATGTAGGAGGTATCCCTGATATGATCAGGCATAAAGAAAACGGCTACCTTGCAAAATATAAAGATGCCGGTGACGTTTCCGAGGGGATTAAATTTTGTTTGAAAAACAAAATTCAAGGCTATTTATTACCGGAAATTGACCCAACATTAACTGTGAAAAGGCATATAGAAATGCTTGGTCAACTAACTCATTTAAAATAATAATATACAGGCAATATTGTATAATATATTTGCGTTATATCGTGTAAAGTAAAAAACTAACTAATACAACAAACAAAAAAGATGGCAAATTTTTTAACGGAAAAGATACTTCCGAAATCGATTTCAAAAAAAGAAGCTTCTGATACAGGGATGGCCATGACGCTGATCTGCCTTTTATTGGGGTATTTTACTAAAAATGTCATCTATTATAAAATTGCAATCCCCGTTTTGGTGATGACTATGGCGTTCCCCATGTTTTATTACCCGTTTGCTATGATCTGGTTGGGTTTGACCAATTTATTGGGAATTGTGGTGTCAAGGATCCTACTGTCGGTTGTGTATGTCTTGTTCCTTTTACCAGTTGGTGTAATCAGGAGGGCAATGGGCAAAGATTCTTTGAACCTGACCGGCTTTAAAAAAGGCACCAGTTCGGTAATGATAACCCGTGATATTGAATTTAAAGCTGATGATATTAAAAATCCTTTTTAGAAACTAAAATAATTTTTATGGAATTTTTACGAGAATTATGGGCTTTTTTAAAAGTAAGAAAAAAGTTCTGGTTACTGCCGCTGATCATAGTGCTTTTGGTATTCGGAGTATTGATCGTTCTTTCAGCAGGTTCGGCCATAGCACCGTTTATTTATACCCTTTTCTAATTCAAAAAACAATCAGCATTGGCTACATTTATTTTAGGGATTTCTGCTTACTATCATGATAGTGCCGCAGCCATCATTTGTGATGGAGAAATAATAGCAGCTGCTCATGAAGAGCGCTTTACCCGAAGGAAACACGATCCTTCATTTCCACATGAGGCTGTAAAATATGTTTTAAGTGAGGCCGGCATTGAATATAAAGATCTGGCAGCTGTTGCATTTTACGATAAGCCGTTTATAAAGTTTGAAAGATTACTGGAGACCTATCATGCTTTCACACCAAAGGGGTTAACCAGTTTCATGACCTCTGTTCCGGTTTGGATAAAGGAAAAATTATTCATGAAAAAGATGCTTAAGGATGAGCTTAAGAAATTCGGTAAAGCCAAAATACCCATCCTGTTTCCAGAGCATCACTTGTCTCATGGGGCCAGTGCATTTTACCCATCTCCATTTGAAGAAGCAGCAATACTGACAGTTGATGGTGTGGGAGAATGGGCAACTACCACTATTGGATATGGCCACGGCAACAGCATAAAAATGCTTAAAGAATTACACTTTCCTCATTCTATAGGATTGCTGTATTCAGCCTTCACTTATTATACCGGGTTTACCGTAAACAGTGGAGAGTATAAACTTATGGGGCTTGCTCCTTATGGCAATCCTGATGCGGCACAAACCAAAGATTTCAAAGCAAAAACACTGAAAGAACTTGTTGATGTAAGAGAAGACGGATCGATCCTGCTGAACATGAAGTACTTTGATTATGCAACAGGATTGAAGATGACCAATAATTCAAAATGGACAGAGTTATTTGGAATTCCTCCGAGAAACCCGGAATCAGAAATCAGCCAGGACTATATGAATATGGCGTTGGCTATTCAACAGATCACGGAGGAAATTGTTATAAAACTTGCTAAAACAGCAAAACAATTAACCAATAGCGATTACCTGGTAATGGCAGGAGGTGTGGCCTTGAATTGCGTGGCAAACGGAAAACTGATTGAAGAAGGCGTATTCAAAGATATCTGGATACAACCTGCTTCGGGTGATGCCGGTGGTGCATTGGGGGCAGCTTATTTAGGCTGGTATTTATGGAAGGGAGAAAAAAGAACGGTGAATAAAAATGTGGCTGATGCAATGAAGGGAGCTTACCTGGGACCGGAATATGATGATAATAAGATCATGGGAATGGTAAGAAAGTATGGAGGTAAATATACTTACTACCAAGATTTTAACGAGCTAACAAAAGTTGTGGCCTCTAAGTTAAATGAAGGAAATGTAGTGGGATGGTTCCAGGGAAGAATGGAATACGGGCCCCGGGCTTTAGGTGGGCGGAGTATTCTTGGTGATGCAAGAAATCCTGAAATGCAGAAGAAGATGAACCTTAAAATAAAATACAGGGAAGGGTTCAGGCCTTTTGCCCCATCTGTTTTAGAAGAAGATGTGAAAGAGTATTTTAAATTAGACGGAACATCGCCTTATATGTTAGTGGTAATGCCTGTACAGGAGAAGCATATTAAACCATTGCCCTCTAATTACAACAGTATGGAAATGTATGAAAGGCTTTATCACCTGCGTTCCGACATTCCCGCCGTAACACACGTTGATTATTCGGCCAGGATACAAAGCGTAAATAAAAAAACAAATCCCAGGTACTGGAACCTGATCAATGAATTTAAAAATCAAACAGGCTATGGCTTATTGGTAAACTCCAGTTTTAATGTACGGGGAGAACCTATCGTTTGTACGCCTGACGATGCCTTCAGGTGTTTCATGCGTACCGAAATGGATTTTTTAGTTGTTGGTAATTTTGTTTTTGATAAAACCCGGCAAGATAAATTAGCTAACGATACAAACTGGAAGGAAGAGTTTAAACTGGATTAAATTTATTTTTATGCAGGAGAATAGTACGAAAACTAAAATTTCAAGAGGCAAAAAAATAAAGTTCATTTTATTTACCCTGATTTTTCTGTTGGTAATAATTGCACTAATCGGAGAAATAGTATTGGCTATTAAAGGATATCCATCTACTTATGCCAAAATGCAAAAGGTTTCATTAACACAGGCAAAGTGGTGGGTATGTGATTCGGTTTCTGGCCCACGATATATTCCACATCAAACAACCCGAAAAGATTCGGTTTACTTCTTACGTGAAATATGGTATTATAACAGGCTTAACATGGTAAACAATGAAGGCTACCATGATAAAGATGATTTTAAGGAAATTTCTCCTGATAGCGATTCGCTAAAAATATTGATGGCAGGAGATAGCTTTACCTGGGGCGCTTCATCCGATATCGGCAATTCGTACGTTGATATCTTTGAAGCCGATATTAAAAAAACTCACCCGGCAATAGTTTGGAACACAGGCATGCCGGCTACCGGAACTAACCATGCTGTCTTTACTACAAAGAAATTCCTGCCGATTCAAAAATCCAATTATGTTGTTTTAGGCTTTTATGTAGGTAATGATTTCGGCGATAATCTTCTCCCGTTTGATCGATTGATGTTCAATAACCTGGCATCTTGTTATAATCTTTATGACTATGATAAAGATTTTAAACCGGTTAAAATATCATTGAGTAAGGCATATAAAAAAGCAATGGGTTCTTACCCGATGGAAGAACTCAATTTTGTACAAAAAATACTGATCCGGAGCAGGTTCATGACTTTTGTTACGGACCTTAAAAATAAAGTGGTGAACCGGTTAAGCGGTAACAAAGGCCGTACACTGGAGCAGGAATATAATGTAACAAAGGAATATATTAAACAACTGAATGAATATGTTAAAGCAAACAATGCCGAGTTGATCGTTTTGGTTATTCCTGCGGCGGAAGATGTGAAGAAGAAAGAAGAACATTACCTGAACACAATAAAAATACTCAACGAACTGTCGCTTCCATATGTTGATCCGCTAAGCCAGTTCAATGAAGATGATTACCTGAAGATTGACGGAGGCCATTGGAAAAACAGGGCTCATACATTAACGGGGCACATGTTGAGTAAATATTTGCTGGACTATATTGAGAAGAAGCAACAAAAAACGTTCAGGAAAAAGTGATATAGGATAACGGGTATATTCCGGCAAAAAATAATAGCACATTCTTTAACTTTTGAAATTCTTTGATTCAGAAAAAATTATACCCCGGTCCCAATCTGTTTACAGTTTCAAAAAAACAGGAAACCAGCCTCAGCTTATTTTGGTATGGGTTTTTTATATATACGGTATTTTTTGTTTTGGCAGCGGCCGAAACTTCATTTCTAAGCCCGGCTAATTGCCAGGCACTTCAAATACTCGGGTTCCTTGGAATGATAATGGGAGCATCCAGTCTTATGAAGTTTAAGTTTGACAGTAATTACCTGAAGCAACTTTTTATCCTTAACCTTCTTTTCTCAGTAACCATCGTCCTCAGGGGATCACAATATGATAAAGAGTCTATAAAGCAAATGTTCCTGGATGTTACATTTGGTATTTTACCTTATTTCGCATCAGTAGTATTGCTGCTTCCCAAAAATATAGCGGCCTATAAAAAAATATTTACCGTTCTTCTTTTTTTTGGAGCGGCTTACCTTGTTAGTGTGGTTGTTTTTTATAATACTCTCCACGACTATGACCGGCTGAATTTAGTAGCCCAGGGATTGGTGGAAAACCTTTCGGTTTTCTTTGCTTTACCGGTTGGTTACATGCTTATCAGCTATCCGTACAATAGCGCCGGGAAAAAAGACATGTTTGGTATTGGTAAGAAGAACCTCCTGATCATTTTCATGTTTATGATTACCCTGTTTTTTGCAATTTTCAGGGCACGAAGGGGATTAATATTCATGTGTCTTACAACTTTTTTATGCGTAGGCCTGGTAGCGGTATTGAGTACAAAAAAGAAAGCCTTCATTATTACTATGACCGTGGTAATAGCCCTTGTCGCTTCGCTTTTTGTTGTAAGTATGAAAGACCACCATATGTTCGGTTTTTTGATAGAGAGAGGAGAAGAAGATACAAGAACAGGCGTGGAGGTTTGGATGTATGCAGATATGTCGCCGACAGACTGGGCGATAGGAAAAGGGATTAAAGGTAAATATTATTGCCCCATTGTAGAGAATGTTAATGATGCTGAGGGCGCCGGGTACAGAGATAATATTGAAACAGGGTATTTGCAGATAATTTTAAAAGGCGGGATAATAAGCCTTGCATTGCTGCTTCTTATGTTTGTGCCAGCAGTGTATAAAGGCCTTTTTAAATCAAAAAATGTATTATCTAAAGCGGCAGCGCTTTGGGTATTTCTCTGGATAATATACCTATATCCTTCAGGAGGTATTGTATTTAGTATGAACTATTTGTTGGTATGGGTTGCGGTAGGTATTTGTTATTCTGAAAAGATCAGGAACCTCCCGGATAGTGCGATTAAAAATTATTTACAATAAGTATCGGCCTGAAAAACCTTATTAAGCTAAACCAAACTCTGAATATTGCAAATGCCGTTACCAAAAACACTGATCATTGGCCAGCCGTTTAACAACGATTTTGGAGGCGGTATTACCCAGGCGAACCTGTTTGGCGGTTGGGATAAAGATAAAATAGCGGTAGTAAGCACTGATCATATGTTCAATAACCTGAACACAGAGATATGCGACACCTATTATATACTTGGAGAGGAAGAATATAAGTGGATGTTCCCGTTCAACCTGCTGCAACGCAGTGTTGCATCAGGGCAACGAATAGTAAAGCCAGATAATAACAAAGCTGCTGCTCCTTCATCTTCCGGGAAATCCAAACTAAGGGCACAGATAATTGATAAATACTTCTATCCATTTTTAGAATATGTTGGATTGTTTCATCGAATATCAAAACTTAACTTATCTGACCGGCTAAAAAAATGGATCGATGAATACAAGCCAGATGTGATCTATGCACAGGCGCCTACAAGGGAACTGGTTTTGTTCTGCACACAGATGCAGGAGTATATAAAAAAACCAATGGTCTATCACGTGATGGACGATTGGCCTTCAACCATAAGTCAAAAAGGACCATTCAAAAACTACTGGCATAAAAAGATAGACAGGGAGCTGAGGGTATTGCTCAGCAGATCAAAAGTTCTCTTAAGCATCAGCCATGCTATGGCCGATGAGTATAAAAAAAGATATGGGCGTGATTTTATTACATTTCATAACCCTATTGAAATAGATTTTTGGAAAAGCCATCAAAAGAAAACATACCAATTGAACAGGTCTCCTGCTATTTTATATGCAGGCCGGATTGGCCCGGGTATTGAAATCACTTTGGAAACACTGGCAAAAGCAATTGATAAAGTGAACCAGGGTACTGGCAACGCTGTGCAGTTCTTTTTGCAAACAAAGGATAAGCCACAGTGGGTTGATAATTATAAATGTGTTCAGCACAAGCCAATGGTTGCCTACAAGGAATTACCAAGGGTTTTTGCAGAAGCAGATTTTCTGTATCTACCTTATGATTTTACAATTGATTCAATAAGATATATCAAGTATTCAATGCCTACCAAGGCACCTGAATATATGATGTGCGGAACACCAATTCTTGTTTTTGGGCCTGCAGAAACAGCGCTGATTATTGACGCTATAAAAAATAACTGGGCAAAAGTAGTAACTGAAAATGATGTAGATAAACTGGCTGAAGCAATAAAGAACCTGGTTACAGATGAAGGCTTGCGAAAACAAATTACAGCCAATGCGGTAAGCATTGCAGAAACAAATTACAATTCTGTAAAAATAAGGAGCCGGTTCAGGGAGGTAATATCCTCCATGATATCCTGATTTAACAGAACTGATAAATAAAAGAACAACGCATTAGAGTATGGTTTCTACCAGGTACAATATTATGATCATGGGCGTTTCGTGTTTCGACGGAATGGCAAGCTCTACCAGGGTGAGAAACCTGGTTGAGCCATTAGTCAATAAGAACCTGGTTACGGCTCACAACCTTATTTATCAAAAAGATAACAAGGAACCTATCGGTAAATCCGGAGTGCTGAATAATATCAATTTCAAGATCATTGACTTCAGGTTGGGTAACCCTTTCAGTATATTTGGTTTTTGGTGGGCAGGAATTTCTTTCTTAACCAAAAGTAAAAAGAAAGGGCAGAAAAATATTATGTACAATTACAATTATGCTGACCTTAAAAATATCTTCTTCCTGCTTTATGCAAGAATGATCGGGTACAAAATTATACTCGACATTATTGAAGATAACCGGTTTGAGCGCCCTGATGGTTTTGTTAACAGGCTAAGACTGAAAACATCTATTTTTTTATTCAGATTTTCAAGGCTGTTCACTGACCATTTTGTTGCCATCTCTGAACAGCTGTATGAAAGAGCTTCGCAAAATGCCAGAGGGAAAGTGCCTGTTAGCCTGATACCCATTACAGTGAATCTGAACTATTTTAAAAAAAACGGGTATCACACTGATAAAAGTAACCTGAAGATATTTTACGGAGGATCTTATGCGGTGAAAGACGGATTAAAATACCTGATAGATGCTTTTGATGTGGTAAGTAAAAAGGATAAGGACATACAACTTATACTAACGGGATCAGCACCCATAAAATCTGACCTGGAAGAAATAAAAACAAAGATTGACAGGATCGAAGCGAAAGACAGGATCAGGTTCATGGGCTTTTTGAAAACAGATGATTATTACAACCTGCTCAATAACTGTGATATCTTTTGTATGACAAGGATCAATTCAATCTATGCAAATGCAGGCTTCCCCTTTAAACTAGGTGAATTCCTGGCTGCAGGTAAAGCTGTTATTGCAACCAAAGTGGGGGATGTACCTAATTATCTGTTCAATGAGGTAAATGCTTTATTAATTAACCCTGACTCTGTTGAAGAACTTTCTGATGCAATAATGACCGTGGTTAATAACCCGGGAAAGATAAGCACACTGGGGCCAGAGGCAAGAAAAACAGCAGAGACCTATTTTGATTCTGAAAAAGTGAGTATGAAATTATTATCAATTTTTGAGTCGGCCTAAAGTAAGAATGAGTAAAAAGAAAATACTTTTAATTGGACCTTACCCTCCGCCATACGGGGGGGTGAGTATGCACATTAAAAGATTAAAGGCGTTATTTTCCGGGGAGTTTGATATTGACATAGTGGATGAATCGAGAGAAAAAAAAGAAGATATTTTTAATTTACGTTCACTGAACATTTTTAAGTACCTGTATAAAGTTCTTAAAACAGACATTGTACATATTCATAGCGGTAAATTCTTTTTCAGAATGTTGCACTTTTCAGCTGCAAGTCTGTTCTTTAAGAAAAAGATTATTACCATACATGGATATGAGCCCGGCCGGGGGGCCAATATACGTCCAATGGACCGGGCTATACTGAACAATTGCAATAAAGTGATCTTTGTAAGTAAGGAACTGGCAGATGCATTTAATGTGAAACATTACATTATCAACGAAGCCTTCTTGCCACCAGATGTGAAAAGTGAAGCAGAAATACCAGCAGAAGTTGCCAACTGGATAGAACAGAGAAAAAAGCAGGGATATAAAATAGCTGTTGCCAACGCCTGGAGACTTGATAAGCATGAGGAAGAGGATTTGTACGGGCTTGACTTGTGCATTATGGCAGCAAAAAAAAATAAAGAGATAGGAATAAAGGCTGCAATCATTTTTGTTGTCAGCGATGGAAGCGGGGTGATAAAAACAGAGCAGTACAAAAAGATGATAAGTGAATTTGCGCTGGAAGATCGTTTCCTGGTATGGGAGGCGCCGCTGTCATTTATTAAACTGATCATACATACCGATATTGTTTTAAGGCCAACCAATACGGATGGAGATGCGCTTACGGTAAGAGAAGGATTGTTTTTAGGTAAACCGGTAGTGGCATCGGACGTGGTGATCAGGCCGGAAGGAACAAAATTATTCAAGACCCGTGATGCCGAATCGCTGGCGAAGGCAATTGCAGAGGTTCTAAATGAAGGCCAGCAAAGTAAAACGGATAACCAGCGCTCAGGCTTTACACATTATCTTGAATATTATAAAAACAATGTTTACCAGTGATTGTCGTTTTAAAAAAACATAAATAAACAAAATAAACTACTAGGCAATGTGTGGACTCGCCGGATTTATTGGATTTGCAAACAACGCTGATCTTGCTCAAAAAGCGAACAAGGTCCAGCAGCACCGTGGACCGGATAATCAATCTGTGTGGCACGACGATTATCTTGCCTTTGCACATCAGCGTCTTTCCATTATTGACCTGAGCGAGGCAGCGAACCAGCCTTTTCATAAGCATAACCTGGTTGCCATTTTCAATGGGGAGATATATAATTATAAAGAACTCCAGAATAAGCTTAGGTCAGAAAAACAGGTGGAATTTAAAACGTCATCTGATACAGAAGTGGTGCTTGAAATGTTCAGGAATTATGGATATGATTGCCTGAATCATTTTTTGGGAATGTTTGCCTTTGCGGTGTATAATAAGGATAATCACGACCTCTTTATTGTAAGAGACCATTTTGGAATTAAACCATTATTCTATACACAGATCAATGGCGCTTTTGCATTCAGTTCCGAACTTAAAACACTTATAGGAATCCCGGGGTTCAATAAAACTATTAATCCTAAATCTTTGGTGAGCTGCCTGAATTACTTATGGGTATCGGGCAATGAGAGCATGTTTAACGATTGTTATAAACTGCCGGCTGCACATTATATGCTGTATAGTAAAACAGATGGAGTTAAACTGGTTAAGTACTGGGACCTTCATGATGGTAATAGTGGTATACAATCAACCAACATTAACAGTGTTGCAGATGACGTGGCAAATACTATGGAGTCATCTGTAAAACGACACATGGTGGCCGATGTTCCGGTGAGTTGTTTTCTAAGCGGGGGGCTCGATTCGTCGTTAATCTCAGTGCTTGCAAAAAAATCGAATGATCATTTATCTACTTATACCATTGGTACCGAGGACAAAGACAAAAAAGGAGAAAGTATGCCCGATGATGAAAAGTATGCCAATATGCTTGCAGACTTACATCATTTCGATCATCATGTTATCAGGATAAGCCCGGATATTCTCAAGGATCTGCCACACATGGTAAAACACCTGGATGAGCCTATTGGAGACCCGGCGGCCATTAACACGTATTTAATTTGTAAAGCGGCAAAAGAAAAAGGAGTTAAGGTTCTTTTGTCGGGCATGGGAGCCGATGAAATATTTTTTGGCTATCGCAGGCAAAGAGCTGCCATGATGGCACAACGCTTCAGCAGGTTGCCAGGCCCGGTTAAATATGTGATCGCAAAAACAGTGAACCTGTTACCTGTCAAAATATCGGGCAAGGGATTCAAATTTGGAAGATGGGCAAAGCGATTCATGAGTTTTGCCACTATGCCAATTGATAAAGCCTACATGCGTAGCTACTCTTACTATGATACAGCGCAATTAAAGGAACTAATAAGTACAAACTACCAGGCAGGGATTGAAGCTATTAATAAAGAACACCAGGAAATATTTGATTCAAAATTCAGGACAGACAACATCAACAGGATCTGCAATACCGACATCAGTATGTTTATGCTCGGCCTGAATCTTACATATTCGGATAGGGCTTCAATGGCCGCTTCAGTGGAAGTAAGGGTTCCCTTTATTGATAAACTGGTTGTTTCAAAAGCAATGGAGATACCCAGTGAACTTAAAATACAAAACGGTGTGTCAAAATTCATTTTGAAAAAGGCCGCAGAGAAATTTTTACCGGCGAAGATCATTTACCGGCCAAAAGCGGCATTTGGAGCCCCTCTCAGGTCATGGATCTCAAACGATCTGAGGCCGATGGTTGATGAATTATTGTCAGAAGAAATAATTTCAAAAAGAGGGTTTATAAACTATACAGTTGTAAAAAAACTGATTGATAATGACCGGGCTGGAATTGAGGACAATGCATACCAGATATATCAACTGCTTACTTTGGAGTTATGGTGCAGGGAATACCTGGATAAATGATCGTACTATAATTAAACAGCTGAAAAAGAAAATGAAAAATAAAAATACATTCCAGGAACAGGTAATAGAGCCATTTCTGCATTCAGTGAAACAGTATGCATCTGATAATGCATTTTGCATACATAATGAGTTTTACAGCTATACTCAGTTTACAGAAAGGGTCTCTGCAATCAGGGAGCAAGTTGAAAAGCTGCCGAAAGAAAATACCAATGTAGGCCTGGTTGCCAACGATGATATTGAAACCTATGCAGCGATCATTGCTTTATGGCTGGAGGGAAAATGTTATGTACCCGTAAATCCTGAAACTCCTGCTGAACGTAACAGGAATGTATTAACACAGGCAGGGGCAACAGTTGTAATAGATTCATCTGAACAACCGCTGTTTCCTGAACTGGCTGTTATCAGATCAAAACAGCTACTCTTTACAAAAATTAATTTAACACCTGTTGACGTTACCGATGACACACTTGCTTATATATTCTTTACATCAGGAACGACAGGTGTGCCCAAAGGCGTGCCCATCACAAGATCGAACCTTGCAGGGTTCATAAAGGCTTTTTTCGCAATGGGTATTACGATGGAGAATACAGACAGGTGCCTGCAGATGTTTGAATTAACTTTTGATCTTTCGGTAATGTCTTACCTGGTGCCTTTATTAAAAGGAGCATGTGTGTATACTATTCCAAAAGACAAGATCAAGTTCAATTATATTGCTGAGTTGCTCGATGAACAACATCTTACTGTAGCGCTGATGGTGCCTTCTATCATTCATTACCTGCGTCCCTATTTTGATGAAATAGATTGTGCAAGTATGAAGTATAGTTTGTTTTGTGGAGAAGCGCTGCCCTTGGATGTAACGAAGGAATGGGCGGCTTGTATTCCAAATGCCAGAATCATGAATGTGTACGGCCCAACCGAAGACACAATATTCTGTACACATTATACTTACAGCCGTGATGCTGATAACAAGGCTTCAAATGGCCTGCTCTGTATTGGTAAAGCCATGCAAGAAACCTATACAATTATCGTTAATGATAATGACCAGATGGTAAAAACCGGTGAAAAAGGGCAATTGTGTCTTGGGGGAGTACAATTAACCCCCGGCTATTGGAAAAATGAGGAGAAAAACAGGGAAGCATTCTTTTATATAGATTATAATGGGGCTAAAGAGCGCTTCTATAAAACGGGCGACCTTTGTGTGGCTGATGAAGAGGGGGATATTATGTACCTGGGCAGGATCGATTCGCAGATCAAAGTTCAGGGCTTCAGGGTAGAACTTTCAGAAATTGAATTTTTTGCCAAAGAATACCTGAAGAAAATAAATACGGTTGCCGTTGCTTTTACAAACCAGATCCATAATACCGAGATCGGGATGGTCATTGAAGCTGATGAGTTTGATACAAAGGAATTGGTAGCATATATGAAGACAAAGATGCCGGTCTATATGATACCAACGCAAGTGAGGTTTGTAAATTCTTTTCCATTGAATACAAATGGAAAAATTGACAGAAAGCTATTGAAAGAAAAATTCTAAAATAATGAAGGTTGTAGTATTTGGTGAAGATATATATACCTCTACTGTAATTGAGTCATTAATTGAAAGCGGGCATAAGGTTTTACTGATAGTCACCCCGGAGTATTACAATGAAAATTATATAATACTTAAGCAAACGGCGTCAAAATACCATATTGGGTTTATAAAAACTGAAAATGTAAACTCAGCAGAAGTACAAGGTTATTTGGAAAAAGTAAAACCCGAATTGATTGTAGCTGTACACCTGAGAAAAATACTGGACAAAGAGATATTTTCCCAGGCTGCCAGGGGTGCCATAAATGTTCATCCATCGCTTTTGCCAAGGTACAGGGGCTTGTCGCCACAGCACCAGGCTATTTTGCATGGAGATGAGGAGTCGGGTGTAACGGTTCATTTTATAGATGCTGATGTGGATACAGGGGAAATAATTGTACAAAAGAAATTTCCTGTATCTGGAGATGACTACATATTGGATGTACAGGTTAAAATGCTTGACATTTATAAAAAGATTGTGGTAGAAGCTTTAGGCTTATTGGAGGACCAGGCTTTCAGGCCAATGAAGCAGGACTTAGCAGGAGCAAGCTATTTTGGCCCGTTAAGAAGAAGTGACAGAGAGATCGACTTGTCCAAACCGAGAGTGGAAATCTATCGACTGGTAAGGGCTTTTTCGCTTCCATATAAAGGGGCATTTTATAAGAATTCTATAATCTGGGCAGCCAGGATTCCGGAACCGAGGGAAGAAGAAGAGTTGAAAAATAAGTATCCCGAGGTGGGATTTCATGTTGACAAGGAAGGCAAAAAAATCATAATGAGGGTAAGCGATGGAATTTTGGTGTCGGATGACTATGAAATTAAATAGAATATAATTAAAAACAATAATTGAGTATTTATGGACCGTTCTGCAATTTTTGAAAAGCTAACGATGGTTTTCAGAAAAATTTTTAGTGACGATACAATTGTATTAAAAAATGAATTGACCGCAAATGACGTGGCAAACTGGGACTCGTTGAGTCATATGCTGATGATAGGTGAGGTGGAGGCGGTTTTTGATGTGAAATTCAAACTAAAAGAATTAAATAAACTGGCAGATGTAAAAGGATTGATTGACCTGATAGAATCTAAATTGAATTAACCTCTAATTACACTTACAGAAGGAAAGAGATGTAAAACAGTATTATGGAAAAAGAAGAAATCGTAAAGGAACTAACACCTGTGTTCAGAAAAGTATTAAACGACGAAAAACTGGTACTTACTGATGAACTTAATGCGCTGGACGTAGAGAACTGGGATTCCCTGTCTCACATGCTTCTCATCGCAGAAATAGAAACTAAATTCGCAATCAAATTCCGACTAAAAGATTTAAACAAGATGGCAAATGTTGGTGATATGATAGCTATCATCAGTTCTAAATTATAAATTTCATGGTTTTTACCTCTTTTAATTTCCTGGTCTTTTTCCCAACGGTACTCGTCCTGTACTTTCTGCTTCCGCAAAAGTTCAGACCGGCTTTTCTGTTAATTGCCAGTTACTATTTTTATATCAACATAAAACCCGTGTATGCCCTTTTACTTGCAGGAGTTACTTTAACCACATATTTTTTCACCAACTTAATTGATAAAGCAAAATCTGAAAAGAAAAAAAGGCGGTTACTTATTGCAGATATTATAATTACCCTGTTGCCGCTGTTCTTTTTCAAATATTTTAATTTTGTAAATGAAGGCATATTTACCCTGCTTAATTATGCAGGATTGCATTTGCCGCTTCCACACATAAGTTTACTTTTACCTGTTGGTATATCCTTTTACACGTTTATGGCATTGGGATATGCAATAGATGTATACAATGAAGAAATTGAAGCTGAAAAGAATTTTGGGATCGTTGCATTGTTTTTATCCTTTTTCCCCATTGTAATGTCTGGACCAATTGAAAGGGCTACGAATATATTTCACCAGTTCAAAGGCAAGCTGCAATTCAAATATGATATGGTTGTCAGTGGCCTGCAGTTAATGTTATGGGGATATTTCATGAAATTAGCCCTGGCCGACAGGATCAGTATTTATATTGATGCTGTTTTCAAGAATGTTGACCAACATGTGGGATCTTCAGTGCTTCTGGCAACGTTGATGCAGCCAATACGGGTTTATGGCGACCTGGGAGGTTACTCACTTATTGCCATCGGTTGTGCCAAAGTAATGGGCATAAATATTATACCCAACTTCAACCGCCCCTTCTTCGCAACTACCATGTCGGAGTTCTGGAGGCGTTGGCATATGTCATTGATAAAATGGCTGACCGATTATGTGTACACACCATTGGCATTCAGCTTTAGAAAATATGGTGTTTGGGGAATAGCTCTGGCATTGAACTTAACTTTCATTATATCAGGCATATGGCACGGTGCGGCACTTAATTTTATTTTGTGGGGCGCTATACAGGGTTTAGCCTTGAGTTTTGAAACCTTCACAAGAAAAAGTAAAGATGCCTTTGAAGAAAAGTTCAGGCTGAAGTCAAGATGGTGGTATATCCTCATGGGCTGTGTAATTACATATCTTTTGTTTGCATTTTCCCTGTGTTTTGGCGGAGATGCAGCTACCGTTCCGGAAGTGCTGAACATTTTGAATAAGATATTTACTGATTCGTTTCACTTACCCTATAAAGATGGAGATACAATGTTGTATGGTTTTATGGCGTTTAGTATTTTGTTTATTAAAGAGTTTATAGAAGAGTATTACCCGGGCCGTGTGCTTTTATTTGGTAATAAAAACCTGGTGATAAGATGGTTTGCCTACTATTTTGTGATCTTTGCGATCTTTTATTTGGGGGTATTTAGCGGCGAACAATTTGTTTATTTCCAATTTTAATGACAGGCAACACTATGCAGTTATTATTTAAAAAACTATTTATTTTCTCAGCACCTTTTCTGATCCTGATAGCATTGGAGATCATCATAGACCCATTCAATTATTTTTTTGCAGAAAAAAATAAAGAACTCGGAGAATTAAAGAATAATCTTGCCCGTAAAAAGAATACGTACTTGTACAGGCTTATTGAATACGAACGTAATCAATATCCTGGAATTGTATTGGGCGATTCAAGAGCCCAAAGACTAATGCCTGATTTTTTTGAAGAGGTTAATGGTGAAAAAATAGTGAACCTGGCAGCAGGAGCTGGCTCCATGCAGGATGTTGTCAAAATATTCTGGGACCTAAGTAAAAAGAAAAGCATCAAAAGAGTGTATATAGGCGTGGGGATTGAAGGGTATAGTGGCACCCTGCTAAAAGACAGGGTTTCTGCAGCCCTTGAAGTGAAAAATTCTGTACCATTATATTTAATGAATAAATTTACGCTTGAAAACACGATGCTCATTTTAAAAGCGCAATTGTTTAAACATCGTGTAGAAATGCAAGAAGTTCCTTTTTCACGAGAAGCATTCTGGCAATATGAGCTGCAACAGGAAAACAGGTTTTTGGAAAATTACTCCTATCCTACAAACTATTATAATGAACTCAAAAAAATATCTGAATACAGTTTAAAAAATGATATTAAGCTCATTTTTATTATTTCGCCTGCACATATAGAGATACAAAATAAGGTTGCTGAGTTTAAAATGGAGAAAGAATACGAAAGGTTTAAAAAGGATATTAGCTCATTTGGCGACCTCTATGATTTTAACTGGCCAAATGAGATCACAAAGAATAAAGCAAATTTCCTTGATCCGCTTCATAGTATTGATTCCGTTTCACGGATCATGATAAGAGAAGTGCTTTTAAATCAACCTAAGTATGCCATGTTTACAAAACACACAGCGGCAGGAAAAACTAATTAAAACATTGATCTGATAAAAGTATACATCAAAAGAAAGTTTAAATAAAAAAAATGAAACAGGTAATACAGAATTTTAAGACAGGCGAATTATATGTAGATGATGTGCCGCTGCCTTCAATCTCAGAAGGAATGGTGTTGATTGAAAACGAGTTTTCACTCATCAGTGCAGGGACTGAAAGGGGTACAGTAAAAGTAGCGCAGGCAAACCTGTTAAATAAAGCAAGGCAAAGACCTGACCTTGTTGCACAGGTTATTCAGAATATTAAGAAGGAAGGACTTAAAGCCACGATTACCAAAGTAAGAGCTAAACTCGATTCACTGAGAGCAATGGGGTACAGTACCAGTGGGGTTGTTTTATCCAGCATGGACACAAATGGACAGTTCAAGCCCGGAGATAGGGTTGCCTGTGCAGGGTTTGAGTATGCATCACATGCAGAAATTGTTTCCGTTCCTCAAAACCTGGTGGTAAAAATTCCTGATGGGGTGAGTTCCGATGACGCTGCATTCACCACACTTGGCGCTATTGCCATGCAAGGTGTACGCCAGGCAGAAGTACGCATTGGAGAAAGGGTATGTGTTATCGGCCTCGGACTTCTAGGTCAGATCACCTGCCAGTTACTTCGTGCAAATGGCTGTGCAGTTTTTGGAATAGATCTATCAGACGCATTTGTAAAGATCGCTAATGAACATTCTGCAGATAAGGCATTATTAAGAAATGATCCTAACCTGATCAGTGCATGTGATAATTTTACTAATGGGCACGGCTTTGATGCAGTAATAATTACTGCAGCTGCACAATCAAGCGACCCGGTAGAACTTGCCGGCGAAATTTCGATGAAGAAGGGAAAAGTGGTTGTAGTGGGAATGGTGACCATGAATATTCCCAGGGATCCGCATTATTACAGGAAAGAAATTGATATCAGGATGTCTTGTTCTTATGGTCCTGGCAGGTATGATGTGAACTATGAAGAAAATGGACAGGATTATCCTTATGCTTATGTGAGATGGACAGAACAGCGGAATATGGAAAGTTTCCTGGACCTGCTTGCCAGGAAGTATATTAATTTAAAACCACTCATAACTCATGTTATAGATGTTGAGGATGCTGAAAAAGCGTATGATATTATTTTAGGGAAAGTGAAAGAGCATCATATCGGCATTTTGTTGAAATATTCCGAAAATGAAAATAAATCCAGATCAGCAATAAGGATATCTGATAAACCGCTTGCTGCAATAAATACCGGATTTATTGGAGCCGGTAGTTTCGCACAGAGTTACCTTATTCCCAATGTAAAGTCTTCAGGTGGTTCGTTGGATGGTGTAGTAACGTCCCGTGGTATTACAGCAAAGAATGTAGGAGATAAATTTGGATTCAACTTTTGTTCTTCAGATATAAATGATGTTTTAGGGAATGAAAAAATAAATACTGTTTTTATTGCCACGCCACATTCATCACATGCCGACCTTGTGGTGAAATCACTTGAGGCAAATAAAAATGTATTTGTTGAAAAACCGCTTGCAATAAGTGCAGAAGAACTTGACCGGGTTATTGAAACGAAGAAAAATCATTCGCAACCATTGTTGGTTGGTTTTAACAGGCGGTTCGCACCTATTAGTGAAGACATAAAAAAAGAATTTCAGAATACAGGAGAGCCGATGGTTGTTAATATCAGGATTAACGCAGGATTTATACCAAAGGATAACTGGATACAACAAAAAGATATTGGCGCCGGCAGGATCATTGGGGAGATGTGTCATTTTATAGACCTAATGCAGTATTTTACCGGCTCAGAACCGGTTAAAGTGTATGCAGATTGTATAAACAGTACAAATGATAAAATTTCTCCTGCAGATAATATTGCTATCGTGATAAAATTTGCAAACGGATCTGTTGGAAACCTGACATACCTGGCAAATGGCGATAAAGGAATGCCCAAAGAACTGATAGAAGTATTTAGCGGATCAAAAATCGGGGTCATTAATGATTTCAGGGATGGGCTTATCTACAAAAACGGGAAGGCTGTTAAATTGAAATCATCGGGGAAAGGCCATAAAGAAGAAGTAGCAGGATTTCTTAATGCGCTTAAATCAGGCAATGGAAGCCCTATCAGTTTTCGGTCAATTTGCCTTACAACCTTAACCACCTTTAAAATACACGATAGCCTGCATACAGGGCTGGCACAGGACATTTGGCTTGACTGAGACCAAACTTAATACTACCAGTCGGGAGAATGAGGGATTTTTTGGGAAAAAGGGGGCCTGAAACGGTTATTACTGCAATAAAAAGAGCCTCCAACAGTTTAATACCTAAGGAAAATACCAGGAATCTAGGATTGTGCTGTGCAGGCTTTAATCTCCGTGGGGAGTGGGTATTGATTCACAGAATTTGTAGCAATAATGAGGATAATGCTGTAAACCATTATCAAACATAAAAAATTGAACGCTGAATTTATAGAGTCTTTAAACAGGCTAAAAACATACTGCGAAACTGAGAAATTTAAAGGGTATGACCCTTACGATGGATTGAACAGTAGGTTTTTTCAGGCCATCCCGGGGTTATCAAAAAACCGTATAGCGAGGCTTGCCTGGATACAGTTCTTTAAACGGTCACCAATAAATTTAAGATCAGTTACTGGGGTTAAGAAGGAGTATAACCCGAAGGCGATGGGTTTATTTCTTGCCAGTTATTGCCTGCTTTATAAAACTGAAGCCAAACCGGAGTACCTGGACAAAATGATGTTCTTTATTGAAAATCTTAATACTTCGGTAAGTAAAGGATATAGCGGCGCATGTTGGGGATATAATTTCGATTGGCAGGCACGTGCTTTTTTTCAACCAAAGGGCACGCCAACTGTAGTGGCGTCTGTGTTTATCGCAAATGCAATGCTCGATGCTTATGAAATTACAAAACAGGACGCATTGCTTAAAACAGCAAGAGGTACCTGTGATTTTATCTTAAAAGACTTGAACAGAACCTATGACGATAAAAAGAATTTTGCCTTTTCTTATTCTCCGCTGGATAAGAGCGTAGTATTTAATGCTTCGTTATTAGGTAGCAGGTTGCTTAGCCGGGTTTACCGTTTTACAAATGAAAAAGAACTGGCCGAAGCAGCAAAAAGCTCTGTGGCATTTTGTTGTAATTGTCAAAGAGCAGATGGTTCATGGGGCTATGGTACACTACCTTTTCACCAGTGGGTAGATAATTTTCATACAGGATATAACCTGGAGTGCATTTCGGATTATATGAAGTATACAGGTGATGAAGTGTATGTAACTAATGTAAGCCAGGGTTTGAGTTATTATGTAAATACTTTTTTTACAAAGGAAGGTATCCCTAAATATTATAACAACTCAATTTACCCGATAGATGTACATGCGCCGGCTCAAATGGTTATTACACTGGCCAAGTTGGGTAGGTTTCATGAGTATAAGGAGTTAATGGATACCGTTTTGCATTGGACCATAACAAACATGCAATCAAAAAAAGGATTTTTTTATTACCAGATCAATAAATTTTTTTCATCAAAAATACCCTACATGCGGTGGGCACAAGCATGGATGTTTTATGCACTATCAACGTACACTAAATTTGAAAGCCATGACCAGGATTAGCATTTGCGATATTCCTGTTGATGCACTCACAATGGAGGAAACACTTCAGTTAATTGACAAGTCAATCATAGACCGAAAGCCGATTCACCACGTTGTAATTAATGCAGCAAAAGTGGTCAATGCTCAAAAAGACGCGGAACTAAAAGAGTCAATTGTAAATTGTGATATTATAAATGCAGATGGCCAGGCGATAGTATGGGCATCACGTTTATTCAATACTCCTTTACCAGAACGTGTGGCGGGAATTGATTTAATGGAATCGCTGGTTAAATTAGGAGCTCAAAAAAAATATAAAATATTTTTCCTGGGGGCCAAGGAAGAAATTGTAAATACGGTAGTTAATTTTTATTCAAACCTTTATGGGAAAGATATTATTGCGGGATACAGGAATGGATATTTTAAAAAGGAAGAAGAGCAAAATGTAGCCCGGCAGATTTCGGATTCCAATGCAGATATTCTGTTTGTTGCCATGAGTTCTCCAAAAAAAGAAATATTCCTAAATACTTATAAAGACCTCATTCAAACCCCTTTCATTATGGGTGTTGGCGGAAGTTTTGATGTGGTGGCGGGCCATGTTAAAAGAGCGCCCTTATGGATGCAAAAAAGCGGTCTGGAATGGTTTTACCGGGTTATGCAAGAGCCCAGGCGCATGTGGAAGCGGTATTTATTCGGAAATTCAGAATTTATTTATCTTGTTTTGAAAGAAAAAGGAAAACAAATCTTCAAAACAAAATAATTACTTTCTTAATACGTTATGTGTTTGAATAAAAACACTTGGTAAAACCGCTTTAGTTACGATGAAGATTACTTTGATTGCCGGCGCAAGGCCGAATTTTATGAAGATTGCCCCCATTATTAAGGCAATTAAATTGGCTCAAGGAGCTGGTAAAAATATCAGTTACCGACTGGTGCATACGGGCCAGCATTATGATAAAAAAATGAGTGCTGATTTTTTTGAACAACTCGGTATTCCGGAGCCGGATGTTAATCTCGAATGCGGAGGGGGGTCACAGGCTGAGCAGACGGCAGCAATTATGACCAGGTTCGAAAAAGAATTGCAGGAAAACAGGTCAACGCTGGTATTAGTAGTAGGTGACGTTACTTCCACTATGGCTTGCGCAATCACGGCTAAAAAATTGTGTGTTGATGTGGTGCATGTTGAAGCAGGAATTCGGTCAGGCGATATGAGCATGCCTGAAGAAATTAACCGGATAGTAACTGATTCGATTTGCGATCATTTTTTTACTACGAGTGAGATAGCAAATAACCAACTAAGGAAAAACGGGGTAGCGGAGGAGAGCATACACTTTGTAGGAAATACAATGATAGATACACTTTACCAGAATATAGACAGGATAAGAAAACCGGAATTTTGGGAAAAGTATAATTTAAAGGGGAATGAATATTTCCTGATAACTTTACACCGGCCCTCTAATGTAGATGACCCGGAAAAATTAGACGCAATACTTTCTGCAATAAAAGAAGCATCTTCAGAACTACCTATTATCTTTCCGGTACATCCACGAACACGCCAGATTATAGATAAGTTTAAAATAAACGACAAGAATATCCTGATGATTGATCCCCAGGGATATCTTGAGTTTATGTACCTGATACAAAATGCAAAAGGAGTAATTACAGATTCGGGAGGAATTACTGAAGAGGCCACTGTTCTTCACATACCCTGTTTAACTTTACGAAATTCTACAGAAAGACCAGAAACAGTTGTAATTGGGACAAATGAATTGATTGGGAACGATCTTTACAAATTGAAATTGTATATAAAAAAGATCATGGAGGGTGAATGGAAAAAAGGAACAATCCCCCCTTTTTGGGACGGCAAGACTTCTGAAAGAATAATAGATGTTTTAAGCTCCATTTATATTTCTTCCTGATCAGAAGCCTTAATCGTAAGAATTTATAGAACTATTAAAAATCCTCTGACATGAACCGGCAGTTTGAAAGGTATTTGCAAATAACACTGATCCTCTTGGATCTGTTGATGCTGAATACGATTTACTTTCTTTGCCAGGTTATTTTAAGGAAACAGTTACTTTCCAATTTCTCCAATGCATACTTTAACTATTGGATCGTTTCAAATATTTTGTGGATCCTTCCGGCGTTTATTTTAAGGACGTATGCCGATAAAATAATTCTGAGCTTTGAACATTTTACAAAAAGAACCATACAGGTTTACCTGTTATGGATAACTTTTGTAATGTTCTACTTATTTTTCTCTTTTGAATACAATATTTCCAGGCTGTTCATCTTTTCTACAATTATCAGTTTTGGGGTTGGATTATTGATCAACCGCTTTATATATCTGGGTATTAGAAATTATTATAAAAAAAGCGACCATATTTATAAAAAAGTGCTCATTCTCGGGTATAATGATACGGCAAAAAAACTGGCAAAATATTTTGAAGAGGATAGTATCAACACCCAGCTGCTTGGGTTTGCTGAAGACGATGGAAACATAAAAGAGCTGACCCATTACCCTATATTAAGTAATGTAAACAATACATTACAGGTTGCTAAGGAGCTGAACATTAATGAGATCTTTTCAACAATAACGCCTGAGCAAAATAAAGATATTTATAACCTGATGTTCCAGTCCGAAAAGGAATGTATCAGGTTTAAGATTGTGCCTAATTTATCTGTATTCATTACAAGGGAAGTGCACATAGAATATTTCGGTGATTTACCCATTCTTTCTTTGCGGAGCGAACCCCTTGATGATGTGGGGAACAGAATTAAAAAGCGGGTTCTTGATATTGTGGTAAGCGCTCTTGTCATTGTGTTTATTTTATCCTGGCTGATACCCATTTTAGGATTATTGATCATGCTGGAGTCTAAAGGCCCTGTATTTTTTGCACAATTGCGCACAGGAAAAAACAAGACACCATTTTATTGCCTGAAATTCAGGAGTATGAGATCTAACAGAGATGCAGATATTAAACAGGCTACAAAAAATGATTCACGGGTAACTGCAATCGGGAGGTTCATCAGAAAGACAAGCATTGACGAATTTCCTCAATTCATTAATGTTTTCCGGGGCGAAATGAGCCTGGTGGGGCCGAGACCACATATGCTAAAGCATACGACGGATTATTCTCAGGTTGTGGATGATTATATGGTAAGGCAGTTTTTAAAACCAGGAATTACAGGATGGGCACAAATACATGGCTATAGGGGCGAAATCACTAACCCTGAACAAATAAAAATGAGGGTGAATAAAGATTTGTGGTACCTGGAAAACTGGAGCCTGTGGTTGGATATCCAGATTCTCTTCATGACGATATATCATGTCTTTAAAGGGAATAAAAATGCGTTTTAAAACAAATGAATAATTTATGGCTAAATCAGTAGAAAAATAATTCGGTTGATGTTTAACCCTGCTAAAGAAGGCATAAATAAAAGGGAACCCATTTGGGTTCCCTTTTTATTTACTTAAAATGCCTAAAAATATATACCAAAATAAAAAATTATTCTTTTAATAGTTTGAGGCTATATTGTTTTCCATCATTTGCCACCTGCAATATATATATTCCCTGGCTCAAGGCCTTATTATAATCAAAGCGGATAATTGAAGAAAGAGGGTTATAAACCTCCCTGGTGCTTATTACTTTACCTGACAAGTCTATCAGCTTTAAATTAACTCCTCCTTTAGGAATTTTTGCAAAACGGATACTTATGTAATCTTTAAAAGGATTAGTAATAGCGGATACAGTTTGAAATAAGCCCGGATTTTTTACTATGACTACATCGCTCTGTTTTGTATATCCATCTAAATCAACCATTTTTAGGCGGTAATAATTTAATTCAGTGGCTTCAACGTCCAGGTAGTTGTATTTTTTTACTATTGTACTGTTTCCGGCTGCAGGTATGGTATATAATTCTCGATATGTAATTCCATCATTAGATTTTTCAATTTGAAATTCTTTACTGTTGATTTCTAATGAAGTAGACCAGTCCAGCAAAACATTATTACCCTTTAGTGACCCTGAAAAGTTCAGCAATGTTATTGGCAGCGTGCCGCTGTTACCAGATGGGCTACGTTTTACACTTGTATATTCCATCGGAAGCCAGGCCCTCACACTATTGATTTTGGGAGAATATTTGTCTTTGGTCAGGCTCCAGTCAAAAATATGATAAGCTCCAGTTGCAAGTTGATACTCTTCATTACTCAGGTTGACAGCCAGGTTTGATGAATGGTCCATCACGTATTCATTGATGCCCACCCAAAGGCGGGTAGCCACGGCTTCTTGTGCCGCCATACCAGCATACATATGATCTGAATTATCATTAGGGTTTACACCTGTATTCAGGTTAGTAGTATTTAACCAAACCTGCTGATCAGCTCCTTTTTCAATGACCATAATGAAATAGATCGTAGTTAACAGTTCATTCCAGGTATTCCAGGTAGCAGCATTGGTGATAGAACTGATAGAGGAAACGGTTCCGTCTTTGAATTTCTTCAATGATTTATTACCTGTACCGGCATAACCTGCCCCCGCAGGGCCGCCATCAGGCAGGCGTAAAAAATAGTTCACCACATTACCATATACATACTTAGTCAGACTTTTGCCATAAACAGTTACTGTTTGGGCATTGGGTAAAAGAGAAGTATTAGGAAAACTCAGAGCAGCAAAATCATAAACAAATTTTGAAGAATATACAGAGCCTCTCTCTTTTGCCATATAATATGGAACGGCGGAACCATTGAATGAATTAGTGCCATTCCCCTCATCCGCTGCAGTAAGCGTAATAACAACAAGCTTGTGGCCGTTGCTTAAATCCGTATTGATCAGGTTGTTCGACATAAATAACTGCCAGTCGTCCGGGTCTGATACTACAGCATAAACAACATCCTGGCTCCGGGCTTTGATAGCGAATACTGAGATCGTTAATAGTAGAAATATCCTTTTCATCTTCTTGTTTTTAATAAGTTATTACTCAACTGTTATTTTCCTGCTTTCAATGTATTTATCATTCAATATATTTTTGATAACGTATACGCCTTTTCCGAGAGCAGGTTGTTTCAGAGTAATAAAAAGCGCATTTTTATTTTCAACTTTTGTTATCAGTTTAAATACTTCCTTACCATCGGGATCAGTGATCTGGGTAGAAAGGGCTCCGGTTTCATAAGGGCTTATGATCATGCTGATATCCTTATTAAGGAGTATAGGGGATGTGACAGATACAATCATGGGTATTTTGAGTAGGGATCCGACAGCATTAAATTCACCATTATCGCCTGTTCCGGAAGATCCAGCAAAAGGAGCATTGCCGGTAGGTGTTCTGATTATTTGAAAATAATCCATAGGTAGCCATACCAGGTGACCTGAACTATAATTCGTAGCATAAGCAGCCTCAACTAAACCCCAATTCGTAAGGCCAAACAGGGCAGAAGAATTTTCGTGATCTGTAGAGCTTAAATTTGCTGCATTAGCAGAAGATTCATAATTCATGAATCCTGCAACACCCACCCAACTCATACCTGTTGCCACCGCATCCTGTGCGGCCATGGAAGTGTAACGATGGTCGGAATGGTCACCGGGATTATAAGCCGAATTGCTACCATTTATTGTATGTGCAGCATATATCCAGGCCGGCACTCCTGTTACTTTTTCATTATTGATTATTTGCTTGATGGTATTGGTCAGGTCACTCCATGAATTATACGTGGCAGCAATATCTCCCAAAGCTGTCATAGATGGAATCATTCCATTCCTGAATTTCTGGAGGCTCACACTTCCTGTGCTGGGGAATCCGCTACCATCTCCATTACCATCCGGCAACCTGAAGAAATAATTCACTATGCCTTTATAAGTATACTTGGCTATGTTGTGGCCATTAACAGTTGCAGTTGTAACTGTTGGCGGAGTTAAAGGGGTACTTCCGCTTGTTATATCCGATAGATATTTAGTAGCATACATAGAGCCATTTTCTCTGGAAAGATAAAATGGAACTCCGCCTGGACCATAAGAACCGTTGCCAACGCTTGCATCCCCGGCAGTTAAAGTTATAAACACAGCCTTTGCTCCTGCGTTTAGGTCAGCAACAATTTTGCTTGACATGAAAAGTTGCCAGTCATCCGCATGAGCCTGAAACGAAAATGTAACAGATGTCTGTGCCTGTAAATTTACAGACAGGGCAACGAAAACAATCAAGAGTAACCTTCTTGTCATGATAACGTGATTTTAGAGTCAACTAAAATAAATTAGTACTTAAGTGAGATAGTTATTGAATTTGCTTTACAGCAGGAGAAACATAGGAATTAGAGTACCAATCTGAGCAATTAATAGAATTGAATTATCGCAGTTTACCTTGGGGGATGTTGAATTTGAAGTAAATATATAAACAATTACACAAAGCACAAAAGCAATAGCACATTAATTTTTTATGTATATAACAATTGTAATACATAACTTAAATACGGAATCAGCACAAGTGTGGATTCGAGAAGAAAAACTTTTATTTTTTGAGAAAAGATATTAAAAATCAATAATATAGAAATTACAACATCCTGTATGTGTAAATTATCGTATTGAAGGGGTTTTTAAAAACATTTAATGATAGAACTTATTTGTAGGCTCAGTCTATAAATCTTGATACCTCTTGGCAAAGGATATGAATTGAATACAAGAGGGGGTGTAAAGATCTGGGTTAGATCAAATAAAAAAGGGAAATGACATTCATTTCCCTTTCTAAAATTTGCTTTACTCTCTTTTCTAAAACAGATTAGTTCTTAATTATTTTTAGTGTTTTCTTCACTTCATTATCAAAATATATTGTAGCAAAGTAAGTTCCTTTGATCAAAAATTTCAAGTCTATCTTATCAGTGAAATTTTGTTGTGTAGAAATTAATTCCTTTCTAAATACATTCTTTCCCTGAATATCAGAAATGACTAACATTGGATTTGTTTTCAATTTTACCCTGTTGATCTTTAATGTAGTAATATCCATTACAGGATTTGGATAAATCATGGCATCATTGTATATAGTTAAAGGAGCAGCTAAATCATTAACAATGACTTTTACACTATCTTTATCAGTTCCGCCTAAATTATCCGTTACTGTCAATTCGAATTCATAAGTACCAGCAACAAGACCATTTGCATAAGTAGTTGCGGTATTCAATGCAAAAAGTACATTGTTTGATGGACCAGATAATTGTTTCCAGGTATATGCAACAATACTTCCGTCAGGATCAAACCCTATTCCTGCTAATGTAGCAGAGTTTACAGGTAAAGTAATTGTTTGATCAGGTCCTGCAATGGCAGTTGGAAGAACGTTCGGAGCGGCATTCACCGTTACCTGCATAGTATCCCTGTCAATTGCGCCATTGTTATCAGTAACCCTGAGTTCAAACCTATAAGTACCCTGTACTAATCCTGTTACTGATGTAGCAGATGTGCCAGGATTTGTAATGGTTCCTGCAGCAGGTCCGGAGACTTTAGTCCAGAGGTATCCTACTATAAAACCATCAGGGTCTGTACCACTACCAGAAAGTATTGTGGCATTAACAGGCAAAGGAATAGTTTGATCAGCCCCTGCATTTGCAGTAGGTGCAATATTTGAAGACGCTGGGTTTACAACAACCTGCATAGTGTCCCTGTCAATAGCACCATTGTTATCAGTAACCCTTAATTCAAATTGATATATACCCTGTGCCATCCCAGTTACTGAAGTAGCAGCTGTACCAGGATTTGTTATAGTACCTGCAGCAGGCCCTGAAATTTTAGTCCATAAATAAGCTGCAACAGTACCATCAGGATCTGTACCATTGCCGGCAAGTATAACAAAGTTGGTTGGTAAAGTAATAGTTTGGTCAGGTCCTGCATTGGCTGTTGGTGGAATATTGCCAGCAGCAGCATTCACAGTAACCTGCATAGTATCTCTTCCAAAGGCGCCACCATTATCTGTAACCCTCAACTCAAATTGATAAGTTCCCTGCACCAATCCTGTTATTGAAGTTGCAGGCGTAGTTGCGTTTGTTATAATGCCCGCAGCCGGTCCTGAAATTTTAGTCCAGAGATAAGCAACAACAGTACCATCAGGATCTGTACCACTACCAGAAACTATGACAAAGTTGGTAGGTAATGTTATCGTTTGATTTGCTCCGGCGTTAGCGGTTGGAGGAATATTTGCAGAAGGAGGGTTAACAATCACCTGCATAGTATCCCTGCCAAAGGCTCCTCCATTATCAGTAACTCTAAGTTCAAACCTATAGGTTCCTTGCACTAATCCTGTAACAGAAGTAGCAGCATTAGCCGGATTTGTGATAGTACCTGCAGCCGGTCCTGAGATTTTGGTCCAGAGGTAAGCTACTATAGTACCATCAGGATCTGTACCGGTTCCTGAAATGGAAACAGTATTGGTAGGTAAAGTAATAGTTTGGTCGGGACCTGCATTAGCAGTTGGCGGAGTGTTTGCCCCAACAGGGTTAACCGTTACCTGCATAGTGTCCCTTCCAAATGCACCTGCATTATCTGTTACTCTTAATTCAAATTGATATGTACCCTGAACCATTCCTGTTACTGAAGTTGCAGCTGTACCAGGATTTGTGATAGTGCCTGCAGCTGGTCCTGAAATCTTTGTCCATAAATAAGCTACAATAGTACCATCAGGATCTGTACCACTACCAGAAAGAATAACAGAATTGACAGGTAATGTTATTGTTTGATTAGGTCCTGCATTGGCAGTTGGAGGAATATTTGCACCAACGGGATTAACTGTTACCTGCATAGTATCTCTTCCAAAAGCACCGGCGTTATCAGTTACTCTTAATTCAAACTGATAGGTTCCCTGCACTAATCCTGTTACAGAAGTAGCAGCAGTGCCTGGATTTGTAATAGTGCCTGCGGCCGGACCTGAAATTTTGGTCCATAAATAAGCAACAACAGTACCATCAGGATCTGTGCCACTACCAGAAAGAATAACAGAGTTAACTGGTAATGTTATTGTTTGATTAGGTCCTGCATTAGCAGTTGGAGGAATATTTGCACCAACCGGATTCACGGTAACTTGCATAGTATCTCTTCCAAAAGCACCGGCGTTATCAGTTACTCTTAATTCAAACTGATAGGTTCCCTGCACTAATCCTGTAACAGAAGTAGCGGCAGTACCCGGGTTTGTGATAGTGCCTGCAGCCGGACCTGAAATTTTAGTCCAGAGATAAGCTACAATATTACCATCTGGGTCTGTACCACTGCCAGAAAGAATAACTGAGTTAACAGGTAATGTTATAGTCTGGTTAGGCCCGGCATTGGCAGTAGGCGGTATATTGCTTGCTGCATTTACAGTAACCTGCATAGTATCTCTTCCGAAAGCGCCTGCATTATCTGTTACTCTTAATTCAAGTTGATAAGTACCCTGAACCAATCCTGTTACTGTTGTTCCGGCAGAGGCTGGATTAGTAATAGTACCTGCAACTGGTCCGGAAATTTTTGTCCATAAATATGCCACAACAGTTCCGTCGGGGTCAGTGCCACTACCTGCAAGTGTAACCGAGTTGGTAGGCAATGTAATAGTTTGGTTAGGCCCTGCGTTCGCAGTTGGCGGTATGTTACCTGCCGCATTCACAGTAACCTGCATAGTATCTCTTCCGAAAGCGCCTCCATTATCTGTTACTCTTAATTCAAGTTGATAAGTACCCTGAACCAATCCTGTTACTGTAGTTCCAGCAGAGGCTGGATTAGTAATAGTACCTGCAGCTGGTCCGGAAATTTTCGTCCACAGATATGCCACAATAGTTCCATCAGGGTCAGTACCACTACCTGCAAGTGTAACAGTATTGGTAGGTAATGTTATAGTTTGATTGGGTCCTGCATTAGCAGTTGGAGGTAAATTACCAGCAACTCCATATTCAGCATACCCCATATCGGGGGCAGCTCCATTAAAAGGAATTCCAACATTTATACCTGCATCAATACATGGTGATGTTGCCTGCAATGTATAAAAACCGCTACCAACAAATAAAGGGTTGGAGGTAATATTATTATTTACAGTACTTCCCGGCCATGATGGTGTGTTACTGCCATTTTGAAAAGCATCATTGTGTGTTATAAGAACATTAGACTGAACTGGGGCGGCATTGGCAAGTACCCATGATCCGCTAAACCCGGTTGCGATATTGTTCCTGATATATAAGCCATTGATATTTCCATTTTGTTGAGAAGTAAATTCAATCGCCTGGCCAATAGGATTACCTGGTGAGCCAACAAAGGTATTGTTGTAGATCTGCAGGTTATTTATTTGTGGATCATCGGTACCCTCAGAAATTACACCAACACCAAAACGGTTACCGATTCCCTGTGCATTATACAGATTTGTAAACAGGTTATTCCTGATCACATTATTAACTAAGTAACTGTATCCTCCTGTTGGAGCAGGGTTGGTAGGATTATTTCCTCCTGAATTTCCTACGCCTCTTGTATTAAAAGTAACCCCGTATGTTTTGTTATGGATTACATTGTTTTCAATGAGTACCGATTCTGTACGAAATTCAAGAATGATACCACCCTCTACTTTACTGTTCTGTGTAGTATGTGTAATGTTGTTATGGTGTATCCATGCAGAGAAAGCATAAGTGCCTTTGTAGTTATAGTTAAGATCAACACTTCCCTGTATCGTATTATTGTAAACTTCCAATCCGTAAATATTGAACAGTTCAATACAAAAATCCCAGTCACCTCCTTCACCTGGATAAGTTCCCACATAAGGAGCCTTGGTAAGGATATTGTTGTAGATCTTTACACCTTTCAACCAACCTTCATCCCATAATTTAATTGGCCAGCCATTTTTAAAATTCGGCCTTTGATCCTGGATCATGGTGTTATTGTAAATTTCCATGCCCAGCTGTCCACCAATATTCAATAATCCTGCACCATAGATTCCGTTGTTCTGTGCAGAATTCAGAACCGTGTTATTGTAAAATTTATTTCCTGTTGCATAGTTTCCCGGGTCTGAGTGCGGATCAGTAGCATCATTACCATCATAAATTACACCCCTGTCCCTGAAATTAATGATCCTGCAATCATGGATGATAACATTACTTCTTCCGGTTATCCATACCCCCATCCATGTTTTATTATTGCTTTCACTTACGTATTGTCCGTCAAGTGTAACATTCGAAATGCTTTGTGCTCCGTTTGTATTCTGGGGAGAGTCAAGGCTCAGAAATGTTGACCACTGGCCTGTTACTGAACTTCTGATAATTGTAGTTGTGGCACCATCACCTTCAATGCTCACTCCTCTTGCAAGGTTACAAGTTACTGTTTCGGTATAAGTACCTGCATTAACGTGAATGATATCGCCGGCAGTGGTTACAGTTGAAGTGGCTTTAGCTAAGGTCTTCCAGGGATTAGCTGCAGAACCATTACCTGTAGCGTCGTTACCCGTTGGGCTGATGTAATAAGTGGTAGCATTTGTAATACCGCACACGAATAGCGATATTATCAGTAAAATTACTTTCATAGAATATTGGTTTATATTGGATGGTTAATTAAATTAACGAAACAAGTACAGTTTTATTATTTTTAGTATGCTTTACCAATTGATAAACCGGTTAGCAAAAGTAGGAATAAGGCATTTTATATTTTGATATGTTTCTATATTTACAAAGCCGCACAAAAAGCCATGTTCTATACATAAAGAAATAATAAATAGTATAAATATTTAAAAACAAGAATACTATTGATAAAATTTTAATGAAAAAATACGGATTGGGTCAAGAGGGTTTTAATAAATGTTGATAAATTGGATTTAATTGTGAACAATCTCTATCGATGTTCAAACAGGATTATCGCAAAAATCAAACCAAAATTTATTTTGAGTATTAAAAAATTAAAAAAAGCAATTTCTTCTCATGGGTTTTACATCCTTAATAGTGCTATTATTTTTTAGTAAAATCAGATCTCACGAATGCTTTACCGGGGCTATTAAAATATAAATACATAAATTTTTTATGTGTCATGTATAATAATTCTTTCAAATTAGTGTTTATGTTAAATTCAGATATTTAATTTCCATGTTTTGAGGAAACTGTATTTATAAGCAATCCAAATGTAATTGACTATGCTAAAAGGAATTTTTAAGTTTTACTCTGCAAAAGCTAGGGCTAACCGGGCAAAAATTTTCAGATCATTCTTTAATATTACTGATAATACCAGGATATTGGATTTAGGTGGTGGGGATGGAAAATTGATAACTTCAATGGGGTTGAACAAGAAAAATATTTTTGTTGCTGATTTTGATACAGCAGCCCTGGAAAAAGCTAAGGAAAGCGGATTAAATATCATTCAGCTGGACGAAACCGGAAATATTCCCTGTATAAAGAACGAATACGATATTATTTTCAGCAACTCAGTTATTGAACACGTTACTGTTGATAAGGAAGATGTTTATAAGATCAAAACAAACAACGAATTCCATGCGGCTGCATGGCAAAGACAGAAACATTTTGCCGATGAGATCCGGGCAAAATGTGATAAGTATTATGTTCAAACACCGTATAGGTATTTTATTATTGAAAGTCATTCATGGCAACCCATTTTTATCATCTTCCTGCCTCGGACAATGCAGATGTCACTCATCAGGTTCTTTAATAAGTTTTGGCCAAAACAAACTTCTCCCGACTGGAACCTGCTAACTGTGAAAGAAATGAAGTTGTTATTTCCGGATGCCAGGATAATAAGAGAGAAATCCCTCTTTATGACAAAATCTTTAATTGCAATAAAGTCATAAAATAAGGTTGTGTGATATAAACGTTAATAGTTAAAATTTTACAATCGGGAATATCTGTAGAGCTTACTGAGACCAATACGAAGAAAGAAGAATTACATTTATATATATTTTTGTAAGGAACAAAGTGGCTATCAGTTTATTTTTGGAAAGGTGACCATACCCCGATTGTTTTTGAGTTGAATATTGATCACTTTTATTCCGTATCAGTTTACTTAACATAACTCTATTAGTTTGCATGAAAAGAAGGAAGTTTATATGGATAGGCTCTGCTGTTGTTTTAGCAGTTGCTTCTGTGCCGGCGTACAAGTATTATAAAAAGAAATCAAAGTTTTATAATCCATTGGTCACACCTAATGAATTGAGCCGCTTTTGCAATGAAGCCATCATTCGTGATATTGGATTAAGTTACAGGAGCATGACGCCAACCGAAAATGAAAAAAAGAAACTTACTGACTTATTGCTGACCGGTGATGATGGAAAGCAAACAAAAGAATCGGATAATGAGGCCGTATTTGAATTGATTGACAAAAAAGTCAGAAAAGATTTTAAAGAAGATAAATTGCGGGTCATTAAAGGCTGGGTAATTTCAACCACAGAAGCACGCCAATGTGCACTTTTTTCCTTAACATAGAATTTAATTTATTATGCACATTGATGCAAGGCAACTAGACAACCAATCCATAATTGAAGGAGATATTTGTATTATAGGCGCAGGAGCTGCCGGTATAAGTATAGCTCTTGATTGGGCAGATACACCACATAAAGTGATCTTGTTAGAAGGCGGAGGATTTGATTACGACGACAGGGTACAGGAGCTGTATAATGGTAAACTGACAGGACATCCTTATTATCCTATGAAGGCAAGCCGACTACATTATTTTGGCGGCAGTACCGGCCATTGGGGCGGTATGTGCTCAACTTTTGATGACATAGATTTTGTGAAAAGAGATTGGGTTGAAAATAGCGGCTGGCCAATAAAGCTTGATGATATTACTCCATTTTATCCAAAAGCTCATGATATCCTTGACCTGGGGCCCTATGAATGGGATGTGCAGTACTGGTTGAAGAAGAACCCATCTTTTAAAATGCTCCCTTTTGATAAGGATGTTCTCTGGAGCAAGATGTGGCATTTTAGCCCGCCTACAAGGTTTGGCTCAAAATATAAAGATGCTGTGGTAAACGCAAAGAACATTCATTTATATACCTATGCAAATGTGGTTGACATTACCGCTACAGAAAATATCGCTTCCATTAAACAGGTAACGGTAAAAAATTATGCCGGCAAAGAACATACAGTTAAAGCAAAGCATTTTATCCTTGCCTGTTGTTCAATACAAAATGCAAGAATTTTATTGTCTTGTAATAAACAAGTGCCTGCAGGGCTTGGCAACAACAATGATCTTGTTGGCCGGTATTTTATGGAGCATGCAGAAATAAAATCAGGGGAGATGTGGTTAAACAGATCCAACCCTTTGATGTTATATAAGATGGTGTTGCAAACAAAGGTCCGTGCCGAACTGGCCATATCCACAAAAAAGCAGGAAGAGTTAAAAGTCTTAAACGGCTCTGTATCGCTTATGCCGCTGGAATATTCCAAGAATACGATACCATCTGTTAAATTATGGTCACATGAAGATCCTCGGGAAAGCCTGGATAGTCTTCATGAATATTCTAAACTGGATAAAAGGAATTTCTTTCAGCGCATATTCTCTACCAAAGACATTTTCCAATCCTTTGGTTTATTTACAAGGGTTGAATGTGTTCCAAATCCCGACTCGAGAGTGGTATTAAGCGATGAAAAAGATGAATTGGGAATGCCAAGGGCAAACCTGCATTGGGCATTGTCTCCCATTGATAAAAAAACGGTATATACTATAAATAAACTCTTAGGTCAGCAAATTGGAGCTTTAGGATTAGGCCGTGTTAAACTGGCCGACTACCTGACGGACAAGGATGATAACCTGCCGGACTATACCAGTGGCGGATGGCATCATATCGGAACCACACGAATGAGCGATAACCCTAAGACCGGTGTTGTGGATGCTAATTGCAAAGTGCATGGTATAAATAATTTGCATATTGCCGGTGCTTCCTGCTATCCTACAGGGGGCGCTGTAAATCCAACGTTAACCTGCGTTGCAATCAGTCTCCGTCTTTCTGATCACCTGAAAAAGAATTTGAAAGCAATTGTTTAATTGTAGTAGCAACTAGGCTTATGATTGTTGATGTCTTCTCCGGGAAACCCGCCTTCTTTTCCATTGATACAAGCCCCAGGCAGACATTGCTAGCAGCATGAAACCACAAAAACTGTAAAACATATAGTGCTTCAGGAAGAAGTACGTGATAATTAAAACAAGGGCCGCTGCCATCCACCAATACCAACTTTCTACTTTTTTATTTACCATCGACCAGGAGGCAGTAAAAACAGCGGCAGCAGCTAAAGCATCACCAACAGGAATACTATCAGGAGAGAAGACCTTTTTGTAATAAGTCATTCCAACAAAAACAACCGCAAAGGATAAAGCAAAAAGAGTAACCTGCATCATCCATTCTTTTCCTGAAGATGAAGTAATGCGTAACACCCGGTGTTTCCTCCGGTCTCTTTTCGCCCATAATTTCCAGCCATAAACACATAAGGCTGCACAAATAAAATTTAGAGCAGCACTTCCCGGTAGATATTTTTCAAAATATAACAGTACAGAAATGACCGTGTAAATCAAACCCATTGGGAAAACATAAATACTTTCTTTACTACTGAACAATAGTCCAATAAAAAAAGCAAGCAAGGCAATACATTCAAGAAGGGAAATATTCCTTACTTCATGATACAACGGACGCAACATCTGTTGTTTCAAATTAAACCCCGGACCTGAGCCTGAAGAGGTATTGTTTTTAAAAACATAATTGCCGGGCATACCTCTAACAAAAAAAGGTTTATTATTATTCCCGTTGCCAGACAAGGTATTGTTCTCAATTGTCAAAGTGTCTATTACAAATGCCGGGTTAGCTGCAATGCAGGCTACTTCAAAATTTGAAATAGTGTTGTTTTGAATTTTAATGTTTGTAAATGGGCCTACACCGGTTATTTCTATTCCATAATACGGGGCATTTTTTGTCCGGGCTATGAATTTATTGCCAATAACAAAAAAATTGCTGATGATATGATTTCCTGTTCCATCGCTTGAAAAGTTAATAGCATAACCACGGCGGGATTCATTATCAACCCCGATATTTTCACACACATTATTTTTGATCAGCACATCTATGATGATACTTCCGTCTCTTGGTGTAAAATATACAGGAACGGTTAGGTTCCGCATCTGGTTATTTTCAATGATGGCATTTTCAGTTTCATACTCCAGGGTTATCCCGGTTTCAACCTTTGATTGTAAACTATCGGGCCCCATTATGTTGTCGTGTACATATACACTGTACGGGTAATCTCCTTTGGTCTGATGGTTCAGGTCAAGAGACCCGATGATTCTGTTATTATATATTTCCAGTCCCGATTCATTAAAAAGCTCAATTGCAAAATCCCAGGTCACCCCATCATATGCCTGCTTGGTTATTTTATTATTATAGATTTTGCAGCCCTTTAAAAACCCGTTATTGCATGCTTTAATGGGCCATCCATTGGTTCCCTTTGCCCTGCCGGTTTGAGAAATGCTGTTATTATATATAAGCATCCCATCCTGCCCTCCAATAAGCAGGCAGCCCCTTCCATA
>CAYTQB010000005.1:69460-88082 GCA_964439615.1 uncultured Ferruginibacter sp. | reverse complement strand
CAAACTCAACAAGCAGCAGTAAAGTAGTGACTATCCAGGATATCCAATGGCATGCAAACACTCAATAATATCAACATGACAAAAACAACCATACCAATATTATTACTTCTTTACTGTGGGTTTGCCAATGGGCAACAGGTTTTCAGAAATAACGGCAACCTGCAAATACATAGTGGGGCATCTATCGTTGGTTTCGGTGATTTTACCAACGCTTCATCAGCTACGCTTCTAAATAATGGCAACCTGTATATACACGGAAATATTACCAACGACCAGGCATCCATGTCAGCAGGTTCTGGTATGCTGTATTTAAACGGAAGCAGCCAGCAAACGATCGGTGGAACACAAACCTTTAAAACATTCGGCCTTGAAACAGATAATCCATCGGGTTTTTTACTTAATAGTAATCTTAGTGTTGCTGGAACGCATACCTATACAAACGGAATGATCACTACTTCTTCCACACCCAATTACATGACCTACGAAGCCGGGTCGTCTTACTCAGGAAGCAACGATGCCCGTCATGTGAACGGTTGGGTGAAAAAAACAGGCAATACAGATTTTACATTCCCTGTTGGCAATGCAACTTATGAACGATCTGTTTTGCTTACGAACCTTTCGGCCTCATCGGAATTTAATGTGAGGCATAACGGAGCCGTTACACCAAATTATACAAGCCTGTATAATCCGCTGGTTATTGTTGATACATCTGAGTACTGGACCATTGATAAGGTCAGCGGAAGTGCAGCACAAATAACCATGAACTGGGATGCGAGCAAGATACCTTTTCCCTTGCTGATGTTAAGCGATATCAGGGCCTCTTACTGGGATGGTACATTCTGGCAAGAAATTGGTGGAACAGGCTCTGGCAGCGTTTTAACAACAGGTTCAGTAACGTCAAATAGCGTATCGGCCTTCAACAGCAATTTTACCATTGGCAGTATTTCATTTGTGCTGCCTCTCAGGATCATCAGTTTTACCGCAAGCCGGGAAAATAATTACAGCAGGGTGAACTGGGCAATTGGTAATGAACTGAACGTAGTCAGCTATGAACTGGAAAGAAGCGATGATGGAATTAGTTTCAATACAATCTCGGTAAAAAATCCATTCAATCGAAACGGTACAGAATTCTATAGTTATGCCGACAGCAAACAAATAAACAACATTGCTTATTACCGGTTGAAAGTTGTGGGCATTGACAACCGAATAATCTATTCGGGTATTGTTACTGTTTCGGAGAATGGCAGCAATAAAGATCTTTACGTGATCAAAAATCCCATTGATGCCAGCATTGATATTTTTGCCGGTACCTCAGTAAAAGGAATTTATAATTATACCATCAGCAATACGACCGGGCAGATCATGCAATCAGGAACACTGGATATTACACACGCAGGAAACTACAGTATTATCCTTAAACCAGTATTTTCGCCAGGTATTTATCAGCTGGTGTTGAAAAATTCAACGAATAGTTTACAAAAAACAGTTTTAAAGAAATAACAACATTACTCCTTACTGAATAATAAAATAGTCCCGCCAATAAAATCGATGGGACTTTTTGTGGCCTCGCCAGATAGAAAGTGCTTTACTCAACTGTATTTTACTGTACGCTGCAATACTCCAAAACTATTGCCTATATTGATTGTGGGTTTGCAGAAATAAACAGCACACGGGATGATTTCAGAACAATCCTGAGAAGGAGGTAGAACGTGAAGCCAAACAACTTTAGTAAGGACTGTAAAAGCCTCAGAAAATTTTCTGAGGCTTTTTTAATTTAACTTGAACGAAAAAATTTAATTACAAGACAGATATCTTAACTGATTAATGGATGAAAGTGTATTAAACTCGTCGGTAGGAGGATATGGAAGATTGGGGCACCCCCCCATCATATCATTAATTTTCTCAAATATTGCTGAAACCTTCATGCCATCATATTTGCTCCCACTATAGCTATTATAAATTAAATCGCCAAATTGGAAAGAAGGATGTGGAAGAAGGTATATGTCGCAATTGATTAAATTCAATTTTAAAGATAACAACTCTCTAAATACAACGCCGACTGGCGGATTATTAGGAATCTCTGAGCTTATGCCTGGGTTAGGAACATCTTTATTTTGTAAAGGTAAAGATGTGCTCAATAGAGGCCCAGGGTAAAAATTTTGTTGTAACGTGTAAAATATAGAAGCGCCGCTTCCTGTTCCTTTAAATGTTACAGTTTCCCAATTTGTACAACTTGGGGGGGATGAGGGGTGTCCGATCTTAATTTCGTCCGAAGCATTTACAATATTCTCTAACTCCATTACCGGGTGAGACGACCAATAATATGAAGGCCGAACCCTTTTCCAATATATAAAAGGGTCGTTTGAGTTACAACTTGATAATGGTACTTGCTGAGGGCTTGGTCTTACGATAAGATTCAGGCTTCGTGTAATTTTGCAACCTTTAGAATCAGTTACATCCACTGCATAAACTCCTGCTTTTAGGTTAGAAACTGTTTGAGTTGTTTGCACCGGTGAAGTGTTCCAAACATATGTATATGTTGAGCTTGATCCATTAGGGATTGCATTCAATTCGCCGTCGTTCGAGGAACCTGAAGACGGGAATTTATTAATTACAATTGTAACGTTACTAAAATCAGATACAGATGTAACGGTCACATTTCCATTAAAAAGAGCACCATTGCTGCTTTTAATTTTATAACTATACACTCCTATTCCGAGGTTAGATAAAGTATTACTATTAACCCACCCACTACCCCAATCAAACTGAAGAGTACCTCCAGTTGTTGAGGTTGCATCAACTGTTATGCTTCCTGTTTTATCACCGACACAAGGAACAGGTACAGTAGTTACAGTATTTATTGCTATTGCATCCCCACCTTGGGGTTGTTTCTGAGGAGTGTTATTTTCAGGGGAAAGAATGAAATATATCCCTAGCCCACCTAAAATAATTCCAATTACACCCCAAAGTAATTTACTCAAAAAGCTTGCTTTGTTTTGCAGTATTTCCGTAGCCATATAAATCTGTTTTAAGTTTAATAAATAAATTTATTTTCTTAAAGTACAGACAACTTCAAAAAAGGTAGGGATTTCCCTTTAGAAAAAAGGCATGATAACATATAACCCTTATGTGAAAGATTTAGACAAAGTACAATAACCAGCAAAAAAAAAACATGACAAATGTCATGTTTTTGTGGCCTTGCCAGGAATCGAACCTGGATCTGGAGCTTCGGAAACTCTTATACTATCCATTGTACTACAAGGCCGGGATCAAAGTGCAAACTTAACAATATTACTCCCGAATATCTTTACTGCAATAGCGATCAAAATTACGCCGAAAAATTTTCTTACCACGGCAAGGCCATTGGGGCCCAAAGCCCTTTCAATCCATTTCAATGATTTAAGCACCAGGTAAATGACAATGCAATTGATGAGGATACCGATCAAAATATTCACATCATCATAATTTGCCTTCAAACTCATCACCGTAGTAAGGGTTCCGCTACCGGCTATAAGAGGAAATGCTATGGGCACCACACTTCCACCCTTTGCATTCTTATCCGGTTTAAAGAATTCAACTCCCAATACCATTTCCAGTCCCAGGATAAAGATCACAATACTTCCTGCAACAGCAAAGGATTGAACGTCCAGCCCGAGCAGTTTCAGGAATTCCTTCCCAAGAAACAGGAACAGAATCATCAATGCCGCAGATACCACTGTAGCCTGCGTGGATTTAATGTTTCCTCCAAATTTCTCTTTCAACGAAACAAGCACAGGGATCGATCCCAGCATATCAATCACCGCAAACAGGGTGAAGGTTACCGTAAGTATCTCTTTGAGTGATATCTTATCCAATTCAAGCATCAATTGTTTTTCGCAAAGTTAACTGCTTTGCACCTTAAGCAAATTCATTTTTCAGCTCAATGAGGCAATTGCGGCAAAGACAATCTGTATAAGCCTCCTCAACCTGCAACTTTTCTGCAGGTGTAAATGATATACCAAAACACTGGCACTGTGTTATAGTGCCAGGTTTGCATTCAAATGAAACCCGGCACCTGGGGCATTGTTTTTCTTCATGTTTACACATGAGCAATCATTTATTCATTAAAAATTTACGTTTATACCGGCCATAAAATTAACCTGGCGGTTATTATAACCCCTGCTCCCGGAATATTTCTCATCGGTGATGTTCTTAATGTCTGCAAACAATTTTACACTCTTTGTTATAATGTAAGTAGCATACAGGTTCCATGTATAATAAGCAGGCATCTCTATAGGCGCCGACATATATACAGATTCATATCTTTTGCTGATGCTCTGAACACCCAGGTTTACATTCAAGCCCTTGCAAACATCTATTCCTACATTAAGGTTTATTGCCTGCCGTGGGCGACGGTAAAGATTGAAGAAAGAAGTATCCTTTGATGCAATCTTCGTTTTTATAGAACCATCAAGGTTTACATAGTTTGCCGTGATATCTGCTTTTCCAAAGTCAACACTTGCTTCCAGTTCAAGTCCTTTATCTTTTTGCTTATCTCCGTTGATATAATAGCTGGCATAAGTTGGAGGCCCTGCACTATAAAACAAAATATTGTCTTTAATATTCCTGCTGAAATAAACAACCCTCAGGTTCACGTTATTCTTATAATATTGTACCCCACCTTCAATGTTCAATGATTTTTCCGGCTCCAGCTCATTATATGGATTGCGGTACTCTGAATATACCTGGTATAAAGACGGCGCCTTAAATCCAGAGCTGATATTACCGAATATCTTGAAGCAGTTCTTAATTATATAAGACGGGTTGAAAGAGAAAGTGAACACATCACCGTACTTATTGAAATTATTATAGCGGCCACCCAACTCAAGGTTGAACCCTTTCAGGTCTTTCAGAACAAAGGACGCATACGCACCGAACTGGTTTACTTTAGCGCTGTCATCGCTCAGTGGTGTTGAACTATATGGCCCGAACATGCTCACAGAAAAATAATTTTGATCAGTACGCTGGTTACGGTAATCAACACCAACCAGCACATCAATTTTCTTTGTTACGCCTATATTGCTGTACAATTCCACGAAGTGTGACTTGCCTGTATACTCTCCTTTGCTATAAAAAGCAAATCCTCCCCTGCTCGACGAATCATCAAGATATGTTCTCTTTGTGGTGTTATAATTATAGTTAAAGTGCAGTACAGTTTTACCAAGTGTATAATCAGCGCCAAAACGCACCAGTGAGTTCTTTGTAGTGATGTTATAATCAGCATCGTCTTTGAAAGGGCCTGCATCCGCATCCGTTTTATAATTGCTCAACTGTGTGTTGAAGCGTAGGCCTATCTTATCATTTATTTTCTGATTGATGCCGGCACGAAAAACATTTTCATCTATTCCGTCTTTATCAAACCCTTTATTACCCACCTGGTCAATAGCTGTTGAAAATCCTTTACTGTATATTTTGCTGTATTGAACGTTATAATTGGTCTTGCTGCTCGTTCCTCCAACCCCAACATCACCTCTGAATGTTCCATAGGTCCCTGCAGCAAGTGTTGCGTTCGCATTTATTTTTTTTGGCCCACCTTTTTTACTGATGATATTGATCACGGCAGCGATGGCATCACTTCCGTATAGAGTTGACTGGCTTCCTTTGAGTATCTCTACCCTTTCCACCTGGTCAATAGCAATAAAGTTCAGGTCGAATGCGCCGCTGATTCCGGATGCATCGTATACAGGTATGCCGTCGAGCAGGATCAGTGTTTTACCGGCAGCGGCCCCACGAACATACACATCCTGGTTGGTACCCAACGTATTGGTATTGCCATTTACAATAATCCCTGCCTGTGTGTTCAATACCTCACCCAGTGTTTTTCCATTGTTACGTTCCAGTTGTTCTTTGGAGATCACCGTAACAACTTTACCTGTAAGGGCCTGTTTGATGGGGAATTTAGTGGCCGTGATCACCACTTCATTTAAATTCTTTGTACTGTCTGTTTGTGCAAATACCGAACTGCTGAATAAAACAGCAGCCGCAATAAAAATTTTCTTTTTCATTGTTTGAAAAAATTTTTTTTGTGACTGCTTCCTGGAAAATGTGTTTGGTGGGGACACCAACCACGGCGTGAAGAGATATAAAAGCCGCTAAGCCGTTACATTTCCTGCCTTTCACCCGAAAGCGTTGAATGATTGTTAATGGACCAGGCAGGTCTTCTGGCTTAGGCTTTACCTTCCCATCCGCCAGCTGGCGGACAGTGGTTTGAAGAATTTTACTCCTTATAGTCCCTCCTTTGGAGGGATTTAGGGAGGCCTTTACAGCTACGGGGATAGCTCCCGACTTTAACGGGATTCCCTTTTAATTCCGATTTGACATCGGAAACCATATCCGCTGCAAATGTAACGGAGAATAAAATGCTGGTTGAGAAAATTATTCAGTTGTTGTGGAGAAATAAAAAACCGCTGTATGACAGCGGTCTTCATATAATCTATTTTCCGGCAAGGTAATGCTTTGGGTCTTTTACAAATTCTTCTTTGCATTCTTTTGCGCAGAAGCCGTATATCTTACCCTTGTAAAGCGCCGTATCTTCCACACCTGCCTTCACCGGCATACCGCATACAAGATCCCTGGTATCGGCAAGTTTTATTGTTGAAGATGCAACCTGTTCCTTTACCGGCATTTCTTCGGATTGTTTTACCGCTGTTTGAATGGCTCCGGCGTTTATGATCCGGTAACAGAGCTTACCATTGCTTTCCCAGGCTACGGCAAATTCACTTTTCCCGGTGGCATGTATCACCGGGAAAGCCGCCTGTTCACCCGGTTTGCTGATGTCCATCGTCCACATTTTATGATCGTTGATCTTATTCACGGCGATCTTAGTGTAGAATGTATCCGCTGTTTTTACCATTTCGCTATATACCAGCACCCGGTTCTTATCCGGCAATAAACACAATTGAATATTTCTTCCTTTGATGCTGATCGTTTTCCGTTCCATCACTTCATCCTTACCATTCATCTCGGCATAATATACGCCGGCGTGAGTGCCTCCGGTGAACCAGGCAGCATAGGACCGGTTGCCCGAACGTATCACGGAAGGTCCGTTGTGCGGGCAACCATTGATCACCCAACCATCGTTGGTGAAGGCAACCGGGCTGCTGAAGGTTGTTCCATTGTCGGCCGAGGTACAGATCGACATATCCCGGATGGAATCCTGCAGCACATCCCTGAACATGATGGCAATATTACCCTCAGCATCACAACTGATGGCGGTACGGCAGCACTGGCAGGCAAATGAGTCGATCAGCATCTCCTGGCCGAATCCGTTTTTACCGGATGTTTTTGAGAATTTAACTGATCTTCCGCCTTTGCGATCACCATAAGTAACATCCAGCCAGCAGGCGCCGATCTCTCCATCACCCAGCCTGGTAATGGATGCAAAGGAATGCCCCTTGCCCGCTGTAGTATCTGCGTGCAGGTACAAAGGACTTGTCCATGTTTTACCTTTATCAAAAGATTGAATGTATTTCACAAAACCGGCAAACTTGTTTTCTTTTGTTGGCGACGAAGTTTCATATACCGCTACAATGGATCCATCTTTCTTAATAGCCAGCTTCGGCATTCCCTCTTCATGAAGATTGCTGTTTTGTTCAACAGGGATACTGACCGCATCGGAGAAGGAGTTACCCGACTTGCCAAGATACGACAGGAAGAAAAATTTCCTGCCGTTCTTATCTGTCTCACACCAGCTCACAACCGGCTTACCCGTTTCATCGGGCGTAAAGCTTACGCTGGAAGCATTGTGATCGTTATTTGAAAGAAGTACAGCATCTTTTTTTGCATCGCTTTCCTGTTTACATGCAAAAAAAAGCAAACAGGATATTATTGTAAGAATACGTTTCATGTTAACTGTTTTACTTTTTAGCCCCGAAATGATAAGCAAGACCGATAGTGATCTCCCTCGGATCGCCGAGGCTGTATGAGTACGCACTGCTTCCCGATGCCGTTGCATTCTTTGAAGAAAACGCCGCATAATACAGGTTGCCGGCATTGATCACGTTTACCCATAATTCAAAACCTTTCCATCTGTAGCCGGAGCGGATATTGAAAACATCAAAGCCTTTATACGTGTTTTTATCAAGGTCATCCATATAATACCTGCCCTGGTGCTGCCACTCGGCGCCGATGCGTAAACCTTTTACAAAAGATGGTTTCCAGCTTACCTCTGCATTGGCAATAAAGCGTGGAGCACCGCTCATCTCTTTACCATTATAACTCACCCCCTTCACCACGTTGTTCATAAAAACATGTTTTGCATTGGTACCGCTGAACCGGATGGTAAGTCCGGAAACAGGTTTATATGTAATTCCGTACTCAATACCGGTATGTCGGGTGGATCCGGCATTTTCATTCACCGATGTATTATCCGGCTGCTTCACCGAAATGATCTCATTGGTTCCAACCAGCCGGTAAATACTCCAGTCGATGTAGATCTTCCCTTTCAGTACAGATGCCCATCCACCCACTTCATAATTATTGAATGTTTGCAGCAGCAGGTAGGGAGCAACTTTTACGCTGCTGTACAATTCCGTAAGTTGTGGCGGAACATAACCCTGGCTGTAATTTGCATAAGCGCCCACTCCTTTATAATTATACGTAAAACCGATCTTGGGAGTAAGCCGGCCAAAAGAATTAACGGTTGATGCCGTGCTTACACTGGATGAAGCCGGAAGTTTATTGATGAAATAATACTGGAAGGCGTCGTAGCGTAAAGCCAATACCAGTTTCAGGTTTTTAAGCGGACTCATCTCATAATCGGCATAGCCCGCAATATTCACGATGCCCGTTTTGTATTTACTGAGAAAAGAATCGGTTAGCGGCTGTTCATAGCTTACATACTTGCCGATGGCCAGGTCTTTGGTAATGGAAATGAATTTTGCATAATAATCCTGCGGACTAAAATCAACACTGGCGCCGGCAATGATCCTGCTTTTTTTCCATCGCAGGTTTTGAGAGTGGGTTACAAAAAGCGCATAGGTCTTAAAAGCATTTTCATTTATCTGTCCTTTAAACCTGGTTGGATTGGAGGTGCTGCCGATGGAATAGGAAGGATTCTGTTCAACCGAATTATTACGGAGGAGAAAAGCAACGGATGTACGGCTGCTCTTGTTCCATTGATGATCCAGCATGGACTTATAGCGCAATGCATTTACTTTCCGGTAGGTGAATGTCTGCTGCGATGTATAATTTTTTTTTGCAAACTTCAGGCTGTCGATGGAGCCGCTCATATCGCTATAGTAATCCACCAGCGAAAAACTATTGATCCAGTTCGTATTTTCAGTAACCCGGTAATCGGTGCGGATGGTGAATGCCGATTTTTTGAAATCGCTGTACTCAATGGGCCCGTTGCGTTTATCGGCATAATAACCGCTGGCGATCACCCCGAATTTTCCAAACGAAGTGCCCACTTGTGCGTCGGCCCGTTTGTATCCCTTGTCATTCAGTTGCAGGCTTACCTTACCGGATGTGAATGCAGGAGCACTTTGCGTGATAATGTTCACTGCTCCCCCGATCGCTTCGGCACCATACAATGCCGATGAAGGCCCTTTGACGATCTCGATTCCTTTGGCAGCTGGCAGGTTCATCTCCAGCAAGGCATTGTGATTATATACACCGGTGGTGCGGATAGGGATGCCGTCTTCCATGTAAAGGAAAAGGCTCTTGGTGGTCATGGGTTGGCGGATGCTCATTTCGTGTTGTTCGTTACCGAGGTTCACCATGAACACGCCACTCACTTTATTTAATAAAAAATCCAGTCGCTGTGCTTTACTTTCTTCAATCACTTGTTTATTGATCGTTGCAATCGCAACCGGGGCTTCGCTTCTTTTCTGTACGGTGCGGTTTGCTGTAACCACCACATCCTGCAGTGTGTTGGCCGAAGGCATCAATGTGAGCAGGCGGGTATTCCGGTCCAGGGCAAAAGAAGCTGCTGTATAACCCATGCAACTTGCTTCCACCGTTTCTGTTCCGCTGATGCCGAGTGTGCACTCACCTTTGTTGTTACTCACTACGGTGAGGTTGCTGTTTTTAAAGCGTATGGTTGCATTTGCAAGTGGTTCTTTGGAAATATTATCTACAATAAGCAGTTTGATCTGGTTTTGTGCGGCCGCTGTTACAGAAGCAATTAACAACAGGGCCAGTATCTTAAATTTCATTTTGTATTTTTTTCAGGTACACGATCATACCAGAGCTAACCGGTTATAACAGACCGGTAAATTCCCAGGCAGATCTGCAGATGACATGATTGTGCCAAAGCACAGCATGCTGCTGCATTCTAATTGAGTTAAATTTAAATGGAAAGAAGACTAAGCCTGTGGCGGATGGAAAATGGCTGAGTAAGTATCTTCCGGAAGAACGGAATTATTGTTTGCCATTATTTTAACGGAAGACTGTACAGTGATAATGACCGGGTAGAAGAATGATCGGGAGGAAAGCACCTGCTGCACTTTGTATTCATTTCCCCGCTCATTATTCTGCTGTTCTTTTTTCTCTTCTTCCCGCATTTTTTTCATGGCCTGGCATTTACCCTTACAATGCAGCTTTGGCTTTGCCTTATTGATACAGTTCTTTGCAAAGGCTGCTGTGTTCAGGTAGTAATCCAGCATGATGAATGGGCTGCTGAAGGTTTGAGCAGAAAAAGCGAGAAGTAATAATATAGCGGTAATCCGCTTAAACATAAAGCAAAGATACGATGATTGAATTTCAGGCATATGAGCTAAATCATACGCATGCCTGATTTTTTTAGATGAAAAGGGTTATTTATTAGTGTCTTTCTGTATCTTTTCAGCATGACAGGAAAATCTAAAAAACTCAATCTCTTCGATTTTACCATGATCGTGGTGAGCCTGGTGATTGGCATGGGTATTTTTCGTACACCGCTCAATGTAGCCAAGGCTTCCCCCGATACTTTTTTATTCTTTGCTGCATGGATCGCAGGTGGGCTTGTTGCCTTATGCGGTGCTCTTACCTACGCCGAAATAGGGAGCAGGCTTCCGGTAACCGGCGGTTATTATAAAGTGTTCTCTTATGCTTATCATCCTTCTGTCGCCTTTGCCATTAACTGTGTGATATTAGTTTCCAATGCAGCATCACTTGCTGCTGTGGCATTGGTGGGTGGAGAATATATTACCGGCATTTTTATTCCTTTGTCTAAAGATGCCGAATGGATAAAGCTGGCAGCGAATGTGAGTTATATTCAAACTGTTCAGATCGTCATTGCCATTACAGCCATCATCATTTTCTATGGCGTTAACCTGATGGGTTTAAAGATGAGCGCCAAAACGCAGAATGTATTAACGGTGATAAAGATCATACTCATACTGTTGCTGATCACTCCTATCTTTTTCGCAAGCCCCTCTTCTGTTCCGGCTGCAACTGTATCTGCGGCGAATCCTACCCTCATGGAATACCTGAAAGCATTCGGTATCGGGCTGGTGGCAGTTAGCTTTACTTATGGCGGTTACCAGCAAACCATCAACTTTGGTGCTGAGGTAGATAAGCCAACAAAAAATATTCCCCGTGGTATTTTCTTTGGCATCTTTATTATTGTGGCTTTATACCTTACCATTAACTATGCGTATATAAAAGTTATTGGTTACGAAACATTACATAACCCGGATACAAAAAATATTGCAGCAATAATGGCTTCTAAAATTTTTGGTGTAAACGCAGAAAGGATATTGTCAGGCTTCCTCTTCCTCAGTGTACTGGCTTATGTAAATGTATTGCTGATGAGTAACCCGAGGGTAATGTATGCCATGAGTGACGACAAAATACTACCCCCTATTTTTAAAAAGCGCAATGAGAAGACAGATGTACTTACCATTTCATTAAGTGTATTTGCGGCTTTATGTATACTGATCGTTTTCTGGGCAAAGGAATTTGACACCATCCTGAGCTTTACTATATTTCTTGATTGTTTTGGAATGGTGCTTTCAGCAGCTACTATTTTTATCCTGCGAAAGAAAACGAAACATCTCGACGATACCGGTATCTACAAAATGAAATTGTTCCCGTTGATGCCCCTGATCTTTATCATTGCTTATGTTTTTGTAGGCATCAGCATTGCACTTGATTATGAAAAAAATAATTATGCAGCGCTTACCGGGCTTGCAGTGATGGCGGTGTTTACCGGCCTGTACTTTTTACTACATCGGTTTAAAAAAGATAGTTAAGCATGGACATTTCTTATATACTCAATGAATTTGCCGAAGAAAGAGAAAATTATTTCAACGCTGTTTCTCCACCCATTATGCAAAGCAGCAACTTTGTTTTTAATACGGTTGATGAAATGCGTAAGGCTTTTGTTGATGAATACTCTACTTACCTGTATAGCCGCGGCAAAAATCCTACACTGGAAATTTTACGCAGGAAATTAGCTGCTTTGGACGGAGCCGAAGACTGCCTTGTATTTGGGAGTGGCGCCGCAGCCATCTTTGCATCGGTATTGGCGAATGTAAAAACAGGTGATCATATTGTGTCGGTTGCCAAACCTTATACCTGGGCGCAAAAAATGTTCGATGTTATCTTACCAAGGTTTGGTATTACCACTACATATATTGATGGAACGAAAATAGAAAACTTTGAAAGGGCCGTGTTGCCAAACACTACCCTCATCTATTTAGAAAGTCCCAATAGCTGGGATTTTGCCTTACAGGATCTGAAAGCGGTTTCCGAACTGGCAAAGGCGGAAAACATTGTCACCATCATTGACAACAGTTATTGTACGCCGCTTTATCAAAAGCCGATAGAAATGGGTATTGACCTTTCGTTGCAGACCGCCACCAAATATATCAGCGGCCACAGCGATACGTTAGGTGGTGTGCTTAGCGGCAGCAGGCAAATGATGGAAAGAATATTCAACAGCGAATATATGACGGTAGGCAGTGGCATTTCGCCATTTAATGCCTGGCTATTGATAAGGGGACTACGCACCTTGCCGGCAAGGCTCGACAGGATCACTGCTTCCACACGAAAAGTTGTTGCTTATTTAAAACAACATCCAAAAGTTGAATCGCTGCTCTTCCCGTTCGACGAAACCTTTCCCCAGTGCGAACTGGCCAAAAGGCAAATGAAAGGTGCCTGCGGATTACTGACTTTCATAATTAAAGCGGATACGATAACCCAAATAGAAAAATTCTGCGAAGACCTTCGTCATATCTTCATGGCGGTAAGTTGGGGCGGACATGAAAGCCTGATAATACCCAAATGTTCGGGCATACAACCCAATGAGTTTGATGCTACAAACAAAGAACACCGCATGTTAAGGCTTTATGTTGGCCTGGAAGAGCCCGAATACCTCATCAAAGACCTGGAACAGGCTTTTGAAAAAATGAGCTGACGGGGGGTTACCGCCTGTAAAATTGTTTTAATCGTATTAGGGACAGATGGTTTATTTTTGTTGTATGCGTCACAAACTTTTCTCACTCATATTTTTATTGGTTATCACCGGTTCTGCCAATGCCCAGCAAAAGTGGAGTTTGCTCAGGTGTGTAGAGTACGCTATGGCCAATAATATTTCAATCAAACAAACAGACCTGCAAAGTAAAACTGCCGGGTTACAACTTAAACAGAGCAGGTTAGGCCTCATCCCGAGCCTGGGGTTCAGCGGCGGATCTAGTTATAACAGCGGGCGCAACCAGGATCCCACTTCCTTTAGCCTGATCACACAAAGCTATTTATCTGCCAATATGCAGTTGCAGAGCAGCGCTGAGATTTTTAACTGGTTCAGCAAGCGCAATACCATTGCTGCCAACGAATGGGAATTGCAGGCAGCCAAAGCCAATACCGATAAATTAAAAAATGACATTGCGTTAACTGTTGCTAATGCATACCTGCAGATATTGCTGGCTATGGAGCAGGAAAAAATTGCAAGCATTCAACTGCAGCAATCACAGGCACAGTTAAGTAACACCCGGAAATTGGTAGATGCAGGCGCACTTCCTGAACTGAATGCAGCAGACCTGGAGGCACAGGTTGCAAGAGACAGCTCAACAGTGATATCCGCCAAAGGAAATGTGGTACAAAATATTTTATCATTAAAAGCTTACATGGCTTTAGACGCTGCAACCCCTTTTGAAATTGATACCCCACCTGTTGATAAAATACCCGTAGAAAAAATTGCAGATTTGCAACCCGAAGCTGTTTATGCGCTGGCCATTGCCAACATGCCACAACAAAAAGTTAATGACTTTAAATTAAAAGCAGCAGAGAAAAATGCGGCGGCTGCAAAAGGAAATTTATATCCAACCATATCTGCTTTTGGAAGTTTAGGCAGTGGTTTTAACAGCAGGGCACAGGAAATTACAGGTACTTCGCCAATTAATGCCCCATTGGGAAAAGTAAATGTAGGAGGTACAGATTATAATGTATTTCCACTGCAACCCTTTACCAGCTATAATTATGGTAAGACAGCATTTTTTTCCCAGTTAAATCAGAACTTCCGCCAGTCAATAGGCTTAAGTTTGAGTGTTCCTATTTTTAATGGCCACAATGCAAGAACTACTTACGAAAGAAGCAGGATAAATATACAGAATCAGCAATTGCAAAAACAGCTGGATGACCAATCATTAAAACAGAATATTTACCAGGCTTATAATGCATCCGTGGTGGCTTTAGAAAAATATAATGCCGGTAAAAAAACGATGGAGGCAGCTGACCGCACTTACAACTTTGCACAAAAGCGTTATGAAGTGGGTATGCTGTCGACATTCGATCTGATCACCAGCCAGAATAATTTATTCAGGGCAAGGCTGGAAAATGCGTTGAACCAGTATGACTACGTTTTTAAAATGAAAGTATTGGAATTTTATAGAGGGCAAGGAATCAAATTATGAGAAGCCCGCTGAAAGGGGGCCTGAGAACATGACTATTTGGATAACTTTTTAGTAAAACACAATTAAGGCTTAGTAAAGAAATAATGTACAAGAGTGCGACGCCAATGAAGTTGAATGCAGCAATTTGGCCTGGCTCATAAAAAAAAATAAGATGAGTAAATCGTTAAAATGGATCCTGATAAGTTTAGGGATCCTTGTGGTATTGCTGGTGGTGCTTTCTAAAACCGGTGCATTTGGAAAAGAGGAAGGTACAAAAGTTACGGCCGAAAAAGCCCAGAAGCGTACAATAATTGAGGTTGTAAATGCCAGCGGAAAAATATACCCGGAGATAGAAGTGAAAGTAAGCCCCGATATCAGCGGCGAGATAACCGAATTGACCGTTCAGGAAGGAGATTCGGTAAAAAAAGGCCAGATACTGGCACGTATCTATGCCGACATATATAACATTCAGCGAAATCAGGCCGCAAGCGGTGTTGTACAAAGCCAGGCACAGGTTGCCAATTCGCAGGCTGCCATTGATGCATTGAAAGCACAACTGGAGCAAGCTCAGCGTACCTACGACATGCAGAAAAAATTATTTGATGATAAGGTGATCAGTCGTAATGAGTTTAATGTGGCAGAAGCAAATTTAAAAAGCAGCAAAGCAAATTATAATGCAGCGCTGCAGGGTATTCGTGGAGGAGAGGCTAGTGTACAAAGTGCAAAGCAAAGCCTGGCAAAAGCTAATACAGATCTTGGACGTACGGTAATTATTGCGCCGATGGATGGCGTCATAAGCCTGTTGAGTGTAAAAAAAGGCGAGAAAGTTGCCGGCAACAGTTTTAATGTGGGTACCGAAATGATGCGTATTGCAGATATGGCAAAAATTGAAGTGAGGGTCGACGTCGGTGAAAATGATGTACCCAAAGTTAAACTGGGTGACAGTGCAGTTGTTGAAGTAGATGCATACAGCGACAGAAAATTCAAGGGCATTGTTACGCAAATTGCCAGCAGCAACAATGGTGCAGCTACGCAAAACGCCCTGGCAAATACTTCTAATGATGTAACTCAGTATAAAGTGTATATCCGCCTGTTGCCATCAAGCTATATGGATTTAATAGGCAAAGGCTCTTTTCCCTTCCGCCCCGGAATGAGTGCCAGCGCCGATATACAGACCAAGACACATGTTAATGTGCTTAGTGTTCCTATCAATGCGGTTACCACCCGTGATAAAAATGACAGTACAAAAACAGATACAAAGAAAAAGGATGAATCTGATATTAAAGCCGCCGAGACATCGCTGGATGATCTTGAAGTGGTTGTTTTTGTTTTGGACAAAGAAGGAAAAGCAAGTAAGGTAAAAGTAAAAACAGATATACAGGACATCAACAATATTGAAATAACAGAAGGACTTAAAGAGGGAGACCAGGTAGTTACCGGCCCATATGATGTAGTAAGTAAGACCCTAAAAGCCGGTAAAAAAGTAAAAGTAGTTGACAAGAAGGAGTTATTTGTTAAAAAATAAATTTTAAGCAGCACGGAAAATTGAAACGTGTACCCTATATGCTCTTATTGCTGCTGTTTGCAAAAACAGCAGGTGCACAAAATACAACCAGTCTCAGGATAAATCTTACCTGCGAAACAAACGATACGCTCACCGGAATCACCCTGAGGCTTTACCTGCTGCCCGATACCCAGCTCGTTACAACACAGAAATATAAAACCGGCGGTAACAGGTTTACTGTAAACAAGTTTTCCAAATACTTCGTTCGTATTTCTTCGGTTGGGTTTGAAGCATCTGAAGGGCTGGTATCCATCACTAATAATTCAGCTGAATATTCTTTTAAGGTAAAAAGAAAAACAACTTCTTTGACCGGTGTTACGGTAACCGCAAGAAAGCCATTGATAAAACAGGAAGACGACAAGACCATTGTAGATGCCGAAGTTCTGGCAAACAGCAGTACCAATGCCTATGAAGTGCTGGAAAAAACACCGGGCGCCATTGTAGACCAGGATGGAAATGTGTATTTGAATAGTATGACCCCGGCAACTGTATTTATTAATGGACGTGAAATAAAATTAAGCAGTGAAGATCTTGCTTCTTTACTAAAAAGTCTGCCGGCAGCAAGCGTAAGTAAAATCGAGATCTTACGTAACCCTTCTGCAAAGTACGATGCAGCAAGCAGTGGGGGTATAGTAAATATCGTTTTAAAGAAAGGCATTAAACTGGGCAGCAACGGCAGTGTTAATGCCGGTTATTTCCAGGGAGTATATGCTACTGAAACAGCCGGTTTCAATATTAATAAGAGTACAGGAAAGATCAACAGCTATTTAAGCTACCAGTTTACCAACAGGAAAAATTATGAAGAGCTGAACAGCGACAGGCTGATCAAAACAGATTCTTCATTGCTTGCACAAAGGGCATATACCACTTACCCGGCCATTAATAATTATATAAGTGCCGGTATTGATATTGCATTCACTAAAAAATTCAACATCAATTATGACTTGCGGATTGCCCCTAACAATAACAAAAGCCATGCACTAAATGGGATAGATATCGTCAAGACCTCAACACAGGCGCTAACAGGAAGAAATCAATCCGGCATTGACAGCAGGAATAATTCGATATTCATGGGCAACGAACTTTCCTCTACCTATAAAATAGATTCAATCGGAAGCGAATGGACAGTTGACCTGGAATACAATTATCACAGGAACAACAATTCACAGCTTTATTCCAACTACTCCTACCTGCCGGTAAAACCAACTGTACAAGGCGACGGGGCAAACAAAAACGAGAAGAACATTTTTGTGGTGGAGTCAGAGCTGGTGCTTAAGATGCCCAGGATATTCAATGTGGAAACCGGTTTTAAAATAACCAACAGCAACAGCCGCAACAGTGCAGACTATTTTACAGATACAATTGGAAGCGGAAGACAGGTGGACAAGTTTCAAACCAACACATTCAAATACAGGGAAACCATTGGCGCTTTTTACCTGCAAATTGCAAAAACATTCTGGGGCTTCACCTTAAAACCCGGACTTCGTATAGAAACTACAGACATCAATGGCAGGCAGCTAATTCCAAAAGATACTAACTTATCTATTAAACGTACTGATGTTTTTCCCTATGTTTATTTACGGCATAATCTTTTTAAATTATTCGGTACTCAGCTAGTTGGCAATGCTATTTTCCGCAAAAGTATAAGAAGGCCTTATTACGAGGTGTTGAATCCTTATCCAAAATATGTTGACCAATATTTATTTGACGTAGGTAATCCCCGGTTAAAACCGCAGTTCACCAGCAATTACGAGGTCAATGTAACTTTTGATAATTTCCCTGTGCTTGCTCTTGGACTTAACCGTACGAAAGATATTTTCAGCAATGTTACTTACCAGGATGATCTTACAAAGATCGCCTACCGCACTTATGATAACCTGGGGAAAAGCAAGGAGTTTTACTTTCGCATCCTTGGCGGCATTCCACCAGGGGGTAAATATTTTTTTTACATAGGTGCACAACATAATTTTATTGAGTACCACGGTTTTTATCAAAATCAACCACTGAGTTATAAAAGAGGAAGCTGGATGTTTTTTATGTACCAGGAATTGAAAGCCGCTAAAACACTTACTCTGAACATGCAGGGCTTTATGCGTACAAAGGCCCTTCAAAATTTTTATGAGCTGAATACATTCGGCGGGTTGTTCATTTCGGTCAATAAAAGCATACTAAAGAAAAAAGCAAATATCATTTTTTCTGTGAA
>CAYTQB010000005.1:2172-69360 GCA_964439615.1 uncultured Ferruginibacter sp. | reverse complement strand
TTTCGGTCAATAAAAGCATACTAAAGAAAAAAGCAAATATCATTTTTTCTGTGAATGATGTACTGAGGACCAACCAGGTTTCATTCAGCCTGAACCAGGGTAATGTAAACGCAAAAGGGTCAAGAATAAATGATACCCGGAGGTTTGGCATCACTTTGAGGTATAATTTTGGGTTGAGCAAGCCAAAGGAAGACAGGGAGTTTGGCGCACCGGTTGAAAATTAAAACCCTGCTCAAGTAAAATATTTTTCGGCAACTGCAACACTTTCGGGCTTACCCACATCAACAAGCTTATCACTACTGTGATCATAACCAAGTATGGTATGTGACGATGCAAGATCCAAATAAGTTTCCACTAAAGAAAATTTCCCCGAATGCCTCATTAAAGAAAAAATTCCAGGTTCAAAGACCACCACACAACTGTAAGCTTTTTCAATTAAGCCCGGTTTGGTTATTGATATTCTTTCTTCACGGGTCTTCGTGTTTCTCCACCCACAGAGGCGATTCTTTTCATCAAATAAAAAATAGCGGGAGGTTTTCCTGTTAGTGACAGCAAATGAAACCAGGGGTTTATGTTGCTTATGAAATGCAATCAATTTGTTCAGATTAAGATCAGTAAGAATATCCACATTAAGTGTAATGAAAGGTTCATCTCCTTCGAGCAGCTTTCTTGCATTAAGTAAACCACCACCTGTTTCCAATACTTCGCCAGTTTCGTCGCTGAAGATGATATTACTCCCCCATCCTTTATTCTTTTGTACTGCGGTAATGATCTGGTCGGCAAAATGATGCACATTTACTATCACATCGGTAATACCGTATTGATGCAGGTACTCAATATTCCGTTGCAGTAAAGATTTACCATTCACCAATGCCAGCGCCTTGGGGTGCAGATTGGTCCATGGTTTGAACCGGGTGCCGAGGCCGGCTGCAAAGATCATTGCTTTCATTGTACCCAGTGGTCTTTATTGGTATGTGTTAACTGAATTTTTACTTTGAACTTATTCCGGAGATGACGGGCTAATGCTTCTGCTGCATATACACTCCTGTGCTGGCCTCCTGTGCAGCCAAAATTTATCATCAGGCTGTTGAATCCTCTTTTTATGTAATCAGTAACTGAAATGTCGATGACGCTGAAAACACCGTTTAAAAAAGTAAGCATATCTGTTTGTTGCTCCAGGAAATCTTTGACCGGCTTATCAAGCCCGCTTTGTGTTTTATAAACATCAATTCTTCCGGGATTTAAAATACCACGCATGTCAAATACATAACCTCCTCCATTATCAGAGATGTCTGGTGGGATACCTTTTTTGTAAGAGAAGCTATTAATAGTAACAACCAATGGAGTTTCCACTGTTGCCTGTATAGGTGTGAATTCCTGCATCACTTCGTCACTGATACATATCTCCAGTACTTTTTTAAACTCCGGTACTGCTATTCCCACATTTTGATTATTCACAAACCATTTTAAATTCTGCAATGCCAGTGGTATGCTTGTTAAAAATTGTGCTTTGCGTTCAAACAAACCCCTGAAGCCATAAGCGCCAAGCACCTGTAACAGCCGTATCAATACATAACCATTATACTGGCTTCGGAAGGTTTCCCTGTCAATAGGTTCATCTATTATTTTTTCAAAAGAGGCCATATATTCTTCCAGCAGGAATTGTTTCCAGTCGTCAGGCAAATTAGCCCTTGCCTGCCATAACAAAGAAGCCACGTCATATTGCGGAGCCCCCTTCATGCCACCCTGGTAATCTATAAAGTGTACGCTATCATCTGGCATCACCATTATGTTGCGGCTTTGAAAATCACGGAACATAAAATATTTATACTCAGTATGCGACAGGTAATTACTTAATGCCTCAAAATCATTCAGCAATTTTTGTTTATCATAAGGCCGGCGCAAAGCATCTAAAAAGTAATATTTAAAATACAACAGGTCGGCCATGATGGCTTGTTTACCAAAAGATGCATTCGTCAGGCATTTTTTGTAATCCAGTCCTTCGTGACCTTTCACCTGCAATAGTGCAAGCTGGTACAGGCTTTTTTTATAGAGATCGTACACCTCTGCGGTAAAGCCTTTGTCTTCCAATCGATTTAAAAGGGAAACAGCACCAAAATCCTGTTGTATGTAAATATTTTTATCAGCATTGATGCAGAATATTTCGGGTGTAGCTAATTGCTTTTTTTTGAAATGTTTGGAGAAATAGATAAACGTTTCATTTTCTTTCAGGTTGGCTCCATAAGTGGCAATAAAGGTTTTACCTGGCGTATGAATACGAAAGTAATGCCGCTCGCTGCCCGCCTGGGGGAGTTTGTCAATTGCAGTGATAGCTTCTTTACTATAGTGCTGAAATAGTTTTTCTATGTCTTCTTTTACCGATTGCATGTAACTCTTATTGCCGGTAAAAATAGTTTAAAATGGAACAGTGCCAAAATTGATCAAATTAGATCAGAAAATCTAATAGGAAACTGTTTCAAGTTGCTCCACAGAAGGCATTTCATCGTAGGTTTTGCCATTTAGAATACGCCCAGCCTTCTTCTTATTAGTACCACCCCACTGCTTAAAAAAGAATGCTACTCTAGCTTTTTCACATTGATCCTGGATATCTAATACCCAATCTGGATTCATTGGCCTTGGCTTTCTACCGCTTTCTCCACCAACAATAACCCAATCAATTTTTTTAAGATTAAGTTTTGGTAAAGGACCAATCAATGGTTCACAGGATAGGAATTTTACTTTAGCATTTGTTTTCCTGAGATTATCTATTCGATTTGTTACTCGTTTGTCTTCTACAGAAACTCCCATCCAGATATTATGTGTCCAGTTAAACTCTTTATGATACTTTAAAAGAACATCAGAACGTTTTGTAAGTACTTGAAAAGTGTGTTGAGGGCAATTGTTCATTGTATCAAAAACCTTCTTTATAAATTCTATAGGTACATCTTTATGAAAAAGGTCACTCATAGAGTTTACAAAAACAACCTTGTGAGATTTCCAGGTATAAGGAGTATTTAATGCATCCTCATGCATTCTCAACTTGAATCCATCCTTATATTTATCAATACCCATAGCTTGTAATCGTTTTGCCATTACTTCTGCATAGCAATGCTTACAGCCAGCAGATATCTTATTACAACCTGTTGTTGGGTTCCAGGTCATTTCTGTCCATTCGATAGATGATTGTGCCATTATTTGACATTTATTGGTGAGTGTACTTTGATTTTATGTAAATCAGCACTTGTTGTATTGAAAGAATATGAAATCTTACCTTCTTTTGATAGTTGTTTGAGTATGAGATTAGCTTCTTTCAATAAAAACCCTTCATTTAAAGTAAATAAATAGACTTCCCTATCACTCTTTAACTCCCTTGATAATATCTTTCTGCTCAAGTTTTCACTAAAAACTTGTTTTTTAGAAGGAACATCCAACTCTGGAAATAATCCCGGTTGTTTTATATCAATGCCCTCTTTGTCAATATCATAATTAGCTTCTCCTCGTAATTTATCATGTCTCCAACATACATGCAAGAATTTTTCGATCCCTAATGTATGGTTAGAACCAAAAATGAGGCCGTAGATCCCTGCAGGCTTCTTAATTGAAAATGGCGATAAAAAGTATTCTTTCGTTGCAGGTATCATTGATCGATAGTAAGAGAGCACAAACCTATGTATATGATAATAACTCTTTCCCTCCAATTCTTCCTTAGAAAAATTAAAGTACTTTCGAAATTCCTCCAATTCAGAGAATCTTTTAATAAAGGAAGATGAAATGAAGAACAAAAAGTCTGTTTGTTTTAAAGCAATCAATTTCGAAAATATATTTTCAGTAATTTGTTTAATCCCATTTTGATCCAAGAATAAAAAATTTGCTGTTTGTTTCATAGATTCATAATACTCTGTAAAAACAATAGCAAAGTCTTTATTTATTAATTCTAAATTATACACTGAACGGTCTGCAACTGAATTAATATTTTCGATTAGCATATCATATTTATCTTTGTCGAACTCATTTATTACTACATTAATTTTAATATTATTTTGAAGTATTTGAGCCTTATTTTGATTTAAAATTTTTATTATCCTTAACGGACTACCATCAGTTCCTTTAATGTCTTTACCTTCGCCGGCAAAAAAATCAAATATTTGAATTGTATTCCAAATTATTTCCCTTCTGCTTATAAAAACAGGAAGCCACTCTTTAAAGTAGTCTTCAAAAATTTGCAATTTATGAAGAGTTCCTTCATCAAATGGTTTTTCGAATAAGTCCTTTTTTGCCATATAGGGTATTATTGTATCCATAAAGTTAATCGACTTTTCAAAACAATTTCCCCTGCCCTCCCGGCACTCTGAACTTGCTTCTGTCGAGGCTCCATTCCTCAGCATTCATTCCGTAAAGTTTACCATATTTTTTATACTGTTGTGCTACCATCTGTGCAATACTACCTTCACCCCTCATGCGTACGCCCCACCTGGTGTCATTAACTTTACCATCGTGGCTTTGTTCCACGAGGTGCCATACCTTATCGGCCCGGTCGGGGAAATTTTTATACAGCCAGTCGTGGAATAAGAATTTAATGGCTCCGTTCAGCCGAATAAATGTATAGGCAGTAAATGTTGCTCCATTATCTCTTGCTGCCTTCATGATGCGCTGCATTTCGTGTTCATTGAGTCCCGGTATCATGGGGCCCATCATGATGCCCATGCGTACCCCGGCGCTGCTGAGTTCGTTGATAACTTTTAGTTTTTGTTTTGCAGTGGTTGTTCTTGGTTCCATTGTTCTCCGCAGGTCCTCATTAAAAGATGTAATGGAAACCATGGCAGAAACAATTTTCTTTTTGCCCATTTCCTGCAACACATCTTTATCTTTCAGTATCCATGAATTCTTTGTGAGAATACCAACCGGCTGGTTGAATTCATTGCATACTTCCAGCAAGCCTCTTGTTAAACGAAAAATTTGCTCGGCAGGCTGGTAACAATCCGTATTACCACTAAGCATGATGGGAGTTGCATCCCATTTTGGGTGCATTAAAAATTTACGCAGCAGTTGTGGTGCATTTTTCTTAACCAGTATCTTCTGTTCAAAATCAAGTCCGGCACTATAGCCCCAGTATTCATGCACATTGCGGGCATAACAATAGATGCAACCATGTTCACACCCTGCATAAGGATTCATGCTGTACATCATACCCACATCGGGGCTATCCACTTTATTTACGATCGTTTTTGGAAATGTTTCAATGTACTGCGTCGGCTTATTTGCTTCTTCCCAGTCATCAATGGCTTCAATGTGTTCTTTTGTTGTTTCATTTTTTAAGAACCGGTTCCTGGTGTTGATCTGTGCTCCCCGGCCGGCTTTGTACCCCCCTCCATCTCCCCCAAAGGGGGAGGGTTGTGGCGCTTCCTGATTTTTTGGTTTTATTTTATAGTGATCCTGTTTTAGTTTTTCATCCATATTTATTTACCACAAAGGGCACAAAGAATTTTTCACGAAGCACACAAGGTCCCTTTGTGATCTTATATTTAAGATTGTGTACTAGGCTGAATTAATTATCCGAACAGGTCTCCTTGTTTTGTTCCAGATGACAGGTTTTGAAACTCAAAACGCCTGGCGATCTCGTATTTCATTTCTCCCACCGGGCGTTTTAATAACAACATACTATCTGCAATGAATCTGCCGGTAAAATGCTTGTTACTGTATTCCAACCACCCTTTTTCATATTGCCAGGGCTGTAATTTTCTTGCAATAGTGAGATGTGGCTCCATGATAAAATGCGGTTTGTTATCATCATTTAGTTTCATCAGACGTTGCGCTTCTGTCCTTATTGTCTTTACCAATTCCTGTATGGGCATCTTTGACGTTATGTTTATATAGATAGTATGCGAAGGAAAGCTGCCATAATCTTTCAATTCCACTTTTATTGGATGGTAACTCATAGCAATCATCTCCAGCCGGTTCAATATTCTTTCTTCTGCTATGCCATACTGTAGAAAGTTTGCCAGGGTTATATGCGGCTTACCCCACCTGGCATGATCGGATTTATATTTTTCAGCAAATTCCCCTTTTACCTTTAATATTTTATTCCATAACTCCTCATGCGGCTGCAATACGAGCAGGTATTCAAATACTCTATACCCGGGGATCAGGTCAGAGACAACCAGCCCTGGTCTGGATAACGTAGTCTTCTCCATAAATAATTGTTTTTTCAAAATTTTATTCCTAATTTTATTAGCATAAATATACTAATTTATTTAGTTTTACAAAAAACAATTTTATGGACGGGGAACAATTCTACAAGGTGGCCTACAAGGGCAGCAAACACTACACACAACAGGAAGTAAAAACCGCCAATGCCACGGGCTTTGGCGCTGCCGCCGACGATTACATGGAACGGGGTATCGACCTGAATGAGCAACTCATCCGGAACAAACCCGCCACCTTCTTCTTCCGCATGAAGGGCGATGCGATGCAAGAGACTGGTATTTTCGACAATGATGTACTGATCGTTGACCGTTCTTTGAAACTAACCAGTGGAAAGATCATTGTAGCTGTATTGAACGGTGAATTGTTAGTGAGGAGGTATCACAAAAATTTTTCTTCGGCTTTTTTAGTTCCGGAGAACAGTCGTTATAAAACAATCAATCTGGAAGAGTTCAGTGATTTTATGTTGTGGGGGGTTGTGATATATGCTATTCGGTCGCTCGAATAGTTATCCTAAACATTCATAAAATATTCTATCATCATAAACTTTATAATATGCCGTTCATTCAAATCTGGGTTCACCTGGTATGGGCTACCAAAAACAGAGAGCCTTTACTTACAAAAGGTGTTCGTCAGAAGCTATTCAACCACATTAAAGAAAATGGGTTGGCAAAAGGAATTCATATGGATTTTGTAAATGGTCATGTAGATCATGTGCATTGTCTTATTTCTTTAAAACCAGATCAAAATATTTCGAAGCTGGTGCAATTGCTGAAAGGAGAAAGTTCATATTGGGCAAATAAAAATAATTGGTTCAACAATAAGCTCGAATGGCAGGATGAATATTTTGCAGTATCTGTAAGTGAGTCAGGTATTGACAGGCTGAGGGAATATATCAAAAACCAGGAAGCTCATCATGCAAAAAAAACATTTCAGCAGGAGTATGATGAATTTATGATAAAGTATGGGTTTGGGATGATAAAGGGCTAAAGCCCTTTGTTTTCATATTTATCCTTATCCTCGCCCTAAAGGGCGAGGCAATTCAGGGCTTCATGAATTGCTCCGGGCTTTAGCCCGGAGACAAAGAATAAAACTAATACCAACCGGGCTTTAGCCCGGATAAAATAATGAAAGCTATCATTGACTGTAATAATTTTTATTGTTCCTGCGAACGCTTGTTCCAGCCGCACCTTGACAAAAGACCCGTTGTTGTGCTGAGCAATAACGATGGATGCATTATTTCCCGAAGCGATGAAGCAAAGAAGCTGGGCGTGGCAATGGCAGGGCCTTATTTTCAGGCAAAGCCATTGATACAAAAACATGATGTTGCCACTTTTTCCTCCAACTATAATTTATATGGTGACCTGAGCTGGCGGGTAATGGAAACCCTACGGATGATGCTGGACAAAAACAAAGTGGAAGTATATTCCGTAGATGAATGTTTCCTGGACCTCAACGGGTTTACTGAAAAAGAGCTGCATCAACTGGCCCTGGAAATAAGAGAAACCGTAGAGCGTTGGACGGGTATTAAAGTATCTGTTGGTGTGGCCCCTACAAAAGTATTATGCAAGGTTGCCAATCACCTTGCTAAGAAAAATAAAGAAGCTACTGATTGTGTAGTAGTGTTAGACAGTCCTGAAAAAATTACAGCCGCATTACAAAAGACCCCGGTTGAAGACATTTGGGGTGTGGGCAGGCAATATGCGGCAAAGCTAAAATACGGATGGAATGTTCATACTGCATTTGAATTAAGTAACCTGAGTCCTGAGTTCGGGCATAAATTTCTTGGTGGTGTTGTTGGTGTCCGCCTTATAAAAGAACTCCGGGGAGAATCAACTATAGATATGGAAGATGAGTTGGTGAACAAGAAGATGATCGCTACCACCCGTATGTTTGGAAACCCGGTTGGTAATATAATTGATATAAAAGAGGCTGTGGCAACTTACACTTCGAGGGCGGCAGAAAAATTACGCAGGCAATATAGTGCAGCGAAAATTGTAAGTGTTTTTGTAGTAACAAAGGAGCAGGACCATATGCTTAACTTTAAAAAACATGGCACCATCAGTACCTTTACCACATTACCTGCTGCTACTTCATTTACCAATGAATTGATAAAACCCGCAGTTGAATTAGTTGATGAATTGTTTGAGGAAGGCCAATGGTATAAAAAAGCGGGCGTGATGCTCAGCGGCATTGTTCCGGATAATTCAATACAGGGAAATTTATTTGTACCTGAAGCCACCAACTGCGGAAGAAAGCTGATGGGCATGATCGATAATATAAATTTTAGTCAGCGGGACGACGTGCTGAAATTTGCAGCCAGTGGTACCACAAGAGACTGGAAAATGCGACAGGAGTTGAGAAGCCCGAGATATACTACCCGATGGGATGAATTATATAAAGTGCATTAATCAAATAAACCTTTTTGCCTGTTATTTCCATCAATAAACTTTGGCTTGACCAGGTTCAATCCAAGTTCCTTATTCATTTTATCAATAAGATAAACTGTAAGCTCTGGCGAAGTAGCTTCATCATGCATGTGCATGAAAAAATATAATTCTTCAATTCCTTTATCAAGCCAGTACTTCATACGTTTCACCCAATCATCAATACGTGTGTAGTCAGACTTATGCAAACTGTTGCCCACATAGCGAATAAAAGTTTTAGGCAATGTCAGGTGCATGTGAGCACAGTCTCTTCTCCCGGCAGTGTCCGTGATCACGGCGCCAATGTTCATTTCTTTGAGTTTGGAAAATAACTCTTCTGCCAGTTCGGGCTTTTTGAACCAATCAGGGTGCCTTACTTCCATGAAAAACTGCAGGTCGGTTGGCATTGATTTCAAAAACTCAAATAATTCTTCTTTGCGCTTTGGTGAAAATGCTTCACTCACCTGTATGAATATCGGGCCGAGAAATTCTTCAAATGCTACAATACCCCGAAAGAACTCATTTGTGATAAAATTCTTTCCTTTCAGGCTTCCCCGGTGGGTGATACCCTGGTACATCTTTGGACAGAATTTAAAATCCCTTCCGGCTGCTTTAGCTGTCCATTTTTTTATTCCTGCATCACCATATACTTTATAGTGCGTGGCATTCAATTCAATGCTGTTATAATGGTTCACATAATGATCCAGGAAATCTTTTTCCTTTGTCTTATGTGGATATATCTTCCCCACCCACTCCGTTCTGCCCCATTTGGCACAACCCACATACACTTTGGGTTTCTTCGCAGGCTTACCTTTTAAAACAACTTTGTTGAAGGCGGGATCTGCCGGTAGGGAGAAATCAATTTTATCCAGCTCTTCTTCCGGGACTCTACCAAAATCCATGGTCTGTTTGTTTTGAGCAATAAAAGTAATGCCTTGTTTCCAAAACCTGCTGCTCTAAATCCCTTAAATTTGCAGTCACTATCAATAGGTATGACAACAGAGAACAAAAAAACATGTGCGGTTATCGGTGCCGGTGTATCCGGACTGGCAGCAGCTATCCGCATGCACAACAAAGGATATAAAGTGACCGTATTTGAAGCCAACTCTTTCCCCGGGGGGAAATGCTCCAGCGAATCAAAGGATGGTTATCGTTTCGATATGGGCCCATCGGTCTTTACCATGCCACATTATGTTGATGAACTTTTTGTTCAATCTGGTAAAAACCCAAGAGATCATTTTAATTATATAAAGCTTGATCCTGTATATCGTTATTTTTTTGAAGACGGCACATTGCTGGATGCATACCATGGCAAAGAAAAATTTGCCGAACAAATTGCTGCCAGGACAAATGAAAAGAAAGAAGACATCATCCGTTACCTGGAAAAAACAAAGACAGTTTACCATCTCACCGAAAAAGTGTTCCTCCAGAATTCATTGCACAAGTTGAAGAATTTTTTTACCTGGCCGGTATTCCGCGGTTTCCTGAATTTTGGAAAGATCGGTGTCTTTGACACCATGAATGAGATTAATCAAAAATCATTTAAAGATTCAAGACTGGTAAGAATATTCAACCGCTATGCTACCTATAATGGCTCCAGTCCTTTCCTGGCACCAGCTACACTGAATGTAATTGCACATGTAGAGATCATGAAGGGCGCTTATTATCCCGAAGGCGGTATGGTGAGCATTACCCGTTCATTGGCAAAACTAGGTACTGACATCGGGGTAAAATTCAATTATTCAACAGCAGTAAGAGAGATCGTTATTGAAAATAAAAAGGCAGTTGGCATAAGAACTGATAAAGGAGTTGAGAATTTTGATGTGATCATCAGCAATATGGATGTGTACAACAGTTATAAGAAACTGATGCCTGATGTGAAGCGACCGGTAAAGGCACTTGATCAGCCAAAGTCAAGTTCGGGTATTATCTTTTACTGGGGGATAAAGAAAGAATTCGAACAACTGGGCCTGCATAATATTTTCTTTGCTGATAATTATGAAGAGGAGTTTGATACCATCTTCAGCAAGAAAAAGATCTATCACGATCCTACTATCTATGTAAATATTACCAGCAAACATACTCCTGATGACGCACCTCCTGGTTGTGAGAACTGGTTTGCATTCATTAATGTACCTAATAACCAGGGGCAGGATTGGGATGCATTCATCGCTGAAGCGAGAGAGAACATGATTCAAAAATGCAACAGGATACTGAAAACCGATATCCGTCCGCTGATCGAATCGGAAATGGTATTTGACCCAAGAGTTATTGAAAGCCGCACCTCAAGTGCATTCGGTGCCATCTACGGCAATAGTTCCAATAATAAGTTTGCAGCCTTTTTACGTCACGCTAATTTCTCAAAGGATATAAAAAATCTTTATTTCTGCGGAGGAAGCGTTCACCCGGGGCCAAGCATTCCGCTTTGTCTTTTATCAGCCAGGATCACAACCAACCTCATCAAATAAATTATTGGCAGCAGAGGCCGATTAGGTTAAATTTGCACGGTTTATCACAACAGGCATGAGCGCCGGGTTTTATACAATGAGCAATACGCCGATCATAGAGACAAAGGATCTCACCAAAACATTTAAGAATGCTACCGAACCTGCAGTGAACGGAATCTCTCTTTCTATCAGTCGCAACGAGATCTTCGGATTGCTCGGCCCCAATGGTGCCGGCAAGACAACCATCATCTCCCTCCTTTGCGGATTGTTTCCACCCAGCAGCGGAAAAATCATGATCAATGGAAAGGATTTTCATACAGAACCGGAACAGATCAAGAAGATCATCGGCATTGTGCCACAGGATATTGCTCTCTACCCCACCCTTAATGCAACAGAGAACCTGGAGTTTTATGGCAGTATGTACGGGCTTCATGGAAAAGAACTGAAAGACAAGATTGAAAACTGGTTACAAAAATTGGGGTTAACAGATGCTGCTAAAAGAAAAATATCTACCTATTCCGGTGGCATGAAAAGAAGAGTGAACCTGATTGCCGGCATACTGCACAGTCCGAAAATATTATTCCTTGATGAGCCTACCGTTGGTGTGGATGTACAAAGCCGGAATGTGATTATTGAACATTTAAAAACGATCCATGCCGAAGGTGCTACGATTATTTATACTTCTCACCACATGGAAGAAGCTGAAAATTTCTGTACAAGGGTATCCATCATTGATTATGGAAAAATATTGACCGAAGGAACACCTGCTGAACTGATCAGTCAACACAATACAGACAACCTTGAAACAGTATTCCTGAATCTTACCAAAAGAAAACTGAGAGACTGATGATATATAAACTATTGGCATCAGTAAAAAAAGAAGCACTCCTTCTCCTGCGGGATAGGGTAGGACTTTCCATACTCTTCATCATGCCGATGGTACTCATCTTTGTAATGACTCTTGTGCAGGACTCTGCTTTCAAAACGATCAATGAAAAGGGTATACCGGTGATCCTTGTTGACAACGATCAGGATTCTCTGGGCAAACAAATAAAACAAGGATTAAAAAGTAACGACCTTGTTTCACTTAGCGTTAATATTGATGGCAAGACTGCAACAGTAGAACTTGCACAGAAAGCCGTTTCTGAAGGAAAATTCCTCATAGGCATTGTCATTCCAAAGTCTGCTACAGAAGCCATCCGTAAAAATGTAGCCGTGCTGGTGAATGAAACATTGAGCAGTGATTCGGTTGCAGTAAAGAACACATCGGAGAAACAGGATTCAGTAGAGATCATCATCATGATCGACCCGGTAGCCAAAAAATCCTTCCTGCTTTCCGTTACCAGCAATATCCGGGAATTTATTTCAGAAGTGAAGACAAAGATCATGTTCCAGACCTTTGCTGAACAAGTGGCCGGGGTCATACCCGATAAGAACAATACACCGAAAGATTCTTACAAAAAATCCCAGATCATCACCTATAAAGAAGTGTATGCTTCCGAATCTGAGAACAAGGTCGTTCCCAATGCGGTGCAGCACAATGTTCCGGCATGGGCCATCTTTGCGATGTTCTTTATTGCGATTCCGCTTTCAGGCAGTATCATAAAGGAAAAAAATGAAGGAAGTGTGTTTCGCCTTCATACGATGCCTACCCCGCACCTTTTGCTGGTAAATGGTAAGATCATTGTGTATGTGATTGTATGCCAGATACAGTTCCTGTTAATGCTTTCTGTTGGCCAGGTATTCTTACCTATGCTTGGATTACCGGCGTTGGTTTTAGGTAATAGCCTGTTGGGCATTTCCGTTCTTACACTTGCCACAGCCTTTGCTGCCACAGGTTATGGCGTAATGGTTGGAACACTTGCCGGCACCGAACACCAGGCAGCGATTATGGGATCACTATCCATTATTTTGCTTTCTGCACTGGGAGGTATTTGGGTGCCCAGTTATGTAATGCCCGAAGTGATGCGTAATATAAGTGCATGGTCTCCACTCAACTGGTCGCTGGAAGGATTTTATAAATTATTTTTAAGAGGCGGACATGTATCGGATATTATGGGTGAGGCGCTGAAACTGATGGTATTCTTCTTCATCACTATGGCCGTTACTTCCATCGCTAACCGTAAAAAAAGATCTGTATAAGTATGAATGAACAGGCCATCATTGAAGAGATAAAGAAATATATTGAGAAGAATATTCTTTCTTCATCGGTGAAGATCGATGCAGACACCGATCTCAAAAGTGCCGGTATTGATTCTTTTTCCACGGTGGAGATAATTCTTTTCATTGAACGTAAATATGGCACATCAATCCCGGATGATAAACTGGTACCTGAAAATTTTAAAACACTCAGGTCACTTGCTTCCACGGTGAATGGGTTAATGCACTAATGCTGCTATAAATGAACCTCATGTTATGCAATCATTCAACAAAGCCCTTCTTCCTGAAAAAGTTATCCTGAGTGGCGCCGATTGCTTTCATTTAGTGCTTGATAAACATGCACAAAAACATGGGGTAGGTGGTAATGTGATGCGTAAAGTATTTTATTTCGATAAACCATTATCTTCTGAAAAAATTCATGCACTGCTTAAGAGATCGCCTGTTATTTACTGGCTTTGCAATATCAAACTGGATGAAGGCCTCTTATTTCAATTGCCGTGTTGGAGATTTACTGACAAAGGCAATGAGATCATACTACATACTCACTCCGTTTCGGTTGAAAACGAAGTTCCCCTTGTAATCCTTTCCCGTGATATCAACATACGTTCGGAGCGGTTCATTGAAGCCGACCTGGTCAATTATCCTTCAGGCACCTGTGCGTTCGTTCTTTCGTGGAATCATATTTTACTGGATGCAAAGGGTACCACTCTCTTATTTGAACACCTGAACAACCTTTATGAAGACAGTCCGGAAGATTTCAACCTGTTCTTTCACCGAAAGGAAAAAAAGGCCGGCATCATCACACACGTTCGAAATATGTACAAGGTGAAGGCATTTATACAAAATTCTGCCCGACCACCTGTTCGTTCGTTAGCCGAAAAAAAAATAAAGAGCGAAGAAGGTATTACTGCCGCAAAAATCATTTCATTTAATACAGCTGAAACAAAAAAGATCAATGAAAATGCTTTTACAACAGGCAGCAGGTTTGGCCCTACCCTATACCTGATAGCCTGCTGTTCACATGTCGTTGATCAACTTAGCCGGCAAAAAAATAAATCAGGGGATCTTTGGCTGCCTGTGCCTTACGATGGCAGGCTAAAAGGGGCAACGGGCCCGCTTATATCTAACTGTGTATCTTTTTTATTTTACCGCATTCCATCAAATGAACTAAGCAGCATAACAAAAACCGTAAGGCATTTAAATGTGCAGATGATAAGCCAAATCAAAGACGGCTTCCCGCAGAAATACACGATGTTCCTGAATATGATGCGGCATGTTCCGCTATGGTTATATTATTTCCTGGTGAGCAAGACAGGGAAAGGAGTGTTTGCCAGTTTCCTGTATACTTCCACCGGTGATAAATTCAATAACCTGAATTCCTTATTTGGAGAACCGGTTCGTGGTATCAATATGATTCCTGCGCTTACTTTTCCGCCAGGCCTTACCTTTGTTTTTCTAAAACACGATGACCGGTTGAGTATTAACATTGCTTATTCACCTGATATTATCAACAAACAGGATCTTGCTTTTGTTGAACAACAATTAAAACAAATCCTACCAGGCGATCATTAATGGATATTATTGAACATACCGATATCGTGGTACTGGGTGGTGGCTCGGCCGGAACGGCCGCTGCCATAGCAGCTTCGCAACAGGGGTTAAAGGTTACACTCATTGAGCGTAATTCTTTTTTGGGTGGAAAAGCAACAGCAGCCGAAGTGGGAACGGTATGTGGCCTTTATCATTTCAGTAAAAAAGAGAACTCGGAATATATAGTAAAGGGATTTGCAAAAGATTTTGCAGAAACACTTCAACAAAGATCTGGCAGCAAACCCCTGCACAATGCCGAGGGGCTTCACTACCTTCCTTACAATATAGATGCATTCAAAAGCCTTTGCCTGCAATTACTCAGCGATTATGGCGTACGTATTTTTTTCAATGCAGTTTTAAAAAATGTAGTGCCAGAAAATGAAAAGATGGTTTCTGTTTCCGTGATTGCAGGGGGTAAACCGGTCACTATCTTCTTTAAATCAATCATTGATTGTTCAGGCGATAGTGTGATCAGCAGTGCTGCCGATCTGCCCCTCATAAAAGCAGGTAATTACCAGGCAGCTGCCCAGGTATTTACTATGGAAGGTGTTGCGGAGGATAGCGAGGGGCGACTTGGATTGATAATGGTAAAGGCTTTGAAAGCTGCTATCGATAAAAATATCCTTCCTGAATTTTATGACCGGGTTTATATTGTACAGGGGTCTTTAAAAAATAATTGCGTTAGTTTAAAGATTGGTATTCCCTTACCGGTTACCTATTCGCCAGGCAACATGCAGGAGCTGAAAACTGTTGCACAAAGTTTTGTTGATAACCTTTCTCAATTCTTAATAAAAAATGTGGCAGCATTCAGACATGCCTCTGTTCAACATATAGCTCCGGAAGTAGGAACACGTACTGGCCTGAGAAGTATAGGCAAATACCTGCTTACTGAAGATGATGTATTGCAATGTCGCAAATTCCATGATGCTATTGCCAATTCATCCTGGCCCATTGAAGAATGGGGCCAACAGCGCCGGGTGAATATGCGGTATTTTACTGAGCATGATTTTTACCAGGTCCCGGCTGGTTGTCTTCAGTCTAAAAGTATATCAAATTTATTTTTCGCCGGTAGAAATATTTCTTCAACCGAGGGTGCTATTGCCAGCGCAAGGGTAATGGGTATTTGCCTGCAGACAGGTTATGCGGCCGGATGCATGGCTGCTGCCGAAGCATTGGGGCTTTCTCAAAATGAGGCTGTAAAACAGGTACAAAACGGGCAATTGTAAGTATTTTAGCAGTATGAAGAACTGGCCTGTGTATGATATACTGAAGGAAGCTGCTCATCAATGGCCCGATAACCCTGCCGTACACGACGGTTATGGTACACTCAGTTTCAGGCAACTTTTTATTGAAACCGAAGAACTACGTAACCACCTGTTGAAAAAGGGTGTTAAGGAAGGTATGGGCATTGGTGTGATGGCAGCTAACGGAAGAAATTTTATCATTGGTATTTTTGCTGCTGTGGGCTGTGGTGCAGCGGTAATGCCTATGTCACCTTTACTGAAACAGCCCGAAGTAGATAACATTCTTAAAGATGCCAAACTTCATGCTATCATCGACGACCGTTCAGGTATACAACCCCTGGACACTATTGAAACAGTGATCCCATTAAAGAACGGTTCTTTCCGTTTCGGTTTTACAAGTATTCCTGAATCAGTTGTATTTGCTCCTTTTGTCAGTCAGCCTGCATTCATACGTTTTACTTCGGGCACAACCGGAAAATCAAAGGGTGTTATTGTTTCTCATCAATCAGTTATAGACCGGATCATTGCCGCAAATAGGGGATTGGAACTTGGCAGCCGTGATACCGTTGTGTGGGTGTTGCCCATGGCCTACCATTTTATGGTTTCCATTGTGTTGTATGTGAAATTTGGAACTGCTATTGCTGTTGCTAAAGATTTTCTTGCTAAGAATATCATTGAAGTAACCAACCGGTATGATGGTACATTATTATATGCTTCCCCACTGCAGATAAAATTACTGGCCGGTGATAACAGCAGGGAAATGATGTCTTCATTGAAAAAAGTGATCTCTACTTCTGCCGGTATTTCACTAGGTGTGTGCAAAGCATTCACAAAAAGATTCAGCATTGATGTAAGCCAGGCTTATGGCATCATAGAAATAGGGCTTCCCATTCTCAATTATAAAAAATCAGATGAACATCCTGAAGCGGTTGGTTATGCACTACCTGGTTACACAGTTGATATTCTGGACGACAAACATCAACCTTTACCAACCGGGCAAATTGGCCAACTGGGGATCAAAGGGCCGGGTATGTTCGATGCTTATTTAACTCCTCCAACACTGAGTAAAGATGTTTTAAAGAATGGATATTTTTTGACTGCTGATACCGCATCAAAAACAAATGATGGTTTAATAAAAATAGAAGGACGTTCCAAGTCGGTCATCAATGTATCTGGGCTGAAAGTATTTCCCGAAGAAGTAGAAGCCGTGCTGGAAACCATCCCGGAAATAAAACAGGCAAGGGTCAGCAGTAGTCCTCACCCGTTAACAGGACAGATCATTGAAGCCGAACTTGTCTTGCATGAAGGAGTAACAGTGGAACCGGAAGACATACTTACTTATTGTAAAAAAAGGCTTTCTTCTTTTAAAGCTCCACAACGCATAAAAATTGTTGATTCATTACCCATGACGGGAAGCGGTAAGCTTCAAAGACACTAATTGCTCTTCAGTTTTTCGTAGATCACAATATTCATCAGCACCAGTAACATACCATAAAACATGTCTTCAAAGGGGATAGTGTAGATACGGATACCAAGATTCTCCATATCATTGTACTGTACAACCGGAATGGCTGTAAGGAACCCATTCACAATTAAAAAAGGGATAAGGCAGATAACATACGAAACCAGGAAGGATACGGCATCGAAGCCCTTGAAATATTCCCTGAAAAAATAAATGATGAAAATAAAGACCCCGGTAAAGATGAAGGTCAAGCCGGTATAATATTTATCACGATAAATTATCCCGGTGACCAGCAACGCAGCTGCAAGTATCATCATTAGAACATCAGCCTGCTTTTTTTCTTTTAGAGCGGGGAAATAGGCCCTGATACATGCATAAATAAAAACACAACAGTAGGGGACAATTAAAAAGAACAGCACTTCTTCCAGCGGAAGGTTAATGATGTGAATTCCACTTACATAATTTTCATTGAAGCTCCATACTCCCTTTGAAGTGAAATACACATCCCAGGCAATGTATAACACCGCCGGAAAGAACATCGCCGGAAAAAGGTATTTCCAGTTTTTATAAAACGCCACTTTTTTATCGAAACTTAAAAACAGCGGCCCTGCAAGTGAAGCAGCCAGGACGAGAAAATATGTAAAATGTGAGTTCAAGTTTTGATAAAGAACAACCTCAGGTTGCATCATTTTCTGCAACCGTCGTCTTCTTTGCATTTCTTTTTTTGTCGGCCCTTACTTTATCCCAGTATTTCTTATTTACCCAAAGCATCCCGAAACTTTCGCCGTCATGCCTGTCTATATGTTTATGGTGCATTTTATGAGCCCAGCGTATGGTACGTACATAAGTATTATTGCTACGGGTGAACCATTTTATGCGCTGGTGAATAATTACTTCGTGTACCAGGAAATAAGCGATGCCGTACATGGTAAACCCTGCACCGATAGGTATGATCCAGTAAACCTTATACATAACACCCAGCATGATGAGCAACCAGCTTGGTATGGCGAAGATGAGAAAGAAGGCATCATTCTTTTCAAAAAAGCCGGGGCCTTTTTGATGGTGGTCTTTGTGCAGGTACCAGCCAAAGCCATGCATTACATAGCGGTGGAGACACCAGGTGAACCCCTCCATTAAAACAAAGGTGGCTAACGCAATTGCTATGTAAAAAAACCAGTTCATAAAATATCAGTTGCTTATTAATCCAAAAATGTCCTTAATATCAAAAAAAACATCAGCTGAATAAGTAACAAATTTACAGCGAATTTGTTTTGCCTATTGAATTTTGTAAAATGAAATACGGTTAATAATAAAATACTTACTATAAACCAGCTGAGGTAGTTAAATACCGGGATCGACCCATCTCCTCTCCAGGCCCAATAGCCCAATTTAACTGCTACTGGCTCCATCAACCAGTCAAAAAAAACAGCAAGTGTAGCGCCGTCAACAATAACCGATAATGCTTTTAAAGTCATTGGAGCTTTGCCAGTGTCTGCTGAAATACGGTTTATGGCCTTCATTAGTATAGTATGGATACTTATGCCGCTGCAATAAATGATAATAAACCAATTGACCCCTATCAACAAAGGCACGGCTTGTATTTTATACCCCAGCACATTACCATAGCTATAATCCCCAAAAAGCATTCCGGTATGAATCCCAATCATCTCCACAGCAATACCCACGCAAAAACAAGCTAACAGGAAAAGAAAAAAGTACGTATTCTTCTCCCTTTGTGTCCATACCAGCAAAGCAAACATCAGCAATAAATTAAACGGTGTTGAATGAAGGAAGAAAGACTTATCAAAAAATAATAGTCCAACAATACCAATGCTATGAAACAAAACAGCAATGGCTGTAGCTACCTGGAATTTTGAAAATCTGTTTTTCACCTTGTTTTTGTTGCTGATTGATCAGATGGCATTTTTTACAAGATACTCTTCCATTTTTAGAAACGCAATCTTAAACCACTCGGTATATTTTTGCGGATGAGACTGTATTGAATTTTTTACTTCTTCCACTGATTTATAACAGTAATCACTTACTTCTTCTGCATCCGGAAAAATATCTCCGTCGTAGGTACCAACAAATACATGATCGAATTCATATTCTGTAAGGCCGTTGTCGAAAGGCGCTTTATAAATAAAGTCGAAAGCTTTTGTAAGTGCAACGTCAAATCCCATTTCCTCGTGCAGGCGTTTTTTTGCAGCGGCCAGGGTTTCTTCACCCGGTTTAGGATGGCTGCAGCAGGCATTGGCCCACAATCCCCCGCTATGGTATTTTTTATTCGCCCTTTTTTGCAAGAGGATCTCTCCTTTATCGTTGAAAACAAAAATGCTGAAAGCCCTGTGCAACAGGGCTTTTTGATGAACTTCCATTTTTTCCATTGTACCTATCGGCTCATCATTCTCATCTACCAGGATAACATACATAATTACTTTGCCTTTAGTATAAATTGAACTGGCTTCTCAGGCCGGCTTTTGCCACGATATATGCTTTGCCATAATTGGGTATACGGATACGTTGCTCTAAAATATCGGCAGGCGTTGTACGTTTTATCTTTTTGAACAGGGATAAGTAATATTTGTAAGCCACATATACACCAAACCTTGCTTTTACGGGCAGATGCAAAATGCCTTCGTAAGCATTTTCAAAATCAGCAGTAATATCGTCCTCGATCTGCTTTTTCATGAACGGAGTAAAATTCTTAAAGTCCACTTCAGGAAAATAAGACCTGTTCAATTGTTCATAATCGGCTTTTACATCCCTTAAAAAATTCACTTTCTGGAAAGCTGCTCCCAGTGCCTGGGCTGATGGTCTGAGGTCATTGTACAGGTTTTTATCTCCTTCACAAAACACATAAAGGCACATCAACCCTACAACCTCAGCGCTTCCATAAATATATTCTTTATACCCATTGCTGTTATAAGCCGTGTTACTGAGGTCCATTTCCATGCTGTTGAAGAAAGCCTCTATCAGGTCGTAGTTGATATTATATTCCCTTACGGTGATCTGGAAACTGTGCAATATCGGGTTCAGGCTTATGCCTCTTTCAAGAGCTGCATATGTTTCTTTTTTGAAGCCGGTCAGCAGCTCTTCTTTTTTATATTGATGAAAAGTATCTACGATTTCATCCGCAAAACGAACAAACCCATAAATATTGTAAATGGGTGTGCGTAGATCGGCATGCAACAGTTTAATGGCACTGCTGAATGAAGTGCTGTATTTTTCCGTAACCGCTTTACTGCACTGCTGACTTACCTCATGAAAAAGTTTTATCATTTCCTAAAGCCTGTTTTATTATTAATTGTTTTGTCAACCAAAATGCTTTGTCACTTCTTTAGCCACCACCTCTCCGCTTATCAGGCTGGGGGGTACTCCCGGCCCTGGCACTGTTAATTGACCACTGTAAAATAAGTTTTTTATTTTAATACTCCTGCATGAAGGCCTTAAAACTGCCGTTTGCATTAAAGTATTTGCTAAACCATAAGCATTTCCTTTGAACGAATTATAATCATCAGTGAAATTGCTGATAGAATAGCTTTTTTTATAAATGATATTATTTTTTATCAGCTGGCCCGTCTTTTTTTCAAACCTGGCTAATATCTTTTCAAAATATCTTTCTCTTAATTCTTCCGTATCTGCACTAAGTCCGGCTGCAACAGGAATCAGGAAAACCATATTGTCGCATCCTGCTGGTGCAACCGTTTCATCTGTTACTGACGACACCGACAGGTAAAACAGCGGATCTACCGGCCATTGCCTGGTGGTATATATTTCGTTGCCATGCATATCAAAATCTGCATCAAAGAACAAGGAGTGATGAGGTATCCCCTCCAGCTTCTTATTCAACCCTACGTAATATAGCAAGCAACTGGGAGCCATCGATCTTTTGTCCCAATATTTGTCGCTATATGTTCTACAATTCCCGGGCAGCAATTTGGTTTCTACAAAATGATAGTCTGCAGAACCTACAACAACATCAGCATCATAAACAATATTTCCGTTTGCCACAACCTGTTTTGCCTGATTATTATAAACGTTTATGGCGGTAACATCTTGTTCAAAAATGAATTTCACACCCAACTCTTTAGCCAACCTATACATGCCATCAACAACTGCGTACATTCCTTTTTTTGGATACCATGTACCAAGTTTGATATCGGCATAGTTCATCAGGCTGTACAAAGCCGGGGTATTTTTTGGTAATGCTCCCAGGAACAACACCGGAAATTCCATCAATTGCCGCAGCTTGGGATGTTTAAAGTATTTACCAATGTGTTTTTCCATGGAGGTGAATACATCCAGTTTAAAAACACCCTTTATCGTATCCCAATCCAGGAACTCCGTCACCGACTGGCCAGGTTTATAAACAAGCTTGTTGATGCCAACCTCGTATTTGTACGCTGCTTCTTTCAAAAAAGCGTCCAGCTTTTCGCCGCTGCCGGGTTCAATACTTTCAAATAACTTTTTTAATTCGGTATAGTTTGCCGGAATATCTGTAGCCCCATCCTGCCAGTAAATACGATAAGAAGGGTCCAGTCTTTCCAATTCATAATAGTCCGAAACCTTCTTGCCAAAACAGGAAAAATACCTTTCAAACACATCGGGCATCCAGTACCAACTAGGCCCCATGTCAAATGTAAATCCATCGGCTTTCAGCTGTCGGGCCCGGCCCCCGGGCGTACTTTGCTTTTCCAGTACCGTCACATCCCAGCCGGCTTTTGCCATAAAAGATGCGGCCGATAAACCTGCAAACCCACTTCCTATAATTACTACCCTTTTCAAAGTGCTAAAATAAGGCTATTGACTTTAATTGTAAACAGTGCCATTGGGTATTCTTTTAATACCTGCTGATCTGTTGTTTCAGCAATTTCCTGGCAAAATGTATCCGGCTTTTTATGGTTCCTAACGGTTCGGAAAGAATGGCTGAAATTTCGTGGTACTTATATCCTTCAAAATATAACTGAAAGGGATTCCTGAAGATCTCGGGTAAATGATGAATTGCCTGCATAATGTCTTTTACAGAAAGACTTGCTTCTGCTGCATTTGCAATACCAGCCTGCTTTTGATCAAGCAGGTAATCATTTGGTGTGCTATCAAAAATAGTGTTCTGTTTTGCGCTACGCCTGTAATTATTGATAAAAATATTACGCATAATCGTATACATCCATGCTTTAATATTAGTACCGCTGTTGTATTTTTCTTTATTGGCAAGGGCCCGGTATAATGTTTCCTGAACCAGGTCTTTTGCGGATTCAGAATCCCTGGTAAGGGTCATAGCAAATGGCTTTAAATAATTGGAATTATGAGCAAGCACCTGGTTAAATTCTAATGTAGACATAATAGTTTGTTTAATTTACTTAACGTAAAACTAAACAAAAAGTTTTTGAAAAAGAATATTTTTGTTTAATTTTTTTTATTAAATTTTAAACAATCTGTTTGTCAATATATTATGGCTGAATATCGGAGAGGAGCTTAAAGGCCGTAAACAAATTCCATGACCTCGGAATATGATTTTTTGAAATGAACAAGAGGCAGGATCTTCTTTTCGTATGTGTGGGTTAACTGGCCGGATACGATCATAGGAGTACCGGTGAATTTCTTATTGACAGTTGTAATAAATTTTTCGAAGTTGAATTTTGGCCCCACGGTGGTCAAATGAGTATAAAGATAATCGGGCTTTTTTAGTTTCACCACATATTCAACATCACTGGCAGGAATACTACAGCCCAGGTAAATCGTACTTACCCCCCTGTTTTTGAGAAGATAATTCATGAATAACAACCCCAGTTCATGATATTCCCCTTCAGGTAAAAAAAGCAACACGCTTTTATTGACCTTTACCCGGTTGCTTATACTTTCAATGCCGGTAATTAATTTTTGCCGTATGATATTGCTCACCAGGTGTTCCTGTGCCGGGTTGATGTGGTTGGTCATCCAGAGTATTCCTATTTTTTCAAGAAAAGGGAAGATGATCTGTGTGATGGTTCGTTCAACACCCTTGGTCAATATAAAATTATCTAGTATCTCTTCAAAGCTATCCATGTTCAGGTCAACCATGTTCTGGATGAGTGTATTCACCATTCTTTCCTGCTGGGCTTCCATCTGGTTGAGGGAAAGTATCTTCTCCTTCATTTCCAGTTCATTCATCTTATCAATATGAGATATCTTGAATCCGTACTTATTAAGCAAGGCAACATTTAATATCTTCTTCAATTCATCATTACTGTAATACCTGATGTTGGTGCCGGTCCGGCTCGGCTTTAAAAACGAGTAGCGCTGCTCCCAGATGCGGATGGTATGGGCTTTTATGCCCGATAGGTTTTCCAGGTCTTTAATAGTGAATGAGTGCATCATGTAAGTTTTCCTTTAGTTACTACAAATAAAAGCCGGGTTTGTTTAAATATGGTTTGAAAAACGTAACAAATTTAGGTTTTCAGTTTAAAAGCTGCGTTTAGGAAGATCGGGAAATATTTTTTGCACCAGTGTATTGGAAGGAAAAAGAATTGACCACCCGGTAAGAAACATGATCATAAAGTCGGTATACAAAGAGGCATTCTTTTGATACCAGAGTTCGAGCGCTCCCTTGTATGGATAAATAGCTGCATACATAGCTTTGGGATCTGCAGCCTCAGATACTATTTTCTCTTCGTCCCTGAAAATAAGTGAGCCGATGCCCGTCATACCCGGCGGAGAGTTATAGATCACTTTTTGAATTTCTTCGGAGTATAATTTAAAGCTCACTTCCATCAATGGTCTCGGGCCCACAATACTCATATCGCCTTTGAACACATTGATGATCTGCGGCAGTTCGTTGATCTTGGTCATCCGGAGTATCTTACCAAATTTGGTTACCCTGGGATCGTTGCGTAAGGTAATCTCTCCCGTACCAATGTTCGGGCTGTTCTTCAGCATCGTGGCAAACTTCCAGATATCAAATGGTTTGTTTTTATACCCAATTCTTTTCTGAAAATAAAATACTTCCCGTTCACCTGTAACCAGCAGGATCATAATTGATGGAATAAGAATAGGAGAAAGAAGGATTAATGCGATGGTCGCAATAAAGATGTCTATAATTCTTTTTAAAAATACATACATAGTTGTTCGTTGGCCGTTGCTCGATGTCAGGTTGAGCCAGATTGCTGTACGGTCAACGGACAACTATCAACGTTTTAATATACTTCTTTTATCTTCTCACAAACTGCTTTAAGCTGTTCGTCGGTAATATTGGTAGAACATGGAATGCTGAGGCAGCGCTTATACACAAAATCGGAACGGTTGTCCTTATTATAAAAAATATTATCCTTGAACATCCGCAATTGATTCATCGGCACCCAAAACGGGCGGCTCTGCATTTTGTTATCATTGAGAATTTTCAGAACATCTTTTTGTTTTTCTGTCATGATGGTAGGAAGCCAACAATTGGGATTTACATCAGCACTTATTTGCTGGAATTTTATATCGCCAATACCTGCCAGTTCTTTTTTATAAAACGCCATGATCTCATGCTTGCGTTTAATAAAACCGGGCAGCAACTCCATTTGTGCCACACCCATTGCCGCTGCAACATTTACAAGACGGTAATTATAGCCAATCTCATCATGAACATATTCAAACGGATCACTCTTAGCCTGCGTGGTAAGATGTTTTGCTTTTTTTGCAAGCGTTTCATCATTGGTAACGATCATACCGCCACCACCGGTTGTAATTATTTTATTTCCATTATAGCTGAAGGTACCCATCAATCCAAAACTGCCGGAATGTTCTCCTTTATAGTAAGAGCCCAAAGCTTCGGTACTGTCTTCAATTACTGTTAAGTTATGTTTCTTAGCAAGCGTCATTAACCTATCCATATCACACATATTACCTAATACATGCACAGGCATGATGATTGGAATTCTTCTGCCATCCTTTTTATAATGACAAAACCCATTACGTTGTTCTGTTTCTTCGTCAAGGAATTTGTCCAGCAGGTCAAGGTCCATCTGCCAGGAACCTGGATCGGTATCAATCAAAATAGGATCGGCGCCGGTGTACTTGATGGAATTACAGGTGGCAATAAAAGTGATGTTCGGTGTGATCACATAATCTTTTTCATTCACGCCCATTAGGATCAAACAAATGTGCAGGGCTGTTGTACCGCTGCTGGTGGCCACGGCGTATTTGGTACCTGCAAACCCGGCGCTCATTTTTTCAAACTGGTCAACATAGGCGCCCACGCTGCTCACCCAGCCGGTATCCAAACAATCTTTAACATATTTCCATTCGTTTCCGGCCATGTTAGGGCCACTGAGTAAAAGCATAGTCTTGGTTTTTTGTTAAACGACCAGAGGGTTCGGATTATTATTGCGCTGCAAACCTATTAAAAAAAATCGCTCCGACCTAAAGGCCGGAGCAATTGAATATTAGAACTTCATTTCTAAAAACGGAAGATCGTGGAGAAAATAAGCCGGTTCTCATCCTTCACCAGGTCGGCTTTGAAACCGGTAGGATCTCCAATTGGTGGGTTCCATCCATTCGGCGAAGTCACGCCTCCCCTGCCGGAGAAATAAGGAACATTGGTATGCCGGGTAACAAACTCAACACCAAAAGTCAGGTAATCGTTAGGCATGAACTGAAACCCCACCGATGCATCCCAGCCTTCAAACTTGTCGCCGGGATTTTGTGTAAGCACGGCATTGCCTGCCGGCAACAGCGCAAGGTATCTTCCGGGATTATTGATATAACCGCCACCAACAGTAAAAGCCAATTGTTGTTTTTTACCAAACCAAACCCGGTTATAAATCATGCCGCTTAAAAAATGCTGCGCAGGGGTTGTACTGTCTCCATTAAACGGTCTTACTCCACCACCATTTTCAAAACCAAGGTCTCCTGTAACAGAAAATGCTGCTTTGGAAATAAATTTTCTTCCCGGTTTATCATAATAGCGGACAACAGCGCTGTTATCCGTATGAAAACGTAACCGCCTTTTTTCATTGGGTGTATCCCATCCAACATAAGAACTGGAAAGAATAGATAATTTTTCTTTTGGCCGCCACATGATCTGATACCCTATACCCGGCATCTCATTGAACATACCATAGGTTTGCCAGCCGTTCACCAGCCACAGTTCTAATTTTAACTTGTCTGTTGGAAACATTTGCACCCTTGCACCGGTAAAGAACCAGGGTGTGTTATCCGATGTGTAGGAAGGTTGGTAATTCCAATTTTCAAAATTGTTGTAAGACAACAACCCCACATAAGATTTAAATATGCCGAAATCTATATTAATTCCGTGCATCTTGTTCAAATGAATACCGGCATAGCCCTCGGTAACATAACGCAATGCATTATACAAGTCGTATTGTCCACGCAACGGTGTGTTGTCATTTCGGGGAATACCTGTTGCTCTTGCTCCAAATTGCAGCATAAGTTTTGCACGTGCCCCGGTTTTTGGCTCATGGAATTCCCCTCCTGCTTCAATGTACGAGATATTGAATTCATTACTTCTGAATGTAGCAGTTGAACCTGAGTTGGTATGATCTACTGGGCGATTAAAAGAATAATTATAATTACAATCGATTGTAACACTGCCGGTAAAATATTTGGTATCAAGCAAGGAATTTTTCTGCCGGTTATTGCCTTGTATCCAGGTAAAATCTCCCCAGGTAAAGGGTTCGCTTTTCGGTTTTTTTGTTTTCAGCGAATCTTGAGCAAAGGAACAATTGATCGATAAAATCATTCCGCACAGCAACTTAAGCGATCTTTTTATAAAATTTGTTTTCATTATATAGTTATTTGAGTATTTCTTTTTAGATCAATATTCTGTACAGGCTGATAAATGAGTGGCGCATGTTCCACTACCACATCACTTTTATCTAATCCGAATGCTTTTTCGTCGCTCTGTCCCAGGTCTTTTAACCGGAAATAAGCCTGTAACATCAACCCTTCGCTTAATGAGAATTCATTCTCAACAGAAAGGAATTTTTCGATCACCACAAATTTGAAATCCGGCTCTGCGTTATATTTAGTAGAGCCGTCAGGCCTTATGTGGAGGTTGAGTTCTTTGTTGGCTACCAGTTCCATTACAATCTTCTTGAAGTATAATTCTGTTTTAGGCTGAATGCGGAAGCCGAGGTGAATAGTAACTTTGATTACCTTGTCATCAACCAACTCCGACACATCATAACTCATGGTATAAGGTTCTTCCGTGCGGTCAATATGCACAAACCAGTACACATCGGCACGCTTCGGTTTTTTAGAAAAGATGGAGTGGATAATCTTCTCTTCTACCTGGCTTCTGCTGTTTGCTTTGCTGAGGTAGATCAAATGTGTGGAGAATTTTGGAATAGCATCGTCCTTACTCAGTTCATTCAATTGCAGCGTGTATTTCCCCAGGTCGACAAACTTTACAAACTTGTTATTGATCTTTCTTGCATAATACCATATATACATGGTCATAAAGATGAATAATTCGAAAAAGAGGAACATCCATCTTTCTTTGATCTTGGCCACATTAGCAATAAAGAAAGAAGTTTCTATCAAGGCAAATACACCAATGATGATCGCTACAGTTAGCTGGCTCCATTTTAACCGGAAGAGCAAATAATAGTTCAGCAGTATAGTAGTCATCATCATGGCAATGGTGATAGAGAAACCGTAAGCCGCTTCCATATGTGAAGAATTACGGAAATAGAGGATCATCAATACACAACCCAACCAGAGAATTGTATTCACACTGGGTATGTATATCTGCCCTTTAATATCGCTGGGTTGTCGCACTGTTACCCGTGGCCAGAAATTAAGATTCATCGCTTCGCTGATGAGTGTGTACGAACCGCTGATCAATGCTTGTGATGCGATAATAGTGGCAGCAGTTGCGATAAGAATGCTTGGCAACAAAAACCAGTGCGGCATCATTTCAAAAAAAGGGTTGGCTCCGCTGAGCGTTTCTTTTCCCTGGTGCATTACCCATGCTGCCTGCCCGATATAATTAGTAACCAAACTTATCTTCACAAATATCCAGGTGATGCGGATATTTTTTATACCACAATGACCGAGGTCGCTGTATAATGCTTCGGCTCCTGTGGTACATAGAAACACAGCACCAAGTAACCAAAATCCATGCGGATAATGAACCAACAAATCATATCCGTAGTGCGGACTAATAGCCTTCAGCACACCGGGATAATGAAAAATTTGTGCAGCACCTACAATGAACAGCATTACAAACCAGATGGCCATGATAGGTCCAAATGAACTGCCTACCACCTGTGTGCCAAAACGCTGGAAGAAGAACAAAGCGGAGATGATGGCAATAACAATTCCGATGGTTAGGTTGTTACCAGGAACGATGATATTTTCCAATCCTTTTACCGAATTCAATCCTTCAATAGCAGATGCAACAGAAATGGGCGGCGTAATGATACCATCTGCAAGTAATGTGGTTGCACCCAATATAGTGGGTATCGCTAAAAATTTTCCATACCGTCTTACCAGCGCATATAAAGAAAACACACCACCTTCTCCCTGGTTATCGGCACGGATGGTGAGTATGATGTATTTGATCGTTGTTTGAAAGACCAGCGTCCAGAATATCAGCGATACCCCGCCATAGACCAGTGTTTCATCAATCTTCCTGTCGCCGATGATAGCTTTTAAAACATAGAGAGGGCTCGTACCAATGTCACCGTAAATGATGCCCAGCGCTACCAACAGGGAGGCAATAGTTACCTTGTTCAAATTTTTTGAATTTGAGATCATGTTCAGGTTTTAATATGTATCAGTGAAAATTTATGTTGCTACAAACCGGTAGCCGACTCCCGATTCGGTAACAATATGCATCGGGTGGTTTGCATCTTCTTCAATTTTTTTTCTTAGTTGTGCAATGAATACTCTTAAGTACTGTGATTGGTTTATATATCCGGGTCCCCACACTTCTTTCAGCAAATAGTGATGTGTCAATACTTTTCCTTCATTTTTTGCAAAGAGGGCGAGCAAGGAATATTCTGTACTGGTGAGTTTAATGATTTCGCTATTTCGCTTTACCGTTCTTGCCGAAAGATCGATCTGGAGGTTACCGCAGTCTATTACAGGATCCATTTCTTCTCCGGTATTACTGCGCAATGCCGACCGTATTCTTGCCAGCAACTCTCCTGTGCGAAATGGTTTCACCAGGTAATCATTTGCTCCATTGTCAAGCGCTTTTACAATATCTTCTTCACTGCTTTGCACCGACAGGATTATGATTGGTTTAGTATACCACTCCCGCAATTGCTGTAAAACATGATGTCCGCTCTCATCAGGTAAACCAAGATCAAGCAAAATAAGATCGGGTGGATGTGATGCAGCAAGGATCATTCCCTCCTTTGCAGTGGAGGCCTGTATCACCTTGTAGTCATTACTCTCCAGGGTGATCTGCAGCAGTTTTCTTATCTGTGCTTCATCATCTATTATAAGTATGCCTGCGTTATTCATTTTTCAAATTGCTCAGATAAGATGTTTCTGCTGGTATATTGACTGTAAACTTTGCACCGCCTGTACTCTTGTTCTTCAGATCGATCACTCCGTTTTGTGCTTCTGTAAACCCCTTCACGATGGATAGGCCCAGCCCGGTACCACCTGCTTTTGCATTCTGAAGGCGATAGAATTTATCGAACACATTTTTCATTTCATCTTCAGGAAATCCTGGCCCATTATCTTCCACTACTATTTCCAGTACATCGGCATAGCAGCGGGCTGTAATACTGATAGCTGCATGCACCGGCGTATAAGTACATGCATTGTATAACAAATTGTAAACAATCTGTTCCATCATTACTTTATCCAATTTGAACAATGGAATTGCCGGGTCAACCTGAATATTTATTTTCTTTCCTTCTGCATTTTCTTCAACCCTTGCTACAGTTTCATAGATGAGTTCGGTAACATCACACCAGTCTTTTTTCGGTTGAATGAATCCCGATTCCAATCTGGACATGTTCAACAAATTTTCTACCTGCTGGTTAAGCCGGAAAGATGCTTTGGATATTTCCCTGATAAGTTCATACCGATTGGTATCAGACAGCTTGCCATTGAAATTTTGTAGATTATCCGTTGCGCCCACAATGGTTGCAATAGGTGTACGTAATTCATGAGATAATGAATTGAGCAGGGTATTATATAATTTGATGGTATTGGCCTTCTCTTCTTTTGCAAGGGATTCCTTCTGTACCTGTTTTATCTTGTAAGTAAGTGCGGCATTCACCAGTGCAATTACAAAATACATCAGGAACAGGATAACATCCTCTGTTTTGTCAATGCGGAATGTAAAATGCGGTGGAATGAAAAAGAAATTCCAGGTCAACGCACTCAGCACCGCTGTGAGCAGGACCGGGAGAATATCGAAAAGAACAGCAGAAAGGGAAACTACCAGCAACAACACAAATGCCACTACACGGTAATCAATATAAGCAGAGAAAAAAAAGCAGGCAGAAGCAGTTATGAATAACAGCAACAGGCTGTAAACATATTGCCTGGTTTTACTGATACGATGAATAAGTGTTGCCATAAACGGCTTTTATAAAACACAAAATTAGTCCATCGTTTATAAGTATGGTATTAAATATAGTACCGGTGGTATAAAGATTTTATAAAGAAACAAGGTTCTTATTTCCTTAATTTCTTCAGATAGGCTATAGATGGCTTTTCTGTGAGGATATACAGTGGTATGGTAAGCAGCACTGCCACCAGCACTCCGGTGTAATAAGGTAACCGGTTATAAAAGACCAGCTTCCCTGCATACAAGGTGATCACAGAATAAGTAAGTAATAACAAAGGGAGGTGATTGAGATAAAGGCTATAGCTGATATCGCCCAGCTTCATCAGCAGGGTATTCTTCCTTTGCACAAACCAAAGCACATAATCAAAAATGAAAAAGGAAAAGGCCAGCGTGACCATGTCGGAAGCCTTTTCCGATATCATCCGGTTGGAAAGGTTGACAGCCACAAAAAATCCTGCAAGAATAATGAGGTAAAGTGTTTTGTACTTAATTACCGGTGCAGAAGAAAAATTAGAGAAATAATCATAAAGAATCAGTCCGGCCACAAAGAATACCTGGTAATAAAAGACCGACCACCCTGTAAACAGGAATAATACACCAAGTGCCGTGGCAGCAACAAACCTTGCATACCTGTTAAGCATATTATATAGTGGAAATAACAGGTAGAACAGTAACTCATGCCCCAGTGACCAGTAAGCATAATTGAAGCCTGCGTATTCGCCATTATCAATGAAGAAAATCGTTTTTATCACCTGGCTAAAAGAAAACTCATCGTATGCATCGCTCAGTCTTAAATTATATTGGCGTACATCTCTTGTATAAATATCGGGGTTGATGTAATTGACACAGAGGAAAAGTACAAGAATGGAAAAGATCATCGACAGCAAGAACGGCCAGTATATTCTTATGAGCCTTATCTTATAAAAATTGATCCATTGATAATGATGGCTGGAAAAAGAATGCCTGATCACGAAGGCCGATAAGATAAAAAATACAATAACGCATTCCTTGCCGCAGGAGCTGAGCATATCGGCTGAAAAAAGTAAATAATCTCCAACGTTGTGCAAGCCTATCTCTTTACTATATATAGTGCCACCAACCCAGAAAACATACTTGGAATGAAAGAAGACCACCAGCAAGGCTGCCAATCCACGGGCAATATGCAGGTACCTGATGTTTGCTAGTCCTGTTGTCATTGGCAAAAGAGGTCATTTCATACAGGAATGGCCGGTCATATATTCCTGAATTTTTGAGCAAATGAATCGGTAACGATGCCTGTTTTCAATAAAGTGTAAATTTCTTTTACTCCGTCAGGCACTTTCTTAGTGATTGTAAAGCCCAGCTCATTTTTTATTTTATCAAAATTCACCCGGTAATCCCTGGGATCTTCGCTGCTGTCAACATAAATAACTTTTACGTTTGGCACCACTTTACAAACTTCTTTGATCACCATTCCCTTGTTATAATTCTCTTCGGTGCTGCCTACATTAAATACATTGGCTTTCACTTTTTCTACCGGGCTTTCAAGAACAAGTACTACTGATCTTGCCAGGTCATCCACATGACAGTAAGGACGCCAGAACTGTTGGCCCCATATTTCCTGCTCACCATGAACAGCAGCATTGCGGGTGAATTCATTCACAGTAAGATCAAAACGTATCCTTGGCGAAAAACCATACACGGTACTAAAGCGAAGTGCAGTGGCACACATAGGACTATCCTTTTTATCTTCCATCAGGTATTTTTCAAATTTCACCTTGAGTTCAGCATATAAAGAGACAGGGTTAAGTTCAGATGTTTCCACCACAAAAGAATTGGGATCGGGCATTTTTCCATAGTTGCTGCAGGTGCTGGCAAATACAAAACGCTTTACGCCGGCAGCTTCTGCCTTGTTGAAAAGGAGTACGGCGCCATCCCAGTTGGTTTGATTAGCCTCTTCACTAAATTTCTTACAGGCAGGGTCACCTACGATAGCAGCGAGGTGGGCGATAGCGTCAACTCCTTTAATAGCATTATCCACATCCTCGGCATTACGGATATCGCCTTTCATAAATTCAAAGTTGGGGTGAAGCATCACGTCATACAAGGCATCACCGCCAAATTTCAGTGAGTCAATTGCCCGTACGTTATATCCTTTATTCAATAACTGGCGAACTAAAACGGAGCCGATATACCCGGCGCCTCCTGTAACTAATACTTTCATGTGTCAGATTTTTTTGCGTTGCAAAGGTAGGAAAGCAACCTTGCAGTTAGTGCGTTCTATAACGCTATTTTATCTCTATTTATTTTGCCGGAACGCCAACCACGGTAACATTATCTGCAACATCTTTTACTACCACCGCCCCGGCTCCTATCATCACATTTTTCCCGATGCTGATGCCCTGCCTGATAACGGCATTAGCCCCTACAAAACTTCCTTCGCCCACTTTTACATTGCCACAGAGTACCGCACCAGGGCCTATATGAGCAAAATTGCCAACTGTGCATTCGTGTTCAATAACACAACCTGTATTGCATATTGACCCGGTACCGATTTGGGCAAGTGGGTTAATTGTAACACTAGCTGCAACCATTACCCCATACTCTGCAATGGCCGCAAAAGGATCAATAACAGAAGAAGAATGGATGGCATTTACAGGGACAAGGTTTTTTTGTGCAAGTTGATTGTGGATCCTGGCCCTGGTTGAATTATCGCCAATAGCAATGAAGAAATCGCTTTGTTGCAATGCTTTTAACCCTGGTTCCGAAAGTTCTGTTCCATAGTATACAAGATCAAATGGATTAAGCTGCTTTTCAGTTACGTCGCAATAGCCAATAACTTTTCTTCCGGCCGATCTTAAAATGCCATACACAACAAATGCGTGGCCGGAGTATCCTATTAAAATCATTTTCGTGTTTTAATTATCTAATTTACCAAGGTTTTGTATGCCGCAAGTATATTTTGCCAGATATTTTCCTGCCGGTAATCCTGAGTTACTTCCTGGCAGAGCTTTTGAGCCATAGCTTGCATAAGTTGAGGATGCGTAATTGCATACTGAAGCATTTTCAGCATTTGCTGTTCATTACCGCTTTCAAAAATGAGGCCTGTTTCATTATTGATAACAATATCGATATTTCCTGTTATGTGGCTGCAGATAATGGGCAACTCCATCGCACCCGCCTGTAATAACACATTGGGAAATCCTTCACGATGAGACGGGAAAACAAAAAAGTCGGCCAGTTGCATATAATACTCCACATAATTGGTCCAGTTAATGTGGATGATGTTTGAATTGGTTTCAATCTCTTTTAATGTGCCGGGGGGCAGCGGGTCCAATTCAGGCTCGTATCCACCAACAAGTATCAGTTTTAAAGTTGGATCACTCGATTGTAATTGTTTAAAAACATTTACCAGTTCAACAATGCCTTTGTCGGCCACCAGCCTGCCTATACAAAGCAGGTATTTATTTTGTGAAGAATAATTTATCAGCCCCTTTGTTTCAAGAATATTTTTTTCATCCAGTGCTTCTTTATTGAACCTCCTGATATCAATTCCGTTGGTGGACCCTTTTCCTATAATGCGAAGTTTTGCAGGCGAGGTTAATTTTTCTTCAGATATGAATTTTAATAAAGAGTTGCTGTTGGGCCAAACCTGACTGGCAGATGCGTAAGTTAGTTTTTCAATGAATTTCAACAGGCGGTATTTAAACCCTTTCTCAACCATTAATGGTAACCCGGCCACTGTATGTATCCTCAGTTTAACTCCACACCATCTTGCTGCCAGCATGCCCAGCAGACCTGCCTTGGGCGTGTGCGTATGAACAATGTCCGGTTTTTCTCTTCTGAATATCCTGATCAGTTGAAACAAACATTTGATGTCCTGCAAGGGTGTTATCTTCCTCGTCATGGGCACAATGATATGCCTGCATTGTTCTTGTGTAGTAACTTCGGGCAGTTCCCTGCCATCAGCACTTATCATCAATACATCAAAACCGTTGGCAGCCATAAAACGCATTTGGCCAGGTAACAAATAACGCAAAGCCATGGGCACTGTAGTTATCCGAATCAGTTTTTTATTTGCAGAGGAATCAGACAATAGTATTGGTTAATGCGTGATGAGATTGTATCGTTACTTTCCGACATTCAAAAATAACTTCATATTATTGAAAGACAAATTAGAATTTTAGGATAAATTTGAAAATGGTTGTTAGCTATATAATAATTTGCTGACGCTAATGTGCAGATCGAAGAAAAAATCAATATACATTAATGGGTTTTGCAGACTTTATATTATACCCGGTTTATGTGGCGTTATTTTATTTTCTTTTTAGTCTCCGCCGAAAAAATTATACCGATCCTGTACTTCAGTATTATCACAAGCAGTCGTTTTGGATAAAAGCAATTGCCGTATTACCATTTACCTTATTCAATACAATATTATCGCCCGGAGATTCATATTTATTGTTTTATACAGAAGGCGCCAATATTCATCATTTGATTATGAATGATCCTGAAGCAAACCTGAAATGGCTGTATTCAGCCGGTGTTGATTTTGACCAGACCTTACTAAGGAACTCACTTAACCTGGGCTACCTGAGGATCGAGAATAATTATATGGTGGTGCGTATAGTTGCTATGCTTTCATTTATTGCTTTTTCAAAATACCTGGTACTGAACCTGATGTTTTCCATGATCGCTTTTTCAGGCGCCTGGCGGTTATACCGGTTTTTTTATGAACAATACCCACACCTGCACAAACAATTTGCAATAGCTATACTGTATTTGCCCACTTTTGTTTTCTGGACATCGGGTATTCTCAAGGACCCCTTGTGTATTGCCGCCATTGGGTGGATAACCTATTCGCTGTATGAGACATTTTATAAAAAGAAGAATCTCATAATTAATGCTGCCATTATATTACTCTTTGGTTACCTGTTGTACGTAATAAAAGTGTATATACTGATCTCTTATGTACCGTTCTTTGCCGTTTACCTGATCTTAAAGAATGTAACACTTCTGAAAAGCAGGTTACTACGTTTGGTAGTTGTTGTGGGGATAATCATTTCCAGTATGTTTACATTCACCACCGTAACAGAACAACTGGCCAGCACTTTAGTGAATTACGGAGGAGAGAGCATAACAAAAAATATTTCCATTTACCAAAAAGCATACGCAGAGCAGGAAAATGCAGCTTCAAACTTTTCATTAGGAGTTGAATTTGACGGGTCCATCTCAAGTCTCGTAAAGATGGCACCTATGGCTATTATTGCAACCCTTTATCGCCCCTTTCTCTGGGAATCAAAAAAGCTAACCACCCTGTTGTCTTCTTTTGAAAGTCTTGCCATAATGATATTCACATTACTGGTATTTTTCAAAGCTGGGCCACGCAATTTTGTCAAAGGCATTACCCGAGACCCGGTGGTTTTATACTGCATCCTTTTTGCATTATTATTCGCTCTATTCGTAGGGGCAACCACTGCCAACTTCGGGTCGTTGGTACGGTATAAAATTCCATGCCTTCCTTTTTACATTATTGCACTGGTTTTGATACAGGACCGGTATTTGAAAGCAAAAAGCAGCCTGGTGATTAGCCAGACTGCGTGATTTCAGAGGGATTTATAATTTGATACCTTAAGCGTTCGCTGTTCTTCTTAAACGGCCTGTTGTAAAAGAAGGCAATATGGTAAGCCAGGTATTTTTTAAGTAGGTGTTTATTGAACCGGTTAAAGAGGGGCCTTCATTGGTTTTTAATTTGCTTAATATTACCGGTGGTGTCACTGCAAAGTTCTTGCTGAATGCATCACTAACCGGCCAGATGATAAAACTTAATTTTTTAAGCTTATCTGTTTTTTGATACAACATGATGATGCCAGAAAAAGCAACTATGAAGCAGCAATAGTGTAACAATGCGATGACTTTATTGCTGAATTTTGCCTGGTGCACAAAAAAACGGTTGCGTACGTAGTAATACATTTTCCACCCATTGAGATAATCCCAGTCTTTTTTAACAGAGAAAGCAGTTGAAGGGTGATAATGAATACTGTCCGATACAGTACAAACAGGTATTTCATTTTGCTTAACTATCCTGTAATAATATTCTGTCTCATCTCCCCATAAAAAATAACTGGGCTTAGGAACACCAACTCTTTCTACTATCCTCCTGTGCAACAGGGTTCCGTTAAAAGGATGACCAATGCCTTCTATGATCTTACAATCCACCTCATCCAGGTTTTTATATTTCTGTGTTTTCCAAACAAACGATTTTTTATCTTCCTTATCAATAACTGCACAATTCATTAATCGCAGGCTTCCGTCATCAGCATCCAGCAGGTTATACAGTGCATCTTCTTTAGGATAGCCATCATCATCCATACACCATATCCATGCGTAACCATTTTTATAAGCCCAATCTATACCGGTGTTAAAACCTCCACTTGATCCCAGGTTGTTTTGAGTGATAGTGATTATATCAGGTTGTTGTGCCAACCATTGCTGCGTATCATCTGTACTGCCATTATTAATTACCAGGATGGCATCTAAAGGGCGGGTTTGATTTCGCAATGCAGTTATACACTCAGTTAGTAGCGCCAGTCGGTTGTAGGTTACAACTACGGCAATAGCCTTTTCCATAGGATTGGTATTTGTGGTTTTGAATCAGAGATATTAGGACAACTCTATAACGGAATGAGAATCCGCTTATTGCAAATTTGGCCGGGATTTTTTTTAGCCCTCAGCATTAGGAAAAACAGGAGGTTTTTGGGCAGTATCTATTGTTTTGAGGAAGGATTTTGAAAAATCAAGGGCTTCTCCTATTACATTATGCATATCCATGTAGCGATACGTAGCTAATCTACCTAGGAAAGATACGTGTTGAAGTATTTCTGCCTCTTTTCGGTATTTCAAAAGAAGGGTTTTATCTTTTTCCAGTCTTTTAGGATAATAAGGTATATCCGATGGCTCAGTCTCTTTGCTAAATTCTTTAAAGTAGATCGTTTTGTCGTGTTGCTCCCAGTTGGTAAAATGTTTATGCTCGGTTATTCTTGTATACGGAACATGTTCGTCGCAATAATTCATTTGTGTGGTTCCCTGGAAATCGCCATCAGCATAATGTGTTTCAAAAGTTACAGTCCGGTAGCCAAGCCTTCCATATTTAAAGTTGAACCAGGCATCAATGGGGCCTGTATAAAAAACATGATCGTATATACTGACATCCATTGATGGATCAAATTTTTTATTGAGCGTGACATGGATAGCATGATGATTGATCAGTTTTTCCATGAGTGCTGTATAACCATTTATAGGAATGCCGGTATAAATATTATTGTGATAGTTATCATCATAGTTGAACCGCACAGGTATCCTTTTTAAAATAGATGCCGGCAGTTCCGTGGGTTCACAACCCCATTGTTTTTTTGTGTATCCATAAAAGAAAGCATTGTACAATTCCTTGCCAATGAAACGCAAGGCCTGCTCTTCAAAGTTCTGTGGATCTGTTATTGATGTATCTGCAAGGCCTTCCAGGAATTTTTTTGCTTCTTCCGGTGTGAATGATTTGCCAAATAGCTGGTTGATGGTATGTAGGTTAACAGGCAATGAATATACTTTACCATTGCTCATGGCTTTTACCCTGTGCACATAGGGTCTGAACTCACCCAAGGTGTTCACAAAATCCCATATTTCTTTTTTGTCTGTGTTAAATATATGCGGGCCATACTGGTGTACCATGATACCCGTTTTAGTGTCTCTTTCAGTATGACAGTTACCGGCAATGTGGTTTCTTTCATCCCAAATATCGATGACACAATCTGAATGTTGCGCCAGTTGATTAGCCAATACAGTTCCGGAAAACCCGGCACCAATTATTAAATATTTTTTACTCATGGTAAGTATGCAAAATAAATTATTGATTCAATATGCTGTTGTAAATAGCAATATATTTTTCTACTGCTTTTTCCAGCGAATAAAATTCTTTGGCTCCTTGTCGAATTTCTTCGATATTAAAAGTTGCTCCGGCAGCAACTTGTGATGCCACTTTGATGAATTCCTTTTCGTTGAATTCGTGGATGATAATACCGGCATTATACTTATTCGTAATTGCTTCAACATCACCAACCCCGCTATTGGTAATTAAAGGTATACCCATCGCCATTATTTCTCCATGCTTGGTTGGCGATGATGATTGCTTGGAATAACAGGGTTTGATAAAAAAAACTGAATAATTACTCAACGAAACCAGTTTGGGCACTTCTTGCCGGTTTGCTTTTTGTATTACTACCTTATCACTATCTATACTGTACTTAGAAGCAGAAGTCCGTATCTCATTATGGCGGTGGGGTGAAATGAATAAGATCTTCGCTGCTCGTATCTTATCCGTCAGCACTTTGCAGAACTGCATCATCTCATCAGTGAGGTACCAGCCGCCAATAGAACCAAGGTAGCTGATGACAAAATCATCTTTACTAATATTTAGTGCTGACCTCAAAGTCGTTTTTTCTGCCTCGCTTATTTTACCAGGATCAAAAAGTTCAAGGTCTGCACTGCATGGGATCACCTGCAGTGGGATATTGCTTTTATACTCTTTCCATCCTTTTATGATCTTTTCGGCTGCATAAGTAAGGCAAACAATACCATCACATTTTGAAACCGATTCAGTTTCTTTTCTTTTGAAAAAATTATAGGCAGCTTTATATAGTGGATTACTAAGTTTCCACATCCCTCCTTCTACCCTGCTATCGGCATAAAATTCACGGATGTCATTTAAAAATTTTACTCCCATCGTCTTTTTCATCCAAAGCCCCACCAATTCCGGAACACCCGGTCTGGTATGCACCATATCAAGCTTGTTTTCCCGGTGTATTTTTTTTGCAGCTTTCCTCAGTTTGATAATATCGAGGATAGTTGATAATACTGGTGGTTTTTTTGTATAGTTAAGCGGTATCCATGTAATGTTATAACCCCCTAGTATTTTTTCAACAACCGGTTTGTTTTGAAGAAACACCTGTTCTTTTTCGCAGCTCAGTAAAAAAATTGTAAACCCTGCTCTACTCAACCCCTGCAAATAGGGTATTACCTGGCTTTGGCCTAATGGGTCGGTCATGCCATCATAAGAAATAAACAATATTTTTTTTGCGCTACTCAAACTGTTATTTAACCAGGTACCTGAGATAATGTTTTATAGCGAACAGCATTCTTTCCTTAAACGAATGTAAACTCACATAATAGGCCCTTACAGCAGGATGCTCAACAAGCGGAATCTCTTTTACCTCTACTTCTGTTGCCAGTTCAGCATCATTGATCTTAAAGCGTTCATCAGGTGCACAATTTGTTCCGCTTCCATCATGGCCTATATTTGATACCAATGATCTCTTTGGATAAAGGCATAGCCCGTCATTCAAAAAAACAACTGAATGCCAGATCGTATTCCAGCTGGTCATATTTGCTTTTGCAACTGCATACAGCCCCCAGAAGAATTCGAAAGTGCCATCCATGTTCAGCTTTTTGATATTGCCTTTCTTTTTTATTGCTTCCCGAACAGCCATAGCATCAGGTGTGAACTTATCCCATGCCCTTTTCCATGTGCCCCAACCCCAGGTGGTGGTATGATAAAAGAAATAAGTTGATTCTTTAACCTCCGCCCTGACAAGATCGGGCCTGGCATAAGCACTAATGTGCATTACCCTTGGATTATTTTCATAAAAATCCAGCGCATCATTCATGTATTTCAAAAATCCGGCAGAAACCAGCCCGTCGTCTTCCATAGCGATGACTTTACCAAATTCATTTACCATTTTAGTTATGCCTTCAATAGTGGATTTTACCAGCCCTTTGTTGGCAACTGCCTCAATAATGGTGACTTCCTTACACCATTTTTTTTCTCTTACCACCTTTTTTACTTCTTCTATCTTCTTTAAGGTTTCTTCAGTGGCATTTGGTTTCGGTCCGTCAACATATATCCAAAGCCGGGATTCAGTTGCCAGTTCATTTCGATACAATGATTCAAGCGCCTGCCGGGTATGTTCAGGCCGGTTATATGCAAAAAAAGCTATGGGTGCCAGGTTTCTCATGTTATTTTATGTTGCAACGACACGCTGCACAGAAGCATTGCCGAAATTATTTTTTATTAGTTTTCTTACTACTACAATGATGATAGCACTGAATATAAGTGTATTTACAAGTCCTGACAGTGCATCACCTAAAATAAGGTAATTTTTAACGAGGATGATATTGATAATTATAGAACAGGTGATTGAGATTAATGCAATAGTGAGTATTGCTCTTTTCTTCTTGTAATATAAAAGGAAAAGAAAAAGGAAATAATTCAATGCCCAGATAAAAGATGAAGAAGCAACAATGAAAAAATATGGAAGACCACTGAGGTATATACTGTTGATCAGGAAGTAATAACAAAACACCACGATACCGACACAAATAGCCGCAAAGAAAGAAAGCAGTTTCAGGTACCTGAAGAAATGCCGTTTCAATGAAGCTGTGGATGTATCTCCCTCGCTGAGTGATTTATATAATTGTGGCTGTACATAAAGCAAAATGCTTTGGGCAATAGTTCCCATCATGGCGCCCAGTATGGAAGCAATGGCATAGATGCCCAGGTCATGTTTATCTACATTGAAGATCGCAAGGAACAGTTTGTTTGTTGCGCCCAGCATAAAAACGCAGAGCTGGAAAATAAGTACGGGTACTCCGAACCTGATCTCTTCCCACACATGGCTCACCTGGAATGAGAAGTTGATATAGCCATTCTTTGTATAATACCATATGCTATATAAGTTCACTGCAAGTAAAGAGACTGCAATACCCCATATTCTTCCCACCCAGCCACTGAAGAAAAAAACGATTAGGATAACCGACAAGGAATATTCAATAATTGATTTGGATATTCCTGTAGCCGCATAATTGTTAACCTCGTTGCGGTTACGTATCAGGGCAAAGAGCAGTTCACTTGAAAATGTAAGAAATGCCAGGCCAGGGAGTATGTAAACAAATGAACCGGGGAAATCAAATTTCTCTCTCAACGCCCCCTGGAAAATGAAGAGTAATAAAGTGACCAGTAGCGCCAGTGTGGCACCTATAAAAAAATTACCGGTTAATGAAGCAGAGAAATCTGCTTTTGGTTTTTTAAAATAATCTGCAGCTGATGATTGTATCATGCCCAGGGAAATGAATGGCGCAAGCAAGATCATATTACTGGAGAACAAACTCAACAACCCGTTATCTGTGGGGGTTAAATATTTTGGATTGGTGAATAAGGGGATCAGGATGAACGAAACACCTTTGGAAAAAAAATTAGTAAATATATACGTAGCTACAGACCTGTAAGCAGGATTTTTAACCGCAGTTTTAACCGTATTGATAATGGACATAATTACCCGGGTAAGTTAGTTTTGTAAAAAGGATACCGGACCAGGAACTAGTTATTATTCATCCACTTGTCGTACCACATCTGGAACATCAGTATGTACCATATCTTTTCAGCCCTTTCTATTTTCCCGTGATAGAACGAGTTTTTTATCTTCTGTATTATATCGTTATTGAAAATACCCTGCTGCCTGATAAATTCTCCATCAAAATACCTGTCCACAAAGGGTTTCAGATCATTCTGCAACCAGGTCGAAATCGGTATCCCAAAGCCCATTTTAGGCCTGTTCATCATCGACTCGGGCAGGTATTTATGAACGATCTGTTTTAGGATGAACTTTTTGTTGCCCTTATTATACTTGTATTCCAGTGGCAGTTGTGCCGCCCACTCAATAATGCGTTGATCAAGGAAGGGTTCTCTTCCTTCAAGGCTCACACTCATACCAGCCCGGTCAACCTTTTGAAGAATATCATCCAGCAGGTAGGTCTGGTAATCTATAGCCATCATGTAAGACAGGATAGAATAATTATTTGTTTTCAGTTCTTTACTGTCGAAGAAAGATGGCAATCTTTCAATATTCTCCATGAATAACCCGGTCAGGTCTTTTTCGCTCATTTGCTGGGTAAGGCTCATCAGTACATTCCTGTCGGATGGTTCTTTTAAAAGCGACTTCACTTTTTCATAACGGCTATGAAAGAGATATTTTTTATTAAGCACCGGTATCTTATCTGCAGGGATAGCATCCATCAGTGCGGCTGTACTTCTCCTGGCAAAGCCCGGGATCTTTTTGAATGCACTTCCATATCTTGTCATATAGTCATAGCGATTATAGCCTGCAAATATTTCATCGCCTGCATCGGCAGATAAAGCCACAATCACTTTTTCTCTTGCAATACGACTTACCAGTGTAGTGGGAATAGCACTGCTATCGGCAAAGGGTTCATCATAAAAGAAAGGGAGTTGAGGAACAATATCCAATGCTTCTTTCTCTGTGCAATAATATTCTGTGTGATCAGTACCTAGGCGTGCCGCCGTTTCTTTGGCATAAGGCGCTTCATTTAAGCCGGCATCAGGCACACCAATAGTAAAGGTTTTTATTTTTTCTGTACTGTTCTTCTGCAGGATTGCTGTTACACAGGCACTGTCGTAACCGCCACTCAGGAAAACGCCAACAGGTACATCGCTTACCATACGGTATTGAAAGGCACTTGTCAGAAGTTTTTCTGTTTCTTCAATGGCTTCAGGCAGGCTGATATTTAATATTGGTTTATTATACGCATCATACACATTCCAGTACTGTTTTGTTTCTATTGCTCTTGTTTGTACATCCACAGTAATAAAATAGCCCGGATTCAATTTGTGTGTATCATGAAAAATACAGTGAGGTGTTGGCACATAAGCAAATTGCAGAAAAGCAGCAATAGCATCTGTGTTGATCTTCTTTTCAAAGCCCGGATGCTGCATCAATACTTTTAATTCTGACCCAAAAAGAAACAAGCCATCTTTCCAGTAATAGAAAAAAGGTTTTACGCCCGCCCTGTCCCTGCAGGCAAACAGTTTTTGTTTCTCTTCATCATAGATGGCAAAGGCATACATGCCAATGAATTGCTGTAGGGCTTCGTTACCCCATTCTTCGTAAGCATGTAGTATTACTTCCGTATCGCTATGGCTTGAGAATTGATGACCCTTTGCTTCAAGCCTGGCTTTTATTTCCTTATAATTATATATCTCCCCGTTAAATGTGATGTGGAGTTTTTTATAGGTCTTTGGCTGGCGACCGCCTTCAGAAAGGTCAATGATACTTAAGCGCCTGTGTCCAAGGCCCACTGCTGCATCATCTGCATTGAACATAGCATACCCTTCTCCATCAGGTCCACGATGAGCCATGATACGGTTCATCTTTTCCAGGATATCCTGGCTGGTTTTTTTTTGATAATCAATAAATCCCGATATGCCGCACATGGTATGAATTTTAAAAAAGTAAAGTTACGCCCCTATATTCAATTTTTTTCGGCCAGAGCTTCTGCATAAATATTCCTTAACCCTGCTATATGCTGCCTGAGAGTAAAGTTATTGATCGCTCTTTGCCTGCCTGCTTCTGCTTTTTCGAACAACTGTTGTTTATCTGCCTGGCTTAATAAAACGATCTTTCCTGCAAGGTCATTTACATCCGACAATGAAAAATACCAGGCATTATCTTCACATTGTTCCCTGAAAGAAGCGTTATCGCTCAGCAATAAAGGCATCCGCATAGCCATTGCTTCCAATATACTTAACGAAAAACCTTCGAAGGTAGATGTCATTACAAAAAGGTCGTATTGAGGAATAATTTGTTCAATATTATTCACTTCGCCTTTTAAATTCACTTTTGCACCGGTCAGCTCAATTTGCTTACTAAGTTCATCCTTCATATTCCCAATACCATATATGTCCAGTTCAATATTTTTATCTTTGATCAGGGCCATAGCATTAACCAGGTACATATAATTCTTTTGCAGGCGTAAAGCGCCAACCGAAACCAACCTGAACACATCCGTTCTTTTTTCAACAGAACTATTTTGAATGTTAAACCGGTCAACATCAACAAATGTGTACAGTGTATAAGCTTTGTAAGGCTTTAATTTTAAAAAAGAAAAATATTCCTTCATAGCTCCCTTGGCCACAACTATGATAATATTCCGGCGGAACCGGTAAGTGAGTTTATCCAGGAATCGAACGTACCAATGTTTGTATTCAACCGATGTTGCAATAAATGCATGTATGGTGGTGATGAGCGGAATATGCTTTGGCACAGAAAACCTGGCTACAAGAGTGGGCCAGAATAAATGTGTGTGTACGAGATCCGGTTTCTCCTTTTTTACTATACGTCGGAATTTTATAATGCCAACCGGTAAAAAAAGCAGTGAACTAAGATTAATGTAAATGAGTTTGCTGCACTGCAACTCAGCTCCAAAATTATTGCCGGGAAAAAGCGTAACTACAATATGTTCATATTCCGGCAACTCTTTTATCACCCTCACCGTCATGGTTTCGGCGCCGCCCCTTCCCAGGTTGAAAATAAAGTGAATGATTTTTTTCTTCATGAATAAAAGCAGCAGTGTTGAACTTACTCAACCGGTTTTGCCTGGCGATCTTGTACTATTTTTTGATCCCTTTTACCACGTAAGCAATACTATTATCATAACGTATCTCTCCTCCCCAAACCTTGTCCATTCCGTTTTCCTCAAACCATTTTTTAACAGTAGACACTTTTTGCGGCTGGTCGTATTCGGGGCTGAACATATCGAACGTATCAAGTATGCACCATTCCCTCAGTTCGCTTTTTGAAAGGCCTTGTGGCATGGTTCCGCTGATATCACAAATAGGTATAAACCTGTTGACAAACCTCCCAATGCCTATTTTATTAAAGAATTTCGTGGCAGCAATCATCCAGTCAACATTTTTTTCAATTGTATTCAGCAGTTTTTCGTTGCTCCATTTTTTTGTAATGGGCCTGAATATATACTTAGCCTGGAGCTTTGTCCACCAGCCGTTCACACAATAAAAATCAACAACCACTTCTGCACCAGGTTTTGCCATGGCGATCAGGGATTGTACAGTCTTTTTAACATCGGGTGTATGCTGGATAACTCCAAAACAAAATATTTTATCGAAGCTGGCTTTTGTAAATGGCATATCATATACACTTGCCTGGAAAAGGTGAAGCCTGTCCTTATGATGCCCGTTGTTTTTGAAATTGGCTTCCACAGCATTGCTGTAATCAACACTATATAAATTGGCTTTTGTATAATCAAGTACGATCTGTGTAAAACGACCGGCGCCACTGCCAACTTCAAGAATATTTTTATCCTGCAGGTTCTCCTTATCCCAACCGGTTACAGCAAAGAAACGGGAATGACTTAATTGAGAATTCTTTTGTTCCCTGTCAATCTGCGTGGCGGCAAACTTGTTCCACTGGTAGCCAAAGTTCTGTGTGTAATTAACTTCGGGCACAATACGATAGGCTCCATTTTTATATGGGAATATGGCAGACTGGTTGTTATCCAACAGGCCTTGTGGGCTTTCCTGCAAAGCTGTTTCAGTAAATGGATTTAAGAGGACAATTTCTCCGCTCATAAGTTTTGGATAATTTTAGTTTTTAACGAATCCCGGATAGCTTTATTATAAGGTCACTCCATATTGACCTTCTTTTCCTTTTCCACGGTATTAAACCAGTCAATGAATTTACGAATGCCTGTAGCCATATCGGTTGTCGGTTTGTAGCCGAACAGGGCCTGTGCCTTTGAAATGTCCGCAAAAGTTATCTCCACATCTCCAGGCTGCATGGCATCATACTTAATATTTTTTGCCTTCCCCATTCCTGTATAAATGGCATCAACCAGGTCCTTCAGTTTTACGGGTTTATTATTACCAAGGTTCACTATAGTATAAAGGTCTGTATTCTTCAAACAAAATTGCAGTGCATTGAAAATGCCCGACACGGTATCGTCAATATATGTATAATCACGGGCTGTACTTCCATCGCCAAACAAAACAACCGGTTTATCATGTGCTATATTCTTTACAAATTTATGTATGGCAAGGTCGGGGCGCTGGCCTGGACCGTATACGGTAAAGAAACGCAGGTTAACTACATCTATATCATATAAGTGATGAAAACTGTAATTCATCAGCTCCCCGGCCTTTTTGGTAAATGCATACGGCGAGATGGGATTGTCTACATTATCATCTTCGCTAAAAGGTTTCTTTTCATTATTGCCATACACCGAGGAAGAAGAGGCAAAGACCAGTTTATTGATTGAGCGCTCCAGCATGAACTCATGCACTTTCTGAGTGCCCGTAATATTGGCTTTGATGTATCCTGCCGGATCTTCGATGGAAGGCCTTACTCCTGCTTTTGCAGCAAGATGTATAACAGCCTGGATATTTTTTTCTTTTACCTCCTCCAATCCTTCTGTAATATCCATATCATAAAAGCTGAACTGCGGATAATCTTTGAAGCCATCCATATTGCGTTCTTTTACAGGCCTGGGATAAAACGGGTCAAAGTTATCAACGCCGATTACCCGGCAGCCTTTTGACAACAACAATGTGCAAACATGACTACCAATGAACCCGGCGCAACCTGTAACTAATATTGTATCCATTCTACTGTAAAAGTAATGATAAAAAATATGGTTTATTCATACGGCTATGTGGCAAGCGCCCTTGTTGGTGAACTTTTAATGATCACAAAACGTTTTTTAAAGTTCATGAAATACTTTTCAAAATAAGTATACGACAAGTGAGCAACAAAAATGGTAGCACCAATGATCATCGCAAAAACGATCACATATTTATACAATGGCGGAACATTCAGCCCGGCGATCAGTTTTGAGAAAAGGAAGATAAGCAGTGGATGGATCACATAGATGCCATATGATATCTTACCCAGGTAATCAAAAGTCTTTGTCTCAAGATTAACAAGACGATTCTTTACGTTGATCTGCCCGATGATCACCAGTATAGCTGTAAAAGCTATTATCTCGTTGTCGATAACCGAAATGAAATGAAATTTATTGATAGCGGTGAGAAAGAGCAGTCCCCAGCAAAATGCCTGGGTTATTTTATTATCAACCAGTTTTAAGAACAGCTCATTTCTCTCCCTGTAAAAGATAGCTCCCAGCGCCCCCATCATCATGCAATGAAAGCGGGTTATATGAATGGCAGATTCCACAATAGAGCCGGGCGAATAAAAATGAAAAAAGAGCTTTGTTCCCATCAGGATTGTAATGGCCAGAACAAGTGGCATGACCGGCTTACTGATCTTTTTGATGACCCATGGCCAGAACAAGTAAAACTGCTCTTCCACACCTAATGACCAGTAATGAGCTAGTAACGGGATGGTGGTGACCAGAATAGAAGGTATGTTGGCAGCATAAAAAATATAAAAGAACAATGAATCCTTATTCAGTTCCAGGTTAAAAGCCATGATGGTGATGAGGGAAACCAAAAGGTATAAATAGTAAAGCGGCCATATCCTGAGTATCCTGCGGAAGTAGAATTTTTTAACATCAATATCTTTCCGGGCTTTTTCTTCCAATAGCAGGTAAGTGATCAGGAAGCCGCTGAGTACAAAGAAAATGCTCACACCATAAGGCCCCAGCATAAGGCCTTTGGGTTTGCCATCGCTGAGTGTGCCAAAAATAAAAGGGTCGAGGCCGAACTCTCCAAGCTTTAAAGTGATATGGGTAAGCACAACTGCAATTGCTGCAATAGCCCTCAACCCGTTAAGGCCCGGAAAGTAAATGGTGCCGTTTTTCATACTCAATTGGAACTACCCGTGTTTGTACAAGCATTAAAGGTTTGCTGTCTGCAGAAGATGTGCTGACTCATAAGCCCTCGGGTGCTTGGTGTAAAGGCCTTTTCTTAACGGAGTAAGGGGGCATTTATTGCAGGTCAGGCAGGATAAATATGCAGGTCTATCAGCTCTTTATTAGCCAACAGTTCTTCCCGTGTAAATTCTTTCTTATTCAGGGTAATACGGTATCCGCAGGCAATAATCAGGTCATAAATATCTTCTAATTTGTCGCCTTTTGCCTTTATAGGCTCGGGATGGATAGCTACAATACATAACGGCCGCAGGTTCTTCAGGGTTTCTGCGGCTCCACGCAATGTATCATACTCAGCCCCTTCCACATCTATTTTGATAAAGTTGAGCTTGCCGATATTCTTTTCTTTTACAAATGCATCAACTGAAGTTACTTCCACGTCAATCCCATGCAGGTGGCGGTCGTCTTTATAATTTACGAGGCTGTTGCTGTTATCAGCCTCTCCATCCGAAACAAAAAAAGTTATTTTGCCGGGCTCTTTGCCTACAGCCTTCTGGTAAGGTTCTATTACGGGTTGGCTTTTATTGATTGAAAGTGTTTTCTGGAGCAACGCATATGTTGTTGGAGCAGGTTCAAAGGCATATACTTTACCTTTATTACCGGTCACCTGGGATGCAATGACACTAAACAACCCAATATGTGCACCAATATCAATGATAACAGACCCGGGGTTACAACTATCCGAAAGAAATTCAAAATTTTCCGCTTCATATTCTTCGGGAAAATACCTGAAGTAGCGGGTTGGCAGCCGAAGCTGGTGTCCATTGATGGTCCGCTTTAATCCCCTGCCCATGCTGGCAATGTCAAGCAGTTTGTAAATAAGTTCTTTCATAAGAAGTAAATCCTGGCGGTTTTAGTATATATGCTGCCGCAAAGGTAAGTGTATGCAGATGAAATACTGCCACACCCCGGTGGTCATATCAACTATGCCGTAAAAAACTATTGATTATATTGCAACCATAATTAAAAATAAAGCTCACCAACGGTTTATGCCGGGCTAAAGCCAAATGCAGCATATAACGATATACGATTACCTTTTATTACCACTATACCTGCTCCTTTTTTATATATTGGTAAAGCGCCGGTCACTCCGTTTTGAAGACCTGGAATTACGGAAGATATTCCTTATTGCATTTGCACTCCGCATGTTTGGCTCTGTTGCGTACTCCATGCTGGTACAATATTATTACGGATATGGCGATGCATTTACTTATTATGTAGGAGGTAATTTTATTATTGACCAAATACAAGCAGATTTCAGCAACATCAAATACCTGGTTTTCCCGGCGGATGAATTGCAACGCTTATATTCACTCGAAAACGGGAAAGTAGGTGGTATAAACGGGTGGATTGGCATCAGCTCTACTGTAGCTGTTATGAAAATATCTGCTGTTACTTCCATATTATCGTTCAATAAATTTTTGATCACTTCTGTTTTTTTTGGGTTATTTTCCTTTGCCGGGCAATGGAAATTATTTCAGGTATTCAACAATATCAATAAAGGTAAAAATCAAAAACTGCTTGCCTTTGCGGTTTTATATACCCCTGCCATCTGGTTCTGGGGCAGCGGCCTGATGAAAGAATCCATCTGTATGGGAGCGCTGGGTTTTATTATCAGTATCCTGTATAATGCCATTGTAAAAAAAAGGGTAGTGCCTGTGGATTGGGTATTGCTTATCCTGCTTGTTTATATTATTTACACTATTAAGAGTTATATAATTGCAATACTGCTGATCACTGTTTTTTTTACCCTATTGTTCTCTCTTTTTCAAAAAATAAAACTCATTTTAATAAGAATAGCTCTCACCTTTTTAACATTGCTGATCGTTTATTTTTCGTTAACCTTATCTGATTTCAATGAACAGATGAATGACCTGGCAGAGGAATCGGTCATGCAAATAGAAAGTTTTCAGAAAAACTATCAAACTACCCAGGAGCTGGATGAAACCAGCAAGGCCGGATTTGAAATGTCAAGTCTTAACCCATCCTTCGAGAGTATGTTATTGAGAAGTCCAGTTGTTATATCGTCATGCCTGTTCAGGCCATTTATATGGGAAAGCAGGAAGCTGATCATTTTATTGTCCTCATTTGAGTCAACGTTGCTTATGCTTGGTTTTTTCTTTTTGTTGATCAAATCCAGGGTCTTTGGGTTTTTAAACCTCATTTTCACCAACCATTATATTTTCTTTTGTTTTCTTTTATCCATTCTATTTGCAACCATTATTGGTTTTACAACTTTTAATTTTGGCACTATGACAAGGTATAAAATAGTGTTGCTCCCTTTCTTATATTTCATGCTGGTAAACATATATACCAAATTAATGGAAAAAAAGAAAGAAGAAATGGTTTAAAGTATTAGGACTGGTATGGGCTAAAATATTTAATTTCACAGCAATTAAAAAAGAGGAATTTCTGTTCTTGATGAGTAAAACCAATAACGATAAGGGTGTATTTGTGATATCGCTGGATTTTGAGTTGCTTTGGGGAGTGTGGGATGTAACAACCAAAGAAAAATATGGCGCTAATATTTTAGGCGTGAAAGAAGTGATTCCAAAGCTGCTTGAACTATTTGCCCGGTATAATATTAAAGTAACGTTTGCTACCGTGGGGTTTTTATTTGCTAAAAATAAAGAAGAGTTACTGCGTTACCTGCCCGAAAATAAACCAACCTATTTCAGGAATGACTATAATGTTTACAGCACTGAATTAAATTCGGTTGGCAATAACGAAACAGATGACCCCTATCATTTTGGTTACTCACTATTTGAACTAATAAAACAAAGTCCTCATGAGATCAGCACACACACTTTCAGTCACTATTTTTGCCTGGAAGAAGGCCAGGTGGCTGAACATTTTGATGCTGATATTAAAGCTGCAAAAAAAATTGCATTAGCAAACGGTATTACTCTCAGCAGTATAGTATTTCCCCGTAACCAGGTTAATCCCCTGTATTTTCCTGTCTTGAAAGATAATGGCATACATGTTTACAGAGACAATCAGCCATCATGGATCTATAAACCCCGTAAACTCTCTGCTGAGAACCTTTTTATCAGGATATGCCGGTTCGTGGATGCTATCCTTCCGGTTTCGGGATATAATACCTACCCGATCAGGAAGGAAAGTGCACTCCCGGTAAACATTCCCGCCAGCCGTTTTCTTAAACCATACAATAAAAAACTGGCCTGGCTGGAAAAAGCAAAATTGAACAGGATACTTAATGAAATGACAATGGCAGCTAAAAAAAATCAGCTTTATCACTTATGGTGGCACCCACATAATTTTGGGATAAACATAAATGAAAATATAGCGACCCTTACCGCTATACTGGAACATTACGGAGCCCTGCATAAAACATATGGTTTTACAAATCTTACCATGAAGGAGGCTGCTGGTTTTTAAATACATATTTTTTAGCTTTACTGCTGAAAATATCACACGAGGCTTTTTTAGCAAACCATGCAAAATAAAAAAATAGTTTTCCTGGCATCCGATTGTGAATCATCAAAGTGGGTATACAATGCTATTTCCAGGGATTTTAAAATAGCCTCTGCTATCATAGAAGTCCCCGTTTCAAAGAAAACCTTATTTAAAGGCCGGATGAAAAGAATAGGACTTATCAAAGTATCCGGACAGGTTTTATTTTCAGCACTAATTGTTCCTTACTTAAGAAAAAAAGCTAAAATCAGGAGGTCTCAGCTTATAGAAAAATATGGGCTGGATAATACTGACTTTGCCCCGGATAAAACAATCCGGATATCTTCCGTAAATGATGATTCCTGTAAACAGCTGCTTCAGCAAATCCAACCCGACATTATTATTGTAAATGGTACACGTATTATCAGCAAAAACATTCTACAAAGCACAGCAGCGATCTTCATAAATATGCATGTTGGTATTACACCTGCTTACAGGGGAAGCCATGGCGGATACTGGGCTCTGTACAATAATGATCCCGAAAATTTTGGCACAACCATACATTTGGTTGATAGCGGGGTTGATACCGGTGGTATATTAAACCAGGCGTTCGTCAAACCTGATAAAGTAGATAATTTTACAACTTATCCTGTACTGCAAATTGCGGTGGGAATCAAGGCCCTGAAAAGTATTTTACCTGTTGTGATAGAAGGGAAATATGAAGTCAGGAAAAATATGGAAAAAGGGAAGCTGTATTATCAGCCAACGATCTGGCAATACTTTTGGCGCCGATAACATTTTCACTAAAAAACCAAAATCTTACTAAAATAAAAAATACCGCTTAATTCAATTGTGCAGTTCAGCTATAATTATTTTTATTCCCGGATTATAGCCCCAGTACCTTCTTATATAACTGTACAGTTTCTGTAGCAGTTTTTTTCCAGGAAAATAATTTCAGTCTTTCATCCCCTTTCGCAATTAATTCCTTTGCAAGGCCAGGGTTATTAAAGAACCTGCAAATGACAGCAGCAATATCTTGCGGACTTTCAGGATCAAAATATAAGGCTGCCTCTCCTGCAATCTCCGGTAACGATGTTGTATTGGAGCAAAGCAGTGGTTTCTTAAAATAAAAAGACTCCAGTACCGGAATGCCAAAACCTTCTGAAAGAGAAGGAAAAATAAATGCTTCGGAATGCTTAAACAAGTGTTCCAGTACTGCTTTTGAAACAAACCCGGTAAAGAAAATACGCTTGTCTGTTTTATTTATTGCTGCTATATTTTTTTTATCTTCTTCATCTAAATACGTTTCATTACCGCTTACAACAAGTTTAATGTTTGCTGATAGTTTTTCACTGGTAATACGAAAAGCCTTCAGCATGTTTTTCATGTTCTTGTGTTTACGGGTAGTGCCTACATAAAACAGGTAGTTTTTAAATTGAGGAAATTCTTCAGCACTCATTTCATTTTCATCGCTTTCCAGGTGTTCCCACCCTTCATAAATTACCTGTATTTTGTCCCTGTAAGAATCAGGCAGTCCATAGCTTCGTAGCAGATCTTGCTTAGTATATTCTGATACAGCGATTACAGCAGCGGATCTTTTAAGTGCATTTTTAATGACCAGGTTAAGAAACCGGCTTGCCATATTAAATGTCCACCATTTTGAATCCAGATATTTTTTAAATGTGATATCATGAACGGTAGCCAGGCCATTTTTTAAACATAGTGGATATTGATTGGAGGTACTGTGAAAAAGGTCAAATTTATTCTTATATCGTTTAAGGAATAGATACATATCCAGATCTCTCTTCGGGCCAATGGGCGCAATCGAGGCTTCAATTATCTCAAACTTTCCCGATCCCAGCACATCCGATAATTCTTTGCGCAGAATACCCCTGTTGATCAATACCAGGAAATCGAACGTATCAAAAGCTTTGGCTGGTAAATGTTCCAGCAAACTGATGATATATTGCGATAGACCATCTTTTTTTTCTACAACAGTTGTAGCGTCAATCAGGATTTTTTTTTTCATTCAGCAGGTGTACTATTCCGGTTTTTTTAATCAACGTTCTTCAAGCTGGGCTTTTAAATACTTTAATGAGGGTATATGGCCTGGTATTATGGGGCTTAAATAATAGCGATAAGGTTGATATATTTCTTCTGTACTGTATGTATGAAATTTTGAAGCAAATTCGTTTTTTACAAAAAAAGCATTGATACCTGGAATATTGCAGCAAACCAGTGTATAATTAAATTTTGTAAAAAGCTCTGTATAATCCTGCAGGGAACAACCCATGTAATCTGTTCCATCCCACACGTGAGATGGGTTGTATTTTATTTTGAATTTATGTGGCGGGTAAAATTTTGCATTGTATTCAACACATACAACTTTAGGACAGATGGAATTAGCAAGTAATTGCTCCATGATGTAATAATCATTACCGTCAATGTCAAGTGAGAAGAAATCAATTTCATCTACCCCGAAAAAATCATGTGCATTTTTAAATATTCCAACGATATTATCCCGGGTAATAAATGAATTTACCACATTGAGTTTATTTGTGAAAGAGCTTCCTCCAAGATTTTCTGCAATGGTTTTGCAGTATTTCGGACTCCCTTCAACCCATGTTCCTTTCCATCCTTTCAATAACAGGTACAACGTGTTACATTCCACGCCTGTTTGAATGCCAATCTCAAGGAATGTTTTGTTATTGGGTATGCGGTTGAATATTTCCTCTATTATTCCATCTTCATCAGTTTGAGAGTATATTTTTTTGCCAGATAATGCAGGATTATCAGGATAGCTGGCTTTCATCTCCTCGCTTAACCTCCTGTATTCAGCCACCTGCTGGATTGCCTGAACCTTGACTAATTCATAGCTCCCGGTAAATCTTTGAAAATAAACAGCATACTTTTTAAAAAAGGATTTTATCATATTATTTAAGTTACATTTTTGTTTGTTTCAAAATTAATAGAATTACCTGTTTGTAATGCTATTATTTTATTAAGTCAAGGTGGAAAACAGAATTAATTTCATTACAACCTATTATTAATTCAGCATACTACATAGCTATATTTAATTAACCAGGTGGAAATAAATGTTACATTCCATTCAACTTATTTTTTTAAAAGCTTCTCAAACTCATTTCTCTCATGCTCATAAATTTTCTCAATATCAATGGTTTCAAGGCCGGTACGCCGGGAAGCCTCTCCCATTTGCTTAGCCTCTTCAGGATGGTGAATCAAATGTAGAGCAGCTTCCGCCATTTTTTGCCAGTCCAAAAAAGGAACAATCACTCCAGCTCCATTCTTTAGAACAAATTCTGGCTGCCAGTCCCTGTCATACGCTATAATTGGCAGTGCAGCCAGGGAGGCCTCTATCAAGGACCTTCCTGTCAATGGACTGAGAACTGCAAAACTTCTTGCCAACAGGTTTGCTAATCTCCTCTGACTGATATTGCCCAGAAAATGAACTTTATCCTGGATTCCCATATTGCCAGCCATTATCTTCAGTTCAGCCATCATTGGTCCATCTCCAGCCATGATCAATGCTGATTCGGGAACAACCCGATTAATCTCCTCAAATGCACGCAATACATCATCCGGATGCTTTAAATCAGCCAATCTGCCAACATAAATAAAATGATATAAGGCCTTACTTGTAATAAAAAAATCATCATTATCTCTGTTTACGGGTTCCATCATATGTTGACGGTGTATTAATTTACCAACAGGAAAAACGGTAGATTTATTCAATCTAGCTCCATTATTTAAAGCATATTCCAACGTATTTTGATTTCCCCCGGCCACAAGATTAGCACCACGAAATACAATTCTTTCAACAATCTTCTCTACCCAGCGCCAGTGGAAAAGCCGGGGTAATGCAGACACACCCGTCGCTTTGTATGTATCATCATAATTACAAACTACCCAAATCATCAACCGGGCCTTTGTAAACAATTTAATACCCAGACCTATGAGTCCGGAGAAATACGGGTCTGTACTCATTACAACAGAGATACGCTCACGCCTGACCAAACGGATCAAATAACGCATAAAACGGATCTGCGATACAAGAAAGTTGAGTGGAAAAAAATAACGGAGTAGAGAGTAATAGGCTGAAGCTCCTTCGATAATTGTCTGGTTAACTGAAAATTCAACATGTGACACTTTAAATCCTTCATACTTCAGTTGTCTCTTTTCAGGAATGTCTGCAATGGGATGTACTCCCCAGACATGCTCAAAATATCCACCACAGTCCCTTGATGCAAACTCTTGTTCCAACTCCCGGTCTTTTACCATTTTAAGTGTATAAGCCATGTCTATGTATAATATCCGGAGCTTCGTTTCTGTATTTTTATTTCTGCTCTTCACCATTTTATAATTCATTTATTTCTCCCAATTTAATATGAATAGGCTTGCATCAGTCAGCCAACATATCGTTTCCACCATCTTACAATATACTCCCATGCTATTATGCAAGAGAATAAAAGTAATAAGATACTTTTGATTGTAATGACATAAAAAGTCAACCCTGCCGGCATAAAGAAAATGCCTGCCGTACATACTGTAACTGTCAATGCTGCAATGATAAACATCTTTACCCATTTAACCGGAAGATGGTAAAGTTTTTGACTGATATAACACCAGATAAAAAAGAAAGTGCCCGCAGAAAGAAGAGTTGAAAAGGCTGCTCCCCTTACCCCGTCTAATTTAATCAAAATCATTCCTGCAATAATTGCAACCAGGAAGCTACCAGCGCTTGCCATAAGTTGTGATGCCGATTTACCCTTAATTATTTTACCTGGGAAAAAAATATATAAATTATTCAGTGCAATGGCAAAAGACAGAGCAGGAACAAAATTAGCAGCACGGCCATAGCTGGGAACACTGAATATCGTGATCAATTCGTGGGCGAAGATACTCAGTGATGTACAAAGCAATAATGCTACAATTGAAAAGCTCTCGAATAAAGTTGCCAGATTTTTTGGAGTTTCTACTTCTTCGTGATTTGCCAAAACAGATGGAGTAATGGCTGTTTGGACGCCAAGCACTGCCAATGCAGAAAACCCCGCAATCTGGTAAGCCAATCCGTAAATACCCACGTCTTCCAGGCTTCCATAAATACTTAAAATAAATTTAGGAACCTGCTGACCACCTAATAATAAAAGGCCGGCAGGAACCAGGGGGAAAGAAAATTTCAGCATCTCCCGAAGTTTTTCTTTTTTAAAACTTCCACTAAACCGTTTCTTGAGCATCAGCATACCTGCTATATCAATGATTGCAGCACCACCTGCCTGTCCCAGTATCACTCCTTCGGCAGGATGGGGGAAGAATAACGCCCCGGTTATTGCACCAAGGGTAGTCAGCAGTACATACCCTAAAGTAAGAGCACCATATTCCCTGCTTTTAAATTCAATCCTCAACTGGTTCTGCAAAAATAAAAAACAACCATTAGCTCCCAATAACATGGCTCCGTCTATAATGATTGAACCCCTGAAGTTGCTGTCGCCAATCATGCCTGATACCGTCTTTCCAAATAGCACTACAACAATCAGAAGTAATAAATACATAAAAAGTGAAAATCGGATAGCTGTGGCTGGGTATACATCCCGGTCTGAACGGTTACGATCAGAAAAAAAAAGTGTTACGGCTTGAGCAACTTCAAAGGTGACCACAAAATTGGCCAAGGTCACTATAGTTAACGCCATATTCAATGCACCGTATTCATCAGGGGTTAACAGGCGTGTAAGTATGGGAATTAGGATAACGGCAGCAATTCGTGAAAATATCGTTACGGCCCCGTAGGTAAAACTTCCTTTTAGCAGGTTTATTTTCATATTATTCCCGTTCGCCTGAATTTTGACTCAAAAAATCCATTGGTATATTATATTTTACTCCATTTCAATATTACTATTTATTATAGAACCTTTCCTATTACCAATTATAAACCGTAAATTATTATTACCATGATGAAATTGCAGCCCGTTTCCAAGTGTTTGCCGCCACACATATATAGACATAAACTGAATCCCAACATATATCTCCAACATTACCTGAATCACTCGAAGATGAAGGCGTTTTAGCCGTTCTTATCCTAAACTTATCGCTGTTGATATCAAAATAGGTAGTTGGGGTAGTTGTGTTTAAGCCAAAATATCCATTAGCCTCGTCATAAACTGATGCACTTCCAAAAAATATTTTGCCTTTTGCGGCATGTGAAGTTGAGCTTAATGTAAGGTTTCCTTCTGAGGATGAACCGCCAATTATTAAAGGACTGTATAATGAAGTACTAAAATACCCTGTTCGCCATTTTGCAGATGATGTACCAATATCAAATGTATTATTAGCCCCAGGTATAAAGCCATTTGAATTTAATTGCGCTCTTAAACCACCTAACCCCTCGGTATAAAAATTCATATCGGAAACATTGTATCCTATGTAACCAGATGAGTTGGGATTTTTAAATTGCATATATGTACTCGTAGCAGTTGTTTCGAGTTTCGCTATCACTACACCGCCTGATTTACTTTGATCATTATATATAGACAAAGGAGCACCATAATCAATATCCTCTTTTCCTATTGTTAAATGTATTTGATTCGTTACCGTATTTGGTATTGCTACATCTGAATTTTTAATGTACTGAACTCCATACAGTATTTGACTGTAAGAACCATTTACTACACCTGCGCCATTATCTCCACCATCTACCTTTGAACGGGGATTAAGGTATATTGATGGCTGGAACGCCTCTGTATAAGAATTCATAATATTACTCCAGGCATTTTCATTTCTTATACATATAGGCCCTCCAGAGTAATATCTTGTACTGCTGTCCCAGATTACCGAAGTCATCAACGGCACTTCGTACCAATAATCAGGATTAGCATTGGGTTGTTTATTTATGTTACTCCCTGCATCTCCAAAATATCCATCATGTCCAGGTTTTGCGGCGTAATATTTGTCTGAATAGAAAACAACTGCGTTGCCACCTGCAGCTTCGACACCATTAAACGCTGCATGAGGTTTTAAATACATATTGCCAAGACGCCCATTATCATACACACCCCATCTTCTATTTCTGGTAACATCTATGTTGTCAAATAAAATTGAATTGGCATCGCAACCCTCAAGAAAGATTCCATTTGTGCAATCATAAACAGTTACATTTCTTATTACAGATAAATTAACACTGCCATAATTATTGTTGTCGCCATTTGTGGTATCACCACAGGCTGACATATGAATCCCATTTCCATCATATCCAAGTATAAAAACATTATCCATTCTTGTACGAGTTTTAGTAGTTATGCAATGTTTAGTAACATGTTTAGGATTGTCTACTTGCCCTTGAAGCATTAAATTTTCAAGATCTGCACCAAAGCCACTTTCAAGATACACATATAAAAAAATTAAGCCTCTTTTATCAATTGCAAATTGTATATGAGTAGAAGGATAGTTTATAGTGCCATCACCTAATATTCTTATTGATTTATTAAAAGTTAATTCATCACTGCAATAATAGAAGCCTCTGCTGTCCGCAGGGATATATAGGGTTTTAAAGTCTGGATGTGCATATATATAGTCTCTTGCAGCAAGAATATCTGCCCTGCTATCATGTGAACTTACAGCGTAAGCTTCTGCTCCATACCACTGTGCGCTAATTCTATCATTAGTTGTCACCCGTTTCCATTTTTGACTCAAAGAATCAGTAAAAATCATACCGTTATCCGCAGCATCTCCACCCGAATAGAGCAAGAATTGGCCTCCTCTTAATATATCCTTAATAAAAAGAGTTTTAGTAGTTACATCTGAATAGGAGGCTATATCATTTACTGTTGCTAATATAGCAACTTGCGATCTTGAATAAATTGATATAATCGAAAACAGTAAAAACATTGTCAGCTGTTTCATAAACTTTTGATTTAAATTTTATTTTGAAAAGAGAATTCTGGTAAATAATTTTTATAGAAGTTAACGACATCCTCTCATCGTAATGCCATAAAAATCCACAAATTCATGATTAATGGTTAATCCATTTTGTGTAAACCATTCCCTAACCTCTTCTATGGTATGCCGGGTACAATCCTGAGGATGATACCAGTCGTAATTGATCACTGCGTTTTCTTCAAAACTGAATTCGCTGTTCCAGAATATCTTTGCAAAGAAATGATACACGAACCGCTGCAGGTCATACTCTCCCGCTGGAATTTGCAGTACATCCACTGCCGGGATCTGTAACTTTATATTTTGTTCAGAAAGTGCTTTACCCAACTCGGTGATTTGCCGGCATTGCGCCATAGCAGTTTCATAGTTCATTCCCGAAATTTTTTCCCTCACGTAATCATCTACAAATTCACGAACCGGCGCTTTTTGTTTGTATACATAAATAGCTATCTCCCCGTTCTTTTCCAGCAATTTCACCAGGTTATCAAATCCTTTGCGGGCATTACCGGTATGGTGCAACACTTCCTGGCAGTAGATAAAATCAAATTTTCCCAGATCACCCAGGTTATCCAGCAAATTCTTTGTAAAGAAATGAACATTTTGATAACGCTCAAGATTCGCCGCTGCCACATCCGCCGCTGTAAGATCGATACCAACAACTTCTGTTGTGTCAGGATTAGAATAGCTGCGCAACAATGCTGTGACTCTGCCGTTGCCGCACCCTGCATCTAAAATTCTCTTCTTCCCTTTTAGGTATTCTCTCAGTTCTTCACCGTCCTTAAACCCGTTTCGCTGTACTATCCATTTAAAAATTTCGGAATTGGGATCAAGGGTGTTATCAAAGGCAAGGTTTGTATTCTTATGCCATTTATCACTAAAACTCCTGGCGGTATTATTATCTGTCATTTTTAAAATAATTAGATCATAGTCTGAATGCCATCTTTAAATTTTATTGATGGCTCTGTTAATAACTTCTTCATTTTTGATATATCTCCGATTATATCCTTTGGGCCCACTACATCATCAATCGAAAACCGGGGCGTTTGCCCAATTGATGAGCCGATGATTTCACCTATATCCCGCATACTGAGTACTTCTGGTCCTGCAACATTTATTTTATGGCTTTCCTTCAATTCCATAGAAGTCATAATGGCTTTTGTAACGTCTGAGACGTGTACCGGGTTTATTTTCATCCCGTTTTGTCCCTGCAAAGTAATTGGCTCTCCTTTCTTAACCCTGTTTATCAATCGGGGAACCAACATACTTTGATTTTGTCCCTTGCCATATACAAAGAAAAAACGGAGAATTATCACATTCAGCAGATCAAAGTAATTTTCCAGGATTACCTCGCTGCAATACTTGGTACCCAGGTAGAATCCCATTTCTTTTGTGTATCCACCCCTGTCGTTTTCCCTGAACATCCCATCGGTACCATAAACACCTCCTGAAGAAGCAAAAATAAAATGACTTATTTTATTCTTTACAGCATGGTCTATCAACTTCAGTGTACTTAGTGTATTAATGTAAAACACTTCTCTCGCTTTATTGGGAAAATCCCTGAAATTTTCTGCCTGTGACAAGTGAATTATTGCGTACAGGTCATCCGGCAATTCACTTTCATTCCAATCCGAGGCAAAATCAATTTTGATTCTTTTAACCTTATCATCATTAATAGGTATGTTTTCGCTTCTTCCGATCAAAAACAATTCGTATTCGCCAGCTGCCAGCAGTGTCTTTACCAAATCAGACCCTACCAAACCAGACCATCCTGTTATCAGAATCTTTTTATTCATTTTACGAGCCGCTTTACATCAATCAGAAATTCAATTAGCCCCAAAAAAGCTGTTGGTATTTTATTCCCTGGTACCAATAAGCTTTGCCGGCACACCTCCCCATATTGTATAATCTGCAATTTCTTTAGTTGCCAGAACACAACCTGCGGCCAGGATCACTCCATTCCCAATGTTACACCCCTTCAAAACAACTACATTAAACCCAAACCATACATCATTACCTATTGTTATTTTCTCAAAAGACATCCCTTGCTCCCGCATTGGCCTATCCCGTGTTGTTGAATTATGCGTTGTAGTTACAATCTTACAGCCCGCCCCAATCATTATATCGTTACCCAAAATCAGCCCACCTTTCCCCACTATAAAACAATCCTGATTAATGGTAACATTATTACCTATTTCAATTTCACCTGGGTATTTAATGATTATTCCTTCCATGAAGTTAATATTCTTACCTGCCCTTTTTAAAAAAAGCCGGTAAATACTATTTCGCAAAAACCTGCCGATTTTATAAGGCAGGTGCCGTAAAAGAGGCTGAATGATAAAAAACAATTTATCCTTGTTCATATCCATCTTTTTATATCCACGTACTATATTTTTTCATTCCTCAAAAAAAGCCGGCACCACCATTCAAAATTCATCAGGCTCCACAACAACAAGCGGTGGTTTATCCTTTTTTCGCAGTGCTCATAAATTGTTTTTTCTATAAATGCCGGTTGAATGAACTGGTGGCAGGCAATATTCTTACCTAACAACAACTCCTTTACATAAGCTGCATTCTCTCCACGGTACCAGCTTTCATCAGGCGCACTAAATCCCTGCTTTTTACGGTTGATGATCTTTTCCGGAAGTATATGGCTCATGGCTTGCCGTAATACATTTTTTCCATCGTCGTACTGTTGAAAAAGTGTATGCTTATTTCCTGCCAGGTTCTCATCGATCCGCTTCCTGTTTTCCAGGTTGGCCAGTTTATATTTCACTGGTATTTTTTGGGCAAAATTAACCAGTTCATTGTCTAAAAAAGGGAATCTTTCTTCCAGCCCGTTGGCCATCGCTAATTTATCACCCACCAAGAGCAAACCGGGTAAAAAAGTTTTTATCTCAAAGTATAAACTGTTTTGAATGTGCTCTTCCGGTGTATTGTATTTAAGGTTCTTATTAAAGGTAAATACTCTTTCAAATACCTTCCGGGGTGCATTGATATCGATCTGTGCCTGTATCTCCGGCTGAAACAGTTTCGGCTTATCTTCATCAGGTACAAGGCGCTGCCAGAACCCGTAATAATTATCAAAAAATTCCGGTGCATTCAATGATTTAAATACCCGGTAATAGCGCCAGGGGTATCCACCATACAATTCATCTCCACCGGTTCCCTGCAAACATACTTTTACAAACTTACTGGCCAGGCGGCTGATATAATAATTGGGGTAACTCATCCCTACCCGCAGGTCTTCGAGGTGCCATACTACCCTTGGTAAACTCCAGCGGATATCGCCGGCATTGATCACCTGCTCGTAATGTTCAGACTTTATAAAGTTGGCTGTCAGTTCTGCATCTACCCTTTCATCAAAACCTGTTTCGGTACCCAATACTTCGCTCATTTCGAAACCGGCTGTAAATGTGTAAAGCCTTTTCACATGTCTATTGGCAAGTACACTTAACGAACCGCTATCCATACCCCCGCTCAAATAACTTCCTACAGGCACATCGGCAATCATCTGTCTTTCCACTGCTTTGGATAAAAGTCTTTCTGTTTCCGAACTGGCGTCTTCTGCCGACATGGTATTGTCGGGTTCAGTAAAATTATAGTCCCACCATGAGTGATGCCTGAAATCCGGTTCAGCAACACTTATTTTTATTGTATTGGCCGGCGGCAACATTGTAACACCTTTAAACAAGGTATAATAGGCAAATACATTCTGAAAAGTGAAATACTCATTAAGCGCAACAGGGTTCAGCTCCACTTTAAAAGCGGGGTGCTTCATAAATGCTTTTATCTCCGAAGCAAATAATAATACATTACCCTGATGCCAGTAATACAATGGCTTTACACCAAACCGGTCCCTGCTCAGCCACAATTCTTTTTTTGTTTTGTGCCATGCGGCAATGGCGAACATTCCATCCAGGCGTTCAAAAAAAGACGTACCATATGCTGCCAGGCCTTCGGCTATTACTTCTGTATCGCTGGTTGAATTAAATACATGTCCTTTTGATTGCAGTTCCTTCTTTAATTCCGGGAAATTATAAATGCAGCCGTTGAAAACAATCACCCAATCTCCATTATGCGATGCCATAGGTTGTGCACCTTTAGGTGATATGTCAAGAATAGCAAGTCTTCTATGACCGAGCCCAACATATTCATCAATGAAGACACCTTCGCCATCCGGTCCCCTGTGTGAGAGAGCATCAGTCATGGCTTTCATCATCTGTTCTGCTACCGGTTGCCGGTTGAAATTAAATATGCCTGCAATTCCACACATCTTATTTGTTTTCGGTTTTATTCTTTTCTCTCCAGGCTATCAATTTATTCAACCCTTCTTCCAATGTATATGTATAAGTAAACCCTAATTCCTTCTCCGCTTTTTCTTTACTGCCGATCCTGTTTTGCACCAGCGCCCTGGCATCATCTGCACTATAGGGTTTATACGTTACTTTCAGCTTGCTTTGTTTTAACCGCAATATAGTGTCGCATAATTCTTTAATGGATGTTTGTACTTCGGTACCCACATTATAAAAACCAAAAGGCACATCCGACTGCATGGCTTTCACATTGCATTTAGCCACATCTTCCACATAAATAAAATCATAGGCCTGTGACCCGTCGCCATTAATGGTTGGGGCTTCATTAGCATCTATCTTATTCAGCATAATGGGTATTACGCCAGTATAAGCAGCGGTCTGGTCCTGGTGCGGGCCATACACATTCATATAACGCAACCCGATCACCTGTAACCCATACCTGTCGTTAAAAGCGGTGGCCATAGCTTCCCCGGCAATTTTTGTAGCACCATAAAAATTTTTATTGTTGTAAGGATGTGCTTCTGTCATTGGCAATTCAACCGCATCACCATACACCGAAGCAGAGGAAGACCAGACTAATTTCTTTACATTATTTTTTACACAGGCTTCCAGTACATTGAAGGTACCGGCAATATTTACATCAAAAGCCGTTCTGGGATAATCCTTGCAATGTAGCAGCCACATGGCTGCGAGGCAAAAAACATAGTCAACTCCTTTCATGGCCTCATTTAAAATATCCATTTCACGTATATCGCCCCCCACCGGAAAAATTCTGCAGCGTTTATCTTTTAATGCTTCATCCAGGTATTCTTTTTTGCCACGGGCAAAATTATCATATACTATTACTTCCGATACTTTTTCCTTCAACAATTCTGTTACTACAAAACTGCCGATAAAACCTGCACCACCAATCACCAGGCATTTTGAATCTTTCAAATCCATGATTATAATATTTTATTTTATGAAATTCCTGATATCATGCACCAGCTCTATCGCTTTCCTGGTTTCACTCAACCTGAATCCCTTTCCGTTGATGATATCATGATAAGATTGCGTATGAAGTTCGGTGAATCCATCACTGAACTCAATAGCCTCATTATTTATCGTTAATGTTCTGAACGTGCGCTTGCCCTGTGCTTTTACTGCCGCAGGTAATGTATCTGCATCTATACTCACCATCCAGTTTACCGTAGCTTTTTCCAGTTCCAGCGTTCCAGCTGCAGTATCGGCTGTATGTTTGGTAACCACATTCCCTTTCACATCACCAAAGATCCAAAGCAGCATATCAAAAAAATGAACACCTATATTAGTAGCAATACCGCCACTCTTCTGTATATCGCCTTTCCAACTGGCATGATACCAATGGCCACGTGAGGTTATGTATTGCAGATCCACCTGGTGTTTTTCTCCGGCGGGTGATGCCATGATCTTTTCTTTGAGGGCTACTATAGCAGGATGCAATCGCAGTTGCAGAACAGTGAATACCTGCCTGCCGGTTTCTTTTTCAATCTCCAGCAAAGCTTCGATATTCCAGGGATTTAATACCACAGGTTTTTCGCAGATCACATCAGCGCCAATGCGTAAACCAAAACGGATATGGGCATCGTGTAAATAGTTAGGACTGCACACACTTACATAGTCGGTCTTGTTGCCAAGCCTTTTTTGTTTTTCCAGGTGACGGTCAAAGCGTTCAAACTCGGTAAAAAAATCTGCATCGGGAAAATAACTGTCCAATATACCCACTGAATCATGTTTATCCAATGCAGCAATCAGGTTATTACCTGTATCCTTTATCGCTTTCATGTGGCGGGGAGCTATATATCCTCCTGCTCCTATCAATGCGAAATTTTTCATCCGGTTATTTTATTCTTTTTACAGTATCGTTTTCCAAAAGATATTCCTGGCCGCTTTCTTTGCAAACGGCTTTGTTATTGGCATCAAATTTTAATTTATGTCCATACTCACTCATCCATCCCGTTCTTCTTCCCGGGTTGCCAACTATCAAAGCATAGGCCGGCACATCTTTAGTAACCACGGCACCGGCACCAATAAAGGCAAACTCATGCAATGTATTTCCGCATACAATAGTTGCATTAGCACCAATGCTCACTCCTTTTTTTATGAGTGTTGTTTTATACTCCTGTTTACGGCTTACTGCACTGCGTGGATTTATTACATTGGTAAGCACCATACTGGGCCCAAGGAAAACATCATCTTCACAGATAACGCCTTCATAGATGCTTACATTATTTTGTACCCGTACATTATTCCCCAATATCACTTTGGGAGATACCACCACATTCTGTCCAAGATTACAGTTATTGCCGATCACGGCGCCGGACATAATATGACTGAAATGCCAGATCTTGGTACCATTGCCAATGATACAATTTTCATCAATAACAGCAGTTGGGTGTGCAAAATAATTCATCATGCGTTTTAATTTACCCGGCTATCCTTTTTAAATAAGCGCCATAGCCGCTTTTCGCCAATTCTCCGGCAAGGTTTAATAAATGATCCCTGTTTATAAAATTCATCCGCCAGGCGATCTCTTCGGGGCAACCGATCTTTAAACCCTGCCTTTTTTCTATTACCCGTACATATTCGCTGGCATCATTCAAAGATTCAAAAGTTCCTGTATCCAGCCAGGCGAACCCACGGTCAAGCAAACCTACTTTTAATTTCTTTTGTTGCAGGTAATGATCATTCACTGTTGTTATCTCATATTCGCCCCGGGC
>CAYTQB010000005.1:0-2072 GCA_964439615.1 uncultured Ferruginibacter sp. | reverse complement strand
AACAAGGGCCACACTATCTGTTCCTATGAATTTTTCGCCAATTACAAATGCCTGTGCCAGGCCATTCGGCTCTTCCTGTTTTGCATATTGAAATGAACAACCCCATTGGCTTCCATCTCCCAGCAACCTTTTAAATTGATCCTGGTCTTCCGGTGTGGTAATGATAAGTACTTCTTTTATTCCTGCAAGCATGAGTGTGCTCAGCGGGTAATAGATCATCGGTTTATCATAAATGGGCATGAGCTGTTTACTGATCCCTTTGGTGATCGGGTAAAGTCTTGTTCCGGAGCCGCCTGCCAGTATTATGCCTTTCATTGTTTTGTTTTAGAACGTTTAGAGGTTTAGAGGTTTAGGCGTTTAGAGGTTTAGGAGTTAGTGTTGACCGTAAACCGATCTTTTGCTGAGATTTGCGCAGCCCTGCAATTAAAAGCGTTTGCTTTTCTATCTTTTCTCTTCCTTCCATATACTTTTCTGCAGGCAATAGTTTTAAATCGTTGGCAATAATAAGATCGTTTAATAATTCTATTGTGCTACTATAAGATATAGTACTAAAGTGAAACTGGTCTTTTGAAGTTTTTCGGGAAGTGCCTTCTGCAATATTAGAAGCAATAGAAATTGCAGCTCTCCTCATTTGTGATACCAGACCAAATTTTTCTTCAGCTGGAAAGTTTTTAGTTATAGTATATACCCAAACTGCCAATTCCCTTGCCTGCTGCCAACAATCCAGCTTTTCAAAAGAATAAACTTTCATACATTTATTTTCAAATTTTTTACACCCATCTCTAAACACCTAAACCTCTAAACGCCTAAACTTTATACATCTTCTCATAATACTCCCTATAATCCCCACTCGTAACATGCTTCAGCCACTCCCCGTTTGCAAGATACCAATCAATTGTCTTTGATATTCCTTCTTCAAATTGTAGAGAGGGCATCCAGCCCAGTTCATTCTTCAGCTTACCTGCATCAATAGCATAGCGCATATCATGTCCTGCACGGTCGGTAACATAAGCAATGAGTTTTTCCGATGTCCCCTTCTCTCTTTTCAGTTTTCCATCCATCTGCCTGCACAACTCTTTCACTAAATTAATATTTGTCCATTCATTATGTCCGCCGATATTATAGGTCTCCCCTGTTTTTCCTTTATGAAAAATCACGTCAATGGCTTTTACATGATCCTCCACATACAACCAATCTCTAACATTTTCTCCCTTACCATAAATGGGCAGTGGCTTATTGTTGATGATATTATTGATGCAGAGCGGTATTAATTTCTCAGGAAAATGATAAGGGCCGTAATTATTACTGCAGTTGCTGATCTTTACCGGCAGTTTATACGTGTGATAAAATGCCCTTACCAAATGATCAGACGAAGCCTTGGATGCAGAGTATGGGCTGCGTGGGTCATATGCTGTCTCTTCTGTGAAGTAACCTGTTTCACCAAGTGAGCCATACACTTCATCGGTGGAAATATGGTAAAATACCTTGTCTTCCATATTATCTTTCCAAAACTCTTTTGCGGTTTGCAATAATGCGGTAGTGCCAATCACATTGGTAGATACAAATGCCAGCGGGTCGGTAATTGACCGGTCCACATGGCTTTCGGCAGCGCAGTGAAGCACTGCGGTAAAATGATGTTCTTCAAATAGCTTTTTAAGCAGGTCCAGGTCGGTGATATCGCCTTTTACAAAACGATAATTGGGTTCAGATTCAATATCCCTTAAATTCTCCAGGTTGCCGGCATAGGTAAGTTTATCCAGGTTCACAATTTTGTATTGCGGGTATTTACGAACAAACAAACGGGTTAAATGAGAACCAATAAATCCGGCGCCGCCAGTGACTAAAATACTGTGCATGTAGGTAGTTGCTTTTTGCGCTGCAAAAATAGATAATAATTGTTTGCCGGGAGAAAGAGGATAAGTCTTTATTGTAGAATTGAAGTATCTCTATAACCCCGTGAACGCCACATGAAAATATTGCTTGATCTCATCCACATCAAATTTTTCGGCACGGGCAGCAGCTTTGGAAGCGAACTGGTTTCTAAGTTCTGCGTCTTCAACCATTTTTTTCAT
>CAYTQB010000004.1:68794-102157 GCA_964439615.1 uncultured Ferruginibacter sp. | reverse complement strand
ATCCAATTGCAGCGGCTTCAAAAAAGGAGCAATGCTTTCTTCACCTGGCAATTCAGTAATGGTATAAACATCTGTAGGCTCATAGCGTGATGCTACAATAATTTTTGTGTCTTCGGCATGTTCGGTAAATAATTCTTTGGCCAGTTCGGGAGAATTATTCTCTTTAGATAAGTGCGATAAGAAAAGATGCGACATAAAACTCGGACGATGTGTCATAAATAATTCAAGCGCCTGCCTGTTAGATAAATGCCCCTGCCCGCCACGTATCCGGTTCTTTAAATGCAAAGGATACCTGCCGTTCTCCAACATGGTCTCATCGTAATTGGATTCTAAAAACGCAGCATGGCATTGTTTGAAATAGTGTATCACCTGTTCGCAGGCAATACCAATATCGGTGAAGATGCCAACCGTAATTCCTTTATACTGCACAACAAAACTGTAAGGGTCAACAGCATCATGTTGTTTTGTAAATGGAGTGATGATTAATTCTCCTATTGTTACGGGTTCATCTTCTTTAAATGTTTTGGAAAGATGCCTGATAAGCTTTGGGCCCTGCGATGCTGTTTTGGGAGTTATGTAAACAGGCAGGCTGTACCTGTTGGCTAAAGTTGATACGCCCTTGATATGGTCGCCATGTTCATGTGAAACAAAAACAGCTTTTACCGTTTTCATGGAAAGCCCCAGTTTCTTCATCCGCTTTTCTATTTCTCGGCACGAAATACCGGCATCTATTAAAACAGCATCGGTATTATTTCCTATATAATAACAGTTGCCATTGCTTCCGGAGTTCAGTGATGCGACGAGTAGAGCCATGATAATTGCAAAGAAAATCAATTTTACCTGGGTAAAAAGACAACAAATAACGGCAATACCTTCCTTTTATGAATAAAAAGTTTTATTTTGTGCCTACTTCTTCTTATTTAAAACCGTACCTGTCCTGTCTTCTGCTGAAAATTCCAAAGATCCTTTTCCAAAACCTGCTGATCACCGATCCGGAAATTTATTATGATACCAAAGTTTCACCCATGAGATATTTTTACGCTACAGTAAGATTTGCAGCAACCCTTTTGGTTGTTCTTATTACTTTACCAGGATTGGTAAGAGCACAGTCCTTACGGTTTACCGATACCAGCTATGTTGACCTGGGCAATCCTGCATCACTAAAGCTTACCAATTTTACTTTAGAGGCCTGGATAAAAATTGAAGGCTATGCCTCAACAACCGAAACCGGTACGGGTGGCCTAACCGGTGTGGTTCCCATTATTACCAAGGGAAGGGCTGAAGCAGAGAGTGCTGCAGTTGATATCAATTATTTTTTGGGATACCGGCTTTCCGATATGCGGCTGGTAGCCGATTTTGAAGATAATGCCACATCTGCAAATCATCCTGTTGTAAGTACAGGAGCAGGTGGTGTACTTTCAAATTGTGTTTGGACACATGTTGCTGCTACATATAATACGACCACCGATGAATGGAAATTATACATTAATGGGGTATTGAACACTACTCTTGCTGCCGGTGGAAATTTTACACCGCAGTCTGCAAGTAATGTAAATGCCTGCATCGGGTCAACACTAAATACTGGTACGTCAATAAGGCCCGGTTTCTTTAATGGCAGGATGGATGAAGTAAGGATTTGGAATATTGTACGAACTGATGCTGAAATACTTGCAAATTACAACTCACAATTAATCAGCGGTACCGGTTTGGCTGGTCGTTGGGGATTAAATGAAGGCTCAGGCACATCTGCAGCTAACTCAGTTGCCGGAGGCGCTTTGGGTACACTGGCAAGAAATCCTTTGTGGGTTACCGGGTTTAACCAAACTGACCCCACTACTAATTCATCACTGGATTTTAATGGAACTGAAGACTACATAACATTTGGTGCAGCACCCGGATTGAATACTGCCAGCGGAACATTTACAGTTGAGGCCTGGATAAAAATAGAAGGAAACGGTATTGCAACCAGCACAGGAACAGGAGGCGTTTCAGGGATACCCATTGTTGCCAAAGGCAGGTCAGAGTCGGATGCAGCAGGCAGGAACGTAAATTATTTTTTGGGAATAAATGCAAGCAATATCCTTGTAGCTGACTTTGAAGAGAGCGGAGGAGCCAATCATCCTGTAACAGGAACAAATGCAATACCTCTTAATACATGGACGCATGTGGCTGCCACTTATGGAGCAGGAAACTGGAATCTCTATATTAACGGAGTACTTGATAAGACCGAATCAGAAGGTGCTGCAGTACCGGAATCAGCCAGCATACAACATGCTTCTGTAGGAACAGCCATTACTTCAAACTCTGCCAGCCCGGCTGCCGAACCTGCTGGTTTTTTTAATGGTAAAATTGATGAAGTAAGAATATGGAATGTGGCAAGGTCAGCTGCACAAATATCAGCAAACTATAATCTTGAACTGACATCGGGTACCGGGCTACTTGGCCGCTGGGGTTTGAATGAGAATTGCAACAGCACGGCTACCAATTCAGTTTCGGGTGGAGTAAATGGTACAATACGGGCTACCAATATCTCTACACATCCAACAAACGGAGCGCCTTATTGGGTGAGCAGTGGTTATAATAATCTTCCACCAAACCAACCCACCAATCCTGCCCCGGTAAACAATGGTACTTCGGCAACAACAAGTCCTAATATTTGTGCAACAGTTTCTGATCCTAATGGCGGTACGCTCCGGATAAGGTTTTATGGAAGAAAAAAACCTGCGGGAGGATCAGGAAAATTTTCTGTTATCATGTTGCCCGATACGCAATACTATACAGAAGAGCCACAGGGCAACCACCAGGGAGCTAATGCTTCTATGTTCAATTCTCAAACCGCATGGATTGTGGCCAACAGGGTTTTAAAAAATATCGTTTATGTTGGCGGGCTTGGCGATTGTGTGCAGAACGGAGATGACCCACCAGGCAGCAACAATCAAATTGAATGGAACCGTGTGGTTACTGCTATGTCGCCTATCGAAAGTCCGGCCCAAACCGGTTTGCCTGAAGGCATTCCTTTTGGATTGAGTGTTGGTAATCATGATCAAACGCCAATTGGTAATCCATCCGGTACATCAACTTACTTTAACCAGTTCTTTGGATTTAGTCACTTCAACGGCCGCAGTTATTATGGCGGACGTTACGGTACAGCAAATAATGATAACCACTACCAGCTATTCACTGCAAGTGGAATTGATTTCTTAGTCATCTCTTTTGAATATGACCAGTCTGCAGGATTTTCTGCAGTTGGTGGACCATTAGATTGGGCAGAAGGGTTGGTGCAAACCTACAGCAACCGCAAAGTGATCGTGATGACACATTACGGAATTAATGAAGACCAGTCATTCGGTACGCAGGGCGCTGCCATTTACAACAGGTTGAAAGCATATCCCAATTTTATGCTCTTTGCCTGCGGACATATACACACTACAGACGGAGAAGCAAGAAGAAGCGATACGTACAATAGCAACACGGTGCATACCATGCTTTCCGATTACCAGGACAGGGCAGGAGGAGGGAACGGTTTATTGCGCATATGGGAATTTGATCCGCAATTAGATAAACTATCAGTGAAAACATATTCGCCTTTCCTTGGCACGTATGAAACAGATGCCGACAGTGAATTTGATCTTCCCATAAAACTTGGCGCCTATACATTGATCGGCGAAGTGAGTAATGCAGTATCAGGCACAAGCAACTGTGTAAACTGGCCGGGACTTTTAGAAACAACGCAATATGAATGGTATGCCGAAGTTTCTGACGGAGAGAGTACAACCATCGGGCCATTATGGACATTTACTACACCGGTCAATGGGCCTTTACCTGTTTCCTATATCAGTATCACAGCTACACCCGAATCAAAAAGAGTAAGATTGAACTGGAGAACATCATCAGAGATAAACAGTCATCACTTCAACATCGAACGCTCTGTTGATGGAAGTACATTCATAAAAATAGGAGAGGTGCCGGCAAGTGGCAATACATCTGCTTATCGTGATTATATTTTTTATGACGATGCCCCAATAAAAGGAAGATCGTTTTATCGTTTGCAGCAAGTGGACATCGACAGCAAATACAAATACTCCGATATTGTTGCTGTTAAGTATGGTGATAAAACAAAGTTCCAAGTATTTCCTAACCCTGTTACCGGCAGCGATATAAATATATACTTCAACGAAACTGTAAAAGGAGATGTAACCATTCTTATTTACGACCTGGCCGGAAGGGAAATGTATAAACACAGCTACACTAACCCAGCAGGAAATATTCGTTTGCAACCCGACATAGCTGCAGGAACATATACGGTACGAATAATTGGAAAAGACTTCAACGCAACAGAGCGGATAGTGATAGTGGGTAAATAAACCTATGCTGGATTTTTTTTCTTTTCAGGCGAGTCTCTGGCACAGGACTCGCCGCATAAGGAATATTCAATAAGTAACGGCGAGTCCCACATCCAAACACAAATCCAGCGGGGGAACTCGCCTGAGAACCAAACCGATGCCGGATTTTTTAAAGTAAATGATCGTATGAACAGAAAATGTATTCTCCTGGCAGTATTGGTCTTTGCCTGGTGGCAGGCAGTAAATGCCCAGCAAACGAACCCACGCCTCACAAAGGAATATGAGGATAAGGATAAAAAAGAATTGCTGGCATTAGAGTATAACTGGTTAAAAGCTGAATTCAGTCTTGACACTGCTTATCTTGCAACATTGATGGATGATAGCTTTATGGGTATCTCTGCAAGCGGCACTACTACGAAACAGGAAGAACTACTCGACTATTATAAAATTATTTCTCAGCGGTTAAAGGACAGTATTTTCATTGATTCATTCAGGTTGGAGAACGCCGTGGTGAACCTGTACGGAACCACAGCAGTAATAACATTTATAGTACATACTTTCAGGAAAGAAAAAGGAGTTGCTGCCGAGCGAAAGACAAGGTTCTATAATGTATGGATAAAACGCAACAGCAAATGGAAAGCTGTGGCATCACAGGGAACAAGGGTTACTGAGTAAGGGTATTGCCGAAAAACGGTACTGGTAAATATAGTTAGCCTTGCTTGATCTGTTTTACCGTAGTATATTGTAGTTTGTATTGTGACTGAGTTCGTCAATTATAGTGTTGTGTACCATTAACTTTATCCTCTGTTTATGAAAATACAGTTTGACAATTTAATTAAGTTCATAGAATCCGCAAGTTATAGTAAGAATGGAGAAAGTAATGAAAGATTACATGGCGCTATACTGGCCCAAGCATTTCCAAATTCGGAGAAATTCTGGAAATACTTCATTGTTCCATTAACCAATCGACTTGACACCACGATTACGAATCCTCATATTGCAATTCAAACAAGGCCGGGGACTTCGACCGATCTTCACGATATTGGTTCATTTCATTATTCCCTTTTTTACAATTTTCTACTTGCACAGTTAAGCCTTACTACTAAGCACCCGTCATATTTTGAGAGTTTTTATACTCATTTAGGCAGCATTTGTGATTCTGCTGAAGAATTACTAATTAAGATATACCTGCTAATTCATGAATGTAGTAATACTCATAGTGATATTTTAGAAAAACTTTCTAAGGTTGATTTTTTAGTTATTGCTGGAAAATGGTATGATGAAAACTACCAAAATGTCTACGATCACTATTTGAGTATAGGGAAACCTCCTCCAATGAAATTGCCAATGAGGTCATCAGTATTAGAAGAATACTTTGGGAGACTACCAGCGTGGAAAAATTATAAACGACTTTCACAAAAAATAAAGGAATACAGAAATGTTATAGTCCACAATTATCAAATCGCCTTTATTCAATTCCCTAATGGCATATCATATGTTCCAAAGAAAGAAAACATAAAGAAATATAAAAAATGGAATGAAGTTTTTATAGGGGCAAATGATCCAAATGTGTTTCAAAGAGATTTTGTTAATAGAGAAGAGCAAATGACTCAAGATATATTCGACATGATGACTGCTTTAAACGGTCTTTGGGAAAAACCAATTGAGGACATGACGTTGCTAATGTTTACTGAAAAAAATCAAATACTATTATCCAAATATGATATTTCATTTACCTAATAGGGCACACGGCATGGATTTGGAACAATTGTGGCTGGCTGAAAATATTATTCTATTAACAATTTCCTATCGACTAATGTATTTCTTATAAATTCATTAACTAAAAACTTCTCAAATGTTTAAAATTAAAGCCCCGGAGTTATTTACCATTATTGGTATTTGCTTATTTCTATATTCTCAATTCGGAACGTTTCAGAAGCCCCAAGTTCGTGATGATTTTAGCCAAAATAAAAATTTGGGGTTACCTGATGCTTATAATGCCCATGTACTAGTTGAAGGTAATGTTGAAGATTCAAAAAAAAGAAACACTTTTAAATACTTAGGACTTGGGTGTATTATTTTAGGTGGACTTACACAATTAATTTATACTAAAAGAAAAAAGGCGAAAGATTTGGCGAATAAGAATAATAACCAAACTTAACCCCACTGGTGCAAGGCTGCCTGTCGGCAGACAAGTCTTCCGCTAACGGCGGATTTATTAGGCACAGGTGAATCTGCCGAATACCAGAAAGTGACTATTTCATTACAATAAATACTCCTGCAGAAAATAATCCTGAAAATGCGTACTGCTGTTTGTCTTACCTTTGATGTAGAGTCTAAAAATAAAAACTATGAAATCTTTTTTTATAATCCTGTGCTCCAACTTTTTTATTTCCATCGTATGTGGGCAAACAACAAAATCAACCTCACCCGATCCCGATAAAAAGATACAGGTTGCAGAAATTTCCTGTGGTAAATGCAAACTGGGTTTGCCGGGTAAAACCTGCGACCTGGCGGTACGGATAGATAATAAAGCATATTACGTAGATGGTGCAAATATTGATTCATTTGGTGATGCACATGCAGATGATGGGTTTTGCAATGCTGTCCGCAAAGCCAAAGTGCAGGGAGAGATTGTTGATAACCGGTTTAAGCTTACTTATGTTAAACTTTTGCCTGAAAAGAAGAACAAGAACAAAAAAAACTGATTGGCAGCGGCCATTATAGCCTGCAATAAACAAATGCATATTTTTGCTTAAAACAAATGGCTATATAAAATATTTATGACAAACAAGGAGAAATCAATGGCTTTTTCCAATGGAGAATTTGATAAGATTTATGACTTCATAGCCGATAATGCAGAATGGACTGTTGTAGAAGAAAATACTTTTATTGGCAAGCAAGCTATTATTGATAACTGCAAACAAGTTGGCAGTTACTTTAAATCTGTAACGACCAAATTTGTGACACTTAACGTAATTGCTGAGAATGGGAAAGTAGTTGTAAACGGAACAGCGGAATTTTTAAGAGATAACAAACGGGTTTCATTTGTTTCTGCCTGCGACCTGTATGAGTTTAACGACAAAGGCCAAATTTTAAAAGTGACTTCATACTGCATACCACAAGACAAAAAGAATTAACAACGAATGCTACGAACCGTTAACACGGTATAACAGGTTTGCCTGGCTTTACGCTTCATTATTTTTCATGACCACATTGCGAATAGGGAAGGGGATGCTGATACCTTCCTGCTGGTAACGTTTCTGTATTCTTTTAATGAACTCGTGCCTTACGGCAAACTGGTAAGAATATTCCGTTACTCTTAAAATGGCCCGCAGGTTTATGCGGCTGTCACCGAAGGCATATATCCTTATCACCGGTTCAAAATCTTTTACAGCGCCCTCCACTTCCTGTAATGTTTCCCAGATCACTTCTTTAGTTACCCTCTCCACATGGTCAAGATCATTGTCGAAACCTACACTCAACTCTACATTAAAAGACAATTCACGGTGGGGCAAATAATAATTAATAACGATCATATCGGCCAGCCTTGAGTTTGGCACAATAACAATATGATCAGACTCTCCACGGATAGTAGTGCTGCGCCAGTTCATATCTTCAATGAAACCATCTTCTCCCGATGAGAGTTTTACAAAATCGCCGGGGTTCAACCTGCCCGATGCGATCATCTGCAATCCTGCAAAGAGATTGGAGAGCGTTGGTTGCAATGCAAGCGCTACAGCCAATCCACCCACACCTAATGCAGTAAGCATGGGTGTAATGGATATACCCTGTGATTGAAGGATGATGAGTAAGCCGATAACATAGATGATGATGCGGACAATATTGCCGATTATAGAAGAAGAAGGAATTACCGTATCAGTGTGAGAAGATTTTATTCTCAGCATACCCGAGATAACTCTTGCAGTGATCAGTGTAAGGGAAAAAATGAAAAAGATCATCAGCCCGTTTAGTATCCAGTCGTGATACCGCATTTCCATATCAATGCGCCTCAGGCCAAGAAAAAGGCCAAGCGCAACAAACCAGGGGATAACCCAGTTACGGATCGTACGTATGATAAGGTCGTCGGACTTGATGGCAGTCTTGGCAGCAAGTTTTGCGAACAGGGGTATTACCAGTTTATACATGATAATGCCTGCTGCAAAGCCACTGGCTATATATATTGATAACTGGAGTATATCATTTTCAGTCATGAAAAACACTTTACAAATGGTCTGCACAAATTTACTTCATAACTGAATCAGTTGATCCATAAAAATTTCGCCTTTTATAAAACTGTCTTTAAAAAATATCCCTTCAAATCAATAAATGCCTATTTTAGGCATTCTAAAACATTGACTATGGTTACCAAAAAACTGTTTTACCTCTTCCTGCTGTTTTGTTTAACTACGCATTCAATAAAAGCGCAAAAGATACCAGCGCCTAAAGAGCATTTCGGATTTAATATTGGAGATAATTATAAGCTGGCCACGTTTACGCAAACAGAAGCTTATTTCAAAAAGATCGCTGCGGCTTCTGACCGGGCAAAATATACGGTGATCGGTAAGACAGAAGAAGGAAGAGACCAGTTCATGCTGATTGTAACCTCTCCGGAAAATCAAAAAAAACTGGATGACTACAGGAGCATCTCCCAAAAACTGGGCAATGCTGAAGTTACTGTTGAAGAAGCAAAGCAATTGTCGAAACTGGGTAAAGCGGTTGTTTGGATAGACGGCGGTTTACATGCCACCGAAACGGTAGGCATACACCAGCTAATAGAAACTGCCTATCAACTGCTGAGCAGGAATGATGAGGAGACAGTACGCATACTGAATGATGTGATCGTACTCATGACGCATGCAAACCCCGATGGCCAGGAACTGGTGAGTAACTGGTATATGAGGGATACAGCTGAACAAAAAAGAAGTATCGCAAACCTGCCCAGGTTGTATGAAAAATATGCCGGGCATGATAACAACCGGGATTTTTACATGCTTAACCTGAAAGAATCGCAGAATATTGCACGACAATTATTTGTTGACTGGATACCGCAGATCATGTACAATCATCACCAGGCTGGGCCTGCAGGGTCTGTAGTAGCAGGGGCTCCGTACAGGGATCCTTTCAATTATGTTTTTGATCCGCTGATCATAACCGGCCTCGATGCTGTTGGGGCAGCCATGCAAAACCGCCTGAATGCAGAGAACAAACCGGGTTATACCAGTAAAGCCGGCTCTGTATTTTCCACCTGGTATAATGGCGGCCTACGTACCACCACTTATTTTCATAACGTAATAGGGTTGCTTACAGAGATCATCGGGAGTCCTGCACCATCAGACGTTCCACTCGTTACATCCAGGTTAATTCCAAACGCAGCCACGCCAAATCCTGTATTGCCGCAAAAATGGTTATTTCGCCAGTCAATAGATTATTCTGTTTCGCTGAACTATGCTGTTTTGAATTATGCATCACGTAACAGGGATGAACTGTTGTACAATATTTATTTAATGGGAAAGAATTCTATTGATAAAGGAAATAAAGATACCTGGTCATTGTCGCCATCAAAAATCGAAGAGATGAACAGGATGTACCAGGATTCATTAAGAAGGGTGAGGGGTAATACCGAAGCAACACGTAATCAAAGCACCAATGTACCAATGAGGTATTACGACAGTGTAATGAAGAACAAAGTGTACAGGGATGCCCGTGGATATATCATTCCATCTGATCAACCCGACTTTGCAACGGCTGTCGAGTTTTTGAATGCATTAATAAGAACTGGTGTGGTTGTACAAAAAGCAACAACTGATTTTACAGTTGCAGAAAAAAAATATCCTGCTAATTCCTACATAGTAAAAACAAACCAGGCCTTCAGGCCACATATTTTAGACCTGTTTGAACCGCAGGATCACCCGAATGATTTTCAATACCCAGGCGGTCCCCCTGTACCTCCGTATGATGCAGCAGGGTGGACTTTGGCTTACCAGATGGGTGTTCAGTTCGACAGAATAATGGAAGCATTTGACGGCCCCTTTGAAAAGAATCCTAATGGTGTTTTATTAAAATTAAATGGTTCAATAGCTAATTCCGGTTCATCCAAAGGCTATGTTTTAGATGCAAGAGCCAACCAATCTTTCAAAGCTGTTAATATGTTATTGAATGAAGAAATTGAAGTGTACAGGATAACTGATGCGGCTGACAATTCTTCATACAGTAGAGGTTCGTTCTTCATATCATCAAATGCCAGGTCAAAAGCTACGCTTGAAAAAATTGTAAAGGAAACAAGTGTCCGTGTCTTAACTATTGCAGAAAAACCTTCAGGATTAACCAAAATAAATAAAGCCCGGGTGGCATTGTGGGATACTTACGGCGGTTCCATGCCATCGGGATGGGTAAGGTTGATACTGGAGAAATTCAACTATTCATTTGATGTTATTTATCCAAAGGATATTGATACAGGCAGCCTCAAATCGAAATATGATGTTATTGTTTTTGTTGGAGGAGCTATTCCTTCTGTGACCAGCCGGGGTAATCAAGGCAGAGTACAAACTGGAAATAATTTGGCGAATATACCCGAAGAATATAAAAACAGGGTTGGCAGAATCACAGCAGAAAAATCAATACCGCAGATAAAAATATTTCTGGAGCAGGGTGGAAACATTGTCACTATTGGCAGCAGTACACAACTGGCTTATCATTTAAAACTACCGGTTACTGACGCCATGGTGGAGATAGAGAATGGTGTTGAAAGGTCGCTGAGCCGGGAAAAATTTTATACACCCGGAAGTATTTTAAGAATGACAACTGATAATAGTTTAGTTTCAACATCAGGAATGAATACCGAGACTGATATTTATTTTGACAACAGCCCGGTATTTAAAATGAACCCCGATGCCGTGATTAGCGGAACCATAAAACCAATTGCCTGGTTTGCCAATGACAAACCATTAAGAAGTGGCTGGTCGTGGGGACAAACCTATTTAAAAAATGGAGTTACGGCATTTGAAGCAAAAGTTGGCCAGGGAAAATTGTTTGCATTTGCACCCGAGATCACTTTCAGGGCCCAGGCCTATGGTACATTCAAACTGTTGTTCAATCAGCTCTACAATAATTAAATCTTGTGGGTAGCGTAATTTTTAGCTGAAAATTTGAATTATTGAAATATTAATTGTAAAATTATACCCTAAAACTTAAACTAATGATCAACAAGACCAAAACTACACTTCAATTTATTCTTGCAGGAGTACTTTTTGTTTCATTTGCAGTTACAGGCTGTAACAATGAAGCTGACAGCAAGGAAGCAACCAAAGATACTGTAGCAACAGAGAAATCTATGGAAGCGGCCCCTGTAGCTCCGGCAGCAACAGACACAACTAAAAAGGATACAGCCTCAACCAGGCCAACCCCAACAGGTAATTGATACCCTGCTTATGGTTTTTTTAAACCGGAGGGTTCTTTACTTTTAATTTGAATTTTTTCCATCTCATTGATCCATTTCGGTGGATCAATTTTTGTATCAGCCATTGCTCAATACGATGGTGGGCAGGTATTAACAGAGAAGCAATAGATACAAAGATGAGCATTTCATATACCGGTGTATGGTTTGTTAGCTCTGCAACTGTTGGATGCAACAGGAGGGTGAGGTATTCGAACAGGATCAATAAAGATAATATGCCCAGTATTTTTATAACACGGGTATGTATCCTTATCCTGCTTAAAAGTAATGTAAGCAAAAAGAACCCTGGAATAAATATCCCGATAAAAAGATATTGCAACTGCTGCTTCCTTTCACGCTGGGCAATTTTTTTATTCTCCTCTATTTCCAGTTGCCGCAATCTTTCATTACTGGAGATCATTTGAATCTCCCTTATCTTGCTTCTGCTATTTACAGAATCATTCAGTACCTGCACTTTTTTCAGATAGACAAATGCGCTGTCTGTATTTTTTGTTCCATCATAATGCTTTGCTAAAAATTCCGTAGCCTCCAGTTGTTTTTCCAGGAAACCATCTTTTACCGCAATAGAAAGTGAACGATTGGCATAAAAGACAGCCGAATCACTTTGATTTTGTTTTTGAAACAGATCAGCCAGTCCCAGTGCAGCTTCACAAAGTACATTGTCATTGTTGGCAATTTCCAGGTGGGTGATAGCGGTTCGGTAATTCAGTAATGCAAAGGGATAATTCTTCTGCTTAAGATAGGTATGGCCCAGGCCGGTCATTGAATTACCGATATAATCATCATTCTTCAGGTTATTGGAAAGTATAAGTGATTTGTTGAAATAGCTGAATGCAGAATCTGTATTGTTCATTTTATCATATGCATCACCCAGGTTCATAAAAATATAATACTTCGCATCTTCAATGCCATATTGCCTGATCACAGAATCGGCCCTGTAGTAATAAACCAACGCATCTTCGTATTGCTCCTGGTACCTGTACACAATACCGGTATTAAGCAAGGCAAAGGCAAGGTTACGGGGGTTATCCATTTTCTCTGCCAGTTGCAGTTTCTTCAGGTTATATTCAAGCGCTTTTGGATAATTACCCATTATGATAAGCGTATTGGCCAAAGCGCCCAATGATTTTGACTCTCCTTCGATATATTTTATTGAAGTGGCGAGGCTAAGGGCCCGTTGTGAGAGGAATAATGCCCTTTCAGGTTCATATACATTGATAACACCTGCCAGTTGCCACATTAATTTTACTTTCCCGGTATCTGTCTTTTCTTTTCCAAGTAAGTCCGTAAGGCTATCAGCTTTTTGCTTCTGGGCAAACAAACCCGTATATATAAGGCATACAAAAAGTAAAATGAACCGGACCTTCATATTTTTTTAACTATGGTTTTAATCATGCTTAATTCTGTAGCGGAGCACATGAGAAATGAACTGCCGTTAGTTTTAGAAAACCAAATTACAAAAATTAAATGAATGATATTCCTTGTAAATTGCTGATGAATTAAACAACAAGATGCACATGAAATTTCTTTTATCAACCCTGTTCACCCTTTTAATATATTCCGGCACGTTCGCACAAAATAAAATTCACCAGTTCAGTCTCGGAAAGGATGATTTTTTACTGGATGGTAAGCCGTTTCAAATGATAAGTGGGGAAATGCACCCGGCACGTATCCCCAGCGAATATTGGAGGCATCGCATTCAAATGGCCAAAGCAATGGGTTGTAATACCATTGCTGCCTATATCTTCTGGAATTATCATGAAAGCAAAGAAGGTTCATTTGACTTCAGCACCGGTAATCGTAATATCCGTGAATTTATAAAAATATGCCAGGAGGAAAACATGTGGGTGATATTGAGGCCCGGGCCTTATGTATGTGCAGAGTGGGATTTTGGCGGACTACCCCCATATTTGTTAAAGATACCCGACATAAAGCTACGTTGCATGGATACGAGGTATATGGCTGCGGTAACAAGATATATAAACCGGCTTTCTAAAGAAATTGTTCCTCTGCAATGTTCAAAAGGCGGGCCTATAGTAATGGTTCAGATCGAAAATGAATATGGCAGTTTTGGTAATGATAAAGATTATCTTGAAGCACTTAGAACACTTTGGTTACAAAATGGAATTAATGTACCATTCTATACAGCCGATGGCCCCACGGCTTATATGCTGGAAGCAGGTAATATTGACGGGGCAGCTATTGGTTTGGACAGCGGCGGCAGTGATAATGATTTTAACCAGGCAAAAAAACGAAACCCCAACGTACCATCCTTCAGCAGCGAAACATACCCCGGTTGGTTAACCCATTGGGGAGAAAAATGGGCAAGGCCTGATACAACCGATTTAAAAAAGGAAGTTGAATATTTATTAAAGAATAAAAAGTCGGTTAATTTTTATGTGATCCATGGAGGCACCAATTTTGGATTTACAGCCGGAGCCAATGCATTTTCGCCGACACAATACCAGCCGGATATAACCAGCTATGATTATGATGCACCAATCAATGAGCAGGGGTTACCCACGGCAAAATATTTTATGCTCCGCAGGTTGATCCAACAATATGCTGCCTATAAAATACCGGATATTGCTCCGGCAATAAAAGCAATTGATATTCCTAACATTGAGATGAAAAATGCCAACAGCCTTTTAAACATTGTCGTGCCAGTGATAAAAACACCTCAGCCAAGGCCCATGGAAGATTTTGGACAGAACCAGGGACTCATATCTTATAAAACAAAATTAATTGGCCATAAAAGCGGTAAGCTGAAATTATGGGAGCCGCATGATTATGCCCTTGTCTTTTTGAATGGCAAATTCATTGATACCGTTTTCAGGGATGGTGGTAATTGGGAAGTGGCATTACCCAAAACAGATGTGGCAGACCCCGAACTGGAGATCCTGGTGGAAGGCATGGGCCATATCAATTTCGCCCAATTCATGATTGACCGTAAAGGCATAACTGACCGGGTAACATTAAATGGAATGACATTGATGAACTGGGAGACACGGTTATACCCAATGGATGAGAAGTTTATCAGGGATCAACGATTGCAAATTGATAAAAAGGCACGGGATTCCGGGCCAGGCAGTTTTTTTACAGGGAGTTTCAGGCTTGAAGAAACAGGAGACACATACTTTGACCTGGGCGCTTATGCAAAGGGTATGGTTTATATAAACGGGCATAACCTGGGCAGATACTGGAACATAGGACCACAACAACGTTTATTTTGCCCTGCATCCTGGCTGAAAAAGGGCGAAAATGACATCGTGGTTTTCGATCTTTTGCAATCTGAAGCAAAAGCCGTTTCTGGCAAGCCAACGATCGAATAGTAACATTTCATTGGCAGTTAAAAGATAATAAAACCACAGCTGTGGACGTTTTTATATGGCAAATATCACTTGATATCAACATTAATTTCACCCGACCATTAATTGTCAATTAGAATTATATCTTTATGAAAATCTCAGCCTACATGTTCAGGAAATGTTTTGTTTTATCAGCCATCAGCATTCTGTGGTTAACGCAGGGTATTGCCCAAAATAATGGCATTTTACCATTGACAGGCCTTAAGTATTTCAAAGAAGGAGTGTGGGCAAAAGCAATAGATGTAAGGATTGATGGTTCATCGCTGCTGAGCAACAGGGTTCCGCTGAATAAAGAAATTGAACTGGCTTTACAAGACCCTGCAGGTTTCGTTGAAGATAAAAGCAAAACTGTATTTGTTGCTGCAGAGCTGATGATCGTATCACCGAAAGGAGATATACTCTCTAAGAACCCGAATGTCTTTATAAAGAATGAAGCTACGGGATTTGCTTCGAAAGATGTAAAGAACCTGAGTATAAAGTTTGGCATACCTGCAGATATTATGAAACTGTACTGGAATGCTACGGTCAAGATCAGGTTATATGACCTGAAAAGCAAGAACCAGTTAAGGCTTGAGTTCCCTTTTATGATGACAAAGCCCGGAGAAGCATTGCAGATTTCCAAAGCAGTAAAAGCAATTAAATTACCTGATGGCTCTTATGGGATGATCACTGGTTTAAAGGCAAAAAATATGCTGGTAGCCATAGATACAACAATTAAAGTAGCACCAAAAATGGCTTATACCAGTCTTGATATTTCCAGTATTGAGGGGTCAAGTATCTCAGGCATATTCCAGGGAAAGGAAAGCTTTTGGGTGTATGATAATAATCTTAATGAAATAAAAATAACGGACATGCTGCTTAAACAAGTGAAGGGTGCCATGGAAAACAATAATGTGGACTATACTTTAAAGATCCCTTACCGCTTAAAAAGTAGCCCGGGCAAGGTTTATACTGTTCGTTTCCGCTGGGAAAGCTCCGATAAAAAGCAAGTGATAGATGTGGTTGTTACTATTTAAAAGATCAACTTTTAAATAATACAAAATGCCTTTTGATATCAAAAGGCATTTTTATTGGAGCTGAAATTTTATTTACACTTATTAATAAACTCAATGATCTCTGCAACAGATATTTTTTTAGCATCCTGGTAGTTATGATATTGCTCAGCTACTATGTCAACTGCACAATCACAATATTTATGTGCATTCTCACTGCCCAGTAACCTGCCGGTCTTGTTTTCACAATTAGAAACAAATTCTTTGATCTCACGCTTTAACCAGTATTTGGCTGCAATACGCCCCACAGTCTTACACGAAACTGCAGCTACGATACTAATTAATACGGCAATTAATAAAATGGTGTTTTTTTTCATATATTTTATTTGGGTACAATTTAAATTATTTTATACGTACTTGTACTAAGTAAATAAACCTGAAATGGTATGTTTATTCCCAAAAAGGGGCTGTTGGTATATTTTTTGTGAAATTATGGGTAACTAAATCCTATTGTATGAGAACCATCGCTTACCTGGCTGTTAGTTGCCTGACCCTATTATTTGTGGCTGTGATATTGATGATCGTACTTTTTATTAAAAATTAAAATTATTACCTGTTTTAACAACAATACTGTTCAGGAAATAATATTAATTGCTGCCAGGGGCTTTAGCTCCTGGCAGTTTATTTATCCTCATCATACCTTTTCCAGCCAGCCATTTATTACATTTTTTGTTCAGGTAACACTTCTTTACTCTTAAAATATAACTGCATTTCTTTATTTATTGGCGCTGTAAACCTGTGTTAAATAGGTTTTGCACAAAATGGTCACAACTTTTGCAGAACATAGCTAAACAGGTTCAAAATCTCATACATTGCCATTACTGAATCATAAATTTGTCTGCTGAAACACAGGAAATCACTCTCTCTGTTTTTTTAAAAACTTACACCATGTTTAAGAAAATTTTTCTATTTATCATGCTCTTGTTTGCGGTTACCCTTGCCAATGCCCAAACAATAAAGAGTCAGGCTAATTTCAGGATGCTGAAAACAGCAACTAGTCTTATGGAAGCCCAGCAATTTGATGCTGCTGAAGAATTCTTTAAGAAAGGATTGTCGACCGCTAAAGCGAATTATGATGTGTATTGCCAGGCATTTGCCAATGAGGGCCTTGGCAATCTATACACAAAGCTTGAACAGCCGGAACTTGCCATTAAACATTATACTACGGCCGTAAGATTATACAGGGCCCAAAAACTAACTGTAATTGCAGATGTGGTTGAAACGCTTTTAAAAAGCGTACAGGGAATAGGTGAGATGTATGCAGGCATAGAAATAGGGGCTAAGGGCATTAAAATGAGCATCATTGAAGTAAAACTCAGTAAAGACAGGCAATATGATTATACATTGAAGTCAGATACCGCTATCAATACCGATGCAGCCGCACTTTCCTATCAAAGTGAGAAAGAAACTCAGGATGCTATTAGTGTACTCTGGGATATATTTCGCTCCCGCTATAGCGTTAAACCTGATAAAGTGCATATAGTTATCAGCAGCGGATTGAAGCAGGAACTGGATAAATATAACAAAGTGGAATACTTTGCTTCTGTGGTACGCCCGGTAACTCTGGATCCCAGGGTTATCATCAACTATATTACTCCGCAGCAGGAATCGGAATTAAGTCTTCTTGGAATCGTTCCTCAAAACCGCAGGTTTACCGCTAATCAGCTTGATGTGGGCAGTGGTAATACAAAGGGCGGTTATTTCAATATCAATAAAAGTTTTATCCCTGTAACATTCCCACTTGGTACAAAATCATTCCAGCGCCTGATTGAAGCAAAAACCGGAGGGGACATCGCAGAATTTGTGCAAATGGCTGAACAGATCTGGAGAGACAGCCTGAGAAGGTTAGTCGTAAATGAATTCGTTGCCAAGAAAGATGTGAAGACCCGTGATATCACTTACCTTTCGGGCGGGGTGGTGTGGGCCATTGCTTCCATTATGCATCCGGAGAACGTGAATAACAATTATACTGATCTCAGCAGCCAGGATATTTCTGAATTCAGAAGGCTGCTTTTGTCTGATTATGATAAAGTGAGTAAACCAGACCTTACATTTATTTCTTACCCCGAAGATGCCCGGGCTTCTCAAAGGAATATTAACCGTGTGTTGAACACATATGACAGAAAGGCCCTTTTAGCCGGTACTATCTGGCTGGATGAATTGGTTAAAGAAATAAACACTGTTAATCCTGGTAAGAAATTTATTTATGCTAAATATGCGTACGTGGGATGGATCAGTGGTTATATTATAAAAAAAGTAACCCAACAATATACCGGATTGGTTAATTAAGCCCCATAGGTTTTAAAAATTTATAATGCCGGCTGTTTTTCAATTAGAAAATCAGCCGGCTGATTTTTTGGAGTGTTTGATTCTGCCTGTTAGTGATGTATATATTCCCGTAAATAATAATCTCAAAAAAACTACAATAATTTTTTGCGGAGAACCGTTTTAACCTCAAATCCTAATAAATGAAAACATTTGTACCCTCGGTTGCACTACTATGCAGCACCCTAATCTTTCTAAACTCTTGTTCCGTAAGTAAGAACTCCGTTCCTCAGCCCAAGGCAGATATGGAAAACGGAAATGCTACAACAAACTCTTGCTTTGTTGTAAAAACTGATGGATCCAGGCAGAATTATTCAACTTTAAAACTGGTTACCGGTGTTTTAATAACACCACACCTTTTGGCAGATAACAAGATTGTTATTGAGGCCAAAGATGTTTTGGCATACCAGGATAATAAGCGATTTGCTGTTTCGCAAAAACTATTACTCACCACAAAAACCACTTATATCGCATCTGAAATACTTCCTGGTTTTGCAATGAAGATAGCCAGCGGAAGACTTAATGTTTACAGCAGGAAGTTTTACAATGGTGGCAACGCTGCTACAGAATATTTTGTACAGACCGGTGATGATGGTGATATACTTCCATACTCAAGAACAGTAATGGCAGAGCTGTTAAAAGACAATCCCAAGGCATCTGATTTTTATAACAGTAAAGTAAAAATATCACCTGAATCAAAGAAGCTGATTGCCGCAGTAGAAATGTATAACAGCAGCCCTCTATTCATAACTAAAAATTAAATTGTCTCGGTTGAGACAATCATTAATAACAAAACAGCCATGCACGAGTGGCTGTTTTGTTATTTAGCCTGGTGCTATATTATTAGTTTAGAGAGGAATCAAATTTCTTTGCAGCAAAATCGAAGTCACTGTAATCTTTCACCACACTATATAGCGTATCTCTTTCAACAGGCTTGCGGTTTACCTGTTTAATTAAGGTTACCAGTTCTTCCGTGGTCATAGCCGGGGTTTGTTCTTCACTGCCGGCCATACTGTAAATTTTAGTTGAGTCATCAATCGTACCGTCAATATCATTTACGCCAAAAGATAAACTCAACTGTGCATTTTGCCGGCCCAGCATCGGCCAGTAAGCTTTAAGATGCGGAAAATTGTCGAGGTATATCCTCGCTATAGCATATAGCCTCATATCTTCTGTAGTAACAGATTCATCCACATGGCTCATGGCATTATCCTTATTCCTGAATTTTAATGGAATAAATGTATTGAAGCCGTCGGTCTTATCCTGCAATTCTCTTAACCTCCGCATATGATCAATGCGATGTTCATATTTTTCAATATGTCCGTAAAGCATGGTCGCATTACTGTGCATGCCTAAATTATGCGCTGCTTCATGAATAGCAAGCCAGCCGTTGGCATCTACTTTATCGGCACAAATTTGTTCCCTTATTTCAGGATGAAATATTTCGGCACCGCCACCTGGCAAACTATCTAACCCGGCAGCATGTAACTGTTTCATGCCTTCTTCAGTAGTCAATTTAGCCTTACGGAACATATAGTCAAGTTCTACTGCAGTAAAGGCTTTTACATGGAGCGAGGGTCTATGGGCTTTTATCTTTTGCATCAACTCAACAAAGTAAGCCATGTTCATTTTAGGATGAACACCGCCTACAATATGAACTTCAGTAATGGGTTTGCCATCGTAGGTTTTTACAATGTCCAGCATCTGGTCAATACTCAGTTCCCAGCCATCTTCTTTATGTGCATATAAACGGGAATAGGAACAGAAGTTGCAACTGAACACACAAACATTAGTGGGTTCAATATGAAAGTTGCGGTTGAAGTAAGTTTTGTCACCATGTAATCTTTCACGGATAAAATTTGCCAGGGCGCCAACAAAGGGTATGGAACCCTTCTCAAATAAAAGCAACCCTTCTTCATCAGTAATTCGTTTGTTATTCTTTACTTTTTCGGCAATAGATCTAAGGCCTTTATCAGCTGTGGCATCAATTAAAACATCAATGGAAACATTCATCACGAAAATTTTTACAAATTTACGGCGATAAAGGCAGAAGAAATGTACTATCTTCCAAGTCTAAAACCAACAGCTATATGAGTATCAAGTTGCGCCTTACCCTCATGAGTTTTCTCCAGTTCTTTGTATGGGGAGCCTGGTTGATTACCATCGGAACCTATTGTCTGAATGCCAAGGGGTGGACATTCCCGCAATTCGGTGCTATATTTTCTACGCTGGCCCTTGCTTCACTATTTATGCCTGCAATTACAGGTATTATTGCCGACAAGTGGATGAATGCCGAAAGGTTGTATGGCCTGTTGCACATCTTTTACGGGATGATCCTGTTCTATGTTCCATATGTGAATGATCCGGATACACTCTATTATGTCATATTTGTCGCCATGATCTGTTATATGCCTACCATCTCTCTCTCTAATTCGATTGCTTATACAATTTTGAAAGGCGGGGGCTTTGATGTAGTGAAAGTTTTTCCGCCTATCCGGGTTTGGGGAACGATTGGTTTCATTGTAGCGATGTGGATGACCAACCTTACAGGGAGTAAAGCAAATGCCAATCAATTCTATATTGGGGCAGTAGCGGCCATCCTGCTGGGCCTTTATTCTTTTACTTTACCTAAATGCCCCCCACCAAAATCAATTTCAAAAGATGCAGGTATTATAGAACAGCTGGGTTTGAAGGCATTTAAGCTTTTTGGTAACTATAAAATGGCATTATTCTTCTTTTTCTCAATGCTCCTTGGCGCAGCACTCCAGCTTACGAATATGTATGGCGATTCATTCCTTAGCGGGTTCGAGGCAAATGCTGCATACAAGGACTCTTTTGTTGTAAAATATTCAACCATCATCCTGTCTATCTCTCAGATGTCAGAAACACTATTCATTTTAACGATCCCATTCTTTCTGAAACGCTTTGGTATCAAAACGGTGATGTTGTTTGCCATGTTTGCCTGGGTGTTGCGGTTCGGGTTGTTTGCCTATAGTGATCCGTCTTCATTCGGAACAGTATTGATCGTATTGTCTTGCATCGTATACGGAATGGCTTTCGACTTTTTCAATATTTCAGGATCATTATTTGTTGAAACAACAACAGATCATAGCATTCGCTCAAGTGCCCAGGGATTGTTTATGATGATGACGAACGGAGTGGGGGCCTGGCTTGGAAGTACAATAAGCGGTTATATTATTGGAGAATATTTTGTTTCGGCAGACGGTGCCCGGGACTGGCATGGAATATGGCTCACCTTTGCAGTATATGCATTGGTTGTGGCGATATTGTTCGGCATCATGTTCAAACATAAACATGATCCAACTGCCGTAGAGAACGTACAGCATTAATTCAACTCAACTATTGCTGTATTAAAAATCCCCTGCTAAAAACAGGGGATTCTTTTATCTGCGCAATCAGATCAATCTAACAATCAGCGATAATTATTTGTGTTGCTCAATTTTCTTTACAAAATTAGCTTTGGGCTGTGCGCCTACTAATTTGTCAACTACCTGACCACCTTTTACAAAAAGAATAGCGGGGATACTGGTAATACCATAGTTCATAGATATCTGCGGATTATTATCAACATTTACCTTACCTACATTTACCTTACCTGCATAGTCTTTCGACAATTCTTCAATTACCGGGCCTATTGCACGGCAGGGGCCGCACCATTCTGCCCAAAAGTCAATTACTGTTAATTTATCTGATTCCAACACATTGGTCTTGAAGTTTAAATCTGTGAGTTCTAGTGCCATAATTATATTTTTTATTTTGTTACAAGAGAGCAAATTTAGCTCCAAAACGGTTAAGGTGTTGTTATGACATATCCACAGTATGTGATAAAATATAATTGGCATTATTGAAGCCATTGTGGCTGAAAAGTCAGCTCCCCGACAGATATTTCCTGTTGCATTTAAAAAAATCAACAATTATCTTTAGTGGCTAAATCAATTATCATGTATTTAATAAGAGAAGTATTCCAGGCTAAGCCGGGCAAGGCAAAAGACCTGGTGAAAATGTTCAAACAGGCAATTCCGCATTTCGAAAAGGACGGTATGGGGAAGAATATGAAAGTAATGACCGATATCGTAAGCAATTACTGGACGGTGGTGGTAGAATCGGAAACAGATGATATCGGCAGTTTTTTCTCCAATATGCGTTCAGCCACCATGAGCAACGAGTTAAAAGATATTATGAAGGGCTACATGGATTGTGTAGAAGGTGGAAAAAGAGAGATCTTTATGATTGAGTGAAACGTTAGGCAGTCACTACACTCACTTCAATATCTTTATTCCCGTTCAGGAAAAATGCCATGTCATCATTCATGGTTAACCTTTTTTCCTGATCACTGTACATGCCTATCTTAAATTTATGCCTGCTATCAATAACGTTGAATTTTAAAGAGGTCTTGCCGGGGTTTGCCTTAATATTCCTTTCTATGAAGTCAACCATCTCTTCAGTAATGAATTGAGGTTCCACATCAATGATCACCTGTTTGGTAAGATTTGGCTTTACTGTTTCCAGCAAATGCAGTTTTTCCAGTTTAAAATCGTACTGGTCGCCATTATATCGTTTCCGAAAAGCGCCTTCCAGCATTACAATAAGTCCTTTTTCAAGGTAATTAGTATATTTCACATAGTCTTCGCTCCATAACATGAATTCGGCTTTGCCGCTGTAATCTTCAATAGTTAAAACAGCAAAGTTTTTTCCTGCCTTTGTAAGCCGGTGCTGGGCATCTACCACCAGTCCTGCCAAACGAAATTGTTTTGCAGGGTTTGGATGAATATTTACAGCCGCTTTAAATTCGGTATAATCTGCCAATGGCGTGATATTATAATGTTTCATCTCGAACTTATAATTATCCAGCGGATGGCCACTCATGAACATCCCGGTAACTTCTTTTTCATAATCTAACTGCACAGCCAAAGGCCAGGGTTCGCAAACCGTTAATTTGGGTGGAACAATGTCGGGCATCTGCAGGTCGCCAAATAATGTATTCGATGTGTTTACCGCATTTGCCTGGTACACACTTCCAAACTTCAATATTTTTTCCAATCCCTGCACATCGCCGGGAGCCTGGTAAAAATATTGGGCACGGGTAATGTCTTCGAAACAATCGAACGCACCGGAATAAGCCAGGCTCTCCATTGATTTTTTATTGGCTGAGCGGTGATTGACACGTTTGGCAAAATCAAAGATGGATGTGAAAGCACCGTGTTTTGTTCTTTCCTCAATAATGTTTTGAATAGCATTTTCACCTACACCTTTTAATCCGCTGAACCCAAAACGAATTTCTCCTTTTGCATTTACAGCAAAACCGTTTTGTGATTCATTGATATCCGGCCCAAGTACTTTTAATCCCATCCGCTTGCATTCTTCCATAAAGAAAGTGATCTTGTCAATGCTGCCGGCATGATTTAAAACAGCAGCCATGTATTCACTCGGGTAATGAGCTTTGAGATACGCAGTTTGATAGGCCACAAATGCATAACAAGTAGAGTGTGATTTGTTGAAAGCATATTGTGCAAAGGCTTCCCAATCAACCCAAACCTTTTCAAGTACATCTTTGTTGTGGCCTTTTGCAGTGGCGCCTTCAACAAACTGCACTTTCATTTTATCCAGTACCGATTTTTGTTTTTTACCCATGGCCTTACGCAAAACATCTGCATCACCTTTGCTAAAGCCGGCAAGCTTTTGCGAAAGCAACATCACTTGTTCCTGGTAAACCGTGATACCATAGGTCTCTTTCAAAAACTCTTCCATATCTGCCAGGTCATACGACACCTGTTTCTTTCCATGCTTACGGTCAATATATTCTGGTATGTATGCCATCGGGCCGGGGCGATACAGTGCGTTCATAGCAATCAGGTCATCAAATTTATCGGGCTTAAGTTCCCGTAAATATTTTTGCATGCCCGGGCTTTCAAACTGGAATGTACCATTGGTATCGCCCTGCTGATACAGTTTGTATGTTTTTTCATCATCCAGTGGTATATTATCTATCTCGATATCAACTCCATGGTTTTGCTTTATCAGGTGAAGAGCGGTTTTTAAAATGCTCAATGTTTTTAAGCCAAGAAAGTCCATTTTAATTACGCCTGCTTCTTCAATGGTATTCCCTTCAATTTGTGTCAGCCATAAGTCTGATTCTTTTGAGGTGGCCACAGGAATGAGATCTGTCAGGTCCTGAGGCGCAATAATGATGGCCGATGCATGAATGCCGGTATTACGCACTGAACCTTCTAATATCTCAGCTTCATGTAATATTTTACTTGGCAGGTCACTACCATTATATATCTCTCTAAGCTTTCTTACATTTTCTGTATCATCTGCCTGCAACTGTTCTTTTTCTTCCAGTGATATTTCACCATTCTTTGATTCCTTATTAGTGAAGGGAGAATGCAAGAGGCGTTTCAAATTTATTCCGGGGCGCTCGGGAACAAGTTTCGATATGGCCCTGCTTTCGGGTAAGGGCAGGTCCATAACCCTGGCTACATCGGCTATACTTGATTTGGCTGCCATGGTACCATAGGTGATGATCTGTGCCACCTGGTTCTTTCCATATTTCTGAACAACATAATCAATTACTTTCTGCCTTCCTTCATCATCAAAGTCTGTATCAATATCAGGCATGGACTTACGTTCAGGATTCAGGAACCGCTCAAACAGTAAATTATATTTTATAGGATCGATGTTTGTAATACCAATACAATACGCAACAGCACTGCCTGCAGCAGAGCCACGTCCGGGGCCGATGAACACACCCATATCACGGCCGGCTTTTATAAAATCACTTACAATTAAAAAGTAACCTGCAAACCCCATTTTTTTAATGATGCTGAGCTCAAACTTTATACGCTCTTCTGCTTCGGGTGTAATGATCTTGTAGCGCTCTTTTGCTCCTGACCATGTCAGGTTCTCCAGGTAATCATCCTGAGATTTAAAATTTGAAGGCACAACAAAGTGGGGCAGGAGTATTTCTCTTTTCAGATCAAGCAGTTCAACCTTATCCACTATTTCGCTGGTATTATCAATGGCCTGTGGAAGATCTTCAAAAACCTTGGCCATTTCTGCACTTGTCTTTAAATAAAACTGGTCGTTGGGAAATGCGAAACGTTTGTTCTTGATAAGCACATCATCATCGGTAAATTCACGCAGGGCCGGGGTGCTTTGTTTTTCGCCGGTATTGATGCAGAGCAGGATATCATGTGCATTAAAATCGTTTTGATCTACATAATGCGAATCATTACTGGCTATAACTTTTACATTGTACTTTTTGGCAAACTTCAATAATACCACATTTACTTTTTCTTGTTCAGGAATACCATGACGCTGTAGTTCCACATAATAATCATCCTGGAAAATATTGAGCCACCATTTAAATTCATTCTCTCCTTCAGCTTCGCCTTTCTTTAAAATAGTTTGCGGAACAAGAGCGCCAAGGCAACAGGTAGTTGCAATCAGCCCTTCATGATATTTATGGATGAGTTCTTTATCAATACGGGGATATTTGGAATACATTCCTTCTATATATCCTAATGAAGTAAGCTTTACAAGGTTCTTATACCCAACTGCATTCTTAGCCAGCAATATCTGGTGATGCCGGGGGTCTTTTTCATCTTTACTGAAATTTTTCCGCTGCCGGTCCTGGGTAATGTAAAACTCACAACCAACAATGGGTTTTATTTTTAACGTACCATCAGGATTTTTATGATTGTATGCTTCCTTAACAAATTCAAATGCACCAAACATATTACCATGATCGCTTATTGCAAGGGCAGGCATTCCATCGGCAATGGCTTTTTTATACAGGCCTTTAATGGAAGCAGCCCCGTCTAATAAAGAGAATTGTGTATGTACGTGGAGGTGAGAAAATTTCATAACCTAAAATGCAATACAAATATCGTTAACTACAAGCTGCTAACAGAATCCGTTTTTCCACAATAGCCGCTTTTATCTTGTTTATGCAATAATATTAATTATTCGTTAAAGGGTTGTATTTACGGCAATTGAAGGCTACCTTTGCAAAGCAATATATATTTAATAACCAGTTTGTAGGACAGGGATCACAGGAAAGAACAGATAAACAGTAAGATCAAAGAAGAAAAAGACGAACAAAGAACACAAGATTAAGTTGTACTTACGTATAACACCCCGATTTTACGTATGAAACACTTACTTTTTGTTTCTGTTGCCTTGGGCATTTTTTCAGGAACAACCATATCGACCACCGCACAGACCTCCGCTAAATTTAAAGCAAAACGGAGCAATAGCCGTATAGCTAAAAAAAAATCAGAAAAATTTATTGAAAGTATAGAGATCAGGCCGGAGGCAACAGCTACCGTTCAGCCCGTAAGCAAAACAGAAGACACACAACAGCTGACTACCCAAGACCATGGTAATAAATCTGCCATTGAAGAATGTTCTTCATTACAGTTCAAATATGCCCAGTTGCTCAATTTGGATGTGGAAGCTGCAACCAATACCGACCTGTATGGTTTTATTGAAAAATGGTGGGCCACGCCTTACCGGTATGGCGGCGCCACGAAAGATGGAATTGATTGCAGTGCATACACAGGCACCCTGGTTCATGATGTGTATGGAACCGTTTTATCAAGAACCGCCAGGTCGCAATACCAGGAGTGTGACAAAATAAAGAAAGAGAATTTACGTGAAGGCGACCTTGTATTCTTTAAGACACGACGTGGAGTAAGCCATGTTGGGATTTATTTAGCCAATGGATATTTTACCCATGCAAGCACCAGTAGTGGAGTAATGATCAGCTGCCTGAATGAAGAGTATTATAGTAAAAGATATATCGGGGGAGGAAGGATTGCTGCAAATACCGCACAACAATAAACAAACAGTTTTACATAAAAAAACAAGGAGATGCTAATCTCCTTTTTTTATGCCCAGCTTTTTTTGAAGGGTTACCCAAACCGGTTTTACATCTGGTGATAAGTTCAGCAGTTTTGTTCCAACAGCATAGATAAAAACAAATAACGCACTTCTTAATATCATTCCTAAAAAGCCATGCATGCTTTTAAATAAAAAGAAGCAACAGCAAAATGAAGCAGCACCAAGTAAAAGGGTATACAGGGTTTTTGAAGTAAATGGCTGCAGGTTGAATTTTTTATACAGGAACCAATACCGGATACTGTTATAGATGGTAAAAGTGGTGAGGTTGGCAATGGCGGGCCCCATTACACCATAATAATACTTGGTGAGGATGTAGTTCAGCGGCAACGTTATTAAAAGCAGGATGACGCCGGTAATAAAATCAAAGCGCCATAGGGTAGAAGTACCGATGATCTGGCTGTTTACTCCAGTGCCCATATCAACAATACGCATGAGACCAATAAAAAAGAAAACCCATGCTGCTTCCAGGTAGCGGTGCTGTAACTGAAAATTTAAAACCGCATCATCAAAGTTGAGCCAGATAAGTGCGAACATAGCCACCGAAAAAAGCAATTGGTTGATGGATGAGCTGTGGTATATCCTGCTTATCTTCTGCATATTCTTATCCTTCCAGGCCTTTGATAATGGGCCAATGGAAGAAGATATCACTCCACGCTGGGGAGCCTGTATCAGGCTGGCAATATTTTGGGCAAGTGTATATACTCCGGCAAGTGCAAGGCCATCCGGTAGCACAGCCGCAATGATGATGGTATCCATCACCATAGAAACTGTAAATACCAGGCTGCCACCATACACAAAGGAAATAAGCGAAACTATCTTCTTAAAGAACTTTTTTGAGATCCTGCTTACAGAAAATGTGAATGAAACCTGTTTGGTAAAGACCAGGTAGCATAAAAGAAGAAGTGCAACAGCAAGAAAAGTGCATGAATAAATTTTAATGAACAGGTCGAAAGAAGCAATGATACCTGTAAAACTGAAAATGATCAGCAGCGTGGTGAATAGCCGGAATTGTATCTCCCTTAAAAAATTAGTGAACACCGATTTTTTTAATTGCCAGGCATAGGCCTCCAGAACCGTAAATAAAGTAAGCCCCAGGCCAAAGGGAAAAACATAGTAATAATATTTCACCAGGTCGGGAGAATTGGTTCCATATTTACGGATCACCAGGTCTTTGAAAATAATACCGGCAATAATGACCAGGCAAAAACCCAGCAAAGAAAAAAGCAATGCCCAGCTAAGCATATCGTTTTTCTTTTTAGGAAGATTATCGTTGTAGTAGGGATAAAACTTATAAATGTAAGCCACCATGCCCAGGTTGGCAAAGGAAAACATTATATTGGCAATGGCCATGAAGATACCTGTAAGCCCATATTCCGCCTGGGTGAAACCGCCCTGCTTTGTAAACAGGTAAGTGTTTACAAAACCAATAGCAAACCCTATATAAACCACCAGTGAAGAAAGAATACTTTGCTTACGAATCTGCGACATAGCTTTGTTTGCTGCTAAATTACTCTACCTTTTTTGTTTTCTGTCATTTCAATGAATTGTTTTCTGTCATTTCGAGCATAGCGAGAAATCTATTTTACAAAGAGGTATAGATTTCTCCTTCGTCGAAATGACAGTGAAAGTATTACTCTACCTTTTTTGTTTTGATGTAAAAATTTGGATCCACTGCAAATATATTATCACCTTCAGGATATAGATCCTGTGTTTGCCATTGTTCGGTAGGCTTTATCCATTGCTCAGTTTTGAATTTGATCTTCAGCGGCAGGTTGAATCCTTTCACACAACTGTCGTAGCGATACAAAAGTTTATTGCCTTCGACCTTGTACTCCAGCACAGGTATCTGTGTAGTTCTTAAATACTGGTCAAATACTTTACTGAAATCTATTTTACTTTGTTTGCTGATATAATCTTCCACTTGTTTTGTTGTCACTGTCTGGTGATAGAATGTTTTATTCAGCCCTCTCAGTATCTGCCTGAATTTTTCATCATCATTGATCACCTGGCGGATGGTGTGCAGCATGTTTCCGCCTTTATAGTACATATCGCCGCTGCCTTCTTTATTTACGTTATAGGTACCAATGATGGGCATATCGTTCTGGATATTTTTACGGGTACCCTGTACGTATGCATTGCCGGCATCTTTGCCATACCAGTAATCGGTGAACAGGGTTTCGCTGTAGTTGGTAAAGCCTTCATGTACCCACATATCGGCAATATCCTTTGTAGTAATATTGTTGGCAAACCATTCGTGGCCGCTTTCGTGCACAATGATGAAATCCCATTTTAATCCCCAGCCACTGCCGCTAAGATCAGAACCCATGTATCCATTTCTAAAACCATTACCATAAGCTGTAGCACTCTGGTGTTCCATGCCCAGGTGAGGAGCTTGTACCAGTTTATAACCATCTTCATAAAAAGGATAGGGGCCAAACCAGTGTTCAAATGCCTTCATCATTCTTGGCGCATCTTTAAATTGCTCCTTGGCTTTTTCCAGGTTTTCCTGCAGCACCCAGTAATCCATTTCCAGTTTTCCTTTTTCACCTGAGTACTCTTCATTGAAATGAACGTATTTGCCAATATATGGAACGAGGTTATAACTGTTGATTGGATTTACAACGGCCCAATCATAAGTAGCTGTGCCATCGCCATTATTTATTTTGCCACGATAATGTCCGTTACCCACACACATCAATGTATCCGGAATGGTGATGTGCATCTCCGCACTGTCAGGCTCATCGCTCTGATGATCTTTACACGGATACCAAACACTTGCTCCCAGGCCCTGGCAGGCAATGCTTACCCATGGGCTTCCATCTTTGCTCTTCTTCCATATCAATCCTCCATCCCATGGAGGGCGGCGGGCAATACGGGGTTTGCCGTGGTAAGAAACAGTTATAGAATTCAGCGATCCAAGTTTGTGATCAGGTACAGTAAACAAATATGCATTGCCATCTTTTTTTATGTCAGATATTTTTACCCGCTGGTACCTGGTTCTTTTAGCATCGGTATTAGGATAATAGTCAAATTGGAGATCATCAATTATCATAGGCTCCTGCAGGTCTATTTGCATTACAGTTCCCTTTTTTATAGCCTTAAATTCTATGATATTATGCCCGGTAATTGTACTGTCCGTAATATTGAACTTCACATGCAGATCGTATTTCAGCACATCCCACCAGTCCCTTGACGGGCCATAAGTACCCCGTAAAGTATCGGCATGGGTAAAAACCTTTTTCTGGTTCAACGGCTGGGCCTGGAGACAATTAATAATTAAGAATGAAAAATTAAGAATTATGAATGCTTTTGCTATTTGTTTCATATCAATTTGTATATAAGTGCTAATTTAGTTTTCTTTCCAGTAACAAATGAACCGTTCAAAAAATAAATATTATAAAAAAGCCACAAGCTGCAAGCCTCAAGCGAAGATACTTAAATGGATACTTGCCCCCTTGTGGCTTGCAGCTTGTGGCTTTTTGCTTAATGCTTGCGAAAACCATAAGCATACAGACAAAAAGATATTCCACTACAATGAAAGCAGCGGGCTGGCTTCACTTGACCCGGCTTTTGCCAAAAACAAACAAGTGATGTGGGCAGTACATCAATTGTACAATACCCTGATTGAAATTGACAGCAGTATGCAGATGAAGCCTTCGCTGGCAAAGAGCTGGACGATTTCAGAAGATAACCTGGTCTTCACCTTCATATTGAGGGATGATGTTTTTTTTATGGACGATGCCTGCTTTAATAATGGTAAAGGGCGAAAACTTACTGCACATGATGTGGAATACAGTTTTAAAAGGATAGTTGATAAAAGCACAGCCAGCCCCGGTGCATGGATATTCAATAACCGTGTTGATCCGGTGGATGGGTTTAAGGCCATTGATGATACCAGTTTCCAGTTAAAACTTATACAACCCTTTCAATCCATACTTGGAATTTTAAGTATGCAGTATTGTTCTATTATTCCCAAAGAAGCTGTGGAGAAATATAAAACTGACTTCAGGCGCCACCCGGTTGGCAGCGGCCCATTTAGTTTTGTGGCATGGGAAGAAGGGCAGGCACTCATACTGAAAAAGAATAGCAATTATTTTGAAAAAGATGCTGCAGGAAGAAGATTACCGTACCTGGATGGCATAAAAGTGAGTTTTTACGACAGTAAAGCGACTGAGTTTTTGGAATTTCAGCAATACCGGCTGGATTTTATTGATGATATTGATCCTTCATTTAAAGATGAGATACTCACCAAAACCGGCCACCTTAAACTTGCATGGCAGGATATAATTGAACTGCACAAACATCCTTACCTGAATATTGAATACCTGGGCATTTTAACTGATGGCGAAAATGAACTGGTCAAAAATTCACCTTTGCGTTTGCAAAAAATAAGGCAGGCAATCAATTATGGTTTCGACAGGAAAAAAATGATGCTCTATTTGCGAAACAGTATTGGCATTGCGGCCGAAAGCGGTTTTGTTCCGGCGGGGTTGCCCTCATTTGATTCGGTTGTTGTTAAGGGCTATTACTATGATGTGAACAAAGCCAAACAACTTTTGGCCGAAGCCGGTTATCCCGATGGAAGAAACCTGCCCCCTATAAAATTATTAACCATTCCTATTTATGGCGACCTGGGAACTTATATCGCCAATGAACTTTCGCAGATAGGTATTAATGTGCAGGTAGAAGCCATTCAAAAAAGTCTGCTGATGGAGCAAACAGCCAAATCACAGGCTTTATTTTTCCGGGGGAGTTGGATCGCTGATTATCCCGATGCAGAGAATTACCTGAGTGTGTTTTACAGCAAGAACCCGGCTCCGCCCAATTATACCCGTTATAAAAATGCCGAATTTGATCTGCTGTATGAAAAAGCGCTGTCAGAAAAAAATGATTCGGCCCGGTACAAACTTTACCAGCAAATTGACCAGTTGGTAATTAATGATGCCCCTGTTGTGCCATTGTGGTATGATATGGCCATTCATCTTGTTCATCCAAACATTGTAAATTTTTACCCAAACAGTTTAAACCTGCTGGAATTAAGGAGAGTAAAAAAATTTTAGTCCGTTATCTGATCTTTTAATGAAAGGTTAATGAGATGATGAAAAAGCGACTTCTAGTTCAAAAACATTTAAATTGCTATTACTAAATACCTATCTATGAGATCGTATAAAAAACTTAAAGTAGTTGCTGCTCTTGCCGTATTTGTTTTTGCAGGCATTGCTGCAGTTAAACAGCCGGAAAGAAATGATAAGTTCAAGAACCTGCAGGTACTTCCGAAGAATATCACAGAAGATTCTTTGGATAAGATCATGGATGGGTTTAATGGTATGCTTGGTGTTGACTGCAAGTATTGTCATAAGCATGATAAGAAAGCCGATACACTTATTTTTGATAATGATGATAAATCTGAGAAAGAGATCGCCAGGAATATGATGCGGATGACGATGGACCTCAACAAAAAATATTTCCAGTTCAATGAAACGGTTAAGGCAGAGCAAACACAATCCGTAACCTGTTTCACCTGCCATAGAAAAGAGCCAATGCCCTCAAAACAAACAGGGGTTAAGAATTAGCTCCTGTGGTTTTGTCATTCCGACGCAGGAGGAATCTGCCTGGCTGATTTACTAAAGCCCGGATATAAACTAGTGTTTCTTTAATTTATTCTTAAATACTTTTTCAAACTTCTCAACCTTCGGCCTTATCACAAACTGGCAATAACCTTGCTCACTGTTATTCTTATAATAATTCTGGTGATATTCTTCGGCAGGATAAAATACTGTAAACGGTTCCAATGTGGTTACAATAGGGTTTGCAAATGCACCGCTTTTATCAAGTTCGGCTTTATATTTGGCAGTCTTTGCCCGTTGCTCTTCATTATGGTAAAAAACAACGCT
>CAYTQB010000004.1:58682-68694 GCA_964439615.1 uncultured Ferruginibacter sp. | reverse complement strand
ATTTTTTCATTACTTACGCAAAGTTAACCCGTGTAGATTGTACAACAATCGGCTTGCAACAAAAGTTTAACAGAAACAATATTTTTGAACTACGTTGTTTCAAAGACTAAATGAATGATCATGAAAAATACAGATACTTATGCCTTTCGCCTCAAACCCGGCCAGTACCTTAAAAAAGAAATTCAACACTTGGCTAACGAAAAGCAAATTAAAGCCGGTTGGATCAGTACGGGTGTCGGCAGCCTGACAAACTACAATATCCGCTTCGCCAACCAACCCAATGGCAGCGAAGTCAGCGGCCATTTTGAAATTGTAAGCCTTACCGGAACCGTTTCGGTCAATGGATCACACCTCCACATCAGCATCAGCGATAGTACCGGCAAAACTATCGGCGGGCATTTAATGGATGGTTGTATTGTTTATACAACCACCGAAATTGTTATCCTCAGCAGTAATGAATTTGTTTTTAAAAGAGAGAAAGACGAAACAACCGGCTGGCAGGAGTTGCAGATTATACCTAATAAAGATTAGCTTTTCTGTAAGGAAATTTTTTAATGAATTTTTCCAGTGTCTCATCAATGTTTCTGAATAGCGGATACAGAATATTCTCCTTTTTCTTATCTCTGGATGGTTTCGTTACACCATTACTTTGGGTTTTGGTATTGAAGGTCCATAAAGTCGTATCAGTTGAATTGCTATTCAGCAAAACCTGCATTTTCATTTCCTGTGTTGCCAATCCCTCGTAAAGTCCGGGGCCAAGCATGGCTCCTCCAGCGATCATAAATGCAACTGAAGCTCCCTCACTGTTTGGTTGCGAAAAGATCACCTGTGGCGTAAGAACTGCATCTACTTTCAGCATGTTGGCCAGGTCAGCCCGGCTCATAGTATATACATCAATGAACCTGATCTTATTTTCAGACAATATACTGTTTGTTGTTCCCACATCCTGGATAGAAACCGTAAAAGGTTTTTTAGTACTGTAACTCTTCAGCCAGTAGTATAAATGCTCTTGCAACCCCAGCGCCATGAATTGTTTGACCTTGCCCATGTCTTCTTCAGTGAATTGTTTATCATTCTTGATACGCAGGTCGAACCGTACCTCAAAAGGCAGGATTGCAATTATTTTATGATTTGCCAGGCTTGCTTTGGCGGTGGTAGTTGTTTTAATGGTAGATGAACAACCGCCAATTAATAAGAGGAAGATTAGAGATACTAACAAAGTTTTCATGGAAAATTATTAATAACCGAAATTAGCAGTTTTAAAATAAGATATTTTGAAATTCTTTCCCGAATCCGCCCTCGTGCAGCTTGAATATGAGAAGGTGAAAAACCTGCTGGCCCTGCATTGCCGTACCGATTATGCAAAATATAAAGCAGATAATCTCCGTATCCACACCAAAAAGGAATTTATTATAACAGAACTGCAGCAGGCCTACGAATTCAAACTTTTATTACAAAGTAGTCAGCATTTCCCCAATGAGTTTACGCATAACTTAAGTAAGGAACTAAAATTGATCGGTATCCCCGGTGCCGTTTTAAATGGAGAGCAGTTTTTACTCATCAGAAGGCTGGCTGAGAATATGCATAATATCTTTCGCTGGTTTGATAATGAACGGCGGACAGCTTACCCTGCTTTAACAAAGGTTATTGATGATGCGTACTACGAAAAGCTGATCATTGAAATGATTGATGAGGTGCTGGACGAGACCGGTAACGTAAAAGACAATGCCAGTGAAGAGCTGGCAACTATAAGGATGAGTTTGTACCGTAAGCGGAACGAACTGCGAAAAGTATTTGATAAGATTGTAAGCAAACTTAATAAGCAGGGTTACCTGGCCGATATTGAAGAAAGTTTTATGAATGGCAGGAGGGTGCTGGCTGTTTTTGCCGAACAGAAGCGGATGATAAAGGGCATACTGCATGGTGAAAGCGATAGCCGCAGAACTACTTTTATTGAACCTGAAGAAACAACGGAGCTTAACAATGCCATCTTTTCGTTAGAGAATGACGAACGAAAAGAAGTGTACAGGATATTGAGAAAGCTCACACAAGACCTGAGTGTGTATGCAAGCCTGCTGAAAAACTATCATGCCATTGCAGGCGAATATGATTTCACCAGGGCCAAAGCAAAATTTGCAACTGAGGTCAATGGTAATTACCCGGTAGTTACCGATAAAGCCCATGTTCATTTGATACAGGCTTATCATCCTTTATTGTTCCTGTACAATAAAACCAATAACAAACCAACCATTCCGGTAGATATAAACCTGAACGATAAACAACGGATACTGGTCATCAGCGGTCCCAATGCCGGCGGTAAAACAGTAACCTTAAAAACAGTGGGATTATTACAACTGATGTTGCAAAGTGGTTTGCTGGTTCCTGTTCACCCGGATAGCGAGATGGGGATCTTTAAACAGGTGATGATACATATAGGCGATACGCAGAGCCTGGAATTTGAATTGAGTACGTATTCATCGCATTTAAAGAACATGAGGCATTTCATGGAAAATGCAAATGGTAAAACCTTGTTCTTCATTGATGAACTCGGTAGCGGAAGCGACCCTAACCTGGGCGGGGCATTTGCAGAAGTGATAATGGAAGAACTGGCACATAAGCACAGTTTTGGAATTGTGACCACACATTACCTCAACCTGAAAGTGATGGCCAATAAAGTGCCGGGCATTATTAATGGGGCCATGCAGTTTGATGAAAAGAAATTACTTCCCCTGTATAAGTTGGTGGTGGGTAAACCCGGAAGCTCCTATACTTTTTCTATTGCTGAAAGGATAGGCTTGGAAAAGAAGCTGATTGATAAAGCAAGAAAACTGGTAGATGACGATCATTTTACGCTGGATAAACTACTGAACCGGACCGAACAGGACCTGCAGCATATTGATAAGGAAAAGGCTGAACTGAAGGCATTGATGAAAGAAAATGAAAGGCTGAAAAAAGAAATGCAGCAGGTAATGGACAAGGAAAAACACCAGCAGGAGATCGAGCGGTTAAAATATCAGAATAAGATATCTGAGGAAAAGCTGGCTTATACAAAGGAGATGGAACGCCGCTTAAAAGCTATGGTAATAGAATGGCGCAAGGCCGAGGATAAAAACAAGGTGGTGAAGATGATACATGCGTTGCTCTTTAAGCAAAAAGAAAAGATAACAGCCGAAAAACAACAGAAGAAACTGAATGAAAAATTTGAAGAAGTGGGGGGGGATATCAAAGTAGGGCTTAAAGTAAAGATGAGGCAAAACCGCAGTGTGGGTATTGTAAAAGAGATCAAAGGAAAGAAAGCGGTATTACAGGTTGGCATTATGCCGATGACCGTTGAATTGAAGGATCTGGTGGTGATACGGGATAAAGAAAACTTCAATCAACCATAACTCACACTTCCTATAAGTAAAAGCAGGTTAAAACACAAATGAATACCCGGTTGTTGAAATCAGCCACTGCATGTTTTCCGATATATTTTCTATTTTACAGTAGAAATGAAAACGGGTCTTACCATATTGTTGCTTTTTCTTGTTCAGCTATTATTTGCCCAGCCCTATCCCATCCATCAATGGATGAATGATTTAAAGAACCGGGACGACAGCCAGTCCTTCCGCCTTCCCAAAATAATTGCCGCTATAAAAAAATATGACAGTTCCGGCCAGCGGCAAATCATTTCAGAAATGGAAAAACAGGTAGTGACAGGCTCCGGTGATTTCTTAAAAGCCCGTTTTTGGTTGCTGAAAGGTTTTACACTGCAGGAATTTCTTTCCAGGCAGGGAGAATATTCCTTGATGAACGAATTACAGCAATGCCTCACAGTTGCCGAAGAACTGAAAGATGAAATTTTGCTGGCTGATGTTTGTTACTATTATGCCGGAGTAATGAATGACCGCAACCAGGTGGAGCAAGCCATATTTTACAATCTTAAATCAATTGAGCTGGTGGAGAGAAAAGGGCTGCAATATTTTTTTGGCGTCAGTCACCGCTATAATATACTCGGGGAATTGCTCTATCATACCCGTGAATACGAAAAGAGTATTGAGTATTCCAAGAAGGCCATTTATAATAAAAACGACCCTGCCGTATTTCCCTGGAAAATGTTTGCTTATAATACTATTGGCCTGGCTTATAAAAAACTTGGGCAATTCGATTCGGCCATTGCCTGGTACGACAGAACAGCGCAGTTTGCCGCAGAAAACAACAACGATATCTGGGTGGCCATTGCCGGCGGCAACAGAGCGCAGGTTTTTTTTGAACAAGAAAAATATGAAGCGGCAAAACTGTTATTTGAAAACGATTACCAGGCAAGCATCAGATACAAAGAGTGGGATAATGCTGCCAATAACCTGCAATGGCTTGCAAAAATTGATTTAATGGCGGGCAGAAATGACAGCGCTTTGCAAAAAGCAAAAAAAGCCCTGGCACTGCTTCAGCAGCGTCCACAGACTAATTATGCTATAAATACTTATCAGACACTGGCGGAGATATTTTCAGCGCTTAACAGACAGGATAGCAGTGTTTATTATACAGAACGCTACAGCCATCTGCACGACAGTGTGGAAAGGGCCGTGGCGGTAAGCCAGAGTGCAATAATAAAGTTGCGACTGGATGAAGAGAACAACCGGCATAAAATATCCATGCTGGAAAAAGAAAAACAAACAGAGCGGATAAAACGCAATGCTTTTATCGCTATTGTATTGCTACTGGGCGCCATTGCTTATTTATATTATAACCGGCAACACAGCCGCTACCGTCAGCAGCAAAAACTGAAAGAACTTGAATTGCAATCTGCCGGCGAGAAAATGAATTTATTTACAAAGACCATTGCCGAAAAAACAGAACTGATAGAGCAATTGCAATTGCAATTAGAAGAACATGCTGCCAATCCATTGTTGCAGCAAAACCTGGAAACACTAAAACAAAAGACCATTCTTACCGAAGAAGACTGGAATGGTTTTCAGCAATTGTTTGAAAAGATATATCCAAACTTTTTTGAAAGACTCCGTAGAAAAAACAGTGATATTACTCATGCCGAACTCAGGTTTGCCGCCATCATCCGCCTGCAGATGAACAACAGGCAGGCCGGCGCCATGCTGGGTATTTCTGCCGATAGTGCCCGCAAAACCCGCCAGCGGCTGAACCTGCCTGAAGAAGCCAACCTGGAACAATTCATTCTTACACTTTAATGTGTTTCCATCCTGTATTTTTTTGAACTGGCTTAAAACCCACCTGGTAGGACCATAGCCAAACAATCAGTGCCTTCAAAATCAGCAGGTTTCAAAAGCCTCCCTTGGGGGGCAGGTGGCTTTGTCCCGTTTTTGTCCAGCCATATTCCGGCTTTTGTCCCGGTAAAAATTTGCAATGCCCTGCTGCACCGTTCTATTTTGTGTGACATGATTTTTATGCAACCGTTTTTGACAAAAAAAGATATTTCCACCCTGCTCATCATCGGACTCAGCATAGCCGTGGTGATACTGCTGTACCTGCTTTTTTACAACCAGCGCATGCATAAGATAGAAATGGAAATGAAGCAGAAAACAACAATGGTAAATCATTAAAAAATGATTATGAGAAAAAAACTGCTGCTGCCTTTGCTGTTCATTATGCTTTCAGCGGGTCATGCTTTATCGCAGGATGCAACTCTTCCCGGTGCACTCAATACCGATTCGCTGAAGAAAGTGGCGGCAGAAATAAAAAAAGCCAATAAAGAAAAAGCGGCCAAAACAAAGTTTCAATATTTCATTATTAAGGCCGACAGTACAACTTATGGCTACAGCATTTATGCCGATGGGCAACTCTATATCTGGCAAACCAATATACCCGGCCTGCCCGGCGCAAAAGGTTTTGCCACGCAGGCTTTAGCAACCAAATGCGCTGAACTGGTGATACAAAAAATAAAAGAAGGCGAAATGCCGCCCTCGCTTACGGAAGAAGAACTCAAAAAAAATTATTTGATTAACTGATAAAGTAAATTATATGAAATGAGCCATAAAATTTTCCCTGCCCGTTCCGTTCAGGCGGGGAGCTATTATGCCAACAGGCAATGAAAATTTTATGGTTAATTCCATGTGGCTAAAAACAATAAAAATATACACATGAAACAATTTTTATCCCTTTTGGCTTTTGGCTTTTGCCTTTTGAATTTGCAGGCACAGAACGTAGGCATTGGCACTACAGCACCGCTTCAAAAACTGCATGTGGATGGTAATACCTATATAAAAGACAGTCTGAGTATAGGTATTGATTCGGCTAAAGCCCGGCTTGATGTAAAAGGAAGTACATTATTAAGAGGGGGAAATACAAATCCCTTTACTGTTCCTTTAGTTGCAGGAACAGAATTTTTTGTTGGCAGGGCAAATAACGGAGCACTGCCTGCGGGCCTGACCAATGCTGATATAGCATTTAATTGGGGTGGCACCGGCGGCGGATTCAGACATTTTATTTCCACAAGGCATCACAATGTCGCATCTAGTTCAGTCAATGCCATAGACTTTTATCTCAATAACTCAGTAGCGGCCGGCAGTTCATCAGCCCCGGGAACAGGTAGTATTTTAGGAATGTCTGTAACAGCTAACGGAGTTAGTATCGGCACCACCACTCCTTCTAATCCCTTACATGTAGTTTCAGCTAATAATATCGGAACGGCCTATTTCGTAAATTCCCACTTTCAAGGTGATGGTGTATTGGGGATTAATAACGCAACAACAGGATTCTCAGGAAATGGTGCAGGTGTAGTTGGGTTAACCCCACAACTTTATGGTGCCGGGGTTTGGGGGGAAAATCAGAATCCTGATGGAACCGGGATAATTGGTGTCGGTGGAACTGGCGTCGCTTACCCGGCAGGTGGTACCGGGGGAGCATTAAGCGGCATTATCACAGGGTTATATTCCAGGAGTACCACTGGCGGGGTAGGGCAAGCAATTTATGCAGAACAACTTTCGGACGTAGTTCGTGTGGCGTACTGGAATGGCATTACCTTTTTTAAAATAAATGGGGCGGGTACTGTTTCCACTATTGTATCGGGGTTAAATAGTGAAAAAATTACCATGTATGCCCCTGAAACGCCTGAAATATTTTTTCAGGATTATGGTTCAGGCAAACTGGTTAATGGCCGTGCCCATATCAATATTGACCCGGTTTTCGCAAAGAATGTTACCATTAATGATAAACATCCGCTCCGGGTTTTTGTGCAACTGGAAGGAGATTGCAAAGGTGTATATGTTACTAATAAAACATCGACAGGCTTTGATGTGGTGGAATTAAACGGCGGAACATCCAACGTTTCTTTTCAATGGACTATCACCTGCAACCGTGCCGACGAAGTACTGAGCAATGGCCGTATATCCCGGAATGCAGATATGCGTTTTGAACCTGCCGCTGAACCATTACCGGTTATCAAACAGGAATCACGACTGATAGATAAAAGAAAACAACAGCCGGAATCCAATTAATAAAGACTGACAAAAACAAGGAAATAAAAAAATATTCTGCCAGTAATCAATTTCTTATAGAAATGATGATGCAATACAACAGGATGATGAAATTGCCCGCCTCCAAAGGCATTGAGATAACAGCAAGTTTCATTTTGATATTAACCAATTTCAAATTAAACCTTGATTGATAAACTAATTATGATTTATGAAAAAGATCATTTTCCTGATGCTGCTTGGTATTTTTGGAACGGGTGCAAAACGGTTGTCGGCTCAACTGCAAATTACCGGCGGCGCCGAAATTAAACTCACGGCGGGTGCACTGCTTGCCCTTAAGGATATTGACCTTGTTAATGAGGGCACCTTTGATCAGACGGAAGGAACCGTTCGGTTTACAGGCAATGCCAATACCAACATCAGTGGCAGCCAGCCCATACGTTTTAAGATGCTGGAAATAGACAAAGCGGCCAGCTTCAAAGTTCTGTTGCAACGCCCTGTTAATGTAGATCAGCAGATCGGTTTTGTAAGCGGTCTACTTGATCTTAATGGATATAATATCACTCTTTCTCCAACGGCTTTGCTTTTGGGAGAGACAGAAAACAACCGCATTACCGGCACTAACGGCGGGTACGTGGAAATAATCAATACACTGAATGCTCCTTCTTCACAAAATCCCGGCAACCTGGGAGTCATCCTCACATCTGCTGCAAACCTGGGCAGTACCACAATAAGGCGTGGGCACCAGTCGCAGGTAAATGTATTCGGCCAGGGGAATAGTATCCTTCGGTATTACGACATTCTGCCTTCTAACAATAATGCATTGAATGCAACCCTGCGGTTTCATTATTTTGATGCTGAGTTAAATGCTTTGCCAGAGCCCATTCTCACCCAATGGAAGCGTATTAATAATACAACCTGGACAGACCAGGGTTTTACAAACCGGGACCAGGTAACTAATTATGTAGAAAAAACCGGCATTATGGATTTTTCCCGCTGGACCCTCACTTCTTCGGGCAATCCCTTACCTGTTGCCGGCCTTGAATTACAGGGAGAGTGGCACAATAATTCCGCCAGGCTTCGTTGGAAAACAACTACTGAAATAAATAACCATCATTTTAATATTCAGCGCTATTATCAAAACGGCCAGCAACAGTTTACAGATATAGCGTCTGAACCTACCAGGCATATTGGCGGCAACTCCACCGGCGTTACCTGGTATAGTCATACAGATGCAACAGCACAAGCCACACAGGGCTTTATCTTTTACCGCATTCAGCAGGTTGATATTGATAACCGTATTTCATTTTCCAACACTATACGCATTTCTCCGGGTGGGCCAATGCTGTTTATTGATAAAGTGTACCCTACTATCGTTCAAAATAGCCTTTATATCCAAACAGGTAATGCCCCTGTAGAAAAAATGACCATTACCCTGCATGATATGAGCGGAAGATCAATTATGTGGAAACTGGCGGCTTATCAATCACAACAACTGGAACTTCCTTTTATGAGCCATGGCGCCTATCTGCTGAAGGTTCAATCCGGTGAATGGGAATTTAAGGGTAAGATTTTTAAGCAGTAAAAACAGGTAAGGTTGCTTTAAACTCCTGGTCTAAAGAAAATACCTTATCAAAAAAGCGGTATTACAGGTTGGCATTATGCCCGTGACAGTTGAATTGAAGGATCTGGTGGTGATACGGGATAAAGCGGTGCAATAGCAACCCATTTTGCCGGTCACCATTGCACCATAGAAAGTGGGAATACCACCAGTCTTTAGCGGCTTGTTTTGAAAATGCCGGAGAACATTACTGTTACAACCCCCGAAAGCCCATTGAATTTTTTATCTGGCATTTGCATGGTTGTAACCGTGTTATTAAAATTCACAAAGCGATAGCCGGCATTTGTTTTAAGAGAAACCGACTGCGACAGATTAAAATTCAATGACAGCGATGGTTCTGCAAAAAAGAAGTATCCTTTGCGGCAAAGATTCTTATCAACCAAAACCCATTCCGGTGATTGCTTAGACAAACTATTCCATGTAAAATTTCTTTCTGCCTTTCCCCAGCCGGTGTATAAGCCAATACCAGGGCTGATTGATTTTGTGGGGCTGAAAATATACCCTAATTCTAATCCTGTATAATTAAATTCCCAATGAGATGTTTCGTCTTTAATGGATTTATAGGATGCATCTTTTAAAAACCGCTCATTTAAAGTGAGATTGGTTGAAAAACCTGCATAAATCCTTTCGTTAATTAAAATGCCAATGGAAGGCTTAAACATTAAAGCCATGCTCTTATCAATTCTTGTGGCAGTCAACCCGGCATTTGACACAAGCCTTGCTTTAACTTTTGCGCTAAGAATTGTTTCCTTGACAGGGCTTTCTGTTTCCTGTCCCGTTGCTGTAATACACAATGCAAAAAGCGATAAAATAAAAATGCTTTTGAGATAAATGTTTTCTTTTTTCATAATAAATATTTTTACAAACATATCCGGCTTCTTTTATCGCAAAAAGCATACATCTGTAAAGCGACTGGATAAGTCGCTAAACTGAATCACTTCGGTTCACCTGAAAAAAAGAACAGTTT
>CAYTQB010000004.1:14403-58582 GCA_964439615.1 uncultured Ferruginibacter sp. | reverse complement strand
TTGATTATAACCACCTACAACGGTCTGCAGTATATTCTTAAATACAGGGAAGAAACAATTATTAATCTCTCATTAAAAACCCAAATTGCTACTGCACAAAATCAATTACTGAAAATGCAGATGCAGCCTCATTTTTTATTCAACACACATCATTCCATCATCAGCCTTATGTCGCTTAATAAAACGAAAGAGGCGGCAGAGATGCTCACCAAACTCAGCGATTTATTGAGAAAGACATTAGACATGCCCAATAAAGAGTTTGTTACGCTGAAGGAAGAAATTGCCCTGGTAAAGTTATATTCGGATATACAGTTGATAAGGTTCGGCGACCGGCTGAAAGTTACATACAATCTTCCGGATGAAACATTGAATAAAAAAGTGCCTGTATTTATCATTCAGCCCTTAGTTGAAAATGCCATTCGCCATGGGATTGAGCCGGTTTCGGACTCCGGTAATATTAAGATCAGCAGTTTTTTAAAGCATAATAAATTGCTTATAAATATTGAAGATGATGGTGCAGGGTTCGTCAAAAGAAAGGATAGTAACGGTATCGGGCTGAGCAATATTAAAGAGCGGCTCAAAAATCATTTTGGCGAAAACTATGATTTACAAATTGAAAAACGGGAACCAAGGGGCACTATTATTGAAATTGAGTTACCACTATTAAATCAAAAAGTTTGAATACGATCAGAGCTATAATAGCTGATGATGAAAGGTTATCCAGGGAATACATTAAGCAGTTACTGGCTGAATATACTAATGTAGAATTGGTTGGTGAATGTAAAAATGGCCTGGAAGCTGTTAATGCAGCATTCACACATCAGCCCGACCTTATTTTCTTAGACATTCAAATGCCTGACCTGAATGGTTTTGAAGTTATAGAAGAAATAAAAAAAGAAATGAAAATGCCGTTTATTGTTTTTACAACGGCCTATGAACAATTTGCCCTTAAAGCCTTTGAAGTGAGTGCAACCGACTATTTACTCAAACCCTTTACAGAGGAGAGGTTCAGAGAAGCAATTAACCGAACCCTGGATTTGCTGGAGAAAAATAAACTTTCTGAAACCAATAGCGCCATTGAGGCATTACTCAAATTGTACAATCAAACAAAACCTGAAAAGGCAATAGAAATTTATCCTTCAAGGATTTTAATTAAGGCAAACAGGAAAATGCTTTTTGTTGATACTGCTGAAATATTCTGGCTGGAAGCCTCTGGAGATTATGTAAAAATTCACCTGAAAAACAGCAGTTACCTGGTTAACGATAGTCTGAACTATTATGAAGGTAATTTGGACCCGAGCCTGTTTTTAAGGGTTCATCGTTCCCATATAGTTAATACAAAATTCATTACTGAGTTTAAGCCCTACTTCAATGGTGAATATATTCTTGTGATGAATAACGGGCAGGAAGTAAAGTTGAGCCGGTCTTATAAGGACAAAATTAAAACGCTGCTGGGGAAAGAATTTTAATCGCTTCTCCTTCAATCATATATTTTTGAACATTTCACCGTCAAAATCATTCACATTACAGATTTTGAATTCCTTTTCCGGGTAAATAATGTGCTCTTTGTTGAAAAATTATTTATCATGAAAAAATTAATGTGGCTTGCAATCCCAATAGCGATTGCATCTTGTAAAAAAGAACCCGTAAAAAGAGATTTGTATGTAGAAAGTAAAGTAACCATCGGTTCTTATTCTCTTTCAACTTACAATATTCCCAAAACCAATGCTAAATACCTGGTTGTTTTTGAGACAGGACTTGGTGATTATTCTAAAGTGTGGAAAGAAAGCAAAGTGCCCGATTCTATTCAATCAAATCTTGATGTGGTGCTGTATGACCGGTCGGGCTATAACACTTCAACAACAGCTCCTGCGCCAAGAAATGTAGATAAAATGAGGAGTGACCTTGAACAGATAGTGAATAAATATGCCAATGGGAGAAAGGTGATTTTTGTTGCTCATTCGTTGGGCGGCTACATAGTTCGGGATTATGCAATCAAAAATCCATCAAAGGTTGCAGCTATTTTATTTGTTGACCCATCACATGAAATCTACAATGGCCTGATGGACCAACCGCTTGAAGACCTTGTTTACAACTCCTTTAAAAGTATATATGGTGCAAACTTTGGCGGAACGATGGAAGCAAGAGAATTAATAGAAGATGCACAGTATATGTCTGCGTTGCCCTACTTGCCCAATATTCCTGTTACAGTTGTAACAAGCATGAAATTGGATGCAGCGCAGGGGCAGGATGCAGCAGACAGGCAATTGTGGTTTACAGCACATGACGCATTGAAAACCGGGCTTACTGATTTTTCACATTTCACTACCACTGTGTCCGGGCATTATATTATGAAAACGGAACCGGGATTAGTTATTTCCAAATTAAGAGCATTGGTAGCCAAACTTCCTTAATGAAAACCATACAACAGCAACCGTTCTAAAACACTTTCTCCGAATATTTGGATTGCTGCTGTTGATTTTCTTTAAAAGAACAAAATTTTAGATCGCTTAATATGGAAAGTACAATAGCATCATATAGCCGCAACTCAGAAAGACTGACCTATCTTGACTGGCTAAGAGCATTATCCATTGCAGGAGTATTATTTTTCCATGCCGCTATGCCGTTTGTAAGTGAGTGGGAGTGGCATATTAAGAACAAAGACACAAGCCGCATACTTTTAGAATTCAATTTCTGGTTAAGCCGCTTCCGTATGCCGTTATTATTTTTCATTTCCGGCACCGTTTCCTGGTTTATGCTGCAAAAGAAATCCGGGGTGCAGTTCATTGGGCTGCGCTTCAAAAGGCTTTTGCTTCCCTTGTTGTTTGGCATGTTAGTGTTGGTTCCCCCGCAGGTTTACTTAGAAAGAATCAATCAGGGATTTACCGGTACCTACCTTAATTTTTATTCCAGCATATTTACTTCCGGCCCATATCCCGAAGGGAATATGAGCTGGCACCACTTATGGTTTATTGCCTATCTATTTGTCTTTGATGTGCTGTGCACACCTCTCTTTGTATGGCTGATACGAGGTAATGGGAAGCGTTTTTTGCAGAAGCTGGATATTATTGCAAAAGGGAAATGGATTTATAGTTTGATTTTTCCAAGTGTCATTTTATTTTCTGCGCTCTATTTTAAGTTTCCTGAAACAAACGACCTTGTTAATGACTGGGGCCGTTTTATATACTGGTTACTATTTCTTCTGACCGGCTTTATATGTATTGCCAATCCATTACTTATGGAAAGCCTGCAAAGGAATAGAAGGATGTCCTTAATATTTGCACTGCTGAGCTTTTTCTTAATCTCATATTTACGATGGAATGATTGTGAGCCCTGGAGTTTACTTGCTGACTGGAAAAATAGTATTTGGACATACTGTTATATAGGCCTGTGGGGAATTACCGCATGGATGTGGATGTTTGCGGCTGTAGGTTATGGCAAACAATACCTGAGCAAAAGGCATAAAAGATTAGACTACATTAACAAAGCAGTGTATCCTTTTTACATTCTTCATCAAACTATCATTGTGATTATTGTTTTCTATGTTGTAAAGTGGGATGCGGCAATATTTTTGAAATATCTTTTTACGGTTTTGCTTTCCCTTCTTCTTTCAATTGCAATTTATCATTTCTTGATCCGGCCATATCGCATTACAGGACTTCTTTTTGGGATGAAGAATAAGGCAAAACGCAAGGGAAGGCCTACCTAAGTAAAGGCTTGATGAACCGGCATGTATTGTTCAGGGCAGGGGTAAAAAAATCCCTGCGTCGCTGGGACTTGCAGGGATCTGGTGGCTATAAAACCTTACTGGCGGAGAGAGAGGGATTCGAACCCCCGGACCTGTGACAGTCAACGGTTTTCAAGACCGCCGCATTCGACCGCTCTGCCATCTCTCCGGCGCAAAAATACGTGTACAATGTTTTCAATCCAAACTTATTTGAACGGCAGGCATCTGCTTTGTTTTTAATTTAACTTCGCTCAATCAATGAAACACCTTTCCTCACTCAATAAATATTTTTGGAAATACCGCTGGCATTTTATGTTGGGCGTCATTTTCATTGTACTTACCAATTATTTCCGAATCCTTTCTCCACAGCTTACAGGATTTGTGGTAAATACGGTTGTACAATCCATCAAAAGCCAGGGATCGGAAGCTAACGCTATCGAGATAAAGAAAAGTGAGAAGAATTATGATATCCTTGTTCAAAAAGTAATTACCGTCTTTGAAGAAAGTCCTTCACGTATCATTCTCTATGCAGGCCTTACTTTATTCGTTATTGCCATCATCAGCGGTTTCTTTATGTTCCTTATGCGGCAAACCATCATTGTAATGAGCCGGCATATAGAGTTTGACCAGAAGAACGAAGTTTTTTCGCATTACCAGAAACTGGATACTAATTTTTACAAAACACATAGCACCGGCGACCTCATGAATCGCATTTCGGAAGATGTGAGCCGGGTAAGGATGTACACAGGCCCGGCGATCATGTATTTCATCAACCTTGCTGCCGTAATCGGCTTCAGCATTTTTTTTATGATGAAGGCCAGTCCCAAACTCACCCTTGTGGCTTTATCACCATTACCCATTTTAGCTATCACTATTTTTTTTGTAAATAATATCATCAATAAAAAAAGTGAGCGTATTCAATCCTTGTTAAGTGATCTTACCACCAATGCACAGGAATCGTATTCTGGTATACGGGTCATCAAATCATTTGTGCAGGAAAAAGCCATGCTGGGCTTTTTTAAAAAGAACAGCGAAGCCTACCGGGATAATGCATTGAGCCTGGCTAAGACTGAAGCCATCTATTTTCCCAGTATGGCCTTGCTCATCGGGTTGAGTACATTAGTCACCATTATGGTTGGCAGCCTTGATGTGGTTAATCATGTGCACGGGGCAAGCGTAGGAAGAATTGCGGAGTTTGTAATGTATATTCAAATGCTCACATTTCCGGTGAGTGCTATCGGCTGGACTGCCAGCATGACCCGTAGGGCTGCTACATCTCAAAGGAGGATCAATGAATTTTTGCATACCGAACCGTCAATAAAGAATGAAATGGCTGCAGTAAGCCCCGGCCTACAGGGAAATATCAGTTTATCAAATGTTGATTTCATTTATCCTCATACGGGCATACATGCATTAAAAGATTTTTCGCTGCAGATTAATAAAGGAGAAAAAATTGCCATTGTTGGCCGGACAGGTTCGGGCAAATCAACGCTTGCACAATTGCTGTTGCATACATATGAACCGCAAAAGGGAATCATAACTTATGATGGCATCCCCATCAATAAAATTGATATTAATTCACTGAGACTGCAGATAGGTTATGTACCCCAGGATATTTTTTTATTCAGCGAAACGGTAAAAAACAACATTAGCTTTGGACATGATAATGCTTCCGGTGAGGACGTGGTGCATGCTGCAAAGCAGGCCAGCATTCATACCGAAATAGAAAGATTCCAGCACGGGTATGATACGGTTGTAGGAGAAAGGGGAGTAACGCTCAGCGGCGGGCAAAAGCAACGCATATCCATTGCCCGGGCGCTCACCAAAGATTCCAGGATAATCATTTTTGATGATTGCCTGAGTGCTGTGGATGCCCGTACAGAGAAGGAGATCATCGGCAACCTATACCAGTACCTGGATAACAGGACAGCCATCATTATTACCCACCGGATATTTTCCCTGTTTGAATTTGACAAGATCATTGTAATTGATGAGGGCCGCATTGTGGAGCAGGGTACCCATCAACAGTTACTGAGCCTGAATGGCTACTACACCGATATGTATAACAGGCAACAAGAGCAGGATAAGGAGAACTAAAGGCGCCCTATCCCCATTTTTTACACAGTCCGGTCAAAACCCTAATACCAGACTTATATTTTGTAGAATGGAAAACAATTTTATCTTTGCTTCGCCCAAAAAAAGGGGTAATCGTTAAAAAAACTAAAACTAAACAACAGTGGCGTACGAAAACAACGAAAACAGCGAAAAGAAAATGGAAAGCGTTTACAGCAAACGCATCAGGGCCGGAAAACGCAGGACTTACTTTTTTGATGTAAGAGAAACCCGTGGCAATGATTATTATTTAACCATTACAGAAAGCCGCAAGCGGTTCGATTCTGACGGGTACGACAGGCATAAGATATTCCTGTACAAAGAAGATTTCAATAAATTCATCAAAGGATTGGGTGAGGCCGTTGACTTTGTGAAGACGGAATTGATGCCTGATTTTGATTTTGATGCATTTAACCATGATACACCTTATGAAGGTGAGGGTGGCCAGCCGCAACAGCAAACTACTGAAGCTGCTGCGCCTGAAAAAACAGTTACTGAAGTTGTAGCAGAGAAAACAGAAACTCCTGCTGCAGGCGCTTCAGCACCGCTTACTGCTTCGGCTGATAACGGAAGTACCGAAGAAGTAGATAAGTGGTAAACCAAGACCAGATCTAATTGCCGGAACCCTCTCTTTTTGGAGAGGGTTTTTTATTTTTTAAAGTTGTTGAAAAGAATATACTGAAGAAAATGGATAAATTGAAAATCAGGTATCTACTTTATAAGGAAATGGAACTTTCAACCCCCAACAGCCAGTGATCAAAATTTTTATTTATCCTTGCTTTTATTATACTGCTCAAGGGCTGATTTGTTTAAATAGTTGTAGTTGTTCCCATCTAACTTAATTTTAGTCAGGCCGGCCCAATCTTTTTTAAAATAAGGATTGGGAATGTATAAATTCTCAACAAACGGGTAATAAACAGGCATATTGCCACCAAACGGAATAAATGGAACAAAGCAGGGCATGTTATCCTGGGGGAGGGTATAGATATATCCTTTGCCAGATTTTGCTGAAAGCTGACCGGTAATATTAAATGCCGTTATCGATAGGGGAGATAATCCGGGTTTAATATGTTTGAACTGAGATCTAACCGAACCGGTAACGAATACTAATAACAGAGTTAAATAAACTACTTTCATGGCGTCCGTTTTCTTAAAGATAAATCTTTATTTATGAATACTAACGCATGCTTTTGTAAACATTTATCAGCCCGTTGGTAGAAGAGTCATGAGAAGCAACCTGACTACTATCTTGCAGTTCTGGTAAGATTTTATTGGCCAGTACTTTTCCCAGTTCAACACCCCATTGATCGAAGCTGTAAATATTCCAGATCACTCCCTGTACAAATATCTTATGTTCATACAATGCAGTCAATTGTCCCAGTGTAAACGGGGTGACCTGTTTTACTAAAATGGAGTTGGTTGGCCTGTTACCTTCAAATACCCGGTACGGGGTGCTGAGCGGAGTCGAAGCACCGTGTGTGGTTCCATTCATCAATGCTTCTGTTTGTGCAAAAAAATTGCTCAATAATTTTTGATGATGATCGCCTGTTGCATTATGGCTGATAGCAGGTGCAATAAAATCGCAGGGAATTAGCTGTGTGCCCTGGTGAATGAGCTGGTAAAAAGCATGCTGACCATTGGTACCCGGCTCACCCCAGATGACAGGCCCGGTTGCATAATTTACTTTATTGCAGTTACGGTCAATATACTTTCCATTGCTTTCCATATTGCCCTGCTGAAAATAAGCGGCAAAGCGATGCAAATACTGATCGTAAGGAAGAATGGCTTCTGTTTTAGTGTCAAAGAAATTTGTATACCATATTCCTATTAATGCCATCAGTACAGGTATATTTTTTTCAAATGCTGTTTCCCTGAAATGCATGTCTGTTTCATACGCCCCTTTTAAAAGCTCCTCAAAATTTTTATACCCGATGGTTAAGGCGATGGATAGACCGATAGCACTCCATAAACTATACCGGCCGCCAACCCAATCCCAAAACTCAAACATATTTTCAGGGTCAATTCCGAATTTAACCACTTCTTTTTCATTGGTGCTGAGTGCAACAAAATGTTTGGCAATATGCGAATCATCTTTTGTCTGTTGAAGGAACCAATTACGGGCCGTATGCGCATTGGTCATGGTTTCCTGGGTAGTAAAGGTTTTACTGGCAATTAAGAACAAAGTTTCGTCAGCAGTTACCTTTTTCAATGTTTCCACGATATGTGTGCCATCCACATTACTTACAAAATAAGTTTCAATACCGTCAACCCAATAAGGCTTTAATGCTTCGGTTACCATTACCGGCCCCAGGTCGCTGCCACCAATACCAATATTGACAATGTATTTTATTTTTTTTCCGGTATATCCTTTCCATTCTCCTTTATGAACCCGGTCACAAAAATCATTCATTTGTTCCTGCACCTTCTTTATCCCGGGCATGACATCTGCACCATCAGTTATAACCGGTTTGCCCGAAAAATTTCTCAAAGCAGTATGTAACACAGCACGGCCTTCTGTTTCATTGATCTTTTCACCGGTGAACATAGCTTCAATGGCGTTTTTCAATCCGCAATCATTCGCCAGTTGAACCAACAGTTCAAGAGTATTCTCCGTAATGATATTTTTAGAGTAGTCAAATAACAATTCACCGGATTGTATAGAAAATTTGCTGAAGCGTTCGGTATCGGAATAAAAAAGATTTTTTATGTGCACATTCTCAAATAGCTGCCTGTGTTGTTGCAATGCCTGCCAGGATGGGGTGGAAGTGGGATTGGTTTTGGGGAACATGTTTTTAATGAAGAATTAAAAATGAAGAATTAGGAATGACTTTCATCACGAAGTTATTTAAAATGCAATTAATTCTCTACTGTTAATATTAAAGAATCCAGTTCACTTTGAATTTTGTCAGGGCATGTTGAAAATATCTTATTGAAAAAAATAACATCCCCGTTTTTTAGTTCTGAAAATGCATCGCTTATTTGCGGGCTTATTTTATTTGAAACATTGAAGAAAGTAGTTCTCTTACCAGATTCAAGATGAAATATATTAACTGAGAAGCTATCAATAGAACATTTGTATTCAAAATCAAAGTTTTCCAATTCTGCCCGTACATACTGTTGTAATGCTAAAACTACGGCTTTAGCTTTTCTTTCAGAATAAGGATAGCTACTGCCATAGGGGCCAATTTTAAAAGTTGGTGCAGGCAGTCGTTTTACTCTAAAGGCATTTCTTCCTATCTCATATAATTTATTACCAGTCTTTTTATAAACTATTATATCTGCTCTGCCAACCTCTTTACCCCGATAAATGAGTTGACAGCCTTTACCTGCAATATTTCCATTGTTAGTTTTTATCACTAAATCTTTACAGAAGGAGTTTTCGGCGGCAACAGTGATTGGATTATCTACGCCAATATAAAATATATTATTCTTGTCGGCAGATACGACCACCCTTTGTGCAAATGCATAGCAGGAAAAAAAACTAATCAAGATCAGAAAGAATAATTGTTTCATCGTCTTTAAAATTAACTAATCTTAAAACAAAAACCGTCCAGCTTAATACGGAACGGTTTAAAAAAATATTTCACTTTGATTATTATTGTCTTTTCGGTATCATTCCTCTGATACCCATATCAATTACCATATCACCATTGTTGGGGTCGAATGTACCATTGCCATCCACATCAATCCACTCAAAACTTTTATTGGTTGAAAGCGATACTACGATATTGATATCACTGGTCTCATTCCCGGTAACCACCAATGGTGTAAGGAATTGCCCGGTAACCAGGCAGGAGCCCTGAGGTATGGGTGATGTGGCAAACAATGGATTAGGTACCGTAGTAGCGCCCGGAGGAGCCTGGCCTGTACTTACAAAACCAAAGCCAACGTATTTTCCTTCAAGGGCCCAGTAGCCTTGCAGTTTATTTGCATTCACTGCTATAGTGGAATCTTTTACTTTAAAAGTATTGAGATAAGTATTGAAACCGATAAAAGATGCCAGTGTAGCATCAATGGTCTGGCCAAGGGCATTCACATAGATATTGTAATTCTGGTAAGCCAGTGAAACCCTTAGCCAGTTATAGGTGCCGGCGGCAAAATTTTTAATGGGCACACTTAAAAACACCTGGTTATTACCGGCAAATTTCGAATTGGAAAAATCAATTGCTGTAGCGCCGCCTGTATTAACCTGTGGCGCTTTGTACAGGATAGCTCCTCCGCCAAGCGCTGTAAATGCTGAGGGAGCCATTTCAACGTAATGAGCACTCATAGTATTAAACCTTGGTGACTGGCCTGCATTACCGGCAGGCATGGGAGAGGGCTGCCCGATGGCATTCAACCTCACCTGGGCGGAATCAAACTTAAAAATGAAATTTATTTTGGCTTCACTTGTACCTGTACCAGTTTCTTTCTGGCAGGATTGAAATACCAGCATGGCAATTGCCATGACAATAATTGATTGAAACTTCATAGTTGGTTGGTTGGTTGGTTTGGCTTGTAACGGGGCAAAACAGGTTTTATTATCCAATTACATCTTTCCTATAACCACAACCAGTTCTTTTAGCATTTCTTTAGTAATATCCATGTGGGTAACCATCCTAACCTGCGTTGCGGAAATAGGAAGGCATAGAATATTATGTTGCTGAAGTTCTTTACAAAAGCTCTTTGGAGTGTGAGAGTCTGTAACTTCAAAAATGATGATATTGGTTTCTACAGGCATCATACTACCAATAAAATCTTTCTTGCTCAAAGCGTCAGCAATTTGTTTGGCATGTTGGTGATCTTCTGCCAGCCGGTCAATATTATGCTCAATTGCATAGATACCGGCTGCTGCCATATAACCGGCCTGCCGCATTCCGCCGCCAAAAACCTTACGAACCCTTCTTGCCTGTTTAATAAAATCAGTTTTACCTAATAAGATGCTTCCTATTGGGGTTCCCATTCCTTTGCTGAGGCAAATTGAAATACTGTCAAACAGCTCCCCATATTGCTTTGGTGTTTGCCCCATGGACACCAGCGCATTCCAAAGCCGGGCTCCATCTAAATGAAAATTTAGTTTATTATTCAAGCAAACCTCTTTAATTCTCTGGATTTCAGTAAAATCATAGCAGCTTCCGCCACCCCGGTTGGCAGTATTTTCCAGGCTCACCAGTTTTGTTCTTGTCCTGTGTGGATCATCTGGATTGATAGATTCAATTACCTGCTCTGCAGTAATTCTTCCACGGTCTCCATTTACTGGTTTTACCTGGCAACCACTGTTAAAAGCAATACCGCCACCTTCATATATGTACACATGGCTTACTTTATCACAGATAACCTCATCTCCCGGCTGGGTATGGCATTTAATTGCAATCTGATTGGTCATAGTACCTGTAGGGCAAAAGATAGCGGCTTCCATTCCAAACATCTCCGCTGACATTGCCTCTAACTGGTTTACAGAAGGATCTTCCCTAAACACATCATCCCCAACCGGGGCTTTGAACATAGCTTCCAGCATGCCTGGCGTGGGTTTTGTGAAGGTGTCGGAGCGGAGGTCTGTGATCATAGTTCAAATATAAGAAGGGCTTTTAAGTAATTAGGAATTGGGGATTAGGAATTAGTAATGAAGAGCTTTTATTTTGTCAGTTATCACCCAATTCCTAATTACTAATTCCTTTCCTGTCTTCTTTTCCCCATTCATCCCTTTTTTTACCCAATCACTATGAAATACGGGCATCGCAACGTACCTTTGCACATAATTTAAGCCGGAATTTGAAGCATTAACCATTCTTTTGCAACCTTTTCCCAACAAATTGTGTCTATAGAGTGTTATTAGTATAAAGAATTTAATAATAAGAAGTAATGAGGCAATTAAAGATCGCAACACAGATTACCAACCGTGATTCACAGGCGGTTGAGAAGTATCTGCAGGAAATTTCGAAGATTTCGATGATCACTCCAGAAGAGGAGACTATTTTGGCGCAAAAGATCAAAATGGGGGATCAGCGGGCATTGGACAAATTGGTGCAGGCCAACCTTCGTTTTGTGGTATCTGTAGCTAAGCAGTACCAGCACCAGGGCCTTTCTCTTAGTGATCTGATCAACGAGGGCAACCTCGGCTTAATTAAAGCGGCACAACGCTTCGACGAAACCAAGGGTTTCAAATTCATTTCATACGCTGTGTGGTGGATTCGCCAATCTATACTACAGGCGTTGGCAGAGCAGGGCAGATTAGTCCGCCTGCCTCAAAACAAAATTGGCACCTACAACAAGGCTAACAAAGCGTATATGGCTTTTGAACAGGAACATGAGAGAGAGCCTTCAACAGAAGAGTTAGCTGAGTTACTGGAGATGAGTGAAACAGAGATAAACAACATTTTTCAAAGCAATACCCGTCATACTTCCCTTGATGCTCCTGTGCATGAAGCTGAAGATGTAGCCATGGGTGACCTGCTGAAAGGTGGTGATGAAACTGATGAGGACGTAATGCATGATTCATTGAAAAATGAGATCCGCAGGGTTCTTAAATCTTTAAGCCCAAGAGAAGCAGAGATCGTTAATGCTTATTTTGGTCTGGACGGGGAAAATGGTGTTACCATTGAGCAGATCGGGCAGAAATATGACCTGACCAAAGAACGTATCCGCCAGATCAAAGAGAGAGCTATCAAACGTTTACAAAAAGCACGTTACAGCGGGGCTTTAAAAGCCTACCTGGGTTAATGATAATTATATTGGATAGTCTGAGATCCTCCTGCCGAAAGCGGGAGGATTTTTGTATCAGCACATCCGCAACTTTTATCCTGCAAAAATTGTTTAATTAATTTAACAGTGCGATGATAAAAAACAGGGCACCTTCATTTAATTTTGATCTTGTGAAAAAAATAATTCAGCTAACCTTTGTAAGCCTTCTGTTTTTTTCCTGCGAAAAAGATATTGACTTCAAACTAAAAAACACCGATGCTTTACTGGTTGTAGATGCCCAGATCGAGAATGGAGAGGCTCCAACTGTAGCGCTCAGCACAAGCCTTGATTACTTCAGTGTCATCAGTCCGCAGATACTGGCCAGTTCTTTTGTGCATAATGCAGAAGTGACCATGAGCAATGGTTCTGTAACGCATATATTTAAGGAATACAACGTACCATTGGGCAATGGCTATTTTCTTTATTACTACGGTATTGATTCTGCAAACCTGGCAACTGCATTTGTTGGTGAATTTGGAAAACAATATAACCTGACCATAAAAGCTGAAGGCAAGATTTATACAGCAAAAACAACAATACCACTTCTTACAAAAAATTTCGATTCGCTTTGGACAAAAACAGCTCCGCCTAATGTTGATACTTCCAAAAGATTATTAATGGCCCGGATCACAGACCCACCGGGGCTGGGTAATTATATAAGATATTTTACAAAGAAAAACAGCGAACGCTTTTTACCGGGTTTTAACTCTGTCTTTAATGATGAAGTAGTTGACGGAACAACTTACCAGGGGCAGGTTGACCCAGGTGTTGACAGGAACAATCCATTGCCCACCGGTGATGTCCGTTTTTTTGCCCGTGGCGATACCATATCATTCAAACTTTCAAACATTGATAAAGCCACATATACTTTCTGGAACACCTGGGAATTTAACCAGCAAAGTATCGGTAACCCTTTTTCACAACCAGGTAAAGTTATCGGCAATATCAGCAATGGCGCACTTGGTGTTTTTTGTGGTTATGCTTCAAAGACCGGGACAGTTATTGCAAAGTAAAAATCATATCACTAAAGAATATTCCTTTACATTCGTGACAGAATTAGATTGAAAAAAATATGGACAGAGAGAAAGTACGTTGTTTAATTATCGGATCAGGACCGGCAGGATATACGGCAGCTATTTATGCATCAAGGGCAGGATTGAACCCCGTTTTATACCAGGGCATTCAACCCGGCGGGCAATTGACCATTACCACAGAAGTTGAAAATTACCCGGGTTACCCGGATGGAATACAGGGACCGGATATGATGGTTCATTTCGAGAACCAGGCCCGACGCATGGGTACAGATATACGATACGGTTTAGCAACCAAAGTTGATTTTTCCTCAAGGCCATTGAAGGTAGAGATTGATGAAGAAAAATGGATTGAAGCCGATTCAGTCATCATATCAACCGGCGCATCAGCAAAATGGCTTGGTATAGAAAGTGAACAAAGACTAAACGGATACGGTGTAAGCGCTTGTGCAGTTTGTGATGGGTTTTTCTTCAAAGGAAAAGAAGTTGCTATTGTTGGAGCTGGGGATACTGCTGCAGAGGAATCGCTTTATCTTTCAAAGATCTGTTCGCAGGTGCACATGATCATACGCCGGCATGAAATGAGGGCAAGTAAAGTGATGCAGGAAAGGGTTATCAATACACCCAATATAAAAATTTACTGGAGTAGCGAAACAGATGAAGTACTGGGGGATAAAAAAGTAGATGCTGTTCGCATAAAAAATAATAAGACAGGGGAGAAGCACGAAATTCCGGTGAGTGCCTTCTTTGTTGCTATTGGCCATCAGCCTAATTCAGATATTTTTAAAGGCTGGCTTGATATGGATGAAGCAGGTTACATAAAAACAATTCCGGGTACATCAAAGACAAATGTAGAGGGTGTGTTTGCATCAGGTGATGTGCAGGATAAAATTTACAGGCAGGCAGTTACCGCTGCTGGTTCAGGTTGTATGGCGGCTTTGGATGCCGAAAGATATCTCAGTGAAAAAGGGCTTCACTAAATAAATTCAAAAATCAAAAGTCAAAAAATTGCATTTCTTCTTTTGACTTTTGATTTTTTACTTTTGACACATGTTCACCATCCATCTTCATAATTTACAGTTCTTTTCTTTTCATGGAATACATGAAGAAGAAAGAATACTGGGTAATGAATATGAAGTAAATGTTGCTGTGTCATTTGAAGAAAAGGGATCTGTAAATAAAATTGATGACACGATCAATTATGTACTTATTTTTGAATTGGTAAAGCAGCGGATGAACAAACCAACAGCTCTTTTGGAAACAGTGGCACAGGATATAGCGAACCAGGTTCATTCCGCCGATAACCGGGTAAGGTCTGTTACGGTTTCTGTGAAGAAAAAAAATCCCCCAATTGCTAATATTGAAGGGTCAGTTAGCGTTAGTTATACCAAAGAATTTTGAATGAAGCTCCTTTTATCCGTACTCTTTGCTTTTGTTTTCCTGTTGCCCGCCCATGCACAGGATGTAAATGCGATGTTAAGGGAAGGGTATCGCCTTGAATCAGTTCCGGATGAGAAAGCCTCATTCCACAAATTCAAAGAAGTTCTGAAACTTGATCCCACTAATATTTATGCCCTCAATAAATGCAGCGAACTTTGCAGCCGTATTGGCCAGCGTGAACTCACCAATGCCCAACTCCGCAAAGATTATTATACCGCAGCAAAAATTTATGCAGAAACGGCTTTAAAGATCAATCCCAATAATTCGGAGGCCAATTGTGTAATGGCTATTGCTCTGGGCAGGTCATCTATGAGCAAAAGTGGCAAGGAAAAGATACTGAATGCAAGAGAAGTGAGGAAATATGTTGACTTGTCAATAAAAAATGACCCTAAGAATTTTAAAGCCTGGCATGTATTGGGCAGGTGGCATTATGAGATCAGCAATCTGAATGTACTGGAGAAATCACTTGTAAAACTTCTGTATGGTGGTTTACCGCCTGCTTCCCTCAAACAGTCAATATATGCTTTTGAAAAGTCTAAAGCTTTAACCCCTGAGTTTATCCTCAACTATTACGAAATGGCAAAAGCCTATAAAGAAAATGATGACAAGGACAAAGCCATTGCCACTATTCAACTAATGCTTACCCTCCCTATTCAAACCGAAGACGATCCAGTCATTAAGGAAAAAGGGAAGCACCTGTTAAAAGAGTGGAAGAATTAACTACATGACCAACGGTATTTGCAGCACAGGATTTTGGTGTAACTTCAAACACTAAAATCATTGTATGACAAAGAAGATATTTTCCGTTTTCATCCTTTCCATTTCCGTAATTACTCTTTTTGCCCAGGATGATGCAAACAGCCAGTCAAAATACGACCCACATGCGTTGTTCTCGCCGAGGTTTTATCCCGGCGGCGGAACTATCAGCAGGGCAGCAACAGGTGAACCCAATGTAGGTTACTGGCAAAATAAGGCCGACTACCAGATAAATGCGTCGCTGAATGATATGACCAATGAAATAAAAGGATCTGTCATCATCACGTACAAAAATAACAGTCCGCATGCCTTGCCCTTTTTGTGGTTGCAACTCGATCAGAATTTATTCAATAAAGACAGCAGGGGACAGGCAAGGATGCCGGTGGGCAGCCGCAGCAGGTATGGCGACAGTAAAAGTAATTTCAACGGAGGTTATACCATCAGCGCTGTAAGACTTGTAAATGAAAATGCAAATGCCAACTATGTGATAACAGATACCAGGATGCAGATACGTTTACCTAAGTCAATGAAGCCCGGTGGCGAGGTGGTGAAAATAAAAATAGATTTTTCTTTTACACTGCCCGAATATGGCGCAGACCGTTGCGGTATTTTAAAAACAAAGAACGGAGATATTTTTGCTGTGGCTCAATGGTACCCCCGTATGTGTGTGTTTGATGATGTGGAAGGATGGAACACCCTGCCTTATCTTGGCCCAAGTGAATTTTACCTTGAGTATGGAGATTTTGATGTGAACATTACTGCACCTTCAAGCCATATTGTTGTTTGCAGCGGCGAACTCCTAAATGAAAATGAAGTATTAACGCCGACGCAGGTTAGCCGTATGGCACAGGCGAAAAAAAGTGATAAGACAGTAATGATCCGTACAGAAGCAGAGGTGACTGACCCCTCCTCACGACCAAAAGCAAATACACTTACCTGGCATTTTAAAATAAGTAATGCAAGAGATGTGGCCTGGGCAAGCAGCAAAAGTTTTATATGGGATGCTGCTAAAATAAATTTACCCAGTGGAAAAACTTCTTTGGCAATGAGTGTGTACCCTGCAGAAAGTAATGGCGCTAAAGCCTGGGGCAGGTCAACTGAATATACAAAAGGAAGCATTGAAAATTACAGCAAGCGCTGGTTCGAATATCCTTACCCCTGTGCAATCAATGTAGCCAGCAATGTTGGTGGCATGGAATACCCCGGTATTGTTTTTTGCGGCAGTAAAGCAACAACAGGTGGATTATTTGGCGTAACTGATCATGAATTCGGGCATACCTGGTTCCCCATGATAGTGGGCAGCAACGAACGGAAATACGGATGGATGGATGAAGGCTTCAACACTTTTATCAATTCATTGGCCGATGATGATTTTAATAATGGTGAATACAATTCCAGCCCAGGCAACATGGAGCAAATTGCCGGTTTTCTTTTTGGTGATAAAACCGAACCCATCTTTTTAACACCCGATGCCATGAGGGAAGGGAATATTGGCCTGGCCCTTTATTTTAAACCCGGCATTGGTTTAAGTTTATTAAGGAACGAAATACTTGGTCCGGATCGTTTTGATTATGCCTTTAGGGAATACATCAGGCGCTGGGCATTCAAGCATCCAACGCCATGGGATTTTTTCAGGAGTATGGATAATGCTTCGGGTGAAAGCTTAGCCTGGTTCTGGAAAGGATGGTTTGTAGAAAACTATAAACTTGATCAAACCATATTGTCCGTAAAATATGACAAGGATGATGCAGCAAACGGTGCCATTGTAACCATCGGCAACCTGGACCAAATGGCCATGCCTGTTTATATCAGTTACGAAACAAAGAGTGGCGCAAAGGGCAGTTTAAAGTTGCCCGTAGAAGTCTGGAACAATACCAAAACCTGGAAAGTAAAATTGCCTACCACTGAAGAATTAAAAAAAGTAGAGATAGATGCTGATAAGGTTTTCCCGGATGTGAATTTTAAGAACAATGTCTGGCAGGGGAATTAACTGGTAAAACTAATGAATTAAATACCGCAGTTGAATAGCTGCGGTATTTTTGTAGTGTATCATTTTGAAATCTTGGCTACTAATTTTTCTGTCTGTTTGAGCTTGTAGAAGACGGGTTAGTAGGTGCTCATGATAAAATGGCTGCCCCGTTTGGGCTTCGACAAAAGAACTGGAAAGCAATAAATAATTTCATTAAATTATCTATTTCATCTTCCACTTTCCGCTCCGCAGGTATGTGAACGACATGAGGAAGATCGTTAACCAGTAAACCAGTTCATTACTCCATGCCATGGCGAGAGAGATGTAATTTACTTTTATAAAGTACCAGGTGTAGATGAGATAAACAGTAATAGCCACTATCTCAATGACCAGGTTGACCCTTGTTTTGCCCGTACCGGTAACTCCATTGAGCCATACATTGGCAATGCTCATCAGCATCAGTCCAACAGTAACCATACGAAGCACAGGGATTCCCTGCTTTACAAAATTTTCGTCTTGCCCAAATAACCCGAAGAAAGTTTGAGGAAAAACATTTACCAGCAGGCACATGAGCAGGCAAAAGCCAACGCTCAGCCACATGATCTTAGTAATAGCTTCCAGTACTTTATATTCTTTAATTTCTCAGGCGAGTCTCTGCCCGGACAATGTGCGTAAGCCCAGGACTCGCCGTCTATCAGGGAGAGATGGTCAAATTTATGTCATCTAACTTTTTTTTTTACTTATTGCTCCGTAGAACGGCGAGTCCAGCAAGCCAATACACAAAATCAGGGCAGAGACTCGCCTGAGAAATTAGAAATTAACCCGGGCTATGAAGAAGCCAAAAACAGGTTAAAAGAACTGGAAGGAAATAAATAACCTGATCACAATTATCTATTTCTTCTTCCACTTTCCACTACGCAGGTAGGTGAACGACATGAGGAAGATGGTTGACCAGTAAACCAATTCATTACTCCATGCCATGGCAAGGGAGACATAATTTACTTTAATGAAATACCAGGTATAGATAAGATAGATAGTAATAGCAATTATCTCGATCAGCAGGTTCACTTTTGTTTTGGCAGTACCCGTTACCCCATTAAGCCATACATTGGCAATACTCATCAGCATCAACCCAAGGCTTACTATCCGTAAGACAGGAATACCCTGCTTCACAAATTCATCTCCCTGGCCAAACAACCCGAAGAATAATGTGGGAAAAATATTTACCAGCAGGCACATGAACAGGCAAAAGCCAACACTCAGCCACATTATCTTAGTAATAGCTTCCAGTACTTTATATTCTTTTCGTTGTCCCATTAAATTACTTACCATCACATTGGTGGTACTGGCAAATGCCCACACAAAAACCCCTGTCAACCCAAACACATTACGCATGGTATTGCTGATGGCTTTACCCGTTTCATCATGCAGGCCTTCTATCAAAATAAAAAATACAAGCCAGGTGGTAACACTAATCACATACTGCAACATTAGCGGTGCCGAAATGGTCAGAATTTCTTTGGTGATAACCTTGTGGTAAGTGAACTTCTTTAATAAACCATATTGCTTCTTTAATCCTGTTCGGTACAGAACAGCCAGCACTACGATCATTCCGATCACTTCAGAAATAACGGAAGCCACCGCAGCGCCATTGAACCCCAGTGCAGGAAAACCAAAACGTCCTTTAATAAGCAGAAAGTCGAGGACGATATTGATACCTGCTTCAAAAATAAAACCGATCATCAGGTAACGGCTGTTGAGAGAGCCCACTAAAAAAGCATTACCCATCTGAAACAAATACAAAAAAGGCAGGCCCATGATCCTGATCTTTAAGAACTCTATTTCCTGTGGATAGGCTTTGGGGTCGGCAACCTGTTTAAAAATAAGCGGTGCGATGAACCAGGTGATGAGGATGCCTGCTAAAGCAAACTGCAAACAAATTCTTATGCCCTGCGCCAAAATGGTTTTAAATGCTTCGGGCCTGTCGCTTCCTGCATACCTGGAGAACACTGTTTGCAATGCATTGTTCAACCCGTTTCCGGCTACAGCAAATATCAGGTAGAAAACACCCGTGATACCGGCATTGCCCAATGCCTCGTTACTTAAATTGCCCAGGAAGATGCTGTTGGTAAGCATATTGATCTGGGGAATAAGTATCGCTAACGTGATAGGAAATGCAATAGACAGTATTTGTTTATTGGTAACCTTAACTTTTAAATCAGGGGTTGCAATTGTACTTTCCATAAAGTCAGCAAAATTATCTTATTTTGCCTCCCCAAAGTCAACAAGTGAATCCATCTTTCAACATACGATCCGCAGGTATCTATACCGAATCAGCCCAGTTATTTATAGAAGCAGGCCCAATGGGTATTTCGTTGGCTGTGCTGAATACCGGGGATTCTTTCCAGGCTGTGGCGACCTATTCTTTCTCTGGTCAGCTGAATGAATTACAAACGGCTGAAAAAATGAAAAAGATATTACAGGATGATGAATTACTGCAAAGGTCTTTTGCAAAATCGCATCTTATCTGGTCGTACCCCGAAAGTATTTTAGTGCCGCCAAACCTGGTCAATACAGAAAGCAATACCGAAATGTTTGACCTGGTTTATGGCGATGCACAAAAGGCTGTGATAAAAAGTGATTTTTTGTATAAACATAACCTGCATAATATTTACAGGATACCGGAGACAGTAGCAGATTATTTCGCTGCAAAATTTCCATACGCCACCCAAACACATCAATATTCCTTATTAGTGAACAGGGAAATGAATTATGGTGAAGATGAACTCTTCGTAGTATTCTACAGCAATAGTTTAACCATGATGCTTTGCAAAGGGGGGCGGCTGCAGGTGATCCAGAATTTTGGTTTCAGCAGCCCGGAAGATACAGCTTACCATTTGCTGAATGTTTGCAGGAGTTTTGATGTGGAGCCAACTAAAGTTAAACTGCATATCAACGGCATGATAGATGAAAGGTCGAATTTGTACACAGCCATTTACAAATACTTTTTACATATAGAATTTGACAAGCTGCCCGGCAATTATACCTATGCCGAAGAAATAAAAGAGCATCCTTCACATTTTTTCAGTCATTTATTTGCATTAGCAGCATGCGTATAATCAGTGGCATACATGGGGGCAGGAGGATAAACCCACCGGGAAAAATGCCGCACACAAGACCCACAACAGATATTGCCAAAGAGGGCCTGTTTAATATCCTGCAGAATAACCTGGAGATAGATGAGTTGAAAGTGCTTGACCTTTTTGGAGGTACGGGCTGCATCAGTTATGAACTGGCCAGCAGGGGAGCCCCTGATATCACCATCGTGGAAAAGGATGATAAGATGTATGACTTTATTAAAAAGACTTCGGCAGAACTGGGATTTGAAAATTTTAAAGTGATGAAGTCCGATGTTTTTCGTTTTATAGAAACTGCAACAGCCCGGTATGATTTTATTTTTGCCGGGCCTCCTTATGCCTTATCTACGATAGATGAACTTCCTGTAAAAGTGTTTGAAAAGAATATACTAAAACCCGGCGGCTGGTTCGTACTGGAACATACACCCAGGAATGATTATAAAAAATTTGCCCATTATAAAACCGAACGTAACTATGGCACCACTATCTTTTCTATCTTTATAAATAATTAGCAATAGGCAATGTGCAACAGGCAATAGAGAAAAATATACAGTATTACCAATTAACGGATTTACCAATTAACGTTTAACATTGCTCCGCAGTTTCAGATACCTTCTTATTCCCTTTTCGCTTATTTACGGAGCGGCTGTATGGTTGCGGAACAGACTCTTTGATACAAATATCCTCAAATCCTCTTCCTTCAATTTTCCCATTATATGTGTAGGTAATTTAGCAGCCGGTGGCACAGGCAAAACACCCATGACGGAATATCTGATAAGGCTGTTGAAGAATAATTATAAAACCGCCACACTAAGCAGGGGATATAAAAGAAAAACAACAGGCTTTGCCATTGCCAATGCAAATACCACAGCGCTGGAGATAGGAGATGAGCCCATGCAGTTTCACAAAAAATTTCCGGATGTGGTGGTTGCGGTGGGTGAAGAGAGGCTGGTTGCCATTCCTCAACTGCTGCACGAAAGGACCGAAACACAGGTGATCATTTTAGATGATGCATTTCAGCACAGGAGCGTAAGAGCCGGGCTGAATATCATACTCACCGATTACTCAAACCTGTACACCCGTGACCTGATGTTACCTTCTGGTGATCTTAGGGATGTAAGGAGCAGCAGTAAAAGAGCGAATATCATTATAGTAACAAAATGCAAACCCGATCTGTCTGAAACCGAAAAGAATGAGATCATTGAAGAGATCAAACCATCGGCAGACCAGGCTGTTTACTTTACTACCATTGTGTATGGCGATCCCTACCATCTCTTCAGTAAACAACAAATGACCCTTACACATGATCATGCAGTATTGCTGGTTTGTGGCATTGCCAACCCGGGGCCGCTGAAAGATCATCTTACCAACCGGGTGCATACGTATGATATGCTGCGCTATGCCGATCACCACATCTTTGATAGCGACGACCTGCATGACATCATAAAACACCTGGAAAAAGTAAAGGCTGAGAAGAAAATAATTCTTACTACGGAAAAAGATGGAGTGCGCCTCAGCAAATTTGAAAGTGAATTAAAAGAACATCCTGTTTATGTGATCCCCATCCAGCATTCATTTTTATTTAACAGCGGCGATGAATTTGATGACCGGGTGAGAAAATTTATAGGGTCGTTTTAATTAAGCTGAGTGGATGAATTTGGATTTTTAACTAACTTGTATAAAGTGTTTGATGAAGAGTAAAACAGGCATTCGTTTCGTGTGCCACGAACCGAGGCGTGGCGAACACCAACGGCAAGAAATATAATATAAGGGGTTCAACACAAAATATAGTTCATGGTGAAAGTGTTTTTTTATATTGGTTTACTATTTCAATTAACATCGTGTCAAAGAGGGCAATATCCATATGACGAAAAAGGGTTAACGAACAGAGGGAAATTTATTTATGCAAATCAAATAAAAATGGATGGCTTTTTTTATCATAAACATGATATGGGCAATACTGGCTTTCGATATTTTTTTGAAAATGGATATTGCAGTAACTACGGTGTCAGCACTGATATTATCATCATTGAGTGTCCAGAAATAGATGCAATAAGATCGGTTCCATATTTTTGGGGGACTTTTTCAATTAAAAATGACACTATTTTTATACAACAAGTTGATTCTCGAAGAGAAATTTTTAGAAAGTTTAAAATAGTAGAAGATCGGATTGCTATTATAAACGATACTACATTGCACTGGTTTCAAAAAATTTTATCAGATAAAGAAGTGGTAAAGATGGATGTTTGGTATAAATTCCATCAGTGTGCTCATAAACCTGTATCTACTAATATACTTGATGAAAGACAAATAAAATGACGACCAGCGCCTCGGTTCGTGGCGTAAAATTTATTGAGTCCTTTCAATAGGAGCTCACCTAATATTCAGGTTTCTTTAACGTTTTTTGTACGCTATTGCCGGGCAATATGCGTTCTGAAAAGATCAAGCCAATCTATATGCAAGTTTATAAAAGCAATTCCGTTTTTGTTTTACTCATTAGTTTAGGTGTAAGTTTTTCATCCTGTCAGAAAAATGATGATGGTGGCGGCGGCACAGGGGATCTAACCATAACATTCAAATACGATCTGCCTTCCACCTGCTCCGAAATGTTCCTTACTTCAAGGCATGATAATTTAAACAGGCCCTATCTCTACGTTGCTGCAAAAGAAGGGGGGCTTAAAATATTCGACGTAAGTAGCACGCCTTTGCTGGTAAAAACAATCGCTTTCACAAATTTTGGTTCATTGCATGTAATGAACCTTAGCCAGAATGGAAATTATTTATACCTGGCATTAGGCAATCATTTTGGAACTGCTGTGCAAAACCCGGGCTTTGCAATAATTGATGTAACAAACCCGGCTGTTGCTTCAGTTAAAAGTTATTGGAGCAACACTTCACTCACAGGTGGTACAGGCATCATAGAAACCGAAGGCAATTATGCTTACCTGGGTGCCATGAAGAACGGGCTGATGATATTTGATATTACAGATAAAACATTGCCTGTATTCAAATCGGCATTTATTCCATCCATAACATACCCGGATGCTAATCCAGATCCTGCTAAATACAATGCAAGGGGAATGGTGGTCAAGAATGATATAGTGTATCTCTGTTACGATGCAGGTGGTTTACGCATCATCAATGCAGTTGACAAATTAAACCCAAAGCAAACAGGCAAGTATTCAAATCCTGACATGAATGGTAAACCAAGAGCCTATAATAACCTGTTGCTTGATGGCGCTTATATTTATGCTGCTGTAGATTATTGCGGAATGGAAGTATTGAATGTAAGCGATACCTCTAATATAAAACTCAGCAGTTGGTGGAATCCATGGACTTGCCAAACGAATCCATTAAACTGGTTTAGCAGTAATGGGCATGCTAATGAAATTGCATTTGATGCAGCAAAGAAACTCATCTTCATTTCGTCAGGGAAAAGCGACCTTCAGGTTGTTGATGTTTCCAACCCCTTGAACCCGGTTTTTAAATATGAGTATGGCGGAGTAAATAATAATATCGGTACCTGGGGTGTTTCCATTTACAATAACAATATTTATCTCACTTATATCTGTTCTGCTATTCCGTTCTCATCCAACTGGACGGGAGTTAAAATCATGCAATACAATTAAGCAGCCAAATGTTGTAACTTGTCGCAATAAACCCCATAATGCGACTGCTTATTTTATTCCTGTTACTTTCTTTCAATTGCTTTAGCCAGCAAAGGCCAAATATTATTTATATCATGAGCGACGATCATGATGCAGATGCCATCAGCGCCTACAATAAAAAATTCATCCGTACACCCAATATTGACCGTATTGCCAAAGAAGGTGTATTGTTCACCCGGAGCTTTGTAAGTAATTCTATTTGCGGTCCCGTAAGGGCTACGCTGTTAACAGGTCAATTCTCACATAAGAACGGTATGAGAGATAACCGTACCCGGTTCGATTCGTCAAGAATCACCATGCCCAAACTGATACAGCAGGGTGGGTATCAAACAGCGATCGTTGGCAAGTGGCATTTGCATTCCTATCCAACCGGTTTTGATTATTGGAAAATTCTACCCGGCCAGGGTTTGTACTTTGAGCCCAGGATCATTTCCATGAAAGGTGATACCAGCACCTATCATGGTTATGCTACAGATATTATTACCGAAGAAGCAACCAAGTGGCTTGACAGGCGGGACACCAGCAAACCTTTTTTATTACACGTTCATCACAAAGCGCCGCATCGTTATTTTTTTGCGCCACTTAAATATATTGAGCAGTTTCATAACAAAAAGATTCCCGAACCGGCTACTTTATATCTTGATACCGCAGGCCATGGTACTGCATGGCATTTGCAAACGATGAGCATACTTCACGATATGAAATTGTGCAGCGACCTGAAAGTTGACCCAAAATATCTCATGAATATTCCTGAACTAAAACCCGACTCAGCCGATATTGTTTATTACAACGCCATCTTTAACAGGATACCGGAGCCTGACAGGAGCAGCATTAAAAAGATCTATGCAGAAAGAGGAGAACTGCTTCAGCGTTTAAAACCTACCGGAAAGGAATTATTGAAATATAAATACCAGTGGTATATGCAGGATTACCTCGCCACAGTAGCTTCCATTGATGAAAATATCGGTAAACTGCTCAACTACCTGGATAAGAATGATCTTACTAAAAACACTTTGGTTGTTTATACAAGTGACCAGGGAATGTACCTTGGCGAAAACGGATGGTTTGATAAACGCTGGATGTATGATGTATCCATGCAGTCGCCGTTACTTATGCGCTGGCCGGGGCATATTAAACCGGGTAGTGTAAATACAAATATGGTTCAGACCATTGATTATGCACCAACCATATTAGATGCTGCCGGTGTAGAAATCCCTGGTTTCATGCAGGGGCTAAGCCTTGTACCAACCATAACGGGCAAGGAAAAAATTATTCCCAGGCATAATCTTTATTATCATTTTTATGAGTACAATGCAGATCATACCGTGTTACAACACCTCGGGGTAAGAGGTGAGCGGTACAAGCTCATTTATTTTTACCCGGTTGAAGAATGGGAATTATATGACCTGGAGACAGATCCGCAGGAACAAAAGAACCTGATCAACTCAGCTGCACACCAGGAAATATTAAAACAGATGAAACTGGAGTTACTGGATCTGAGAAATAAATATGACGATCACGAAAAAGCAGGAATACTTAACTAGGAACTGCAATGCAAAAAACACTTTCAGGTCTTGATAATTTACTACTGCAGCAAAATCCATTAAAAAATAACCGTATTGCCCTGGCTACAAATAATGCTGCACTCACATCCGCTAAAGAACAGTGCAGGGTTGCTTTACTCAGGAAGGGTTTCAACATCATTAAACTGTTTTCACCCGAACATGGCCTGGAAGCGAAAGGCGCAGATGGCAGTTACCAAAGTAACAGCATTGATCCGCTAACTCAGTTACCTGTTATTAGTTTATATGGCAACCATTTAATGCCTACTGCAGAAGATGTGGAAGACATTGATATGATCATATTTGATATTCCCGATGTGGGTTGTCGCTTTTACACGTATTTATGGACGATGACTTATGTAATGGAAGCCTGTGCACTTTACAATAAACCATTAGTGATACTCGACAGGCCCAACCCGATAGGCGGAGACATAAAAAAAGCTGAAGGGCCAATGCTTGATGAAAAATGTTCTTCTTTTATCGGCAGGTGGAATATTCCAATACGGCATAGCTGTACCCTGGGTGAACTGGCCACATATTTTTCAGCCACAAGAAAAATGAACATTGACCTGTCTGTTATTCCATTGACAGGTTGGGAGAGAGATCGTCTTCCGTCTGAAAATAATTTTTTGTTCACGCCTACCTCACCGGCTATTTCAACGGTTGAAACTGCGCTGTGTTATCCCGGCATGGGATTGCTGGAAGGCATCAATGTAAATGAAGGTAGAGGTACTAATAAACCTTTTTTCATTTTCGGAGCACCATGGATCAATAGTTCTTTATTGATTTCCGAATTGAGACCATTGAACTTACCGGGTGTTCTATTCAAAGAAATTCAGTTCACCCCATCTGATAGTTTGTATGCAGGTGAAAGCTGTTCAGGTTTATCCCTTTCAATTACTGATGAAAAAGAATTCCACCCTGTACAAACGGGTATTGCTGTAATTCAGCAGTTGCTTTTATTATTCCCCGGTGAATGCAGCGCAAGAAGGTACAAAACGCTGGCCAACCCGTCGGGGGAGAAGCATTTGGATAAATTATTGGGCGTTGAAAATAGTTTTTCAAAATTAAAAGCGGGAGAGAGGATATCTAGCGAACTGAAAAATGAATGGCAGGAAAAAGTTACCCCATTTCTGCTATATCCTTAACTGATCCTTTAACTTTTTGTAATTTGGAAGGTCAAACCAAAAACCAGCATCGCCTTTGACAGAAGTGGAATTAATTTCCGGCCTCCGCAACGGGGAAGAATCTGCATTTAAGGAATTGGTCACCCGGTTCCAGGATAAGGTATTCAATACAGCGCTCGGTCTATTGCAACATCATACCGAAGCCGAAGATATTGCCCAAGAAGTTTTCATACAGGTTTACTGTTCTGTTCAGCAATTTAAAGGCGATTCGCTTTTATCTACCTGGATATACCGGGTAACAGTCACTAAATCGCTTGAATTCATACGCAGCAAGAAAAGAAAAAAACGATTTGGCTTTTTAAGTAACCTTTTTGGCGATGATAATAAACCCCTTCACGAACCTGAAGATTTCAACCACCCCGGCGTGCAGCAGGAACGCAAGGAAGATGCTGCCTTGTTATTCAAACTAATTGATCAGTTACCCGAAAATCAGCGCATCGCTTTTATTTTAAATAAGGTAGAGGAGCTGAGTTACCGGGAAATTGCAGATATTCTAAAGACCTCAGACTCAGCCGTGGACTCGCTGCTGCAGCGGGCCAGGCAGAACCTCCGGAAAAAAATTAATGAATTACCGCCTTAGAGCGAAGGTTTTTACAAAAAACGGCATCTAAACTAATAACAGGTAAATATTAATGATGGAAAACAATCAAAGAACAGAACGGGTAATGAAGAGCCTTGATAACCTGCAAAAAGCAGTTGCCCCCGATTTTTTCTATACCCGTTTAACAGGCAAAATGCAAAGGGATATGGAACCGGAGAAAAAACCTTTTCTTATACTCCGCCCGGCATTTATCACGGCGGCGCTTTCCCTGGTTTTTATCATAAATATTTTTTCATTAACACAATTGAATAAGCAGCCAAAGCAGGTAAATAAACCGGCCACTATAGAAAGCTTTGCGACAGCCTATAATATGAATACCGAATCTGTTTACTAATAAGTATGCGACATGAACAATTCTACCAATAACCGCTGGCTTTCTGTTGTGACACTGTTGTTGCTTACGGCAAATATTGTAACACTGGCTTTGTTGTGGACGAATAAGGCAAAGGATAAAACAGAGATGAGGCCACCACCTCCGGGTGGACAGGTATTTGAATTCCTTACACATGAATTAAGATTAGATTCAGTACAACAGGAAACATATAAAAAACTAAGAGACGAACACCAGGCAGGTCAAAGAGAATTGCAGGATAATATCCTCAAAGCTAAAGACGCTCTTTTTTCGTTATTGAAACAGCCGGGTGTCCCCGATTCACTGGTACATACGTACAGCAGGAAAGCAGTTGAAGCAGATCAGCAATTAGATGAATTAACTTTCCGGCATTTTCAAAAGTTGAGGGCCATTTGCAATGCTGATCAGCAGAAACGATTTGATGAAATAATACAGGATGCATTGCACCGGATGGCTCCACCAAGACGCTAGGGGCCACCACCGGGAATGAGGCCTGGAGAAGGTCCGCCGCCACCGCCGGGCAACTAATATAAAAATGAAGTACTCTAACAACAACATAAACCTATATATGCAGCAGAAAAAAACAATCATTATTGCAGCCCTGGCCATTGTGGTCACCGCTTTTCAGTTTTGCTCAAAGAGTGAAGGAGTAACATCTGCAACAACGGTAACACCTATTGATCCTTACACAGCTATTAAGGCCGCTTTTGGAACCAATATCGATCCAAACAACCTGGCAAACTACGCCAACCAGGGGGGCAGGCCAAATTATATCGTAAAGGAGAACACAGGCGCTAATCCCATCACCAATGCAAAAGCTACATTGGGCAGGGTTTTATTTTACGATAAGAATTTAAGTATTGATAATTCTATCTCTTGCGGCAGTTGCCACATACAAAAGTTTGCATTCAGCGACACGGCTATTGCCAGTAAAGGAGTTGTTGGCGGAACAACAGCAAGGCATACCATGCGTTTGATAAATGCACGCTATGCCGTGGAAACAAAATTCTTTTGGGATGAAAGAGCTGCCACACTTGAAATTCAAACAACCAAGCCAATACAGGATCATGCCGAGATGGGCTTCAGCGGATTGAGCGGAAGACCGGGCCTTTCTGCATTACTGACAAAACTCCAGGCAATAAATTACTATAATGAGCTTTTTAAGTTTGTTTATGGCGATATCACCGTTACAGAAGCCCGTATGCAGGAATGCCTGGCACAGTTTGTAAGAAGCATACAGTCCTTCGATTCAAAATATGATGCAGGCAGGGCTCTTGTTGCAAACGACGGGCAGCCATTCCCAAATTTCACACCAGTTGAGAACCAGGGCAAACAAATTTTCATAGGCGCTCCTGTGTTTGATGCAACAGGTGTTCGTATCGGCGGTGGAGCAGGATGCAATGGTTGTCATAATGCTCCTGAATTTGATATTGCGCCTAATTCAGGCAACAATGGTATCATTGGAAAGATAGCACCCCAAACTGGTATTGATATAACAGTTACAAGAGCACCCAGCCTTCGGGATGTTGTCAATCCACTAGGTATAGAGAATGGGCCATTGATGCATACAGGTAATCTCGGACTTTTACAAAATGCAGTTGGACATTATAATACCATCAACCTTGCTCCGGGTAATACCAATCTTGATCCAAAGCTCAGGCCTAATGGCTTCGGCCAGCAACTGAATATGACGGCGCAGGAAATGAATTCGCTGGTGGTATTCCTGAAAACATTATCAGGCAACAATGTATATACCGATATTAAATGGAGTAATCCCTTTAAATAAAGTAAAAGAAATTTCTGGGAAGGGCTGGAGGGAGAATGGAAAACTGTATATGAGTTTTGTAATGAAGAACGGCCGGCGGTATGGGCTATTCAATGCGAATCTTTGTTATTCGCTGGTGAAAGAAAATATAAAGTGATTGGGGGGCTAAAGCCCTTTAAAATTTTTTATTCAGTTGCCCGGTCCTTAAGGGCCGGGCAAGTCAACCCCTAAGATAAAGGGCTTTAGCCCCATCACCTCGCCACTTCTATCTTCACTTTCTTATTCTTTATCTTCTCGTTCTTGATGAGTTCAAGCAGTTGTCCCACTTTTACCTTGCGTACTGCAACGAACGAAAAGAAATCTTTTACCTCTATCAACCCGATGTCTTCCTGTTTTAATTCTCCCATCTTAGAAAGAAAACCAACGATATCTATCTTATTCACTTTATCCTTTTTTCCTGCGGCGATAAACAGTGTGCTCCATTTGGGTTTTTCAGGCAGGGGATAGGACTCTTCCAGTTCTATATGCTCAACACCGGGAATATAATCCGGTAATTGTTCTTCGGCCGACAGAATTAAAATAGCCGTACCGCTTGCACCCATACGGGCTGTGCGGCCATTGCGGTGTGTAAAAACATCTTCAGTAGCCGGCAAATGATAGTGAATGATGTAGCGGATATTGGGAATATCAAGTCCACGGGAAGCAAGATCGGTGGTTACCAGGATATTTGAAGTGCCATTCCTGAATTTACAAAGAGCACTGTCTCTTTCCTGCTGTTCCATTCCTCCATGGTAAAAAACATTTAAGATACCTTTCTCTGTCAACAGGTTGCCGGTTCGTTCAACCGATTCCCGGTGATTACAAAACACAACAGTTGAACGGTTGCCTAAATAACAGATGAGTTTGAACAGGGTATCCAGTTTATCTTTATCAGCGCTGAAAACAGTTTTAATATCCAGCATGCCTTCTGTATTGCCGGTCTCAGATAAAAAATTCAATTTTATGCAATCTGTAATTCCTATGAATTCGGGTATGGGCACAGCATAGGTTGCAGACGTAAGAATTCTTTTGGTAAGGTTCTTTAAAGAGCCGGTGATGAAGGACATTTCTTCGGTAAAGCCCAGCTCCAGCGATTTATCAAATTCATCCAACACCAGGGTTGAAATTTTTTCCAAAGAAAAATTATTACGGCGGATATGGTCGGCGAGACGGCCGGCCGTACCTATTATGACTGCAGGGGCCTGTTTCAGGTTATTTTCCTCAGTTTCCCGTTTATGGCCTCCATAACAAAGGGTTACTTTAAAACCGGTCTGCATTTTACGAAGCACATCATCAATTTGTATGGCCAGCTCACGGCTGGGCACAATAATTAAAGCCTGCGGCTGATCAATTTCCGGGTTTAATGATCGTACAACCGGCAATAAAAACGCCAGGGTCTTTCCCGAGCCTGTGGCCGATAACAAAACCAGGTTCTCATTTTTTGGATAAGCTTCCAGCGCAGCAGACTGCATTGGGTTGAGCTCATCAATATTGAGGTTAGAAAGAATTTTTTTAACGGGCGGTAGATCTGTATGCATTGCCGCAAATGTAGCCCGTATTTGCAATAAAAAATCCCCGAGCTACGAATAACCCAGGGATCAGGTTTCAAAGGAAAACTGGTATTAAACCTGAATATCGCATGCATGAACACAACGACAGTTTAATAGCTGTTTAAAAACCTTCAATAAATAATTTTATGGCTGAGATATGCTTTCGACGGGACGGATATAAAATCTAATTGGGGGTAGTATTGTCACTTAGGCAAATCCTGTGCCCAAGTTCTTCATTTAAAGCCTATAATTAATCTTATGTTAAATAAAATTATTTATCCTGGCATACCTCGAACTAAAAAGCCCCTTCACTACTTCAAGAGCAGAGATTATTTAGTGCGATGTTAGTGCAATGTCGGTGCGATTTTGAAAAGCCTAAATCCCTCTATTTGTAAAGAAAAGAGCTATTAAAAAAGGTTAGATCACACACGAAATCAAAGTCCGGTGGATAAGCCATTCTTATTTATTGGCGAATAGGCTCAAACTCTATATTTGGTTTTAAAACCGTCTGCTAAGACCAGGCGGTTTTTATTTATGTAGTTTTATCGAAATGCCGTTCTGTGAACTTTACTCAACTCGAAATAATCCTTGTAACAAAAAACCCAATATCACTATTAGGTTTTTATTGTCAACATATTTAGTTATCGCTTAGCTTTCAGGCGTTTCTGTTGTTTCATCAACAGCATCTTCAGTATGACCATTCTCGTCTTCCTTCTCTTCTAACTGTGTAATAGCAGCAATGGCATCGCCTTCATCCACCCGAATGAGTTTTACACCCTGGGTAGCCCTTCCCTGTTCGCTGATCTGGTTCACCGGCATGCGGATGGTCACTCCACTTACACAGGTTATCATCAGGTCTTCTTTTTCGGTCACAGCAAGTAAGCCTACCAATGAACCGGTCTTGGGCGTAACATTAATGGTCTTTACACCTTTACCTCCACGATTGGTGATGCGGTAATTGTTTTCACCTGTCTCCGGGTCGTCAAGGAATGTACGCTTACCAAATCCTTTTTCACTCACCACCAATACTGTCTTGGTCTTGTCTTCTTTATTCACACAGATCATTCCAACCACTTCGTCGTTTGCGTCATCCACATCAATACCACTTACACCAATACCACCACGGCCTGTTGGCCTTGCTTTTTCTTCAGGGAAACGAATTGCCCTGCCGCTTTTTACAGCCATCATTATCTCACAATTGCCATCGGTAAGTTTTGCATCCAGTAACTGGTCGCCTTCCCTGATGAGGATGGCATTGATACCGGTTTGCCTTGGCCTGCTGAAATCTTTCAGTCTTGATTTGTTGATGATACCCTGCTTGGTGCACAAAACAATATAATGTTCATCCACAAATTTTTCATCGTCAAGGTTCTTCACATCAACCACTGCCCTTACTTTATCGTCGGGCGGAATCTGAACCATATTCTGTATGGCCCTGCCCTTGCTGGTTTTATCCCCTTCTGTAATTTGATAAACCGGCAGCCAGAAGCATCTTCCTTTTTCTGTAAAGATCAATAATGTATGGTGCGTAGATGCTACGAACAAATGCTCAATAAAATCTTCCTGCCTTGTACTGCTTCCTTTAGCACCACGACCTCCGCGGCGCTGCTGGCGATATTCGGTAGCTGACGTACGCTTGACATAGCCCAGGTGGGATATGGTTACCACCACATCTTCCTCCTCTATCAGGTCTATCATTTTTATTTCATCATCCAGGTAAGTGATCTCGGTACGGCGTTCATCACCAAATTTATTCTTTACTTCTATAAGTTCTGTTTTGATAATATCGAAGCGCATACTTTCATTTGCCAGTATCTCTTTCAGGTGTTCTATCAGCTTCATTATCTCAGCGTGTTCTTCCCTTATCTTTTCGATCTCCATACCGGTAAGACGTTGCAGGCGCAGTTCCAGAACCGCTTTTGCCTGTATCTCACTCATACCAAATTCACTGATCAATCCCTCCTGTGCAATAGTTGGCGTAGCTGAATTACGGATCAATGCGATCACAGCATCCAGGTTGTTAAGAGCAATGATATAGCCTTCCAGTATATGTGCTCTTTCTTCTGCTTTGCGTAGTTCGTATTTTGTTCTCCGCACCACCACTTCGTGCCTGAATTCAACAAACTCTTTGATGATATCTTTCAGGCTGAGTGTATAAGGCCTTCCTCTTACAATGGCCACATTGTTTATGCCATAAGAAGTTTGCAGTTCAGTGTATTTGTACAACTGGTTTATCACCACCTGTGCCACTGCATCTTTTTTCAGGTCCACTACAATACGTGTACCTTCTTTATTATTACTCTCGTCGTTTACGTTTGCAATACCTTCTACTATCTTTTCTGCTGTTATCTCTCCTATCCTTGCCGCAAGATTATCAATATTAACCTGGTATGGTACTTCATAAATGACCAGCTTTTCTCTTCCATGAGCCCCGGTCTCAATATTCACTTTACCCCTGAGTACTAATCTTCCCCTGCCGGTATGCATGGCCGCTCTCACTCCTTCAAAACCATAAATGATGCCTCCTGTTGGAAAATCAGGTCCTTTAACATACTTGATAAGATCTTCTATGGAAATGTTGTTATCATCAATATAAGCGATGCAGGCATCAATGACTTCCGAAAGGTTATGCGGCATCATATTGGTGGCCATACCCACAGCAATACCACTACTTCCGTTAATGAGTAATTGAGGTACCCTTGTTGGCAAAACCGTAGGCTCTTCCAGACTGTCATCAAAATTCAGTTGGAAGTTCACGGTATCCTTCTCAATATCTTCCACCATAGCTTCTGCCAGCTTCTCCATGCGTATCTCTGTGTAACGCATAGCAGCCGGTGGGTCACCACCCTGGCTTCCGAAGTTGCCCTGTCCGTCAACCAGTTTATACCGCATATTCCATCCCTGTGCCATACGAACAATGGTATCGTAAATAGCGGTATCGCCATGCGGATGGTATCGTCCCATCACATCACCCACAATACGGGCACTTTTTTTATAAGGCTTGTTGCTGTTATTACTCATTTCGTTCATGCCATAAAGCACACGACGATGAACAGGTTTAAGTCCGTCACGAACATCGGGCAGGGCTCTTCCAACGATCACACTCATGGAGTAGTCAATGTAAGAAGTCTTCATTTGCTCCTCTATATTAACCGGGATTATGCGTCCACGGTTATTGTGGTCACCACCATCTAAGGGCAGGTTTTCTTCGTTTAAATTCTCGTTATTTTCCATATAAATTTATAGGCTGCGAAGATACCAAAAATGCCTCGTTTTTTGGCTTAAAAATTGGCCTTTTTCGGGGCTATTTTCACACATTTTTTGAGGCTTTGTGGACAAGATAAATAGAGACACGGATAACGCTGATCCAGGCAGATACGCACTGATAAAATCAGTGTAAGATCAGCCCTTATCCATGTCATCCGTGTTTCTATCACAATTCGGTTAACTTGCGTAAAAATTTTTTACTTGAAAACGATCGTATTGATTGGTGCCGGAAAATCGGCTACGGTTTTGATAGATTACCTGGTTGCTGAAGCGGAAACCAACAACTGGAAATTCATAGTTGCAGATTCCAACCGGAAGCAAATACTCCTTAAAACAAGGAACTCTCCTTTTGCCGAAGCAGTTCAGTTAGATGTCACCAACGATAAGCAGCGAAGCGACCTGATTCAGCGGGCACATGTTGTTATTTCGATGATGCCCCCCGCCCTGCATTTTTTAGTGGCGAAGGATTGCGTGGAATACCGCAAGCATTTATTAACTGCATCTTACCTGGACGATAAAATGAAGAGCCTGCAGGGTGAGATCAATGACAGGAAGCTTTTGTTCCTATGTGAAATGGGGCTTGATCCGGGCATTGACCATATGAGCGCCATGAAGATAGTTGACGAGATAAAAGCAAAGGGCGGAACAATATCTTCCTTTAAAAGCCACTGTGGTGGCTTAATTGCGCCTGAAAGTGATAATAATCCCTGGCATTATAAAATAAGCTGGAACCCCAGGAATATTGTTATGGCCGGACAGTCAGGAGCAGTTTACAGGCAGGACAATGAAATAAAAACAGTAAAATACTTTGACCTTTTTGACTCTTCCAATAAAATTGATTTTGATGGGCTTGAGAATCTTGCCTTCTATCCTAACCGGGATTCGTTGAGTTATATACCTACTTACAAATTACCCGGTGCTGCAACTTTTATAAGAACAACATTGCGTCATATTGATTTTTTTAAAGGGTGGAACGCAGTTGTGCATGCAGGACTTACTAATGAAACAAATCCAATTAAAGTAAGCGGATTAACATTTTCAAAATGGTCTGCCCCTGTTTTACCTTTTGTAAATGATGAGAACAGGCAGATGCTTGAATGGCTTGGCTTATTTGATAATTCAGCTGTACCATCCACTGCAAAAAATTCTGCTGATATCTTACAATGGCTTGTTGAAACAAAACTGGCCATGCAGCCGCAAGACAAAGACATGATCGTTATGCTGCATGAATTTGAATATACGTTGAACGGAAAAAATAATAGCCTGAAAAGTTGCCTTGTAGTAAAGGGTGAAGATAGCTTACGTACAGCAATGGCCAAAACAGTTGGGTTGCCGTTGGGTATTGCGGCCAAATTAATTTTAAACGAAACAATTCAATTAAAAGGATTGCATATTCCTACAGCAAAAGAGATTTATATTCCTGTTTTGAAAGAATTAGAAACAGCTGGAATAATTTTTACTGAAAACTAGATCGCAGAGAGAATTTTTTTAAGCTCCTTCACCCCTTCTGTAGCCGGCATTTCTATACAATTCAGGTTATTTTGTTTTTCCGTTGCAGGTATTTTTTTATCAATGATGAATTTGGGCAAATACGGCGGGGTATAATATAAAAGCGAAGCTGCAGGATAAACCTGTAATGATGTACCCACCACAACAAAATAATCACAGTCCTGTACAATGGCTGCGGCCTTTTCCATCATGGGTACGGCTTCTCCAAACCAAACTATGTGTGGCCGAAGCTGGTGGCCGTCTTTAGCTTTATCTCCTAAATTAATATCACCCCGGATATCGAAAATTGAATTCTCATTGGCTACACTACGCATCTTAAATATCTCGCCGTGTAAATGCAATACATTGGTAGAGCCGGCTCTCTCATGAAGGTCATCTATGTTTTGTGTGACAATGGTTACATCAAAATCATTTTCCAGTTCAGCTAATCCGATATGTGCTGCATTGGGTGAAGCGATTGTCACATCTTTTCTGCGGGCATTGTAAAAGTCAAGGACTAATTGTGGGTCCTTTTGCCAGCCTTGCGGCGATGCTACTTCATATACATCGTAACCCATCCATAGACCGTCGCTGTCACGAAAAGTTTTTAACCCGCTCTCGGCGCTGATACCTGCACCGGACAGTACAACGATGTGTTTTTTATCATTCATAAATTAAAAAAGGAAGGATGATATCCTGCAAGATAGGTAGCTGTTATTTTTCATTAAAATTCTTCTTGCCGACGCTTAACTTTTCCATTGTAGTCACTAGGTGCCTGTTCTTTGTAAATTCTTTTTTTGCACTGATAATCTACTCCACATATTCCCTGCGATGGGTAAATGCAGGCGTATCAAAAAAAGAAGACACCGACTCATTCGTATTGAATAGTTGTTTTAGTACGTGGGGAAACAGTATGGTACGGTTTTTATTATCTACGCCGGGTGCAGGATTAGTGCTGCAGAAAGAGGCCTTTTTTTTAGTTGCCCTTCAGGTTTGCTAAAACGAGCCGCACACCATACATTGTCCAGGGCTATCATACAAAGAGCTTCAAATCCATAGTCAGAGACAAAATCCCAGTTTTTATCCCTGCATAGGTCGCTGGATATCTTTGAAGCAAGTTTTGGATAGGCGATCCATAATTTGGCATCCGGCTGCAAAAGAGGTACAATGTCATTTAAAATGGCAACCAACTGTTTTTGACTTACGGCAAATACAAGTGCAAAGTCTATTTTCCTGCTTTTCAATAATGGAGTTACGTTTTTAGAAAATGACAGCTTTACAAATTGTTTTTCAATTGATGAAGGCAAGCCCTGTATAAGCAGGTTCTTTTCATCGTTTAATTGAAGTTTTTCTAACAATGACTGAGAAGACATAAGCAGTATAATTAATTAAAAAAGGACGAACCAATCTCTAAAAAGAGCCATTCGGTTTCCGAATAAAAAGTATCAGAAGCTTTTACCATAGCCGCTTCCAAAGGGCAAAGTTAAAGATAATGTTTGGCAGATAAAAGTTTTGAGCAAAAAAAACTCCATATTCTATGGAGTTTTTATTATTAATCGCATTTATTTACCTACTGGTTTATAATAGGTTAAGGCCTCATCCATGTAGCTTTGCAGCTTGGCAATACGGTTCTCGTCTGAAGGGTGGGTAGACAAAAATTCAGGTGGTTTTGAGCTACCGGCTGCTGCATTCATTCTTTGCCAGAATGGAATTGCCTCCCGTGGATTATAGCCGGCCATAGCTGCAAAATTCAGCCCAAAATGGTCTGCTTCATATTCCTGGTTACGTGAATTAGGTAATAAAACAGCAACCTGGGCAGTAGGTGCAAAAATATTATTGAAGAGGTTGTTAGCCTTTTGATTTCCGGATGTGAAAATATTTCCCGCTATTTCAAGGCCCTGGGCCAATGCTCCCTGGCTCATGCGTTCATTACCATGATGGGCTACTGCATGTGTAATTTCGTGTCCCATCACAACAGCCAGTGCGGCTTCATTCTGTGAAATATTCAGGAGGCCCGTATATACCACTACTTTCCCACCAGGCATACACCAGGCATTCACTTCTTTAGATTCTACCAGGTTAAACTCCCATTTATACCCGTTAAGTTCATTGGCTAAACCTTTTTGCGTATAATAATCTGTTATTTCTTTTGATATCCTCGTTCCTACCCTTGTTACCATTTCCGCATCCTTATTCACTGTTCCGCTTAACACCTTGTTTTGAGACAGGAAGGACCGGTATTCAGTCAGGGCCTGTTGTTGCAGGGTTTCTTCAGGAAATAATGCCAGTTGTTTCCGGCCGGTTACTTTATTGGTACTGCATGCTATAAATAAGGACATGGACAGGAGTAAAAAATATACCTTTTTCATTTTCTTTGAGTTTAATTATCTGACTAATCAATTGACGTACCAATTTTTAATTGGATGTTTAACAAAAACACAAAAGTAAATTACGAAGAAAAAAAACGGGGGAAAAATCTGTTTGCAAAATCAGTCTTGCCTGCGACGGGATTTTCTCCGGTCACGGTGTTTTAAGATGGGCATCCGGCTTTCAACACCCCGTAAGATTCGGCCGATATTTTTCTGGTGGGTAAATACAACGAGTATGGCAACCAGCAGGGCGAATAACCTATATAGTACTTCATGCTCATTCCATATCCACAAAACACATATTGGAAGGGCCACGGCTGCTAAAATTGAACTTAGTGAAACGTACCGTGTTAGATAAAGAACCAATACAAATACACCGATACAACTGATAGCTATTATCGGTTGAACAGCCAATATCATCCCTAACAAAGTAGCTACTCCTTTACCTCCTTTGAACCCGGCAAAAATGGGGAAGATATGCCCAATAACAGCTGCCAGGCCAAGACCAAGCATAAAATTTGTTCGTTCCAGGTCATTATGCAGGTAATACGGGATAAAATTATATAAGGCAACTGCTCCCATACCTTTCAGTATATCAAAAGCCATTACCATAGTTCCATAACGTGACCCAAGCACCCTGAAAGTGTTAGTGGCGCCCATGTTTCCGCTACCGTAGTCACGGATATCAATCCCAAAGAATCGTTTACTGATTATTAAAGCCGTTGGAACAGAACCAATTAAGTATGCCAATAGAATAAGCAGAAGTTCTTTCATTCGTTTCCTGAGCTTGAGTTGAAGGATCAAAGTTAACGATTAATCACGGTAAATAGTACTTATTTTAATGTTCCAGGGCCCTAATAATGTGGATATTTACCTGAAACTACTCTTTACCAGTACTTTAAACATCTGATTTGAAGATCAATTCTTTTTACAGAGAAGGCACACCCATCCGTCTTTAGCTTCAATCTGGTTAATTGTTATGAGAGAGTTATGAAGTGCAGTTGATAATTCTTCAATATCTTTTTCAAGAAAACCGCTTAAAAGGATCAATGTACCTGTTTTACTTGCAACAGCGATCTCTGGAAGGCTTTGCATGATCACATTGAGATTGATATTGGCAAGAATGATATCATATTTAACTCCGCCCGGTATCGTGTCCCCTTTATGCACTTTTATCTTGCTGCAGTCATTTGAGGTAATATTCTCTTTTGTATTTTCTATACTCCATTCATCGTTGTCAATTGCATAAATATCGGTTGCTTCCATTTTTTCTGCCAGTATGGATAATATTCCCGTACCAGTTCCAAAATCAAGTACAGATTTACCAGCAAAAATTAAATGTGACATCTGGTTGATCATTAAATAAGTGGTTGCATGGTGACCGGTACCAAAACTCATCTTAGGCGTAATAATGATCTCATGCTTTGCATTTTTAACTGGCTGATGAAAACCTGCACGAATGGCAACCCACGGGGCACTGTGAGCAAAATCATTTACCAGAATTGGCTCGAAACTACTCTCCCACAGTGCATTCCAGTTTTCTTGCTGAATGATGGTCTTCCTAAATTTAACCGGGATCATCTTTAAGATATCTGCAAGCTTAACTTCATCAAAATCTTCTTCTTTGATATAGGCCTTAAGTGAACCTGTTTCTTCCTCAAAGCTTTCAAAACCAGATTGGGCAAGTAATGCCATAAGCATATCTGATGATTGGCTATCACTGATTTCAAAATCTAACTGCAGGTAGTTCATGTACCGTTTTTAAAAATAAAAGCCGTCCCAAAAGTTCGGGACGGCTGAATTTGAGTAATAATTTATTATGCCGGTTGCTCGCCTTCCTGCGGCTTTGGCTTCATTTCCGGTTTAGGAATAAGTGCTTTACGGCTCAATTTAAACTTGCCTGTCTTTTGATCAATGTCCAGCAGTTTAACTTTCACTTTATCTCCCTCTTTGAAAATGCCATCCATATTTTCCAGGCGTTTCCAGCTTATTTCACTAATGTGCAATAAGCCTTCCTTCTTTGGTAAGAATTCAACAAAGGCTCCAAATTCTTTAATGCTCTTCACGGTACCCTCATAAGTATCTCCTACCACAGGTACGGCTACCAATCCATTGATCCATGCCAATGCTTTATCAAGACTGGTTTTTTCTTTAGAGAAGATACTTACTTCACCATGGTTGTCCACTTCCTCAATGTTTATTGTGGCGCCGGTCTCACGCTGAATTTCCTGTATCACTTTACCCCCTGGCCCTATTACTGCACCGATATATTCCTTATCAATAATTATTTTAACCATTCGTGGAGCGTGTGGCTTCACGTCTGGCCTTGCTGCTGCTGTACAGGCATACATGGCATCCAATATGTGCATACGACCATTCTTAGCCTGTGCAAGAGCTTTACGCATGATATCCATACTTAAGCCATCTACTTTAATATCCATCTGTACTCCGCAGATACCTTCACGTGTCCCGGTAACTTTAAAATCCATATCACCTAAATGATCTTCATCACCAAGTATATCGGTTAAGATTGCAAAGTCATCACCTTTCTTGATCAATCCCATAGCAACTCCACTAACATGCTTTGCCAAAGGAACACCAGCATCCATCAATGCCAATGAACCGGCACAAACCGTGGCCATTGATGATGAACCGTTACTTTCCAGAATATCACTCACAACACGTACGGTGTAAGGATATTCACTGCCAGGCATCATTTGCTTTAAAGACCGCATTGCCAGGTTACCATGTCCAACTTCCCTGCGGCCAACGCCTCTCATCATTTTTACTTCACCGGTTGAAAAAGGAGGGAAATTATAATGTAAAATGAATTTAGTATAGTCTGATTTGTGAGCGCTTTCCACCAACAACTCATCTAAAGGAGTTCCTAAAGTAACCGTTGTAAGCGACTGGGTTTCACCTCTTGTAAATAACGCAGATCCGTGTGGAGTTGGTAAAATATCTGTTTCCATAGCAAGCTGACGGATATCCTCGGTTCCTCGTCCATCAAGACGTTTACGGTCATTCAGGATCATATCCCTCACAACATGGTATTGAAGTTCGCCAAAATAGAAACCTACCAGGGCTTTATCTTCATCAGGCAACTCTTCACCAAGGAATACGGTCAATTCATCTTTAAGTGCTGAAAAAGCATCACCTCTTTCATGCTTTGCAGATGCAGCAGAAGAGATGGCGTACATCTTATCCTTTGCAAATGCTATGATCTTTGTATTTAATTCCTCATTACGATAAGGCTTTGTGTACTCTCTTTTACCAATCACTCCCACTTTATCCCTCAGTTCTTCCTGCGCCTTTACCTGCATGCGAATAGCATCATGTGCTATTTCCAGCGCTTTGATAAGATCTTCTTCCTGGCACTCCTTGCTTTCGCCTTCAACCATCATGATATTCTTGTTGGTAGCAGCGATCAAAAATTCAAGATCAGATGCAGCCAGTTCAGTACGGCTTGGATTAACGATCATCTGGCCATTTACCCTTCCGATACGTACTTCAGAAATGATCTCCTGGATGGGAATATCAGAAACAGCAAGTGCAGCCGAAGCAGCAAGACAAGCTAATGAATCCGGCATTACTTCATCATCAGATGAAATAAGGGAAACCAATACCTGTACATCGCATAAATAATCTTCAGGAAACAAAGGCCTCAATGCCCTGTCTATTAATCTCGAAGTAAGAATTTCATAATCATTCAGGCGAGCTTCTCTTTTGAAGAATGAACCCGGAACACGACCTGCTGATGCAAATTTTTCCTGGTAATCTACTGATAAAGGGAAAAAGCTCTGCCCTTCCTTGGGTTCTTTGTTAGCTACAACAGTTGCCAGCAAAATACAGTTTCCCTGGCGAACAGTAACAGCGCCATCTGCCTGGCGGGCCAGTTTACCGGTTTCAATGGTTACCATACGGCCACCGCCTATATCAAAAGTTATAGATTTAGGGTTTAATAAAGACATATAAATATTTGTAGTTTATGTTTTGCTCAACAGCTAAATTCACCTTTAATGAACAGCATAACTGTCAAAACAAATCTTGTTTAAAAAGAACAATTCCCAACCAGATAATTGTAGTTGGGAATTATTCGTATTACATAGTTGGAACAGTTTATTTACGCAGACCTAATTTCTCAATTAAAGCCCTGTAACCGGTAAGGTCGTGTTTGCTGAGGTAAGTCAATAAACGCTTACGTTTACCTACCATCATCATTAAACCTCTTTGTGTAGAGAAATCTTTTTTGTTGTCCTTAAGGTGATCTGAAATGTGGTTGATACGCTCTGTTAATAAAGCGATTTGACCCTCAATAGAGCCTGTGTTGGTGGCTTTAGCACCAAAACTCGTGAAAATGTCTGCTTTTTTTTCGATTGTTAAATAAGGCATTTCTGTTTTTTTAATAACGTCTTTGTTATGTTTCTTTATAATTTGCTGGCAAAAGTACATAGAAAATTCGGTTTTTAAGTGGCGGATTGAGGATTTTTTTTGAATATTGCCAAGATATCTGGAAAATTTGTGAAGAGGGTTTAAGCATGATTTTCCGGGCATTATAAGCCAACGTGACTTGAAAAGAATAATTTTTACGGTAACCAATGACCTGAATTACGACCAACGAATGATGCGAATCTGTACATCTTTGGCCGAGGCCGGTTATACAGTAACACTTATTGGAACCAAAAGCAATACTTCTCCACCCCTTTCCCAAAAAAAATACAAGCAAAACAGGCTGTACACTTTTTGCAAAAAAGGATCCGGTTTTTATGCTGAATACAACATCCGGTTGTTCTTTTATCTTTTATTTAAAAAGACGGATATCATCTGTTGTATCGACCTGGATACTATCCTTCCGGTATGGCTGGCAAGCAAGTTAAAAAAAACTGAAAGGGTCTATGATGCACATGAGTATTTCTCTCAACAAAAAGAAATTGTGACCCGGCCTGGAATCTTCGGTGTATGGCAATGGATCGAGAAAAAATTTGTTCCCCGGTTTAAAAGAGGATATACGGTAAGTTATAGCATTGCGTCAAAATTCAAGGAGTTGTATGGAGTGGAATATGAAGTTATAAGAAACATGCCTTCTTTAAAACCATTGTCGGTAAAAGCAGCAGTGGATGAAAAAGTGATTTTGTACCAGGGTGCAGTCAATGAAGCACGGGGATTGGAATTTCTTATCCCGGCTATGAAGACCATAAATGCCAGGCTGGATATTTATGGCGATGGCAATTTTATGGTGCAGACGAAAGACCTGGTTGCGGCAAACAATCTGCAGGATAAAGTGTTTGTAAAAGGTAAGGTATTGCCAGAAGAACTGGATGCGTTTACACAAAGTGCTTATATGGGAGTTAATTTGGTTGAGTATGTCGGCATGAATCAATATTATTCATTAGCAAACAAATTTTTTGACTACATCAGCAATGGTTTGCCGCAGGTAAC
>CAYTQB010000004.1:12092-14303 GCA_964439615.1 uncultured Ferruginibacter sp. | reverse complement strand
GATTTCGGTGGAGTAATAGACCTGTTTTACAAATTGAAGGCATTGCACGGCTTGGGAGTAAACATACACCTGCACTGCTTTACAAAGGGCAGGCTACCCCAGGATGAATTGAACAAATATTGCTCATCAGTAACTTATTACCGGCGAAAAAATAATGTTGACCGTTTTTCTCTGCGTATACCTTTTATTGTAAACTCCAGGACAAGCACAGAATTAATAAATAACCTGCAGAAAGATAATCACCCTGTTTTACTGGAAGGAATTCACTGTACTTACCATTTAATGAAAGGCGATCTTGACAAACGAAAAGTTGTTGTACGGCTTCACAATACAGAGTTTGAATATTACAAGCAGCTAGCTAACCATGAAAAAAGTATTTTGAAGAAAATTTACTATTGGTATGAAAGCAGGCTCTTAAAAAAATATGAAAAGAACATAGCTAATAAAGCCATCTTTTTGGCAGTAAGCAAACAGGATGTTGAATTGTACCAAACCGTTTTGTCTGCAAAAAATATATACCACCTCCCTGTATTTCTTCCTTATACTTTAGCAACCGGTAAAGAAGGCATGGGTTGTTTTTGTTTATACCATGGAAATCTTGCCATTAATGAAAATGAGGAAGCAGCAATATGGTTATTGCAAAATGTATTTAACAATATTTCAATTCCTTTTGTAATTGCAGGAAAAGACCCTTCAAAAAGATTGCAGCACCTTGCCCATCGTTACCAGCATACCTGTTTAGTTATTAATCCATCAGAAACAGAAATGCAGGACCTGGTTGCCAAGGCTCACATACATGTACTCCCCTCTTTAAACAATACAGGCATTAAGCTGAAATTATTAAATGCCTTGTTTAATGGGAGACATTGTCTAGTTAATAAGGCTGCAGTAAATGGATCGGGATTGGAGAAATATTGTCACATAACTGAAGACGCGGCCGCTTTTCAGAAAAAAATTGAGGAACTTTATTTACAGCCATTGCCTGAGCAGGAAATAGAACAAAGACAGGGTTTACTGCAAACAACTTATAATAATGAAGCCAATGCCCGGCAACTTATGACATTTCTATGGTAGCATGGTCCCAAACCTTACCCAATTCTGTTTTTATTGTCCTGGCAGGAAATTTTTTGATCACCATATAATCATGCGTAGCCATAATGATAGTGGTATTGTAATCCCTGCAGATATGAAAGAGCAACTGCATGATCTCGTCACTCGTTTCGGGGTCCAGGTTACCGGTTGGCTCATCAGCCAATATCAGTTTAGGTGAATTTAACAACGCCCGGGCAATGTCCATACGCTGTTGTTCTCCCCCACTTAATTCAAAAGGCATTTTAAAACCTTTGGTCTTCAATCCCACCTTTTCAAGCACATCAGCGATCTTTTCATCCATCAATTTCTCATCTTTCCACCCGGTAGCCTTCAGAACGAATTTCATATTCTCATTTACATTGCGGTCGGTAAGTAATTGAAAATCCTGGAAAACCACGCCCAGGTTGCGACGCAGGAAAGGAACTGTCTTCCATGTCAATTCTTTTAAATTACGTCCAACAACCCAGCCCTCACCTTCAACCAGTTGCAAGTCGCCGTATAAAGTTTTCAGCAAGCTGCTTTTACCTGTTCCGGTTTTACCAACCAGGTAAACAAACTCTCCCTTATCAACAGAAATATTTACATCACTTAAAATAAGACTGTTGCTCTGGTAAATATTTACTTGTTTTAATTCAACAATTGACTGAGACATAAAAGGTTTTGCATTAAGTGGTTTAGTATTTCCCTGCTGTTGGCAATTCCTGCAAATTTAGACCTTAGCAATTCCGCATCAATAATTAATTTCTTCACTATTTGTTAAAAATGTGAATAACTAAAATAATAGTTGTACAACTAAAATATTAGTTTTATATTTACCTAAGTAAACAAAAAAGTTTTTACAATGAAGACACTAACCAAAGCAGAAGAACAGATCATGCAGGTGATATGGAAGCTTGATAAAGCCTTCCTACGCGAAATTATTGATGAGTTTCCTGCACCCAAGCCACACAACAATACAGTGGCAACTATTTTAAAAATACTGGTTGATAAGGAATTTGTTGGCATTACTGTTTTTGGCCGCATGCACCAGTACCATCCACTCATCAGTAAAGAGGCTTACAGCAAGACCACTATGAAAACCTTTGTGAAAGGGTATTTTGAAGGGTCGTTCAGCAATGC
>CAYTQB010000004.1:0-11992 GCA_964439615.1 uncultured Ferruginibacter sp. | reverse complement strand
AAAAGCACCCCCTTCTCTTTCTTTAAATACATATTCTGGAATGTGGGAATTGATATGAACACCCATACCGGTAAGCAGATATTCAAACATGAGGTGGCGCACATCCAGGAGAAACACACGCATGATAAACTCTTTGTAAACATCCTGCTCATCTTCTTCTGGTGCAATCCTTTCTTCTGGCTTTACCGCAAAGAGCTCAATATGATACATGAGTTTATTGCCGACAGGAAAGCCGTGGCAGACCGTGATACGGCAAGTTTCGCTGCCATGATACTACAAGCCACCTACCCTCAGCATCGTTTTGGACTCACCAATAACTTTTTTTACTCCCCCATAAAACGCAGGCTCCTTATGTTAACGAAGAACAATAACCCCAGGGTAAATTATATTACAAGAGTAATGGTTCTTCCATTAGTTGTATTGGTTTTTGCTGCTTTTAGTTTTAAACAGAAAACCAACAATGCTACTGCTGCAACAAAGTTGAACATCATTCCATATATCACTGATCATCCTGGCACAATCACATTATTTGACAGTCTGCTCAAATATTCAGATGCTACTAAGCTCACAAAAGATACTCTTCCAAATAAAAATAGCACGATCACTTTGAAGAGTAGCAAACAACCGCTTTTTATTTTAGATGGGGTCGAGGCTGATAGCAACATATTACGCAGACTTGATCCAAACAAGATCAATAGTATAAATGTCTTAAAAGATAGAGTTGCATTTGATAAATATGGAGAGAAGGGAAACAATGGTGTTATAGAAATTATTTTAAAGAAAAATGAAATTGCAAAAGCTGAACAACCTAAAGTTGCTATTGCATTGGATAAATTCAGCGTACTCTACATTGGAATAGATAACCCTGTAACTATTACCTTACCGGATATTCCAAGTGACAGATTATTGGTTAGCACCAATAACAGCTCTATACGAGGTAACAACGGAAAATATATTGTACGTGTAACTGCCGTGGGTGAAGCTACAATAACAGTTTCAACGATAAAGAATAACCAAAGAGTAATTTTATCAACACAATCATTCCAAATAAAAAGAATACCAGACCCGACTGATACAGACTTTCCTGATGAATTAAAAGGGCTATATAAATTGGATAGCAGCAGAATTTCACAATTAAAACAAAAATATATTCTTGAACAGCAAAATTTAGCAACCCCTAAACTTTACTTTGGTGATGTCACAGGTTCAATATCTGAGGTTGAATTTTTTAAGAAACAAAAGGAAATGAGGATCAGCGGAGGTTATACATTTTTAAGTGCGGTGGTTTATTTTACGACCAAGGGCCATACAGATGTCGTAGTTTTAGACGGCAATTCATTAAGCCCAATCAGGGGCTATTTAGACAGGTGTGAAAGCGGCTCAGTTATAACCTTTGACAATATAAGGGTCAGTGATCCAAATGGGCAAGTGAGAGGCATTGAAGGCATCTCTTACAGCCTGTATTCAGTTAATGAAGTAAGCGGTGTAGCCCCTGCAAAGCTGGATTATGCTGAAAAACAGCTTCTGGCTAAGAACGCAGATGCTGCACTTGAAAAGGCCGTGGTGGAAAGAAAACTAAATGACCAGGAACTTCAAAACCTGAAACAAAAACTTTTACTTGAGCAGCAAAATATTGCAAAATCTGACTATACTGAAAAGGCAATACTTTATGAAAAAGAACTGCTGGTTCAACAAAGCAACCTGGTATTTACAAAAGCTGAAGTAAGTCCAATGTTTACCGGAGGAGACGAAGCCTGGAGAAAATATCTGCAGAAAAACCTTGACCCAAGAGTACCATTGAATGAAGGATGGAAAGCCGGCAAATACACAGTAATCGTAAAATTCATTGTACGTATGGATGGAACAGTAAGCGATGTGGGAACAGAGAATTATAAAGGCAGCAAGACATCAAAACATTGTATCAGTATCATTCAGCATGCACCCAAGTGGCAACCAGCAATTCAAAACGGAAAGAGAGTAAATGCTTATAAGAAACAACCGATCACTTTTGTGATAGAGGAACAGCCATGAAAACTCACCATCTCAAATGTCAGTCCTCAAGACTGGCATTTGTGTTTTCAGCAGCTAGTATTTTATCTCCTCCTCCTTCAACCTAATTACTAATTCCTTCTTTCCGCTCTCCTCTACCCTTCCAATAACCTGTGCATCTATCCCGAATTTATTTGCGGCTTCAATCATGATAGCTGAATCTGCTGCATCACAATAAATTTCAAGCCTGCAGCCCATATTGAACACCTCGTACATTTCTTTATTATTGCTGCCACTGTTCTGCTGAATGATCTTAAATATCTCCGGCGATTCAAACAAATTATCCTTCACAACCCGGAAATTACCCGGCAGGTATTTCATGCACTTGGTTTGGCCTCCCCCGCTGCAATGAATGATACCATGAATCTTATCGAAATGATTTTCAAGTAATACTTTCATCACTGGTGCATATGTTCTCGTTGGGCTCAAAATCAGTTCACCAATGGTAGTTTTTACTTTTGCATTTTGACTTTTGACTTCAACAGAATCAATTAAGCGGTGTTTACCAATATAAATAACTTCTTCATCAAGCCCTGTATTATAGCTTTCCTTAAAATTTTCTGCATAAAATTTATTCAGCACATCGTGCCGGGCGCTTGTAAGGCCATTACTGCCAATGCCGCTGCTATATGAAGTTTCGTAAGTTGACTGTCCAAAACTGGCTAAACCTACTATCACATCTCCGGGCACTATTCTATCATTACTGATAATTTTATCTTTCGGCCAGCGGCAGGTCATGGTGCCGTTTACAGCAACTGTACGAACCACATCTCCCACATCGGCGGTCTCTCCCCCCAGGTAATGAATGTTTACACCAAAACTTTTCAACTGGTCAAATAATTCCTGTGAACCGGAAATGACCTGCTGCAATACTTCGCCGGGTATAAGATTCTTATTGCGGTCGATGGTAGAATTGAAAACAATATTATCATACACACCAACACAAAGCAGATCGTCAAGGTTCATTACAATGGCATCTTGTGCAATTCCCTTCCAAACCGAAATATCACCGGTCTCTTTCCAATACAGGTAGGCCAGGATACTCTTGGTGCCTGCCCCATCAGCATGCATGATATTCACAAAAGCATCATCGCCACCTAAATAATCGGGGTACACTTTACAGAATGCATGGGGAAAAAGCCCCTGGTCGAGATCCTTAACAGCAGCATGTACTTCTTCTTTCTGGGCTGATACGCCTCTTTTGGTATACAAACTCATAATTGCAAAACTAAATGGCAATCGGCAATAATCCATTTTTAATTATTCAGTTACATTTGCAAATTCTTATGCAAATACATCGTGACCTAAATAAACTGCCCGACTTCAAAAATGCTGTTGTTACCATCGGTACTTTTGACGGAGTGCACCTTGGCCATCGCCAGATCATCGACAACCTGAAAGAAGAAGCCGGAAAAGCAAATGGTGAATCAGTTATCATCACATTTCACCCTCATCCACGAAAAGTGGTCTCATCAGTGATAACAGGCGTAAGACTCATCAATACACTGCCAGAAAGGATTGAATTGCTGGAAAAGGCCGGCATTGATCACCTGGTGATTGTTCCCTTCACTGATTTTTTTGCCAACCAGGCTGCGGAAGCCTATATACAGGATTTCCTGGCAGGCAAATTTAAACCTCATACCATTATCATTGGCTATGACCATCGCTTTGGAAAAGATCGTGCCGGCGATTATAAGATGATGGAGGACAAAGCCACTGTGTATAATTACAACTTGAAAGAAATTCCTGAGCATGTACTTAATGCAATTAAAGTAAGTAGCACCAATATCCGCAATGCCATACTGCATAGCAATATTGATGAAGCCAACAGTTTTTTAGGGTATAATTTCTTCTTTGAGGGCGAAGTTTTTCATGGCGATAAGATTGGCCGCAGCATTGGCTACCCAACCGCCAACCTCAAAAGTACCGATGAAGAAAAGATCGTTCTGGGAGATGGCATCTATGCCGTATATGCCGATGTGGAAGGAAAGAACTATAAAGGCATGATGAGTATTGGCTTCAGGCCAACAGTAAATGGGCGAACAAGAGTTACTGAAGTAAACCTTTTCGACTTTAACCAGGACATCTATAGCAAAACCATTCGTGTGTACGTGAAAAAATATTTGCGAAGCGAAGTAAAGTTCAACGGGTTGGAAGAGTTGACGCAGCAGTTGCACAAGGATAAGGAAGAAAGCCTTAAGTGGCTTTGATAATAATGGGTCAGGTCGCTAAAAGCGCCCAGAACGGTTATGCAATCATCTTCACCACCATCTCTTTCATCAGCGAGGCATCGGAAGTGCCTGTATCACCAACACCAACAGATTTTAAATTATAATGATGAAGTAACAACAGTATCCGCTCTATACCGTCATATCCGTAATTATTGATGGTTTCCATTGCATTTTTAACAGCATTGGCATTAAAGTAAAACTGTGGTTTTAGTGCTGCTTCACTACGGTCGCTCATGCCAAATACAGTATATACTTTGCTGAAACTGGCATATAATGCCGGTAATATCATCTGAATGGGCGCTGCTTTGGGATTGCCTTCAAAATACTGGATGATCTTTATGGCTTTAGCCAGGTCTTTTTTTGCAATGGCAGCCTGCAGTTCAAATACATTGTACTCTTTACTGATGCCGATGAATTCTTCAATATCATCTTCTGTAATGTCTTTTTTACCTTTTAAATTTAAAGTGAGTTTTTCTATTTCATTTACAATACGGCTAAGATCATTGCCAATATGTTCTTCCAACAGGCTGATACCCTTTGAGTTTATCAGGTACCCGGTTGAACGTACATACTCACCGATCCATTCTCCCAACTTATAATCTTTCATCTTTTCCGAATTAAATATTTCGGCAGACTGCTTTAGTAACTTATAGAGCCTTGTTCTTTTATCTAATGTTTTGCCCTTATACCCAACTACAAAAATGGTTGAAGTCAGAGGGTTTTCCACATACCCTTCCAGCTTATCAATATCTTTCATATGCTGAGCCTCTTTCAATAGCACTACTTGCCGCTCCGCAAACATTGGATACCTCCTGCAGGCATTAACAACACCTGGCCACTCGGCATCCCGTCCATAAAACACCGTTAAATTGAACCCGGCTTCTGCTTCATTAAGAATATGGTGTTCAGCATAATTAATTACCGTATCAATATAATAATCCTCCTCACCCTCTAGCCAGTAGAGGGTCTTATAATTCTTTTTCTTCCAGTCACTGATAATTTTTTCTGCACTCATGCCCCAAAGATATAAGTTACAAATGAGTAGTTGGGGCAGCTAAGAAAAGTTTTTAACACAGCAATAACGCTGTAATAAAGGCGTTTTTTACGGTCTGAATTTACCTTTGGCACAATTTTAGGGCGGAGCCTGCAAACAGTAGTCAATTAAGCCTCTAAAGTAGCTGTTTACCTGGGTCTGCAGCATTTGAAAAGTTTGAAGAATTAGTAATTTTGTATCAGAAAAAATATAACCATGGCTTTTGAAAATTTCCCTGACGCTGAAAAAACAACTGAAACCGTTGTTCAGCCACAGCAAAATAAATGGCGTAACTATTTAACTGCTGGCCTTGTTATTGCTTTGTTGGGTACCTGGGCGTATATCATTTGGGACAAGAACAAGACCAAAGAAACCATTCAGCAAAAAGACCTGGTGATAACAAATACCTCTACCCAACGGGATATTTTGCAAAAAGAACTGGAAGATGCCACTATGCGTTACGATATGATCAAAACCAGTAGTGCCAATATGGTTCATAGCAAGGATAGTATCATTTCAAAAAAAGACAAGGACATAGCACAAAAGCGGATCGAAATTCAAAAATTATTATCGAAAGTTGGGGCTACAGAAGCAGAGCTATCGCAGGCAAAAACTTTGATCGCCTCTCTGAATGGCGATATTGAAGGATATAAAACCCAGATAGAAACCCTGGAAGGCGAAAAAATAGTACTCACCCAGCAAAAAGAATATGTGACCCAGCAGCGTGACAAAGTGCAGAAAGATTTCGACTCGGCTAAAACAGTGATCAAACAAAAAGAGGATATCATTGATGTGGCTTCCACGCTTCATGCCTCAAACTTTTCTATCGTAGCCATTAATGAAAAAAACGGCAAGGAAAAAAAAACTACTACAGCCAAAAGAGTGGACAAGCTCCGCATATCATTTGACCTGGATGAGAACAGGGTTGCTCAATCTGGCCTGAAGAATATCTACATATGCATTACTGCTCCCGACGGTACCCCGCTTGCCGAAGAGGCTATGGGTTCAGGAAAGTTCAATACCAGAGAAGGGCTTGAAAAATTCTACACACAAAAACTTGATGTAAACTATACACAGGGCCAGCGCCAGACATTAAGTATTGACTGGAAACAAACTGCAAGTTTTGTAACCGGCGATTACAAGATAGAAGTATATAACAATGGTTTTAAAATTGGCGAAGGCATTCGCAGTTTGAAAAAAGGGGGATTGTTCAGTTGAGAAAAATAATTCACAGGAAAAAGGGGCAATTAAAAATGCCCCTTTTGTTTTACAACGCATATCGTTTCTTATTTAGAAGATCGCCCTGATTGACGCCCTGCCTACATGAATAGTTCTTGTTTCCCCGGGCTTCCTTCCTTCATATTGTATGCTCATTTCAATATTTCCGGCGAGCCTCTTGGTAAATTCCAGATTCCATAAATAATTTTTACCGGGCAATAATCCGTCTAACAAGATATACCCTACAGTACTGTTTGCGGCTCCCGGGTAAGCCTTAAAGTCGATCTGGTTAAGCGAAAACCTTGCATTAAGCGTACTGCTTGAAAGTATATTGTACCGTACATCTGCTGTCAACAAATGATTCGTTGCTTTTTCCATCGAATCAATGGTATTTTTTTTCTGCCCGTAGGAATAGGTCAGACTCAGCCGGAAATTTGTTTTGTGAACATAGGATAAAGAAGGTTCAATAATATTTTGCAAAACAAGGTAGTTGCGGTTATTGAATTTCGGCCCATTGGTATTTAAAACATTCTTGAGCTGCTTGTAGCTTAACGTGGTAATAAAACTCTTATTGATATTCCACCTTACTTTTCCAACCAGGGTTCTTAGTTTACGGCTCTCAAACCCATACGATAATATTGACTTCCCATTGCTTACACTATGCGTAACATCGAAACCCCACCTGATATTACTCCGGTTGAAGAACAATGTGTTTGACAGGAATGAATTTAATGTGATCAATGTAGTGTCCACCAATTTTTTTGTAAAAGGGTTGAACTGGAAAGTGCCTGTGGAGATATCCTTCTTATTTATTTGCAGCGCCGAGCTGGTACTCGACCTGGATAATATCTTCCTGAATCCCCTGGCCCCTGTTGGTTTAATGATCATTTTTGGATTTAATGAAAAACTGTAATTGAACTGTACATAATTTGCTTTTACATATTGGTTACTGGGTGTAAACACACGGATGTATTTTTTCTGGTCCTGGAAAACGGCAATTTCAAATTCGTTCAACTCCGGGATACCATTGCTGTTATAATCTATCCAGGTGTATTCCCCCTGCCCGGCAGGTACTTCTACATATGTATATTCTCTTTTTTGCTCTTGTCCCGAACCCAGTTCATACAATACATTGCCAGTTAAAAAGCCCTTCCATTCATTTACATAATATTCTGCCCTGCCCAGCAGGCTTTTATCTTCTTTTTGTCTGCTGATGTTTGTATTAAAAATGTGCAGTTCACGATAGGTCAGGTTTAGTTTGAACTGGTGTTTCTCACTTTTGAACAGCTCTGTAAAAACATTATAGTTGTCGCTTTTATCTGCCTTTTCAAGGTTTGATCGTACAGGCAACAGGTCATTTCTTCTAAAGTAAGATACACCCCACCTGTTAGCTTTTTGAGGATTCGATCTCAGGTAAATCTCCCAGGTATTGAATGCAAAACTCAGCGGCGTTAATGTATCGGATATTTTATAGCGAAGTTTGTTATACTCACTGTTATACTTAAAACCCAATTGCATTTTCCTGAAATTTGTAAGCTCCTTTTTCAGGTCGATAGTGGGCCTGAAGAAAATTCCTTTTTGGATTTCATTATTGATCGTTGTAAGGCTGAATTGGTTGGTAAGTCTCCAGCCTTTGTACTGGTTATCACTGTTCAGCTGCTGGCGCAGACCATTATATTTATCGCTGCGGTTATAAGAAGTTACATCGTATTGCAGGTAAAAGCCGGTAGTATCTCCCAACCTCACCGCAGCATTGGTTATATGCTCATCTGCATTGGCAATATCATAAGGCAGGCTCCAGTCACGCAGGAATTCTATATTTCGTAATCTTTCAACTGGCTTAAAACGATGCTGTACAAACTCATAGCCAAGTTTTGTCTGCAACAATAACGCCCTGCCGAACAGATGAACCCTGATCCCGTCATTCTGAAACTGCAATTTTGCAGCGAAGCCTTTATCATTCGATTTATCCTTGCTCGAAAAAAGGTTAACATCATAATTACTCATGGCTACTTCAGCTTTGAGTTTTGTCTTTGCTGAAAAGAGATACTCCCCTCCTATAGTTATCACCTGTTGCTTTTTAGGCGAGATCAATAAAATAACGGGGGCATAATCTCCCTGCTTAACATTATTTGCATCCGGCTGAACCCAGATGAATACTTTTCCGTTGGTTCCGTTTTGTAATGGCGTGTAATTCCCTTTACCGGGCCCCAGGTAAGTGAAACCGAGATTATACAATATATCATTGGGATTAACAGAATACACAAAGATGGAGTCATGAATTGTTGTATTATACAGAGTATCGATCTTTTTGTACAATATTTTTCCCGGGGTGAGTGTATCTCTTACTGCATTAACATAGTAGGCGGTGTCAATACCATCTCCAATGTCGGCTAAAAATTGTTTTTGTTTGGTATCCAACACCTGGTTGATGGAGGAATTCTTTGCATCCTGGTTATTATAAAACCCGACGTTCAGAAAGAATTTATTCTTAAAATTCACTTCATCGCTCACGTATATCTGTGAATTTAAAAAGTTGCGGTCAGCATATTCAAATTCCACCTGTATCCGCTTGTCTTTTGTTATCAGCCGCTTTTGGGTAAAAGTCAATTCGGCTGTATTATAATTGATCACATAGTCCTGGTCTTCGCCCCGCTGCAGTAATTCGCCATCCATAAAAACCCTTTCGGTACCAGCCAGCACAACAAAGTAAAGTTCGAGACTGGCGCTTTGCAAGCGGTACGGTCCCTGGTTACCTTCAAAAGGTGTAAGAATATTACGGGTAAATTTTCCTTTTGCAATAGCTCCGCTCAGCAGCAACGAATTTGAAATATTCTTTGTGATCTTGTTATCGGTTATAAACGAAACGCCTTGCAATCGTTTATAAAAGTTGAGGAAATAATTTTTGCTCTGGCGTATATCAATATCTCCAAAGTTGGCCTGCCAGCCCTTTTTCTTTATCTGAAGATAGATGCGGTCAAAATCACGAAGGTCCTGAGTATTGCCATCAGGCTGCACAGGGATATTGTTATCAGTGATAGCGGCTGTTAATTCAAGGCTGTCGCCAATAAAACCATTCAATTGTAAATTAAGGCTCGAGCTAACCACGGCATCCTGGCTGTTACCAAATGAAATACCACGACCAAAGCTCCCTTCCGATTTTATATTTCCAAAGTCCATCAGCGGATTGGTTTGCTTAGCTCCGTACTTAACGGTAAATGATTTATTGCTGATGAAATTGTTCTTTACGCTATCATAATTAAAATGCCTTGTCACCGCATTTAATTTATAAGGGAATACACGGTAGGTTACCCACACATACTCCTGGACTGGTTTTTCAAGCCAGGTAATGGTTGCATTCAGTTCATCAACCTTATAATAAAAAAGTGATACACCTTCAATGGCCACTGAACCCGGAACGAGGCTTAAAGAATCAAGCTTAACTGTTTGCTCTTTTGTACTTATACTCTTCTTAAATAAGTTGGAAAGCGATGGCGGATTTATCTGGGCATTCAGGAACTGCGCCAGGCAAATCAGGGTCAGAAGTAAGTATATCCTTTTTCGCTTCAAACGTTTTTGTGGGTTAGTAATGCTAAAATTAGTGATTATTGTACAAGACTGCTAAAACCACCTGTTTGTTGTATACTAAACTTATCACAATGATATTTTATTGCAGCATGAGTAGGTGATCAATGCGAATTTACCACAAACAAAATGTGATAAACCTGTGCAAAAAACAAAACCGATGTTATGAAAGCTCAGCAATACATTTGATCCAGCAAAGATGATAAGCAATCAGGTATTATACTGATCTGGGTTTCAGTTACTAGTTTTACACACTATCCTGCACTGCACTTTCTCTGGCATTGTATTTGTGTCAAATACAGTTGAATTGAGTATCCGCTAAACCCTGTATTATGAGTATACGTTTACTGTATTCAACTAAAAAAAATCTATTAGCATTGCTGTTTTTTACAGCAATACTTTTTGCATTCAGCACTAATAGTTTTTCCCAACCTACCCCGGTTCTGATCTTTAATCCTGTAATTACATCGGGTCTTAGTTCGCCTGTGGATGTAGTAAATGCAGGCGATGGCAGTAACCGGCTTTTTATAGTTAACCAGGGTGGAACTGTACGTATCCTATTTGGAGGCACTTTGCTGCCAGGAAATTTCCTGGACATTCCTGATAGTATTTCTTCAGGTGGAGAACGAGGCTTACTCAGCATTGCTTTTCATCCCAACTTCAGCATCAACAGGTATTTTTTTGTTTACTATACTAACAACAGCGGTGATCTGAGGCTAACCCGGTTTCAAACCCAGGCAGGCAATCCTAATGTAGCCGATGAAAATACAGGTGTTGTTTTATTAACTATTCCACACCCTTCATTTTCCAATCACAATGGAGGTAAGCTTAATTTTGGTTCAGATGGTAATTTATATGTAGGAACCGGTGATGGTGGCAGTGGTGGCGACCCAAATAACAATGCACAAAATGGAAATTCACTTTTAGGTAAGATGTTACGCATAAATGTAAACAGCTTTACTACTCCTCCATATTATACCGTTCCTTCAGACAATCCTTATATAAGTGACCCCAATGTGAGAGATGAAATTTTTGCTTTGGGTTTACGTAATCCATGGCGATGGAGTTTTGACAAGCTTACCCAGGATGTTTGGATCGCTGACGTTGGCCAGGGCGCATGGGAGGAAATTAATTTCCGCACACTTGCAACATCTGGGGGCATAAACTATGGTTGGCGTTGTTATGAAGGAAATAACGGATATAATACAGCAGGTTGTCAGCCACAAAGTAGTTACATCTCTCCTATTTTTGCTTACCCACATAATATTACAACAGGTGGGTTCTCTGTAACAGGTGGATGCGTTTACCGTGGTACAGAATTCCCTGCCATGTACGGCTGGTATATCTGTGCCGATTATGTATCGGGCAATGTATGGAAGATAAGATCAAATGGTGCCGGTGGCTGGAACATAGTACAGCAAAGTGGTTTGCCGGGTTCCATTTCGGGCTTTGGTGAGGCTGAGAACGGGGACCTGTATGCCCTTTCACTTAGCGGCTCGCTTTATAAAGTTCTTACAAGTACCATATTACCGGTAAGCATACAGGATTTTACTGCTACCGGCTATGCAGTTTACAACGACATACGATGGAAAACAAACAATGAACAAAACGTATCTTACTACGATGTTGAATACAGCACAGACGGGGTTATCTATGCAAGCGCTGGAAGGATAAATGCTATCAATACACCTCCTTCAAACAATTATACTTTTCAGCATTTTTTTATCGGGTATACAAAAGTATATTATCGCATAAAGATCACAGAAAAAAGTGGCCAGGTAAGCTATTCAAATATTGTTGTGGTAGATAAAACAGGAACTCCGCATATAAAGATATATCCAACGCTTATTAAAGACAACCGGCTGAATATTATTTC
>CAYTQB010000003.1:20207-102304 GCA_964439615.1 uncultured Ferruginibacter sp. | reverse complement strand
TCCACCTGGTTATGTGCACGGGCAATGATCTTATTGTTCATTACAATTATAGCTCCCACGGGCACTTCGCCTGCATCAAATGCTTTTTGTGCTTCCAGCAATGCCTGCTGCATATATTGTTCATCAGTCATACCGTCCATTTTGTTACCTTTCAGCAAATTTAAATGTAATGGCAGACTTAATGCAAATGCGAAGCTATTATAACAGTGGTATCACCAAACCCTATGCTTTTAGGAAGGAACAACTAATAAAACTGAAAGAGGCCCTGAAAAAGTATGAAAAACAACTTCACGAAGCGCTGTACACCGATCTAAAGAAAAGCCCGGAGGAATGCTGGGTAACCGAGACAGGCTTTTTACTAAGCGAAATAAATACAACATTAAAGAATCTTAAAAAGTGGATGCAGCCCGACCTGGTGGCAACGAATTTGTTGAACATTCCTTCAAAAAGTTTTGTCATGAAGGAACCGCTCGGTGTGACATTGATCATTGGCCCATGGAATTATCCACTAATGTTGCTGTTTACCCCGCTGGTTGGCGCCATAGCCGCCGGCAATTGTGTAGTGTTGAAAGCGTCGGAATTTGCCCCGGCAACCGTGGCGATCATGAAAAAACTGGTTGAAGAGATTTTTTCCCCGGATTATATTTTATTTACCGAAGGCGATGGTGCAGCGGTAATACCGGAGATGTTGAACAACTTTACCTTCGACCATATTTTTTATACAGGCAGTACTGCTGTTGGAAAAATTATTTACAAGATGGCTGCTGAGAGGCTGGTACCGGTTACCCTGGAACTGGGAGGAAAGAGCCCCTGTATAGTGGAAAGTGATGCCAACATAAAAGTGGCTGCTAAACGAATTGCCATGACAAAATTCAGCAATGCCGGGCAAATGTGTGTGGCTCCTGATTATGTACTGGTACAGGAAAGTAAAAAAGATGAACTAATCACAGCTCTGAAAAAAAATATTCTTGGCTTTTTTGGTGACAAACCTGAAGACAGCTACAACTATGGAAAAATCATCAATGAAAAACAATTCGACCGCCTGGTAAATTATTTGCAAGGAGCTAATATTGTTTACGGCGGGAGAAATGATAAGACAAAACTTTTTATTGAACCCACCATCATTGATAAGGTAGATATGGGGTCTGCAGTGATGAAAGACGAGATATTTGGGCCAATACTCCCTGTTATATCTTTTACCACTAAAGAAGAAGCGTTGAAAATAATTGAACAAAATAAAAACCCTTTGGCTTTTTATGTGTTTACATCAAGTGGCGCTAAAGAAAAAGACTGGCTTACCAGTGTTGCATTTGGTGGTGGTTGCGTAAATAATGCAAGCTGGCACCTCACTAATCATCACTTGCCTTTTGGTGGCAGGGGTTACAGCGGCATGGGCAATTATCATGGTAAAACCTCTTTTGATACATTCAGTCATAAAAAAGCGGTGATGAAAACCCCTACCTGGTTTGACCCTGCAATAAAATACCCGCCGTTTAAAGGAAAACTGAAGCTGTTCAAATGGGTCATCAGGTAATTATTTGATATGATAATTGAAAAAAGAAAAAAAATATAAAAGACTGAAAATGGGTATAATTGTTTTAGTGATGCTGGTAGCTGGTTTCTGGGGTTATGTTGAAATAGCGAACAGAAATTCAAAAAATATGACCGGAAGGCAAAAAGTTTCAAAAGCAGTTTATCCCCTGTTGATCTGGTGGGCAAACATGAAAGGATTAGGCACAAAAAAACTGTATGGTGAGAACGCCTTGCCTGTAGTTTCTTTCTATTCCTTAAAAGATACGCTGATTGACGGCAGGGTCTATGACTTTGAGCAGTTGAAAGGGAAAAAAGTAATGTTGGTGAATACGGCTTCTGATTGTGGTTACACAGGCCAATATGATGCTCTCCAAAAACTGAGTGAAAAGTATAAAGATAAATTAGTCGTGATTGGATTCCCGGCCAATGATTTTAAAGAAGAAGAAAAAGGGACAGATGCTGAGATAGCACAGTTCTGTAAGATCAACTTTGGTGTTAGTTTTCCGCTGATGAAAAAAAGCAGTGTGAAAAAAGGGCCGAACCAGAATAAAATATTTCAATGGCTGAGCGACCCTGCAAAAAATGGATGGAGCAGCCAGGTTCCCTCATGGAACTTTTGTAAGTATATTGTGGATGAACAAGGGAGGCTGACCAATTATTTCGCTTCTGCCATTGAACCATTCAACAAAGAGATCATCAATGCACTAAACCATTAATCTCATCATATGCTGCAACAACGTGACTTTAGCTTTATCTACAAATACTTTATCGCTGAAAAACAGGAAAGCCTTCTATTTCTTATCATCGGAATTGTTGCTATTTTACTTGCTGTGATTTGCTGGTTTTTTATTAAAACCAATCCGTCTTTCTTTAAAGGCGCTGCCATTCCATTAGTAGCCATAGGTATTATTCAAAGTGTTGTTGGGTTTACCATATATAACAGGAGCGATAAGCAGAAAGCCGATGTGGCTTATAATATTGGTATGGAACCGGTGGCATTTGTGAAACAAAAAGAACTTCCCAGGATGAAAACAGTGATGAAGAACTTTGTCATTTACCGTTGGGTTGAAATTGCTTTCATTTTAACGGGGCTGGTGTTGGTCTTTATTTTCAGAACGAACCCAGATAAAACATTCTGGTACGGTTTCGGAGTTGCATTGACTATTCAAGCCATGTTGATGTTGGGCGCCGATTATTTTGCAGAAAAAAGAGGTGAGGTATATATCAACAAACTTGAGCAATTTATTGCTTAATGGATTTGTTTTAATCCACCGGGCATTTCTCGTGGTAGTTCACTAACTCTATAGGCGTTTTTTCAAATTGATATCCTGCATACCTGGCAACGATCTCATCAAGCACTGCATAAATTTCTTCTACTGTTTCAAGCGTAACCAATTTCAGGCGATAATCTTTAATGCCGGGCAATCCTTTCAGGTAATTTGTATAATGTCTCCGCATTTCAAAAATGCCCACTTTAGGGCCTTTCCACTCAAAAGATTTGTGCAGGTGTTTTTTACAAACTGCAACCCGGTCCTCAATGGTAGGAGGCGACAAATGCTCTCCTGTTTCCAGGAAATATTTTATCTCTTTAAATATCCAGGGGTAACCAATAGCCGCACGGCCAATCATGATACCATCAACACCGTATTTGTTTTTGTACTCAAGCGCTTTTTCAGGACTGTCAATATCACCATTACCAAAAATGGGTATTGTTATCTTTGGATTGTTCTTCACTTTCCCGATCAGTTCCCAATCGGCATGCCCTTTGTACATCTGTGTCCTTGTTCGTCCATGTATAGCCAGCGCTTTTATGCCCACATCCTGTAAACGTTCGGCTACTTCCTCAATATTCTTTGTATTATCATCCCAACCCAATCTTGTTTTTACGGTAACAGGCAGGCTGGTTGATTTTACCACAGCCGTTGTAAGGCGAACCATCAGGTCGAGGTCTTTTAAAACACCTGCACCTGCGCCTTTCAATGCAACTTTTTTTACGGGGCATCCAAAATTGATATCCAGCAGGTCGGGATTAGTTACATCTACAATTTTTGTTGCCAGGGCCAGGCTTTCTTCATCTCCACCGAAAATCTGAATGCCTACCGGTTTCTCGTAATCAAAAATGTCCAGCTTCTGGCGGCTTTTTATAGCATCCCTTATCAAACCCTCACTGCTTATGAATTCAGTATACATCAGGTCAGCCCCCTGGTCTTTGCAAACGGCCCTGAAAGGCGGATCGCTCACATCCTCCATAGGAGCCAGTAAGAGCGGAAAATCAGGAAGTTGTATATGGCCTATATTGGGCATTTTATTTTTTAAACCTTTTACTCACGTATATTGCAACGGCAAATTTACAACTAATCAGCCAAGCTATGCAATACAGGAGTACTAAGGGTTTTACCGGGGCTGGCCAGCTCGGTATTTTATTGGTCTTTTTAGGAGCAGGTTTTCTATTGGCAGGTATCGTTCAATTGGTGATAGGTCTTCAGCTTATTCCATCGGGACTGCCAATGGATAAAATGGCCGATGAGATGATGAAAGCTATGATAAATCCTGCCAATGTAGGATATGCCCGCCTGAGCCAGGTGCTGGGTACTTTTTTCCTTCTATTCATTCCTGCTGTACTTTACCTGGTTGTTTGCCATGGAAGAAATTTTTTCTGGCTGGGTTTCAATAAGCACATCAATTTTCGCCAGGTCATCCTGGGCTTTTTCATCATCTTTTTGGCTAATGTAATTGCAGGTCCGCTCGAAGACATAAGCAAGATGGTTCTGTCTTACTTTCCTAAGTTATACGCATGGGGACAAGAAATGGAGAATACTTATAACGAACAGGTAATGGCATTAAGCAATTTAAAAAGCTGGGGCGAATTTTTTATGGCCATTGTCATCATGGCTTTTTTCCCGGCATTGTTTGAAGAAATATTTTTCAGGGGAGCATTACAAAATTTACTGGAACGATGGTGGAAAGCGCCACTGATTGCTCTTGTTACCACTTCTTTAATTTTCAGTGTCATTCACATGTCGCTGTATCTTTTTTTAAGCAGGGCGTTGCTGGGTTTTGTTTTGGGATTGATGTACCAGCGGAGCAGGAGCCTTTGGGTAAATATTGTGGCGCATTTTTTAAATAATACAGTGGCAGTGATACAACTGTTCTGGATATCGAAGCACCAGGCAAAGATTGAAATAGATAAACTGGATCCCAAAGTTCCCTGGTGGGGTGCATTAATTACATTGGCCATCAGTTTTGGTTTCTTTGTGTTGTTTGAAAGAGTATCGGTTAAGAACAGGAAGCAGATCGCTTTTAAAGAACAGGACCTGCTGGAGCACAGTGAAGTATTAAACCCATTCCCGGGTAAAAATATATAAGCGTGGCATTTAATTTTCAAACTTTTAAAACACGGGCATTAACGGCGCTCATCTTTGTGGCGGTGATGTTGGTTGGCTTGCTCTGGAATTTCTGGAGCTTCGTGATTTTGTTTACTGTGATACATTTTGGGTGTTGGTTTGAGTTTGTGAAACTGATGAAGAAAATATACGGTAGTAAATATCTGCCTTATAGTTTGGGAGGGATAGTCTACATCACAATGCCGGCGTTGATGATGATTGATCTATGGAAGGTGGGTGCAGATATTTGGTGTGGTAATGGAGGAGGAATTACAGGTCAGGCAAATACTAATTACGAATATTTCATTTTCCCTTTTGTCATTATACCAATTACAATTATAGCCTCTATTTGGATTAATGATACAATGGCTTATTTAGTTGGCTCTTTTATTGGTAGGACTCCTTTGACAAAAATTTCTCCCAAAAAAACCTGGGAAGGAACTATTGGAGGTATTGTACTGGCTATTATTGCTACAGGGCTGTTCTTTTCGAACCTAAACCCTGAAATTGCTATTCGAGATTTCAAATATGATTTTTCGAATTATCATTTTTATATCATTGCAGGCCTCTGCGCCATCTTTGGTACCCTTGGTGATCTTTTCGAAAGCAAATTAAAACGTCTGGCCGATGTAAAAGATAGTGGCAACTTTATGCCGGGCCATGGAGGCTTTTTAGACAGATTTGATTCTCTTTTATTTGCTATACCAGCCGTATGGGTTTATGTATTCTTTTTTCTCAGGTAGGAAAACAACCTCAAACCTCAAACTCACTATATTTGCGGCTCAATTCAGTATAATGACCATACACAGGGAAGGGTTTAATAGTATCGCAATCGGAACCTTGATCTTCGGAGCCATTAATATGTCGGTTTATTACTTCTTCAGTGCTTCCATGATGTGGCTTTGCAATATCATCTTTGTGCTTACACTTGGCCTATTATTATTTCTCATTTCTTTTTTCAGGATACCAAACAGGAAACTTACAATTAGCGAAAATGCAATTATTGCACCGGCTGACGGTAAAGTAGTGGTGATCGAAGAAACCACTGACCAAGAATATTTTAAAACCAAACGCCTGCAGGTTTCTATTTTTATGAGCCCGGCCAATGTACATGTCAACCGCAACCCCATCAGTGGTGATGTAGTGTATAATCAATATCATAAAGGAAAATACCTGGTGGCCTGGCATCCTAAATCATCCACCGAAAATGAGCGTCATTCGGTAGTTATCAGGAAAAATGATAAGGAAATACTGGTTAAGCAAATTGCCGGGGCCCTTGCAAAACGTATTGTAAATTATTTACAGGTGGGCCAAAAAGTGAACCAGGCTGAGGAAATGGGCTTTATTAAATTTGGCAGCCGTGTTGACCTGCTTTTACCCGTTGGAACCAAGGTGAATGTTGAGCTGAACCAGGCCGTTCAGGGTGGGGTAACTGTAATTGCCAGTTTATGATACTTTAACATTCTCCTGTTGGTATTTTGCAATATGTGCCTTACTTTTACGTTGATTAATCAAATAAAAAAATAGTTATGAAGAAAGTACTTTTATTAGCTACAGCGTTCTTGTTTGTTGCAGGAGTTACACTGGCCGACAACGGAAAGAAAAAGAAAAAATGTGCTAAAGGAAAATCCTGCTGCACTAAAGAAGCAAAGGCCAAAACTTCAAAAGCCTGCTGCAAAGACAAAGAAAAGACAACAGCTAAGATCTGATCTTTTACCAACGAATTTGAAACCCTTCCATGAAAAATGGAAGGGTTTTTTAATGCCGGAACTTAAAATATCTGTTCCAGTTCCTTTAAGTGTGTAATGGTATAGGTGGGCTTCAGGTCGGTTACCGCATTGATATGATTTACGAAAACAGTATCCATGCCGGCGTTCATGGCGCCGTAGATATCAGCATCTAAATTGTCGCCAATCATAATGCTTTCAGGCAGCATGGCCTGGGCCTTATCCATAGCATAGTCAAAGATCTCTTTTTTCGGCTTCAAACTGTTGCTTGTTTCCGAGGTAACCACATGTGTAAAATATTCTCCCAGCCCACTGTTATTTAATTTACTCCATTGTGTTTTTTCAAACCCATTGGTGATCAGGTGCAGCATATAATTTTTATCTGTCAAATAATCCAGTATCTCTATCGTGTATGGAAAAAGCAGTTTTTTAGTGGGGAGTATCTCCAGAAATTTTGCACTCAGGTCCCTTGCCAAAGGTTCATCAGCGATTTTAAAATCAAGCAGGGTGCGCCACATACGTTTCCATTTTAATTCGTCCGAACTGATAAGGCCTTTATGATAACGGTCCCACAACACTTCGTTATGAATTAAATATTTAGGATAAAAATCTTCAAAAGGAGTTTTAATTCTTTCATCCAGGCTGAAAATGAAATATAATTCTGAAAGCGTTTCCCTTGCATTGGCGTCAAAATCCCATAAGGTATGATCCAGGTCAAAGAAAAGATGTTTGTATTTGGGCATCAGGCAATATGAATGATTTAAATGAGGAGAATAGTAACTTTACTTACATTGCAAGATAACCATTTAACAGATCAGTAATGAATATAGTGATAACAGGAGGCTCTAAAGGATTGGGGAAAGCCATTGCAACAGCATTTGCTGCTGATGAACAGGGCCATCATTTTTTTCTTTGTGCAAGAACTAAAGATGAACTGGAAAAAACCGGCGAAGAATTGAAGGCGAATTTTCCGGCAATAACTGTTCATACTAAAACCTGTAATGTTGCTGATAAAAAGGAATTGAATGAATTTGCCGGCTGGATAATGTCGTTTACCGATAAAATAGATGTTCTTGTAAATAATGCCGGTATATACTTACCGGGTAGCGCCTATGATGAACACGAAGGAGTTTTGGAAACTTTGATGGGAGTGAATGTGTATAGTGCTTATCACCTAACCCGGCTACTGTTGCCCTCAATGATAAAAGTAAAAAGCGGCCATATCTTCAATGTCTGTTCTATCGCCTCATTAAATGCCTATCCTAATGGTGGTGCCTATGGTATCAGTAAATTTGCAATGTACGGATTCAGTAAAAACCTAAGAGAAGAAATGAAACCATATGGTATAAAGGTTACCCATGTATTACCGGGCGCTGCTTATACAGATTCATGGAAAGGTATTGATCCCAAACGTATCATGGAAGCAGCGGATGTGGCCCGGATGGTGTATGCTGCCGCACAACTTTCTCCACAGGCCTGTGTAGAGGAAATAATATTAAGACCTCAGTTGGGCGATTTGTAAGCCGGAGTTTAACAAATTATTTCGGCCATTTATACTTTGTAATCTTTCGGGACAAAGCGCAATCAGTTATTTTTGTCTTCCACAATTATGCAGACAACTTTACAAAAAATAATCTTCTTTTTTTTCTTGCTCTCCGGGTATTTAGCCGGTGCACAGGTAAAGTTTTCTGCCAGCGTAAGCCCGGCGCAAATAGGAAAGGATGAATACACCCAGTTGAAATTGACTATAGAGAACGCAAAGGAAGTTCAGCAGATAACCCCCCCGTCATTAAAAGATTTTATCATTTTAAGCGGCCCTAACCAGGAAAGCGGGATGAGTATGATTAATGGCAATATAAAAAGATATATTGCCTTGAGTTATGTGCTCAAGCCAAAGAGTGTTGGAAATTTTTCTATTCCTTCTGCTTCGGCGACTGCTGATGGAACAAATTACAGGAGTAACCCGGTTGATATAAAGGTAACTGCTACGAGTTCAGGAAATAACCAGGTAACTAATTCTTTTAATACCCCCTTTGGAAATATTGATCCATTTTCAGAGCCAACACCAAGAGCTTTATACAAAGATTATATTTTACGAAAAGGAGAGAACCCGGCAGACAAGATAAGTAAGAACATGTTTGTAAAACTTGAAGTTGATAAAACATCCTGTTATGTGGGTGAGCCGGTTGTTGCAACCTATAAACTGTACACCCGGTTAAGGAGCGAAAGCAATATGATAAAAAATCCATCCTTTAACGGGTTCTCGGTCATTGACCTGCAACAGCAGGATAACAGTTACCGGGTAGAAAAACAAAATGGGAGAGAATACAATGTTTATATCATCCGTAAAGTGCAATTATACCCGCTGTTGCCTGGAAACCTGGAGCTGGGAACTGCGGAAATTGAAAACAACGTTCATTTTATTAAAGCCGAATACCTGAACCGGCAGGCAGGTATTTTCGACGAGATGTTCCAGGATTTTGCAGACGCTTCTATACCTCCTGAAGGAATAGAGGATCATAAAGTAACACTGCAAAATAAACCGATGAGTATTTTGGCAAAACCATTACCGGATATAAACAAACCGGCAAGTTTCAAAGGAGCCGTTGGAAATTTTCAGATAGAAACCAAAGTTGAAAAAAATAATTTTAGTACCGATGATGCCGGTAGGCTCGTAATGACCATAAGTGGTGTGGGAAACCTGCAAATGGTGAATCCACCCGAAATAAACTGGCCCGAAGGGATCGAGGGATTTGATTCAAAAGCAACGGATGACCTGTATAAGAACACGATACCCCTGAGCGGAAAAAAAATGTTTGAGTTTCCCTTTACAGTTTCTAAACCGGGTACTTATATCATCCCGGCACTTGAATTCAGTTTTTTTAACCCCCGTGAGTTAAAATATAAAACGATAAACACAAATCCACTCCAGGTTACCGTAACCAGGGGAACGGGTAAGCCAAAGCAGAATAACGATATAACTAAATCCGGGAATAATGACTCAGGCCTTTCGAGGTTCTTTAAAAACCGCTGGCGTGTGGTAAGTCTTATTGCTGTGCTCATCATATGCGGACTAATATTCTGGCTTAAAAGGGAAGATAAAAAAGAAAAACAGGCTAAAGCTATCGCTGCTGCTCAAAATGAGAATATTGTTGATGATAAGCCGGATGAAGAAATAATGCTGGCGCAGCAAAACCCATTGCTTGTGGCAGCAGGTATCTTACAAACAGGTGACGGAAAAGCCTTTTATACAGAGCTGAACCATGCGTTTAAAAACTACCTCTCAAAAAAGCTTTCTATTCCCACGGAAGAATTAAACAAAAAAAATATCAGCGAACAACTGGACAGGAGAGGCGTGGCTCACGAAACTTCCATGCAGTTGCACCAGTTAATGGACGAAATTGAATGGCAACTGTATACCCCTTTTACAGAAAATGAAAAAATGAAGGCCGCTTACGAAAGGGCTAATGAAATAATACAACTGCTGAATACCTACCGCAGCTAAGCAAAACTGAATTTATAGCCAACACCCCTTACTGCATGAAAAAATTTTGGATCACGGCTGTCCTCCTCAAAATACTTGCGGAAGTTTAGGATAAAATTATCGATGGTACGTGTGGTGGGATAAACATTATAACCCCAAACTACCTGCAGGATCTTTTCCCTCGTCACCACTTCATTCTTATTCTCGATTAAGAGTTTCAGCAGCATGAGTTCTTTTTTAGTAAGTGTTATCTTCTCTCCGTCTTTTGTAAAAGCCTCAGATGCTTTGAAATCAATTTTATTTTTCCCAAACACATATTCATCAGGTAAAGGCTGCTTGGCACTCAGGCGTTCGCTTTTTTTGATGAGGTTATTTACCCGTATCAATAATTCCTCCAGGTTGAATGGTTTGGTCAGGTAATCATCTGCTCCTTTTTTTAAACCCAGCACCCTGTCGGCGCTGCTGTTTTTTGCGCTTAGTATAAGAATGGGAATGTCCGGGTTACTAAGCCGTATGGTTTCGCAAACAGTAATACCATCTACCTCGGGAAGCATCACATCCAGGATGATCAGGTTGAAATGTTCTTTTTGTACAGCCTTCAATGCTTCGGCTCCATCGTAAGCACCGGTGATCTCGTAACCTTCCAACTCCAGGTTAAGCTTTAAGGCTTCCTGCAGGTTTTCTTCGTCTTCAACCAATAATATGGAAAATTTTTTTTCTGTCATTTTTCAGGTGATGAATTAAATACAACCATAAAAATAGCTCCAGAAGGGGTATTGTCTGTCACAGAAATGTTTGCATTGTGCTGTGATGCAATTTTTTTGGAAAGATAAAGCCCCAGCCCGGTTCCTTTGGCAGCCCTGGTTGCAGGGTTCCCCACCCGGTAAAATTTGGTAAATACTTTCAGCTTCTCATCATTTGAAATACCCTTGCCCTGGTCCTTTACCTGCAGGATGGCCTTATTGTTCTCTTCATGAAGGGATACAGTGATAGGTAATTCCTTCGGTGAATATTTTATGGCATTATCAACCAGGTTATTTACCAGCATCTGCAGCAATAAACGGTCGCCCTGTATGAACAATTCGCCTTTTACTGATGAGCTGATGGTATGCTGCGGAAAACGGGTAGTAAAATCCTGCACACAGGTATTTACCAGCTCACTGAAATTTGTTTCTTCGTTGGTGATGCGATAACCGCCTGCCTCTATCTGCGAAGACAGGAGCATATTATTACAAAGCGCATTCAGCCGGTTGGTTTCCTGCAGGGTAATTTGTAATAAGCGTTGCTGCTGCTGTTCATCCAGTTTTCTTTTCTGTAAGGTCTCCAGGTTCAGCTTGGCAACAGAAATAGGGGTTTTTAATTCATGTGTAAGGGCCATCATGAAATGCTGCTGCTCCTGGCTGTCCTTCAACTGGCGCCTTACGGCCCGGTAAACAAATACAGCGCCCATAACGATGAGCAGGAAAAAAATTACACCTTCTCCGGCATACTGGGCGGTCTTTCTTTTGTGTAAAGATTTAATTTTATCTGCCGAAGCCTGGTAGCTATTGTCTGTTTGGTTCAATTGCTGTATTTCATATTGCGCCATTTGTTTATTCTGCCGGTCAAGGGCAATGAACCACCATACCAGTGCAGCCAGGATATAAGCCAGCAGGAACCAGTAAAGGATAAAAATAGAGCGGAGTTTTTTTGATTTATCGGGCATAATTATTAGCAAAGGTAATATTTACGATTATGAACGAATACAGGAAGGCTACAGCCTCTTTTGCTATAATTATAAAATTGTTATACCCGCTTTGTGGTATTGTTTGCCTGGCCAGGCTACTTTAAATTACAAAGGCAATTAACTTCTAAAACTAAATTATAATGATACTTTCAAAACTTCTTGCCCCAACCCGAATTGTACTTTCTGCCTCAATCGTTCTATTGTTTATGCTGCTTCAACCATCTTGTAAAAAGGCAGATATTCTTTCCAATAAAAAAGAAAGTACGAATAAAAGTGAAATCAAATACAAAGCTGAACAATTCTTTGAACTGCCGGCAAATGCATCCAGTGCGTTACAAAGGGTTGCACGGGAACTGCAAAGGCAAAATAAGACCAATGATTTGTTAAACAGTTTATTTCCAAAGAAGGATTCCCCATCTGGACTAAAGCAAGTATGTATATTAAAGCAAAAGGAATACAAAATAATCCAACGACAGGTTTCGACGCTGGTGGGTTAAGCGATACAACAGTATTGATACCGCTTGTGTGGAATACCGAAAAGTATGTACACGGCTTTATTTCGGCTAATGTTGCAGATTCTGTTACATTAAAAATTTTCCGGCAAAATGATTATGTGAATTTCCCTTTTCAAACATCGCAAACTCCTACAAGTACTACCAGTGCCGAAAACTTTGCTTTACGGATGATGCTTATGGATAAGGATGTGTTTGGACACACAGAATTTGAAGTAATAGATAAAAGACTGTTTAATTACAGTACTGTTTATGGAGATACAGCTAATGCTAAAAAATTTGTAAGGTTCGATAGTTCAGCAACGGGTAATTTTCAGTCTAATGGTTCAACGGTCAACAATATAATGCAAATTGTATGTGTTACTATAACAACGCAAACTACCACAGTATCAGGCAATCATTGTCCATACCCACAGAATCAATGCCCTAATTATTATACAGGAGTTCCAGGTCCATGTGACAATTGTGCTGCTGTTTGTGCAAATGTAAGCACCACTTACAATACCATTTACCATTGCGAAATTTGGAATGAAGAAGAAGGGTGGCCCTCATTACCTGGCGGCGGTAGCACAGGTGGGGGAGGTAATCCAACAGGTGGAGGCGGCCAACCGCCTTGTGGATCTTTTGGCGCTAATATGGCAGAAGGGGTTGTCCCTATTAATTGTGAACCGGGGCCCGGAGGAAACCCCTGGCCACCAGTACCAACACAAGAACAATTAGATTTGCAATGGATGCAAAATAATGTAAAGGACAGTACAATTGACCCCTGCATAACAAATGCAATTACTACTTTAAAAAATATTAGCCCCAAATTTCCTGCTCTTATCCGCAGCTTCTTTAACGCAGTACCTGATTTTAAAATGACCCTGAAAAAATATACAAATTCTAATTGGACTAATTTAGCATCAAATTCTCCAATTCCTCCTGAAGCCGCAATTACAACACCAAACTATACAACAAATGTTTTTAATGTGGCCATTAATAAGTATTATAGCGATTGTACTGACCTGGGGCTGGCCTCCACGATATTACATGAAGCACTTCATTGTCAGCTTATGAATTGGTATAGACTGGCTTACTTCTCTCCTGATAGTACTAACATAAGAATATCATTAGCAACAAATTATGGTTACTTGTTTCCACCACCTCTTATTGATGCTAATACAGATAGTCTATTAAGGTTTATAATAAATGGGCAGAATCCAGCTCAACATCAGGATATGATCTCCCGTTACAAAAATGATATAGCAAATGCTTTATATCAATTTGCATTAGCTAAAGGCATAAATATAGACCTGAATTATTGTAAAGATTTAGCTTGGATGGGTTGTTTTGATAGTAAGGCATATTTAGATTTGCCCCAAGCAGAGAAAGATCGTATTAAAGATCGATGTTTTGCAGAGAAAGATCCATATAGTAGCCTAACCATAATAATCGGTAATAACGAATATGGAGTTAACTACAATAACTATCCAGAAAAAGGACATCCGTGTCATTAAATGATTAAATTTGTTTTATATGAATGATAGAAATAGCCGGAGGAAAACTGTTTTGCTTCTGCTCCTCTGCTTTTGTTTTACCAATAGCAATTCGCAACAAAACAATAATAACTTTTTGCTAGAAGAAGGGTGCTACTCGAATGGATATGAAATAACTCCCGCTACTACTAACTTCTGGTATATAAAAAAGGACTCAAGTTTTATTTGGTTTTATACGTCAAAGAATTGCCAAATTAAATTCATTAGAATGGGCAAATGGCATTATTTGGGGGATAGTGTATTGAACTTACAATACGATGCTTTAAAATCAACATTATTGGTAAACTCCAAGATTGATTATCAAGCAGAAACCAAAGGCTCATCAGACTCTGTTTATTTTTATGGCAGTATTAAAGGCCCTGATTGTGGATTTACTGGCCATTGTGGCCTTATTTTTGACAATGATAAAAAAGAGTATACCAGGTATGGAGTATCTGTTGGATATGGTCTTCGGGGTGTAACTACAGATGTTAATGGCAATTTTGGATTTGCAATTCACAAAAGTCTTTATTTCGGTATCTTGGGGATAACATCTACACCGGACTATTTCCCCCTTACAATAACTACTTCCCCGAATAACAATTACCATACTTTAAATATTACAGTTCCTTTAAAGGATTCTGCTAATGATATTGATATAAGTAAATTTGATGACAGGCCACAAGTATATAAATACCGGCCAAACCCGGAACGAAAAAAAATGCAGGCTAATGATCACGACCTCTTCATTAATTTTATTACAAAGGACAGAACACCCTTATTAAATATATTGTACGAAGCCAGAAAAAGACAACCTTATTTAGTTGGACCTATTGATGAATTAATTGAATTTTTAAAAAGGGAATAACATTGCTTTCCTAATTAGTAAAGATTTTTGACTTCTTAATTTCTCTTATTCAATCCCAACTCTGTTTATTAAGTTTATTTTTTAAAAAATCAATTTTAAAAACACCTAAAGAATATTATTACCAAGTGCGAACAGTATTTATTCTATTTTTATTAGCCTTTACCTGTACTATAAAGGCACAGGAAAAATGCCCACCAACAAATCTATATAAAACCAATTTTTTGGGAAATGGAACAGGCACTGGAATGCGTTTCCCGTTAAATTTTATCATTAAAACAGATAGCCTTATTATAGGAATTGATACTGCCGGTAGGAATCAATTTGCTGCCTTCCGTATCCTAAACCAGAATTGTGAGTGGAATGAAGATTTTTCCGAAGGAAAGTCTGTGTACAAGCTAATGATAGGCGATCTTAGAGGCAATAAATATCCTACGCTTAGTATAAACAGTAGCAAAAAACAACCTCTGTATATCGAACTTTTATACGAAAATTCAGAAAAAGGGGTATTTACACAGTAGCAATCATGAACCTTAGTTCCTCTTATCCAATCCCCAACTCAGTTTATTACGCAGTGTTTGTAAAAAATTGTTTTCATTCAGGCGAATGAGGTTGATCCCGAATTTCTCTTTTCTTACGGCCAGCTGAATTTCTTTGGTAACGATTTCCCGGCGGCTGTCGAGGGTGCATAAAAAACCATCCGTTCTTCCTTCCACTTCAAATGAAATTATATTGTTATCGGGTACAACAATGGGACGGATGTTCAGATTATGCGGAGATACCGGCGTGATAACAAAACTTCCACTGTCGGGAAAAACAACCGGGCCATTGCAACTGAGGGAATAACCTGTTGAACCGGTAGGTGTGGAAACTATCAATCCATCGGCCCAGTAAGTATTTAAAAACTCACCATTGAGATAAGTATGTATCCGTATCATTGGTGAAGAATCTTTCTTATGCAGGGTAAATTCATTAAGTGCATAATGTACATCATCAAACAAGGCAATGTCTGAATCTAAATGTATCAATGTTCTTTTGTCAAGCACATAGGTGCGGTTAATGAGTGCCTGTACGGCCGTGTGCAAATCTTCCCTGCCGATATTTGCCAGGAAACCCAACCGGCCATAGTTGATGCCAAGAACAGGTATGCCGCTGTCCTTAACAAAAGTAACTGTGTCCAAAAGAGTACCATCGCCGCCGAGGCTCATGATGCAGTCGAAACTGTCATCAAGATCATCGGATGAATTAAAGGTGGAATATTTTGACTTGATATCTGTGGCAGAATAAAACTGGTTGAAAAAATCCTGGTAAAATACCGGCTCCACATTACTTATAGCCAGCTCATCCAGCAGTTGTATAATATCCTGGTGCTGGTTCTCCTTAATGCCCCGGCTATAAATTGCGATTTTCATTGAAAGCCAATTTTGGTCTACAAAGTAAAAGCTTAAAATCCACTTTGTGTATGAAAAAATAATCCACTTTTCTTTAACTGGTTGAAACTGTATTCAAACCTAAGGTTAATATCGTAGAGGGTAAGCAGATCTATTCCAAAACCGCCGGTATAAAGCAGGCGGTTACTGAGGTAGGTGTCAAATTTGGGTTTGTTGTACACGTATCCAAAATCAGCGTAGGTTTTTGCAAAAAAAGTAAATGGTATTTTAGTAAGCAGTTTGGGGAATAGCCTAAACGGGATATTAAATGAAATTATTTTTTTCTTCAATGTCGATCTCAGCAGTGTGTATGCTACGCCATCCACAACATGATATTCGAGTCCACGAAGATATTGGTCACCATAACCCAGTGCACGCTGGTTGAGATATGACTGTTTGAAGGGAAGTTTTATCCTGCCCATAATTGTAAAATTGCTGTACCAGTTCTTTCCAAGGGAATAATATTTGCTAAGGCCTGCTTCAAAGGAGAACATATCGAGCCCATCAGAAATGCCCCACCCCCTTTTGACAACCTGCAGGTAATAAGTAGTTCCTTTCAGAGCGTATAAATTGTTATCTACATTGGTATACTGAAAAGTGTAAGATATCTCCGGAAAACCCATGGAAACAACCGGTTTATTGAAATAGTTGGGGTTTTTAAGAATGATGGAATCCACTACTTTGAGGTAAGTATATCCGGCATTAAAAGAATGCCTCGAAAAAAAACCTTTGCGGATGGTGTAACCGGCATTAATAAACCAACTCTGGCGTACAAAAGGAGTGATATTCTTTCTTATAGAGTCGGGAGGATAGAACTGCACCACGTTACTATCGCTGGTGGCATAGGATATTTCCCTGTTCTGTGAATAACCTCCGCCAAAAGAAAATCCCATTGTGCGTGCAACATTCACATTGGGGTTAGAATAATTAAACAAGATGTTCCTGCTATAACCGTTGATCAGGTATAACCTCAGTTTGTCACGGTTGCCTGTGAGATTGCTGTGTTCAAATTTTACACCGTAATTCACTCTTCTCAGGCTGCGATGAAAGGTTTTGTACCAAACATTGAAATTCCTGTCAACGAGCTGGAACTGTGGAATAGGATAAATATACCAGCGCTCGTTGGTAATGATATTAACGGTGATGGCGGATGATGAATCAATATTCACTTCTATTTTCACCATTTCAAATAAGGAAGTGTTGTACACCTGTGTTCTGGCCTGTTCCATTTCGGCTGCAAGTTTTGAGATGGGGATAGAGTCACCTTTTACAAAAGGTAATTCCCGGAGAATGACAGCGATTTTGGTTCTTTTGTTACCCCGGACGGTGATTTCTGTAATACAAACTTTCTTAGCCGAATCAGCAGATTGTAACGCTATGCCGGTGAAGCTGATATGAGCAGACCCAGTCTTTTGTGCACGACCAAACAGGAAGGTGAAAATAATAAGGCTGCAGCAAAATATTTTTTTAAAGTAGATCATTACATAAACACTTTGCTTCACCGCTGAGCACTTAAAGATAAGCAGTAAAAAATATTTCTTAAATATCCAGGTAATTCATCAGGTGGCGGTAATTACTGTGGATCTCATTTTCAAAATTCTCGTTGCCAAAATAATAGATAACGTCAAATTCGTATCGTTCAAAGGTTGATACTATTGCCGAAATTTCTTTTTTATTAATATGGATGGTAACTGTTAGCATGCCCGTTTCTGCATGTACGGTTGTATTCAGATGAAGAATAGTGGCGTCGTTGCTTTCTACAATGCGACTGATCTCTGAAATAGCAAACTGGCTGCGTTCCATTTCCAATACGATAATGCCGCCTATCTCATTGGTGCCGGCAAAATTACCGATGGTCTTTAACAGGTCGTTGGTGGTGATCACTCCCATTAGTTCACTTTCTTCATTGATAACAGCCACCACGTTACTGTCAACCTGATTGCTGCAGGTCACCGCATTCAAAAAATGTTCATTATCACGTACAGAGACATGTACAAAGGTTTCCTGCATCAGTTCAATGGGCATTTTTGATTCGTCCTGGTCAAGAAGGTCTTCTTCGCTGATGAGGCCGAGAAATTTATCATCTTCTACAACAGGCAAATGGGAAACCCTGAAATCGGTGATAAGCCTTAATGCTTTACTTACTGAATCTTTTAATTGCAGGCGTGGGATATTGTTATTGATAAGCTCAATAGTTAGCATATAACTGGTTTAAGGTAATTTACAGTTAAATAATAACGTGGATTTTTTGTTTAAAGTATAAGAGCAAAATATTTTGTTATACAGCCGCAGCCTGGGTTTTGAGCCTTGTCAAAAACCCGTCCAGTAGTTTATTGAACTCTTCGGGCACTTCCATCATCGGGGCATGGCCGCATTTATCAACAAAATGTAATTCACTATGTGGTATCAACCGGTGAAATTCTTTGGCAACAAATGGCGGGGTAATGGTATCATTGTTTCCCCAAATAAGGCAGGCAGGTTGTTTTATCTGGTTTAATTCTTCTCCCAGGTTATTCCTTATGGCGCTCTTGGCCAGGGCAATTATTTTAATGACCTTCATCCGGTTATTGGTAATTTCAAAAACCTCGTTCACCAGTTCATCTGTTGCCATTGCCGGGTCATAAAAAGTGAGTTCTGTTTTTTTGCGGATGTACTCTTTGTCTCCACGTTTTGGATATGTATCACCCATGCCATTCTCAAACAGGCCCGAACTACCGGTAAGTATGAGTGATTTGATACGCTCCGGATGTTTTAAAATATGTACAAGGGCTACATGGCCACCTAATGAATTTCCAAGCAAATGAATGTCGTTGTAATTCCGGTGTTCAATAAAACGCTGTACAAATTTTTGTAACCCCCCAACCGATGTATGTAAAAGATCAAGATCAAGTAGTGGCAGCAGCGGCACAACTACTTTATTGGACTTACGAAAATGCTCAATAAGAAACTGGAAGTTGCTTAAAGCTCCAAATAATCCATGCAGCAATACCAGCGGTTCGCCATCGCCTTCTTCTATAAATTTAAATTTCCCGTCTTGTTTTATTTCGTAGCTCATTCCCCGATACACATTGTTTAAATAAACCGCCATATTACGATATAGGCCGGCGATTCGGGCTAAAATTACGTTAAATAAGATAATGGCTGAAATTAATGCGGCATTTTGTTGGATATCGCACTAAAAAAATCTCCCAATCCCGTAAACATGTCTTTAAAAACCGGAATAAGCTTTCCAAAATTGTCCATGATAACGGGGCCCCAGGGCTGAATGAAACTATATGTTTGAGAAGCCTGGATGACAGAAGGCTGTATCAATTGTAATTTTTCGGCGTAAAATATAAAAATGCTGAAAATAATAGTGTAAAGCGCAGCATACAAAATTATTCCCCCGATGCGGTTAAGCCAACCCAGCAATACAACCTGTAATGCCTTCTCAATTAATTTTCCTCCCAGCCTGATCAATAATACCACAACAAGGAAGACAATAATAAAGGCAACAAAGGGCAACCATTTAGCGGATACATTAACACTGTCTTTTAAATAAGATGCAACAACAGCAGATAATTTTAATGCCGCTGCCAGGCCTATCACAAATGCGATGATGGAAAAAAGCGCAATGATCAAACCTTTCTGATAACCTTTAATAATAGCTATCACAAGTAATACGGCAAAAACCAAATCTATGAGCATATCATGTTTTACACTGGTTCAATCAAAAGGAATTAACCGGCAAGCAACTCTTTTACCACTGCACTGATTGTTTTTCCATCGGCCTTTCCCGCCAGTTGTTTGCTGGCAACACCCATTACTTTTCCCATGTCGGCTGGTGAAGATGCTCCCGCTTCTGCAATTATTTTTTGGATTGCTGCTTTCAGCTCATTTGTATCTAATTGCTTAGGTAAAAACTTTTCTATCACCGCCATCTCTTCTTTTTCTTTTGCAGCAAGATCGGCCCGCCCCTGCTTCTCAAATATTTCCAAAGAATCCCTGCGCTGCTTCATCATCTTTTGCAAAAACTTCTGTTCAGTTGCTTCATCAATTTCACCTGCGGCACCCGGTTCTGTTTTTGCTTTGATGATTTCGGCTTTAATGGCACGTAAGCCACGTAAAACACCTTCATCCCTGGCCTTCATTGCCTCTTTCATTTCGGTCATTATTTGCTGTTCTAAACTCATAGTGGTTATCTTTTAAGTTTTAAGTTATTTTATAGGAATTTGTAATTAGGTTGGGTACTTTTAATTTGCAGGTTTTCCAAATTACTAATTCCAGCTATTTTTGTTCCTTCAGTTGTATGGCTCTGAATTTTTCAAAAAATTCTTTCGCAAATTTTTTCATATCATCACACATTTCCTGCTGGTGGGTAGCTCTTTTAAAAGTATCGGCCATACCCATTAGCATCTGGTAATAAAAATCGGCCATCTCATCCACCATCATATCTTTTGTCCAAAGGTCAATACGCATAGCGGTCTTATCAGCGCCGTCCCAAAATGCTATGTTCATAGCCTTGGCTTTTTGCATCATATCTGCCGTGCTGTCGGTGGCCGACCAGTTTATTTGCTCGGGTATTTTGTTGGGGTCTAGTAGTACATCAATTTTTATGGTAGATTGATTCATGGTTTTATCTATGGGTCTCATCCATAGCTGTTTCGTTTGTGAACCTGCCTTATGGCAGGCAGGTTGCAAAATTAGCTGAATTTAGTTATCAATGGCTTTTAGTATGGATTGCCATAACAAACCGGTCGTTTTATCCCAATCGTAGTCCCTGCATCGAATTTCTCCTGTCCTAACAAGCCCCTTGGCCATGTCTTCATCCTTGAATACCAACATCATTTTTTCGGCAATGTCTTTAAAATCTTCGGGGTTAAAATATAATGCCGCATTCCCACACAACTCATTCAGTGTATCAGTATTACTGCACAGCACAGGCACTCTGCATTGCATAGCTCCTGATGGGGCTGTTGCAAATGCATCATAAAAAACCGGGTGAACCATAGCATAAGCAGCAGCCGTTATTTTCGCTACGTCCTCTTTTGATAGAGCTTCCAAAAGTTTAACCTCGTTCCTGAACTTAAATGTCTTCAGTTCCTGCTTAAACTGCTCATCTGTTTTATCAGCAATGAGCAACATCATATTGCTCTTCTGCCTTTTTTTAAAAAAAGAAAAAGCTTTTAAGAGATTGATGAGATTACTGTTGAAGCCGGTTGAACCCAAGCATAAGAAATATTCTCTTCCTTCTGCATATTTTTCTTTGGTCAATTCCCTTTCTTCAAATGAAACAGGAATAAAAAGTTTATTGATACCCGGATAGATTGTATCGATCTTACCAGTATCAACTTTGTATTGATCAATGATGAGCGATCTGTGAAATTGAGAAACAGTCACAATATTTTTTGCTTTAGCTAAAAACAGCGATGTAAACTTTTTCAGAAACCGTACCTGCGTTTTTTTCAAAAGACCTGGATATTGCAGGAAAGAGAGATCATGCACTAACATACACTGAGGTAGCTTGGTACGCAGGGAACACATGCCATCTATACTTACAAATACTTCAGCTTTGTACTTTCGTAAGAGGGCAGGTAATTTATAATTAAGCCAGTATTGTAACAAAATGGTATTTTTTGTTTCGGGGCCGGCAAAAACAGCCGTTACATTTTTTGGAAAATTCAGGTCCTTATCAAAGGGCTTATTAAAAATGTAGAGGAATTGATGTTGTGCATATTTAAAAGCTAACCTGGAAAAACATTCAGTGATAAAGTTCTCTAAATCATCAGGCTGAGTTTCCCCTAAAAACCTGCTGTTAACGGCGATTATCATGTTAAATAAAATAAGAGAGGGTTGGTTGCAACACCATTATTTTAAAACTTTAAGCTTTACCATTTCTATCCGGGTATCGCTTACATTCAGAATGTCGATTTCATAATTACCGATGATGATATGGTCTTTTAACCGGGGGATCTCTTCATTGTTCTTAATAATATAGCCCGAAAGCGTTTCCGTTTCTTCATCATTCGGAAATGCCAGCTTGTATTTTTCGGTTATATAATCAAGCTCAACCCTGCCGCTGAAAATAAATTCATTGGCTGACAAACGTTTCTCTACAAACTCTTCCGTATCATATTCGTCTTTGATCTCTCCAAAGATCTCTTCCAGCAGGTCTTCCATGGTTACAATACCCGCCGTGCCACCAAACTCATCAATTACCCAGGCAATGGTTTTTCTTTCCTTGCTGAATTTATTCATCAGGTCGGTTGCACTCATGCTTTCAGGCACCGTAGGTATCGGTAGTAATATGTCTTTTACAGAAGAAGGGTGCTTAAACAGGTCAAGCTGGTGAATATATCCTGCTATGGTATCAATATTATTGTCGTACACCACCAGTTTGCTTAGTTGCGTTTTAATGAATTTTTCTTTTACCTCCACTATGGATGTATTACTGCTTACGCCTTCAATCTCTTTCCGTGGTATCAGGCATTCCCTTAGTTTGGTTTCACTGAGCGATAATGCATTTTCAAATAATTCTTTATTGATCTCGCTGCTGTCTTCTTCTTCATTGCCTGCGCTTTGCTGCATAAAATGCTCCAGGTCAACTTTGCTGAACATCTCTTTTTTATTGTGGATCTTCACATTGAAAATATATTTCAGTATCCATTCGGCAATATTGACCAACTGGGCTGCTGTAGAAGAGAGCAACCAGTAGAAGAACTGCATGATATAGCTGATGGTTCCTGAATTAAGTACATTGTTGTTCCTGGCCCGGAAGAAAGCCTTGCATATAAACTCTACAAAAAGAACGATTAGGGTGGACAGGATGGTTTCAACAAAGAGCTTGATATAATCCACTGAACTTTTAAAAGAAACGGGCAGGTTTGATTTTATCCAAAGCCAGATGGGAGATAACATATCCACTATCAACAACCCATAAACAACAAATACGATATTGATACCCACTAATATGGTGCCTATGAAACGGGTGGGGCGGTCAGAAAAATATCCCCATACCTTTCCGCTATGGGTGCCTTGCTTACGGTTTAATTCAATGGATAATTTATTGGCCGAAATAAAGGCAATTTCGATACCGGCAAAAAAACCGATCAGCAAAAGCGAAATAATAATGGCAAGCGGGGTTATCCAATCCATACCTAAAAATAAGAAAGAGTTTTTAAACCTGTTTTTTGGGGTTACTGGCTGATAAAATCACCCACAATTTTTTCGGCTTCGGCGCAGGCACGTACCAGGTTGTCATTTACCACGCTTTTATTGAAGTGTTCTTTGAAAGAAATTTCATAGGTGGCTTTATTTACCCGTGCGGCTAATGATTCTTCCGTTTCGGTGCCACGGCTGAGGAGTCGCTTCTTCAATTCATCTACCGACGGAGGCTCTACAAAAAGACTGAGTGTATTCTCAGGATATTGCTGTTGTATGTGTATGGCTCCTTTCACATCAATATCCAATACAGGGATCTTGTTGAGCGCCCATATTCTTTTCAATTCAAATTTTAATGTGCCATAATATTTTCCCTCATACACCATTTCCCATTCAGCAAATTCCTTGTTCTGTATCTTCTGTTTGAAATCATCTTCACTCATAAAATAATAATCCACGCCGTCTTTTTCAGTACCTCTTGCAGCACGTGTTGCTGCAGATACCGAAAATTCCAGTACGGGAAAAACTTTCATCAGGTATCTTGTAATAGACGTTTTACCTGCGCCTGAAGGAGCGGTGATAATTAATATTTTCTGGTGAATGGAAGCCATGTGCAAAGAAAAGAAAAACAAGTCAAAGCGCAATTACCTGTACTTTAGAGGCTCATTACCCGTTTAATATCTGCTCCCAGGTTCCTCAGGCGCTCATCAATATGCTGGTAGCCCCTGTCAATTTGCTCAATATTTTGGATGACACTTTTTCCCTGTGCACTTAATGCAGCAATAAGCAAAGCAACTCCTGCACGTATATCGGGACTACTCATTGTAATGCCACGCAAATGTTGTTCTCTTTCCAAACCAATAACAACTGCACGATGAGGATCACAGAGAATGATCTGGGCTCCCATGTCGATCAGTTTATCTACAAAGAACAAGCGACTCTCAAACATCTTCTGGTGTATCAATACACTTCCTTTTGCCTGTATAGCGGTTACCAAAACTATACTCAACAGGTCGGGTGTAAAACCCGGCCAGGGATGATCATAAACAGTCAAAACACCCCCATCCATATATTTCTGCACTTCATAAAATTCCTGTGCAGGAATATGTATATCATCTCCTTTACAATTCAGTTGAATACCGAGTTGTTGAAATTTTTCGGGGATGATACCCAAATGTTCAACACCTGCATTCCTGATAGTAATATCACTTTGTGTCATGGCGGCCAAACCAATGAAGGAACCTACTTCAATCATATCGGGTAACATGCGATGCTCTGTTCCGCCTAAATGATCAACCCCGGTAATGATAAGCATATTACTGCCGATACCGCTGATCTTTGCTCCCATGCGGTTAAGCATTTTGCAAAGTTGTTGTACATAGGGTTCACAGGCAGCATTGTAGATGGTGGTTGTGCCGCTTGCCATAGAAGCTGCCATTAAAATATTGGCAGTGCCGGTAACGCTGGGTTCATCCAGCAAAATCTTAGTTCCCTTTAATCCTGCAGATTCCAGATGAAAGAATCCATCATCACTATCATAAGAAAACTTTGCACCTAATTTCTCAAACCCTATGATATGGGTATCTAACCTGCGCCGGCCAATTTTATCACCACCGGGTTTTGGTATATATACTTTTTTAAACCTGGCAAGCATGGGTCCGGCTAACATTACAGAACCTCTTAATCTTCCACTCTTTTTGTGATACGACTCACTATGCAGGTAATCAATATCAACGTCATCTGCCTGGAAACTGCAGGTATCTCTGCTTGTCCTGTTTATCTTCACTTTCATTTCGCCCAGCAATTCTATCAGCAGGTTTACATCCAGTATATCAGGAATATTGCTGATGGTAATTTTTCCGGGGCTCAATAGTACTGCCGATATCACCTGCAAGGCTTCGTTCTTTGCACCCTGGGGAGTAATTTCTCCTGAAAGTTTTTTTCCGCCGCTTACCTCAAATGATTGCATACACTAATTTAACTGATTACACCAATTACACGAATTAGACAGGCAAACGTAAATAAAAAACCTGATGTTCTTTGGCACCAGGTATGTATTTTAAATTCGTATAATTCGCCTAATTCGTGTTTATCAATATCTCTTTTTAAAATTACGGTTATTGTTCCTGTTATCGCCATTACCGCCACGGTTACCGCCTCTGCCACCGCCACGGTTATCCCTTCCGCCACCGGAATTACTTCTGCCTCCAAAATTTTTGCGGTAATTACCACCACTGCGCTTTCCGTAATCATCTCTTTCATCACGGGTATCAACACGGTGTTTTACAAAAGGCCGGTTGTTAAATTCCAGTTCGCCATTGGTCATGTCCGACAATTCAGTCTGGATATTATCATCATGCACCAGCTCCTTATGCCAGTTACTGTAAGTAAGTTTCATGTAATAGGCAATGGCATTGGCGAAGCCCTGTTTCTTTTCGGGATTCTCTTCTTTCAATGCTTTGTCGATCACCACTTCAATATTTTTTCCCAGGTGGTTGAACTTGGGATATTTTTTTGGATAGCGGAGGCGTTCGGGCCTTGCTTTTAATGTTTCCCTTGTAGGGATGGGATAAGGGCTATCTACTTCGAGGGTAAAATCGCTGATGAGGAAAAGGTGATCCCATAACTTATGGCGAAAATCTTCTACGTTTTTCAAATGCGGATTTAAGAAACCCATCAGTTCAATAGCAGCCTGGGCATTACGTTGTCTTTCTTCTTTGTCTTTTATTGTTAAGAGGTATTCTACCATTTTCTGGATATGCCTTCCATATTCCCTCATGATCAAATGGTTCCTGGTGGTATTGTACTCCATGTTATTTTTATGTTTTGCGTATTTACAAATGTACGGACTAAAAGCCGTTGAAACAAGCTAACCCCACCCCACAGGGCTTTCAGCTTTTAATTGGGGAAGAACCTTTCATTTTTGACAAGCGCCAGCGGCCATAGAATAATGCAACTATACCACCTAAACCATCGGCCACCCAATCACCAAGGGTAAAGCTCCTGCCGGGGATAAAGAATTTTTGAATGAATTCTGTAGTGATGCCCCAGAGAATGGTGGCTATAGCTATCTTAACCAGGTAGTTCCGTTTTTCTTTTTGTGGTAAAGAGGATTTTATAATTGGCAGCATGAACAGGTAGGCCAGCACGGCAAATAAACCAACATGTATCAGTTTATCAAAATTCACCTCAATGAACCACTCATCAACTTTGGGCAGATCATACCCGGGGATACAAATTGCAGTTAATACAAGAAAAAACCAGGCTATGCCTGGATAAAATTTTGAAATGTGCATCCCCGTACCCTGAGCTTGCTTATTATTCATGGCATAATGTAATAACTATCCTACAGAAGCGGCGTATGCTTCTGCATTCATCAGGCTTTCAACATCAGCAGGATTATTCACCGTCATTTTTACCATCCAGCCATCTCCATAGGGGTCGCTGTTCACCAACTCAGGTTTTGAATCCAGTAATGGATTTATTTCGGTAATGGTTCCGGCTACAGGCAGAAAAAGGTCACTCACTGTTTTAACTGCTTCTACGGTACCAAACACTTCTTCAGCGCTTAGCGCCTTGCCTTTTGCGTTGATATCGATATAAACAATATCACCCAATTCACGCTGGGCAAAATCGGTAATGCCGATAGTGGCAACATTGCCATTCAGTGATATCCATTCATGATCTTTGGTGTAACGGAGATTATCAGGAAAATTCATTTTATATAATTTGAAGTTTTTAAATCGGGTGCAAAATAAGGTTTTTACTGCTGAACTATTTGATTACTTCTATATACATGCGTACGTCGCCAACAGGCCTGTCACCCATTCCTTTTTGTACCGAAGCGATTTTGTCAATAACCTCCAGGCCACTCTCCACTTCTCCAAATACGGTATAGTTCATATCCAGGAAGGGCGTTCCACCTATGGTTTTATAAATATTCTTTTTTGCAGGTGAGAATTTTATACCGGTCTGCATTTCAATCATATTCAGGTCGCCATCGCTGTATTTCTTTCCCTGTACAATATAAAACTGGCAACCACTACTGGCTTTTTCGGGGTTGTTGGTACGGGCTGCAGCAAGCGCTCCTTTTTTATGGAATAAAGAAGTGTCAAATTCAGCAGGAATGGTATAGCCAACATCCCCACTGCCTAACATGGTGCCAGGAGGTGCATTTTTGCTGAGCGGATCGCCACCCTGTATCATAAATTCACTGATCACCCGGTGAAACAGAAGGCTGTCGAAAAAATGTTCATTGGCTAATTTGATAAAATTATCCCGGTGTTTAGGTGTCTTGTCATACAGCCGGATAACAATAACACCTGAGTCGGTTGTTATTTTAACCCTTGTGCCAGGAACCCTTATCAGTTTTGGGGCATTGGCCACTTTTTTTACAACTGGTTTTTTGGCTGCAGCTTTCTTTACCGGCGCCTTTTTGGTTACGGGTTTTTTCTGGGCATGTACACTAACCGTAAGAAACATCATCAGCAATACAGAAATAAAAACACTAAACTTCTTCATAAGTAAATAATTAGTCAATAAAATCCTGGTTTTGAAAATATAATAAAATATGGTCCTTTAAAAAATTTTCCTGTTCTACCAGCATAAATTCCGGTAAGGGTTTAAGCTGTTTAAAATGCGGCCAGCCTTCCTCGTCATTGCCTTCCAGTATATAATAACCGCTTGGCGAAAGTACGGTACAAACTGCAATATGCATCAGGTCCTGCTTCTCTTCCTTGGTAAAATCCTGTTTACCGCTACCCAGTTCCTGTATGCCGATCAAAAAAAGTATACCATCCACATCGGGTTTAATACCAAACTGTTCTTTTAACCTGATGCGTAATTTAAGCCACCTTACCTGAAGATCGTCTTTTGCCTGTTGCATCCTGCAAATATAGAACACGGATGACACAGATTAAGCCGATGATCACGGATTAAACCAACGATCATCAGCGTTATCCGCCTGATCAGCGTTCTATCCTTGGCTCAAAACTGTATCTTTGGCGAAATTTTTAAGGACACATGTTACAGATCGGTTATATAAGGCAGAATACCGCATTGGTAAAAGAAAGATTGACATTAAAGAACTTTGGAGATCTGTCTGTGGTCGATAAGATCCTGGAAACAGACGAACAGGTAAGAAAACTAAAGACCGAAACTGAAAGCTTACAAGCAGCCATTAATACAGCCAGCAAAGAAATAGGGATGTTGATGGGAAAGGGGGAAAAGGATGCTGCCGAAAATAAAAAACAGGCAGTTGCAGGCTATAAAACTAATTTACAAAGCCTGAACCAGCAGTTGACAGACGCTGAAATATCATTGCATGATGAACTGGTAAAACTACCTAACCTGCCTCATAGTTCTGTACCAAAAGGTAAAACACCTGAAGAAAATCAAGTGGTGAGGGAAGGGGGTAAAAAAACCTCACTGCCTGCATCGGCTGTTCCGCACTGGGAACTCATAAAAAAATATGACATTGTTGATTTTGAAACCGGCGCTAAATTAACCGGAAGCGGCTTTCCATTATATAAAGGCCAGGGTGCAAAACTACAAAGGGCACTTATCCAGTATTTTCTGGATTATAATACAGCAGCAGGTTATACCGAATACCTGCCGCCACTGATGGTGAATGCAGCTTCTGCATATGGAACAGGACAATTGCCGGATAAAGAAGGACAGATGTACCATGCAGCAGAAGATAATTTTTATTTGATACCAACTTCCGAAGTACCACTGACCAATATTTATCGGGATGAAATTTTAAAAGAAAATGACCTGCCCGTAAAAATGACGGCCTTCACTCCATGTTTCAGAAGGGAGGCAGGAAGTTTTGGAGCCGATGTGAGGGGTTTGAACAGGGTACACCAGTTCGATAAGGTTGAAATTGTTCAGATAGTTCACCCGGATAAGAGTTATAATGTGTTGGAAGAAATGGTGAACCATGTAGAAAAATTATTGAACTCACTTGAACTGCCTTACCGGATATTAAGACTTTGCGGCGGCGATATGGGCTTTGCCTCTGCACTCACTTACGATTTTGAAGTGTATAGCGCTGCACAACAAAAATGGCTGGAGGTAAGTTCGGTAAGTAATTTTGAAACCTTTCAAACCAACAGGATGAAGATAAGATTTAAAGACGGGGATAATAAAACACAACTACTGCATTCGTTGAACGGATCTTCCCTTGCATTGCCGAGGATCGTTGCCTGCCTGCTGGAAAATAACCAGTCAGATAAGACGATAAACCTGCCTGCGGTACTTCACAAATACTTCGGTCAAACCAGCATTAACTAATTTTTTAAATTTTGTTGCGACCTTGGTTTGTTTAAAGTCGCTATATTTATCATTCGTAAAAAATTATAACAAACATGAAAAAAACGTTTACCATTTTAGCTACAATAATACTGGTTTGGGGTTGTGCAAAAAAAGTCACGCCAACGCAGTCTGAAACACCTGCAACCAACACAGGGTCTGTGATTGGACAAACCAGGCCTGTTGCAACCGACCCAGGCAAAGCAACTACTTCAACAACAACGCAGGCGCCTATCGAAAATACAGGTGCAACCGGAACAAAAGTTGCCCCAACAGGTACAAGCAATCCTGAAACTAACGCAGCAATTGCCGGCCAGGCAACGTATAATGCCAAATGCGGGAAATGTCATGGTTTAAAAGTTACTACTGATTATACGGCCGACAGGTGGGCAAGTATCCTCGCCGTAATGGCGCCAAGGGCCAAGCTGACCGACGCAGAAAAAGACAATGTATATGCTTACGTAAAAGCAAATTCAAAAAAAGGATAGTTTACCCTGTCATTTTCAATTCTATTCCCCCAGATTCGTCAAATAAAATCATTAAAAGGGCCTGTAAACCTACAGGCCCTTTTTAGGTTTATTGCCATAATAGTAACTTTAGGTATTAAACCTTGAGTCATAACACTGGTCTTATACCGGTTTTGTTGACCTTCATAAAATAACTTCACTGTTATGCCGGCATCCAATCGTTTAAAAAATCAGCATTTATTGTGGCGTGCTGCATTTGGCCCCATGGCCGAAAATGCTGAATCACTTGATACTATTTCACAGAAAAAATTATGGGAGCTTTTGGTAAAGACCTCGGAAAAGATGCCTGAGAAGATGAATGTATCTCAAAACCTGATCGATACTTATTTCGCCGGGGCAAAAGAGATGGATGGCATGAAAAGATCCGAATTAACCAGGGAGCAGCGAAAGGAAATACAGGATATGTCAAGGGAGGGATTGAAAAAACTGAACATTGCGTGGCTTGATAAAATGGTTAACAGTCAATCGCAGTTGAGGGAAAAAATGAGCCTGTTCTGGCATGGGCATTTTGCCTGCCGTGTTAACAACAGTTATTTTCAGCAGGAGTTATTGCATGTGATCAGGGAGAATGCATTGGGTAACTTCAAAGACATGTTAATGGCTGTGAGCAAAAGCCCGGCCATGCTCCAATTCCTGAATAACCAGCAAAACAGGAAACAGCACCCCAATGAAAATTTTGCCCGGGAAGTGATGGAACTTTTTACCATGGGCCGTGGAAATTACACCGAAAATGATGTAAAGGAAGCAGCAAGGGCATTTACGGGCTGGGGCTTTAATCCACGTGGCGAATTTGTTTTCAGGCCTAACCAGCATGATAATGGCAATAAAACCGTATTAGGTAAAACAGGAAATTTCGACGGAGATGAGATCATTAAACTTTTGACAGAGCAAAAACAAACGGCCAGGTTTATCACAAAGAAACTGTACAAATATTTTGTAAACGATACGATTGATGAGGCGAAAGTGGAATGGTTAAGCAACCGCTTTTATCAAAACGGCTACGAGATAAAAAAACTGCTGGAAGATATATATACCAGCGACTGGTTTTATGCTGAAAAAAATATGGGCACTAAAATAAAATCCCCGGTAGAATTATTGGTTGGCATAAGAAGGTTACTGCCTATGCAAATGGAAAATGACCAGGCGCAATTATTGTTTCAACGCACCTTGGGCCAGGTACTGTTCTTTCCGCCCAATGTTGCGGGCTGGCCCGGGGGGAAGAGCTGGATAGACAGCAGTTCGCTGATGTTGCGTTTACGTATTCCTCAAATACTTACAGCAAACGAGATGCCCGACATTCGTCCCAAAGCCGATGATGATGTAATGATGGGGCAAATGATGGAAGCCAATGTAAAAAGAATGAAAGAAGCGGTGAAAGGTGGTACAGCCACTATTGAATGGCCGGTAGTAAATAAAATTTTTGAGAAGGTTCAACGGGAAAAATTGTTAGAGAATGTATCAGCAACGGTCTTACAAACAAAAAGCCAGGTAAGTAATAAAGTGCTGGAGAAATACCTGAATACAGAGAACAGGGAAAACTATATAAAAAGCGCTATCGTAAATCTGATGAGTACACCGGAATACCAACTATGTTAAATGATAAATGATGAATGTTGAATGAAGGCCTTATTCAACATTTATAATTCAACATTCAAAATAAAAAATTATGCTTATTAAGCGCAAAGAATTTTTACAAGTAGGTTCATTGGCCACGGCATCATTCATGCTGCCTAAATTCTTAAAGGCATTTGAAAGACCGATGATGGTGCCACCCGGTAATAAAGTAGTGGTGGTAATTCAATTTAGCGGAGGTAATGACGGTTTGAACACCGTAATACCTGTGCGTAATGATATTTATTACAAGGAAAGGCCCAAGCTTGGGATTACGAAGGAAAAATCTTTGTTGCTTACCGATGAAACAGCATTGAATCCGGCATTGGAAACGTTCAAAGGTTTGTATGATGAAGGAAACCTGTCCATACTGAACAGCGTGGGGTATCCCAACCCCGACCGTTCTCATTTCCGCAGTATGGATATCTGGCACAGCGCCAGCAACAGTAATGAATATATAAATACAGGCTGGGTTGGCCGCTATTTGGATGCTCAATGCAAAGGATGCGATAAACCCACCCAGGCTATGGAACTGGATGATGTATTAAGTCTTGCATTAAAAGGAGAAGAGAATAAAGGCCTTGCATTCAAGGACCCTAAAAAATTATTCAACAGCAGCAATGGAAAGTATTTTAAAGATGTGAACAGCGACCATCAGCACGGGGAAGAAACTATTGACTATTTGTACAAAACCATGAGTGCAACACTCAGCAGCGCTGATTATATTTATCAGCAAAGCCGGGTTCATCCCTCATCACAAACCTACCCTAATACCGAACTTGGGAAAGACCTGAAGACCATTGCTTCGCTTATCTTCTCCGACATCAATACCAAAGTGTATTATGTAAGCCTGGGAAGTTTTGATACGCATGTGAACCAGGACAACCAGCAGAAAAGATTATTTACAGAACTGAATGACGCCGTAAAATCATTTATTGCCGACCTGAAAGCCAATAACCGTTTCCAGGATGTTCTGATGATGACCTTCAGTGAATTTGGCAGAAGGGTATCCCAGAATGCAAGCGGCGGAACCGATCACGGAACAGCAAACAATATGTTCTTTATCAGTGGTGGATTGAAGGAAAAAGGAATTTTGAATGCAATGCCAGATCTCGCTGATCTTAATGAGGGTGACCTGAAACACAAAGTTGACTTCAAAAATGTATATGCTACGGTGTTAAATAAATGGCTTAGTGCCGATGATAAGACCATACTCGGAAAACAATACGATTATCTGAAATTTCTTTAAGGTTAGTTTACTCCTTTTTCTTTCATTACCTTATTGAGCCATTTCAGCATGGCAAATAACAATATTGCTGCAGCAAATAATAATATAAAATTCAGCCAGAAATAATTTGCTTTGTTGTCATATTCATCCCATTTGCTGGCAAGGATACCACTTAGTTTATTGCCGATAGAAGTAGATAGAAACCATCCGCCCATCATTAGCGATGTGATCCGGACAGGGCTGAGTTTTGATACCAATGATAATCCCATCGGGCTTAGAAAAAGCTCGCCAATGGTAATAATACCGTAGCTGGCAATAAGCCACCATACGCTTACTTTTTCAATGCCATTGTTACTGATCTTTACAGCTGCCACCATAACCAAAACTGATAATGCTGATAATAATAAGCCAAATGCGATCTTGGTAGGTGTAGAAGGCTCCTTACCCTTTTTTCGAAGCCATGTAAAAAAGACAACAACCAGCGGAGTAAGTACAATTACCCAAAAAGGATTAATGGATTGACTAAGGCTTGGCACCCATGCTTTAATTTTACCAGGCTCGGTAATTGGATCTTTCGCAAAATCCATATTAAAGAAATAAGAAGGATAATTATATTCTTTTATTTCCTGGCCATTTATTTTCACTTTTCTAAACTGGTTATCCAGCTTTGTTACCGTATCTTTTTTATATTCTATTGTTTGCGTTTGTTTCAATGCAGATAAAACAGTTTCACCTGAGCCGCTTACATGCCTTTCTGTATAGCGGCTGGCCCATGTATTTAAGGCGCTGCCATTTTGTTTGAAAATAGCCCAAAATAATATAACCACTAAAAAAATGGAGAGCATTGCCCCCATTGCAGGCCGTTCATCTTTATTGCTTTTAAAAACCAATGCGGTGTAAAAAAGCAATACAGGTATGCATGCAAAAATGAAAGCATCGGTTGAATTTGAATCAAAGATGTAGCCATCCCCTTTAATGAACCAGCCAATGATGCCAAATACCAGGCAAGGCAAAATAACCAGTGCCATTATTTTCCACAAAGACATGTCTCCCGGTTGTAATGGCTTACGTACATCAAATTGTGCATAATGTTTGGTGCCGGCAATAAATACAATTACGCCAATAAACATTCCTACTCCTGCTGCTGCAAAAGCAGCGGCCCAACCGATTGTGGTATATAATGCTGCTCCAAAAAAATTGCAGATAAAAGCGCCAATATTTATGCCCATGTAAAAAATATTGTACCCTTCATCTTTTTGATGTTTATGCTCCGGAACAGAATATACATTACCTAATAGTGTTGAAATATTTGGCTTAAAGAAACCATTTCCTACAATTACCAAGGTCATGGCAACGTAAAGCATTTGTATGCTGTGTATGCCCATCAGGCAGTAACCTGCACCCATAAGAAGGCCGCCCAGAATTATAGATTTTCTGTAGCCCAGGTATCTGTCAGCAATAAGGCCTCCTAAAAACGGGGTAAAAAATACAAGGGCTATAAAAGTTCCATAAAGGCTCGCCGAATCTTTTTCATCCATATTAAACCCAGCGGTGGCATCTTTTAAATAAAAAGTGAAAATGCCTATCATTAAATAATAACCAAACCGTTCCCACATTTCACTGAAGAATAAAAAAGGTAAAGCCTTAGGATGTTTTTTCCACATAATAGATCGTTTTAGAGAACAAATAAAAAGGCGACTGTGAGATCGCCTTTCAGATAATTTTATCAGTACCTTATCTTACTCCATGCATCATCTTTTTCATCATGGGGGTTAAGGCATACAATACAAGTCCTGCCAGCCCGCAAAGCACCACGAACAGCATGAAGAAATCGTATACATCCCTAAGTTTGAATCCCATAAAGGAAGGATACGCAGGTTTTATAAGTCCCTGGGCTTTGATGGTCTCATATTGAGCAGGTGTTAAAACAGAATCAAGTGTCTTGCTTATAGTATAAGTTGTGTCTTTGTTTTTTACTGCTGCTTTGATCATGGCATTTGATTGTTCAAAAGCTTTGTCAAGATCAATATTATTTTCCTTTGCCTTCTTTACATCAATGGCCGAGGAGATCTTTTGCTGCCCCAGGATAAACAATTCCCTTCCACTTGCTTCCTTCTGACCCTCAAGAATGGCCTTCAGGTCCACATTCTCTTTTGTCATGGCAATATATTTATCAGGCGATGGAGGAAGTAATGCGCCGAGAACACCAGTAAGAACGTATCCTCCTGCATTACCGAGGAACCACACACCCATCAGCAGTGAAGCAAATCTTTTTGGTGCAAGCTTTGCTACCAATGATAAACCAATAGGAGATAAACAAAGTTCACCCCAGGTATGCAGCAGATAAAGAACGATCATCCATATGATACCGATCTTAGCTCCATCCCCAAGGCCTTTTACCTGGGTTGCTATTATTAAATAACCAAGTGCTATCAGTAATAATCCCCATGCCTGTTTTACCGGTGAAATAGGTTCAAGCCTTTTTTTACTCATCCAGGCCCACATAATGCTGAAGGGGATTGCAAATACCATTACAAAAATTCCGTTGAAACTTTGAACCATACTGGGTTGCATAGTCCAGCCAAGTATCCGGGTATCTGTCTGGTTATTGGCAATAAAGGTTAAGGAAGAACCTGCCTGTTCGAAAGCCCCCCAGAAGAACATTACAAAGAAGCAAACGATGTAAAGGACCCATATCCTGTCACGCTCTATTTTAGATATTGTTTTATCGGAAAGGATCAGAAATCCCAAACTGATACCTGAAGCAAAAATGAATGGGTAAAGCCATGCTTTGATCAGTGAAACGCCGGGAGAATCAAATACAAGATGGAACCCGTAAGTAACAGCGATCAGAAGAACTATAGAAATGATAATATTTGTGGTCGTAAACTTTGCGGTATCAGACTCATCTGAAGGTGTATCTGATTTATTTGGCCTGCCACCAATTGCAACTCCTTCGGGTGTTTTTACATATTTATTTTTTAAGAACAGGAAGGTCAGGGTGCCGGTAAACATGGCTGCTGCTGCAACAAGAAAACCCCATTTGAATGCGGTGAGGTCCCTTACACCATCTGTTGTAACATCACCAACAATCGGGCACAATATCTGTCCGAGGGTGGCACCTACATTTATACCAAGGTAAAAAAGTGTAAAAGCAGAATCCAGCTTATTTTTTTGCTCTTTGGGGTAAAGGCTACCTACCATGGAAGAAATATTGGGTTTAAAGAAGCCATTACCAAATATGATCGCAACAAGGGCCAGCCACATAATGGTCCTTGCCAGTTCTAAATTGGTGCTGTATAAAGTACCGCTGAAGAAAAGCAGTAACTGGCCAATACCCATGACGGTTCCGCCTAGTAAGATACAGTTGCGGTTGCCCAGGTATTTGTCTGAAATATAACCACCCAGCATCGGGGTGAGATAACATAAGCCAAGGAAACCTCCATAGATGATAGAAGCTTCGGTTTCACCCATTAATAATGCCTCAGCAAGAAATAATGAAAGAAGCGCCCTCATTCCATAAAAGTTGAAACGCTCCCACATTTCTGTTCCAAAAAGAACCCATAACCCCTTGGGGTGGCCGGTTTGTTTTATTGCTTGTTCAGTCATGTTTTGTGATTTTTTAGATGCTCGTTAGTTGGTTTAGTTACCCAAAATAGTGAAATTCTCTTTAGTACAATCAAAATCAGTCCTCCTATTTTAAAAAGATAAGTTAAGAAAAAAGCCTATGTGCCAACCGGGTTTTAAAAATTAATATTGAAATCTTCAGCCAGAATTTTAAATTCGCAAACCATAAACTCAAGCACTACCACAATCACACCATCAATGAATATACTGTTAATTGGCTCAGGAGGAAGAGAGCATACCCTGGCCTGGAAGATGAAACAAAGTAAGTTATGCAAACAATTATTTATTGCACCCGGTAATGCAGGCACTGCTTTATGTGGTACCAATCTTTCTATAGCTACTACAGATTTTGATAAACTTTCTGCTGCATGTAAAGAACATGCTATTGATATTATTCTGGTTGGCCCCGAAGAACCATTGGTAAAAGGTATATATGATTTTTTCCAGGGAAAGAAAGATTTTGAAAAATTAAAAGTGATCGGTCCATCAAAAAATGCTGCACAGTTAGAAGGAAGCAAGGCATTTGCAAAAGCATTTATGAAAAGGCATGGGATACCAACAGCCGCTTATGAAGAGTTCACTGCCGATAAATATTTAGAAGGGGTTAATTATATTAAAGCGCAAACGCCTCCGATAGTTTTAAAAGCTGATGGGCTTGCTGCCGGTAAAGGTGTATTGATCTGTCAGAACCACCTGGAAGCTGTTTCGGAATTTGATCTCATGCTGCTGCGTTCAAAATTTGGTGAGGCTGGCAAGAAAGTGGTTATTGAAGATTTTCTTCAGGGTATTGAACTGAGCATGTTTGTGATAACTGATGGAGAACATTATGTGTTGCTTCCGGAAGCAAAAGATTATAAGAGAGTAGGAGAAGCTGATACAGGGCTCAACACAGGTGGTATGGGTGCAGTAAGTCCTTTGCCTTTTGTAGATAAAGATTTTTTAAAGAAGGTAAAAGAAAAAATTATTGAACCAACTATTGCAGGGTTAAAAAAAGATAAGCTTGAATATAAAGGTTTTATCTTTTTCGGACTAATGAATGATAACGGTGAACCAAAAGTTATTGAATATAATTGCCGCATGGGCGATCCCGAAACAGAAGTGGTGATACCAAGAGTAAAAAATGATCTCGTTGAAATATTAATCGCTGCATCGCAAAACCGGCTGCATGAAATCAGCATTGAAACTGATGAACGTGCTGCAGCAACAGTGGTAGCTGTTAGTGGAGGTTATCCCGGAGATTACGAGAAAGGAAAAGAGATCAGTGGATTGAATGAAAATTCTTTGACCGATAGTATTATTTTTCATTCGGGTACAAAAAAAGATGGAGATAAGATTGTTACGAATGGAGGAAGAATTTTTACCATCACTTCTTTTGGCGATAATATTACAGAAGCTGTTGAACAATCCAATTATGCAATGGAACAATTATTTTTTGAAGGAATGTACTTTCGTTCAGACATTGGTTATGAATTTAAAACCGACCTTGCTTTGTAGTTTTTCTTCTTCTCTTTTGTTTGTGTTTTTTGTTCTTTTAGTTTTATCAAAATCATTCCCCAAACAAGAAAATGATGCACAAAAAATCCGGTGAATATGGGGTGAAGACCGGGTTGGACAAAACACCCGGTTTGTAAAACTTTCTGTAAAATGTTGAAAAATAAAGGGTTTGCCGTTGTTATTTCAAATATTTTCCACCAACTTTGCTGGCATTGATTAAAATCCTTTTCACATAAACCATATATGGGCCTTTTTAATTTTTTTACACAGGAAATTGCAATTGATCTAGGAACAGCCAATACCCTCATTATCCACAATGATGAGATCGTAGTAAATGAACCCTCTATTGTCGCATTAGACCGGAACAATCCGAAGAACATTTTAGCAGTAGGTAAAAAAGCGCTGATGATGCATGAGAAGACTCATGAAAGCATCCGCACCGTCCGCCCTTTAAAAGATGGGGTAATTGCCGACTTTAATGCTGCTGAGTTGATGATCAGGGAAATGATCAAACTCATCTATCCCAAAAAACCACTGTTTGCGCCCAGCTGGCGTATGATGATATGCATACCCAGCAGCATCACCGAGGTAGAAAAACGTGCCGTACGGGATAGTGCCGAGCAGGCCGGAGCCAAGGAGGTTTATCTTATACACGAGCCTATGGCTGCGGCCTTAGGTATTGGTATTGATGTGGAAGAGCCTGTTGGTAATATGATCATCGATATTGGTGGTGGTACTACGGGAATTACTGTAATTGCCCTCGCTGGTATTGTTTGCGACCAAAGTATTCGTATTGCCGGTGATGAGTTTACAGCCGATATTATGGAAGCCCTTCGTCGTTACCATAGTTTATTGATTGGAGAACGTACAGCAGAACAGATAAAAATACAGGTTGGCGCTGCAACAAAAGACCTTGAAAACCCACCCGACGACATTCCGGTTAACGGAAGAGACCTGGTTACCGGCATACCTAAACAAGTGATGGTTAGTTACCAGGAAGTAGCCGAAGCATTAGACAAGAGTATTTTTAAGATTGAAGAAGCCATTCTGAAAGCTTTGGAAACAACTCCTCCTGAACTGGCATCCGATATCTATCGCCGGGGATTATATATAACCGGTGGTGGTGCTTTGCTAAGAGGACTTGACAAACGGTTAAATGCAAAGATCAAACTTCCGGTTCATGTGGCTGACGATCCATTGAAAAGTGTGGTAAGGGGTACAGGTATTGCATTGAAACATTATGACAGGTATCCTTTTGTAATGAGATAGTATTTCTATGTTACATGTTGAATTTTGAATTTTAAATGGCGGGTAACAAAAACTTAAAGTCTTTAATTCAGCATTTAACATTCAATATTTAAAATATCCTTCCCCGGTGCGTAATATTTTTCTTTTCATTCGCAGGTATTTTAATTTTCTTTTCTTCCTCTTATTGCAGGGGTTCTGCATCTATTTGATCGTTCATTACAGCAAATACCATAATGCGGTCTTCGGTAATATAGCAAACCAGCTTACCGGTAAAGTAAATACACAGTACAGCAGAGTGGAGCATTATTTCAGGCTTAAAAAAACCAATGACTCACTGGTAAGCGCCAATGAGAAATTGTACAATAAACTTAAAGCCAACTTTGAACTGCCCGACACCACCAGCAAAACTGTAATTGATACCATACGGGTTGATTCGATTGAGCAACATAGAAAATATACTTATTATGGCGCCAAAGTGGTATATAATTCGGTAGCATCGCAAAACAATTTTATTGTATTGGGCAGGGGCCAGGCGCAACAATTAAAAGAGGGCATGGGTATTATAGATCCTAACAATGGTGTGGTAGGTATTATTACAGAGCTTAGTAAAGACTATGCGGTTGTGATGAGCCTCTTGCATAAGGACAGCCATATCAGCGGAAAATTATTGAAGAGTGGAGAAACCGGAACACTTAACTGGGATGGCCGGATACCTAATATTATTTCCCTTATCGGTATTCCAAAAAGCGCTAAGGTAGCCGTGGGAGATACAATTATCTCCAGCGGGTTCAGTACCAGCCTGCCGAAAGGGATGATCGTTGGTACGGTAACAGAATTGATACCTGAAAAAAGTACCAGCAACTACCTGATCAGGTTCAGGTCGGCAGCCAATTTTTATAACCTGGAATATGTATTTGCTATTGACAATAAACAAACCGAAGACATCAATAATTTGCTGGATAAAGTAAAAAAGAAGATCCAATAAGGATATTATGGCCAACCCATGAGTACACTGGTTAAAAATATTCTGCGTTTTGCACTGTTCATACTGGTACAGGTTTTTGTACTGGATAAGATACGGCTGCACCAGATGGTGACGCCTTATATTTACTTTCTTTTCATTTTGTGGTTGCCATTCCGTATGGGGCGTACCTGGCAGATGATCATAGCCTTTGCCCTGGGCTTTACCATGGATAGTTTCCGCCATCACCCGGGCTTTCATTCTGCTGCCTGTGTGCTGATAGCCTATATACGCCCCTTTCTTGTCAATCTTTTAATTCCGCAGGAGGGTGCAGATACCAATTACGAGGAACCTTCGTTTAAAAGCATGGGTGGCATGTTGCCTTATTTGATATTTACCGGGGTGCTCACATTCATTCACCATGGCTGGCTGTTTTTACTGGAAGCCTGGCAGTTTGGAAATATCTGGTACTTCATATTAAAAACATTATTGTCCACTGCAGTAAGTTTGCTTTTGATTATTATAACCGAGTTGTTGTTTGTACGCAAACAAAAATTCAGAACAAATACGATATAAGATCCGTAATGAAAAACATCAAACCTCAAATATCAAACAAGTAAGTGCCTGTATTTAACCAATCAAGAAAAACTGTGATCATGCTGGTTTTTATCGGCATGTTCGTCATCATTATTTTGCAATTGGCCAACCTGCAGTTATTTTCCTCCAAATACAGGATGCAGGCAGATGACCAGGGCACATTCCGTAAAGTGATCTACCCCGACCGTGGTATTGTTTACGACAGAAAGGGGAGGGCCATCTTACAAAACACCATCATCTACGACCTGATGGTCATTCCAGGAAAAATAAAAGGAACAGATACCATGACGCTCTGCAATATCCTGGGTATTGATACAGCCGAGTTCAAAAAAAGGATAATTACCGCCATCATAAAAAATAAAAGTTACCGGGCTTCCATATTTGAACCGTTATTGAGCAACGAAAAAATGGCAAAGCTCAATGAGAATATGTACAAGCTGGTACCCGGGTATTATCTGCAACAACGTTCGGTAAGGGATTATCCTTACGATGCCGGGGGAAACATTCTTGGTTATTTGGGCGAAGTGGATTCAAATATTTTGAAGAGTCCGAAGTACCAGGGTTATGTAATGGGCGATTATATCGGGAAAGCGGGTTTGGAAAGAACCTATGAAAAAGTATTGATGGGGCAAAGAGGTATTGAATTCTGGAAAAGGGATAATAAGAACCGCCTGACCGAGCCATTGGAGAATGGAAAATTTGATACTGCAGCCATTGCTGGTCAAAACATGCATACTTCTATAGATATAGAATTACAGGAATTAGGCGAAAAGTTAATGGAGAACAAATTAGGGTCGATAGTTGCAGTTGACCCTAAGACAGGAGGCATACTTTGTATGGTGAGCAGCCCCACCTACAAACCCAAACTATTAACTGGTGCAGAAAGAAAAAAACATTTTGCTGAATTATTATTAAGTCCGGCCAAGCCATTATTTAACAGGTCAGTAGGCGCTATCTATTCACCAGGTTCCACATTCAAAACTTTGCAAGCGCTTGTTGGGCTGCACGAAGGAGTGATCACTACTGATTTCAGGGTTTCCTGTTCGGGCGCATTCTATGGTTGTGGCGGAGGTAAGCCCATGAAATGTTTAGACGTTGGTACGTTTGATCTGCGAAATGCGATAAGGATATCGGATAATACTTATTTTGCTACTGTCATGCAACGGGTAATAACCAATCCCAGGTATCCAAGCCAGGACAGTAGCCTGGCTGTATGGGACAGGTATATGTCTGCCTTTGGCTTGGGGCATAAACTTGGGGTTGATGTACCTTTTGAAAAACCCGGGCTTATTCCTTCATCGTCATTGTATGATAAAACTTATGGTAAGGGCAGGTGGAATTACTGTAATTTCCGTTCAGTAAGTATCGGGCAGGGAGAAGTGAATGTGACACCCATACAGGTGGCCAATGAAATGGCTTACATCGCAAATAAAGGCTGGTATAAAATTCCTCATCTCGTTGATTCCATTGAAGGTGGTGATGAATTTGATATGCTGTCAAAGTTCAAAGAGAAACACAGCGCCATGGATATTCCTGATACGGTATTTAATGTAGTACATGATGGTATGCAGGCGGTGGTGGACGGTGGTACCGGTGCAGGAGCAAGGGTTGCTGGCATTGCCATTTGTGGTAAGACCGGTACTGTTGAAAATTATTACAGGGGAGTTAAGCAACCCAATCATGCCTTCTTCTGCGGCTTTGCGCCAAGAGACAACCCCAAAATAGCCATCATGTGTGTGGTGGAAAACAGTGGACGCTTTGGTGGTACTTATGCTGCGCCAATCGTTGGATTGATGATAGAAAAATATTTAAATGATACCATTGCTGCCAGCCGCCAGGCCATTGTTGATAAATTTGTTAACCTGAACCTGATACCTCCACGTGTGTACAGCGAGATGAAAACACTTGATTCTTTATTGCATAGAAAAGATTCTGCTTATCTACTGGCAAAAGGATATATCAGGTCAATAAAAGATACAATGGAAGTGGATGCGGGAGATGAAGAGGAGGCCCTGGAACAGATAAAAAAAGATAAGGAAGACCTCAGGAACACAAATCAGCCCCGTAGGGATAGTGGTGATAAGAAAATAATGATTAAAACAGAAGGGATACTTCCGGATACGAAAAAGAAACCCGAACCAAATGATTCATTAAATAATAACCCAGGCAACAATTAACAAATAACCATTAACGGATAACGGTGTATCAAAAAAATGCTTCTATATCAAAAGGGATCGACTGGCTGATGGTATGGTTGTATGCCATCATTGTGATCATTGGCATCCTTTGTATCTTTTCGGTAGAATTCAGAAGCAGTGATAATGTAGTTCAAAGTCTACTTGGTTTTAAAAAGAATTACAGCAAGCAATTATATTTTTTTACCGTCTGCATAGTACTTGCCTTTTTTATCTTATTAACCGACAGCAAGCTTTTTACAGCCACCGCCAATCTCTCTTACCTTATAGGCATCGCATTAATACTAGCCACCTTTGTGGTTGGTAAAGAAATAAAAGGTTCTAAGAGCTGGATACCATTGGGTTTTATGAACCTGCAACCTGTTGAGTTGTGCAAAATATTTACGGCGCTGGCATTGTCAAAATATTTGTCCATGCAGGAGACGGATTTTAAAAAACCCAAGGCCCAGCTCATTGCTGCTGCTATTGCTTTTGCGCCGGGAGTATTATCCATACTGCAGGGAGAAACCGGGCTTGCGTTAGTGTACTTCGCCTTTTTAATTCCCATGTACAGGGAGGGCTTGCCGCCGGGCTATCTTATCGCAGGAGCATCTATGGCGGTATTGCTGGTGGCATCGCTGTTGTTTCATACAAAAACTTTATTGATAGCTTTTGCTGTACTGGCTGCTCTGGCTATATATTATTACCGGCGGCAAATAAAGAGAAACAGTCGTATACTTGCTGTGATCGTTATCAGCTGGGCTTTTTGCTCGGCATTTGTTGGCATAGCCGTACCATTTGCATTCAAGCATGTGTTTAAAGGGTACCAGGCCGACAGGATATTCAGCATGGTGGGAGTAGATAACCCATTTGCAGACCCAGGCACTGTTGCACTGGGCGATACGGAAGAGCAGAAGACAAAACAAAAGAAAAGTGAACAGCAGAATTATAATGTAAAGCAATCAAAAATTGCAATTGGGTCTGGTGGCTTTGCCGGGAAAGGATTTTTAAAGGGCACACAAACCCAGGGTGATTTCGTTCCGGAGCAGCATACCGACTTTATTTTTACTTCGGTGGGTGAGAATTTTGGTTTTTGGGGAAGTGGGTTATTGATGTTGATATACCTGGTTCTTTTGTTGCGTATCATTAAGATCGCCGAAAGGCAACGAAGTACATTCAGCCGGGTGTATGCGTATTCGGTTGCAGGAATTATTTTTTTCCATGTAGCTGTAAATATTTGTGTGACCATTGGCCTTGCCCCGGTAATAGGTATTACGCTTCCGCTGATGAGTTACGGCGGGTCTTCCTTACTTACATTTACCATACTGCTTTTTATTTTAATAAAACTGGATGCCGATAGGCAAATGGTGTTGAGATAAAAGACACCCCCAGCCCCTAAAGGGGAGTCTGTACTCTGCGGTTTGAATTTCTTTTCGACTATTTTTGCCTGGTAATTATTTTTTAATAGAGCTTAAACAATTAGAGTCCCGGTTTCCCCTTTAGGGGGCTGAGGGGGTGTGATATGAAAATTATTCCTTTAAGTGAAGGCGCTTTTACCATAGATGCAACCAAAAAATTTGTTCCATTCGATCTTTTAAAGGATAACTTGCAAAAACGGCCAACCGGCAGCTTGCTCGTAGAGATACAGCCTTTTGCTGTAATTACCGCAAACGATATCATCGTTATTGATACAGGCCTTGGCTTTTCGACACCTGATGGAACTTTACAGATACACCAGAACTTACTGAACAATGGCATTGGTCCAATGGAAGTAACCAAAGTATTAATGAGTCACCTGCACAAAGACCATGCAGGCGGTATTTATAAAGATGATGTGATATTGAAACAAAAATTCCTGAGCTTTCCTAATGCCACATATTATGTGCAAAAGCAAGAGATGGAATTTGCCTTGGGTAAAGGGTCTAAATCATACAAGCTTTCGGATTTTGACGGGTTGCAAAACTCCGACCAGGTTGTTTTGCTGGAAGGTGATGGAAAACTTGACAGATATATTACGCATCATGTGAGTGGGGCGCATAGCCCGTTTCACCAGGTGTTCTGGATAGAAGAAGACGGGAAAAAAGTTTTCTTTGGTGGCGATGTGGCTCCGCAACTGCAACAAATGAAGAACCGGTTCATAGCCAAATACGATTTTGACGGGAAAAAATGTATGGAGCTAAGACAGCAATGGTGGAAACAGGGAAGGGAAGAGAAGTGGACCTTCTTGTTTTATCACGATATCAAATCGCCGGTGTATTCCTTTGCTTAATAATTGACAATCCACTTCTCCAAAATAAAAAAGCTGCTACAAAGGTAACAGCTTTAAAAAAATATTCAAGTTCGATTAACGAATCCTGTGCAGGTAATCATTATTCATAAATTGCTTTTGGATATCCTTCAGGTCCCTTAAAATACTGGCATCAACCAACACGCCATTTGTTTCCAATAAGAAACCACCAATCAGTTCATTTTTAATGCTTGTCTCAATTTCAAAGGTTTGTCCGGGAGCTGCAGCTGCTTTCACGTTGGCCAGGATGGCCGTCTTCATTTCTTCCGAAATAGGATCGGCTGAAGTGATCTTTACTTTATGAATATTACGTAAAGCATTGAACTGGTCAATGTAAGTAGTCACAATCTCAGGTAGGTTCAGTTCCCTGTTTTTAGCCACCAGTAATTGTATAAAAGCGCCGGTAAGTTTACCTACCCTGTCTTTTGTAACCGATTCAATTATCTTTTGCTTGGCAGAAGGCTTAATGATCGGGCTGCGTAAAAGCGTTACAAAGTCAGGATTGCTTTTACAAATGCTGTGCAGCCATTTCATATCGGCATACACCACATCTACCTGGTTTTGTTCTGTTGCCAGGTCCAGTAAACTTTTTGCGTAGCGTCCTGCTAAACGTGGATTGTTCATTTCTTCGATTTGGTAATTTGGTAATTTGAAGATTTGGTGATAGGAGTCTGCACAACTAGCACATTACCAAATCTTCAAATTATCAAATCAGTTAAGTTTTACTTCTGCAGCCAGGGTTTTGATATAATTCTCCTGCTCTGCTTTGTTGCTTAATTCTTTTCTCAATACTTTTTCACTTACTTCAAGTACGAGGCTACCTACCTGGTTTTTTATCTCTGTCAACGCAGCCATTTTCTGATTATTGATAGAAGCCTGTGCATCGGCAACGATCTTAGCTGCCTGTACTTTTGCCTCTTCTTTAGCATCGTTGATCATCTTATCCTTGGTTTCCTTTGCTTCTTTAAGCATGGTTGCCCTTTCTTCACGGGCTTTGGCAAGAATGGCTTCATTATCATTCTTCATCTGTGCCATTTCAAGCTTTATCTTTTCGGCAGTGGCCAAAGAATCAGCAATGGTCTTTTCTCTTTGTGCCAATCCACCAATGATCATTGGCCATGCGAATTTTTTCAGCAGAAAAAAAACAATAAGGAATGCTAAGAGTGTCCAGATAATAAGGCCAAAGGCCGGTGTAAGTAACTGCATAAAAACTATTTTAAAATACTATTCTTAATTGTATTTGCTCCTCGACTTCGCTCGGAGCTTCACGCCACTTCGACTTCGCTCAGTGTGTGGTTAAAAATACTGCATCCTCCGCCCTGTGCTTTGGATGCAGTAAAGGGTTTAAAGCACCATGGCTAAGAAACCAATGATGATCGCAAATAACGCTGCTCCTTCCACCAAAGCGGCAGTAAGGATCATGTTGCTGCGGATGTCATTGATAGCTTCAGGCTGGCGTGCAATGGATTCCAATGCACCCTTACCGATCTGGCCAATGCCGATACCTGCGCCAATAGCACCAAGTCCGGCGCCAATAGCACCACCGGCATTTCCTAATGGTGTGCTTAACATTACATTCAATAAATCCATGATTCTGATTTTAGATTGATTAAAAAAAACGTTTATTAATGTGCCGCAGCGGTTTCATGTGCATGATCATCATGTGCACCTTCAAGTGCCTGCCCGATGAATACTGCTGTTAATATGGTAAAGATGAAGGCCTGCAAAAATGCAACCAGCACCTCGATGAAATAAATGAAAATGGTAAAAGCAATAGAGAATGGTGAAAAGCCCCAACCTACATATTGGTTCAATGCCGCCATGATGAAAATGAGCGATATCAGGCAGATGATGAGAATGTGGCCTGCCACCATGTTGGCGAATAACCTGATCATGAGTGCAAAGGGTTTAGTGAATATACCCAGGATCTCCACCGGAACTAAAATGATCTTTACCCAACCCGGTACTCCCGGAGGGTTAACGATATGGCCCCAGTAATGCTTATTGCTACTGAACAGGATTACAATAAAGGAGATAATAGACAGCACAAAAGTGAAGGCTATATTACCAGTCACATTAGCTGTGCCCGGTATCAATCCAACAATATTATTGATGAGGATGAACAGGAAGACAGTAAGCAGGTAAGGTAAATATTTATTGCTTTTAGCTCCAAGGTTTGGCTTGGCTACTTCATCATTCACAAAATTCACGATGGTTTCCATAGTGTTTTGCATTCCTTTAGGAGCCGAAGTAATACCAACACCGGTACCATACTTTCTTGCTACTTTGATAAGGATGAAAACAAGCAATGTGAGCGCCAATAACATTTGAACCACATTACGGGTTAGTGATATATCATACACTTTAATGGATTCATTTATTTTGCCGTTCTCATCTACGGGTACAATATGCCCGGCTGCATATTTGTTACGGTCTAATGAGTCTTTGTCTATTCTTTCGTTGGTAAGCAATGTATAACCATCAACCTCATGCTCGCCATGGTGAAATTTAGAAGACATAAAGCATGAAAATCCTTTTTCTTTTGAGTACAGTATAACCGGCAGGGGAATAGTAGCATGGTGCATATGCCCATCGGAACCTTTGTATGATAAAAAATGGAATTCATGGGCATCCATAATATGGCCGAAGATCACTTCGTTGGCATCAAAGATCTTCTCTTTTTTTGCAGGCTCCCCGGCTGGTTCTTTTGCCTCAGGATGCTGAGCTAAAACCGGGTTTGAAAAAATCATTGAAGCCATGCTGAAAACCACTACCAGTAAAGATTTGATACTCTTAGAACTCATATTATCCCTTGATTTTGGCGCAAAGATAAGGGGGGAGGGGGGAAATATGAAATTGAGGATTAAGAATTTAGCTATTATTTCCTGCTGAAGCTTTTCTGATTTTCTCCAATTCATCTATATCAAGTAAATCTTTTGGCCTTCCTGCCGCTTTTTTACAGGCTATCAAGTGGTTATAATGTAAAAACCTTACCTTAATGTTTTCTATTTCTGCAACTACAGCATATTCATAACATTCAGCAAAACCAGTCTCTTCTAATCCCTTTACAGACACCATGATATCTAATTTGAAACCCATGTTTAGCTGAAAATCTGTCCATCCCGGGATAAAATCCATTGTTTCAATAACTGAATAATCGCCAGAGCCCTGTTCTTTGAGTGCTTTTCTGAGTTTTTTTCTGTTTTCCAGGTTATCCTCGATCCATATATCAATATCCTTTGTAGCCCTGCTATACCCATGTAAGTTGGTGGCAAAGCCGCCAATCATTATATATCTTACTTCATTTTTGTAAAGGCAATTCCAAAGAGATAATATGTCTTCGTCAAAAAGATCCATTTATTTGTGTGATGGTATCTCCGGAGATTTGATGATCCTCGCATTCCTGATCATACTTGAAATTTTGATTAGTCTCATTAAAGTATAGAAACGTTCTGTATAAGAGGTTTGTGAAGCTTCGAATGCTCTTGCGTTTTCCAATTCTTCCAGGCTATTATATTTAATAAATTTAGCTTTCTGCATATACCCAAATTTACGCCACTTTTTCCTGGTTTTCAAACTGCATTTTATGGAGCTGGTAATAGAATCCCTTCTTTTCTAAAAGTTCATCATGTGTGCCGATCTCTTTTATTTCGCCCCGGTCAAGTACTATGATCTTATTGGCTTTACGGATGGTGGACAAACGATGGGCAATAATAATTGAAGTGCGGTTGGCGATCAGTTTTTCAATGGCATGTTGTATCAACGCCTCACTTTCTGTATCAACCGACGAAGTGGCTTCATCCAGTATCAAAATGGCGGGGTCATAAAGTAAGGCTCTTACAAAAGACAGCAATTGCCGTTGTCCTAATGATAAAGTGGCTCCCCTTTCCATAACATGGTAATCATAGTTGCCGGGCAACTGCATAATGAAATCATGAATGCCGATGAGTTCCGCAGCTTTCACCACGTCTTCTTTTTTTATTGAGGGATTACGCAGCGTAACGTTATCAGCTACAGAACCACTGAAGAGGAAAACGTCCTGTAGTACCACAGCTATTCTGGCCCTCAGGTCGTCTAAATGAAAATCTTCAATATTGGTATCATCAATTTTTATCCGGCCTTTGTTTATCTGGTACAACCGGTTCAATAAACTGATGATGGATGTTTTGCCGCTGCCGGTGTACCCCACAATGGCCAGTGTTTCGCCGGCATTGATGGTAAAAGAAATATTTTTTAAAACATATTGTTCATCAATGTACGCAAACCAAACCTTGTCAAATTCAACTTTGCCTTTTATATGATCGGCTTTAAGATTGCCTTCGTTGATGATTGTATCCTCGTTATCCAGCACCTTAAACACCCGTTCACTGGCAATCATACCCATCTGCAGCACATTGAACTTATCAGCAATTACCCGGAGCGGACGAAATAACAGATTGAGGCAAAGAATGAATGCTGTTATCACTCCGGCCACTTTTTCTGCCTGGTCATGATTAACCACATCTCTTGCTGCCCACCATACCAATAAGCCGATTGATAAAGCCATCACCAGTTCCACAACAGGAAAAAAAACAGAGTAAGCAAAAATGGCTTTTATGTTGGCATTGCGGTGTTCCTTATTAATGGTTTTGAATTTATTGAACTCTCTTTTCTCTGCTGCAAAAGCCTGTACTATCGCCATGCCTGTGATATGCTCCTGTACAAATGCGTTAAGGCTGGCTACTGCATTGCGGACACGGATAAAAGATTTGTTCACGCTTTCTTTGAAAAAGTACGTAGCTACGATCAGGAATGGAAAAGGTGCCAGGCAAACCAGGGTCAAACCCCAGTCAACATAAAACATGTAAGTGAGTATTGAAATGATGGAAAGCATATCGGCAATGATGGGTATCAATCCGTCGCTGAAAATATCGTTGATGGATTCAATGTCATTTATTGTTCTTGTAGTGAGTGTGCCGATAGGTGTTTTGTCGTACTGTGTTAAATTAAGGTGTAGTATCTTATTGTAGGTGCTTACTCTCAGATCTTTTACCACACTTTGCCCCAGCGATGCCGTAAGGAAAGTAAATAAAAAACGTCCTGCTGTTTCCAGCAACAACAATATGATCTGTATTATGGTGATCTCAATAATAAAACCTCCCGGGCCATTTACAAAATGAGAACTTGTTTCCCCCTTGATACCGTCATTAATAGTGAGCTGAATCAACAGGGGGCGTATGGGTGCAATTGCAGCAAGTATTATCGCCAATACGAGGGAACCATAGAACTTATTTTTATATGGAGCAGCAAAACGAAATACCCTGCGCAGTAATGAAAAATTAAAAATCTTTCTTTTCGCCTTCGTTTTTTCGGTCATATAGCAAAGGTATAGAGTTTAGGCTTCGTTCCTGATAGCTATCGGGATGCCTGTTACTGGAGCAATGAATTGTTATATCCTTTCAGGAAAATAGCGCCCAGGTTTTTATAAGGCGGAATATAATCTTCCCAACTCTCCCGTACATTCTTATTAGGATCGGTTGAAAATAATTTAGTGAGTGCAGCCCACATATTCTTCCACACCAGTTTGTTTCCCGATTCGAAGGTTTGATTTAAATAATTCAGGATGGGCCTGTTGATATCTCCTGCGCCGATCTCTTTGGTGGAGATAATATGTGCATCAGGATTGCTCTCGATGATATCATTTAAGTTTTTATAACCACCACAGGAACCCAGGACAACAATTTTTGCATTACCCGACATTTGCCTGATGGTACGTGGAAGCCAGTAGCTATGGCCACGATGTACCACTACTGCAGGCTGCATGTTATTTTCTGCCAGGTAGTTGTTTAAATGTATCTGTGCACTGTCATCCAGGTTGGCATCATTATCTAATGGCCGGTTTGCATAGATCCAAACATTACCTTTTAATGACCTTATTTCGTACCATTCTTTATTGGATGTTATTTTCCATTCTTTGGGTGAGAATGAACTTATAAAGAAAGGGAAATAGGTTTTACCATCTTCATCGCCGTACCAATACACCTGCTGAATGATCCTTCCGCTGTCATCCTGTATATTTTTACTCTCTATTTCATAAATTGAAGGAATACCGAGGATATTGGTGAGGTCTATTTTATTGGTACTGTCTGCCGAAAGAAAAATTGATTTCAGCAAACCATAAATTGTTTTACCCCTCACGTTATTATTCTCTATACATTTTTTTTCATTCTCTATTACATAACCCAGGATGGTGCTCTGCAGTTTTTCGTCATTGATACTACTGTAGGAGTCTGCCACATCAACCGCATCTTCGAGGTTGCCCGTATTATCCAGGTTGGCGATAAACCCACGCATTAAAGTTTCTGATGCTGTCTTGGGCATAAACTTTAAAAAAGTATCCAGCTTATTATAATTGGCTGCCATCTTGATAAACTTTTTGAAGTAATCAAAATGAACGTTCAGTAATAAAGAATCTGTTCTTGGCTCGGCACCCATTCGTTGCAGCATCCTGAAAAAACTATGTTTATAGCTGGATGTATAGATCTCACTTTCACTCATCACCATCATAAAGTAAAGATCAACTGCTGAGAGCGAATCAATGGCTTTCATCCTCAGGTTAATATTGCTCAGGTCGTGCAGTGTGTTTATTGGTGTGACAAAATGCTGGATGGCTTTTCCCCTCAATACTTCCCTTAACCCATTGGCGCCAAACATAGCAATAGGTGTATCTTTCGCCGGCGATACAAGTCGTTTAAAATATTCAATTTCTGTTTGAACCAACAGTTTAAAATAACCAACACTATCATAACCAACTTCACCGTCGCCTACATATTTCTTAATGCTTTCCACGGTTTTCTTCCCTTTTATTATATCATCTAAAAAAGGAAAATACAAAAGGGCATTGGGGGTTTTGCTGAGTTCCACCACAGCGGTTACCAGTGAGTTGGTGTTCCGGTGAACAAGCATCCCCATTTTGGATTCCTTTGCCTGTGCTACTGAATAAATAGCCGTAGGGTTGAACTTACAACTTATGGTGATCAATGAATCGGCAAAGGGTTCATTAACGTAAGGTTCGATGGTTTGTAATATCTTATCGGGATTGAGTATGCAGAATTTTTTATACAGTATTTTTTTACTTTCCCCGTAACCTTTATTCTCCGAAAATATTTCAGTAATTATTTTACCTACAGCATAGGGAACCTTTTCAATATCGGCAACCATACTCAGGCTGTCAATATTATCCGTCATTATTTTTTCAAAGTTTTCAATCAGCATAGGGGCATAAGCCGGATTGAGTTCTTTGGTCTTTAATCCGTATTTATATCCCTTAACTACGTTTTCAATATAACTTAAATACCTGATCTTTTCATTGTTGGTCACTAACTTGTCGTTACCCTCCACAGCCTGCTGCAACAGGTCAATCTTCCTTACCATCACATCAGTAATGGCGAGGTTTATTTCAGGTTTATGAGTGGCTTTGATGATGCCGTCTATTTTGCCATCCATCCTGTCCAGCAGGCGTTGCTCTTCATTGATCCTGTCGTGAAAAAGCTGGCGATAAATGGGTACTTTAACTGTATCCACGGTTGCAAAAACGGGAACGGCTGTTAGTAAGAGGGAAAAGAAGAATAAATATTTTTTCATAGTCCTGTTCAACTGCAAAGATGCTAAAAATACATGATGGCCTGCATATTCATTTGGGATTAAGATGAAAATGGCTGCGGATATGCTGTATTGCCTTAACAATTTGATAATACAAAACGAACAGCAAACCGGGTTCCTAATTAACGGTAAAGACTATTTTTGCATTGTATGGGGACAGCAAATACTGTTAAAAAAATATTAATTGCCGACGACGAACCGGATATCCTTGAAATCATCCAATACAACCTGCGGAATGAAGGATATGAAGTGGTTACCGCAAAGAATGGTAATGAAGCCATTGACATGGCGAAAAAATTCCAACCCGACCTGATCATTCTCGATATTATGATGCCCGGCAAGAATGGGATTGAAGTATGTAATATCCTTCGCCTGCAACCTGCATTCAATGATACACTCATCATATTCCTTACCGCATTGAGCGACGAAGGAAGTGAGGTGAAGGGGCTGGAGACAGGGGCTGATGATTATCTAACCAAACCGGTAAGCCCTAAGGTTTTGGTGAGTAAGGTGAACGCCCTGTTCAGGCGTATCAATAAAGAAGATACCGGCTTGCTGCAGATAGGCGACCTGAAAATTGACCGGGAAAAATACATCATCAATTACCTGGGTAATAATATCATCCTGGCCCGTAAGGAATTTGAATTGCTGGCGTTGCTGGCAGGTAAACCGGGTAAAGTTTTTCTCCGCAACGAAATATTGAACCAGGTTTGGGGAACTGAAGTGATTGTGGGAGACCGCACCATTGATGTACATATCCGTAAGATAAGGCAGAAGCTCAATCTCGATTGTATCACGACGGTGAAAGGAGTGGGGTATAAGTTCCAAATATAAAAATCGATCATTAGTCATTGGTCATTGAGTCATTTTTTGCCAGTAACTTTACTATCGACAGAAATGACAAGTGACTAATGAGTAATGACCAACCATGCCATCTTCAAAAAACATTTCACCACAGCAATTATCGGGTTTAACCGCATTAGCGCTGGCCATTCCTATTGCACTGGGTATATATATATTTAAGCCGGTATGGTGGATAGCCCTTTCATCATTTGTTGTCATCTTCCTTGGTTCTTACGGGTTGATATTATACACGCTGCAGAATTTCATTTACCGTAAAATAAAACTCATCTACAAATTCATTTACCAGACCAAGGCAAGCAAGAAAGAAGAATTTTATTATAAAAATATTCTACCGCAAAAAAGTATTGATGAAGTAAGGGATGATGTGGAAAGCTGGGCCCGGCAACGCAAGGCAGAGATAGAGATGTTGCAGCAGAATGAAGCCTACCGCAAAGAATTTTTGCAGAACCTGAGCCACGAACTGAAGACACCCATCTTTGCCATACAGGGTTATGTGGATACGCTCATCAACGGTGCATTGGATAATCCTGAAGTGAATAAAAAATTCCTGCAGAGTACTTCCCGCAATATTGACCGGCTGGTGAACCTAGTAGATGACCTGGATGCCATCTCAAAATTAGAAAGCGGGGAACAACTTTTATTAAAAGACAGTTTTGTTATACAGGACCTGCTGAAAGAAGTGTATGAATCCTTAGCGATGAAAGCAGATGAAAAACAGATCAGGTGCATCATTAAAAAAGGTTGCGAATTACCATTGACCGTTTTTGCAGATAAAGAAAAGATACGTCAGGTATTTATTAACCTGGTGGATAACGCCATTAAATACGGAAAACAGCATGGTATCATTGAATCCAGTTTCTATAAAGTTGACGGGGCAAGAATATTAATTGAGATAAGTGACGATGGTTCCGGCATTTCTGAAGAGCACCTGCACCGCATATTTGAACGGTTCTACCGTACCGACCTGGCAAGGAGCCGGAAAGTGGGCGGCAGCGGCCTGGGTTTATCTATCTGCAAACACATTATTGAGGCACACGGGCAAACCATTCATGTACGAAGCAAGACAGATGTGGGGAGTACGTTTGGATTTACGTTACAAACCAGGAAAGATTGATATGCCTTATTGCTTTCGCTTAACACGCACAAAACACTGGCGTAAGGATTTGTTTATAGGCTTCTAGGTACAAACTTCCCTGGACCTTGCAATGGGGTTGTAGGGAAGAGTTGCTGCAGGATGAAAAAGAAATCAGGAAACCACTTTTGCTGCCGAAGCGGAATGCGGCTGAAATGTGTACCAGCAAAGTATCAGTAAGAGGCTGGCGAATTTATTATCGAATAAGGACTTTGTTTTCATCAGCCCTTTGTTCACCATATTGAAACTGCAGGTGAGCAGGCTTTTTTGCATCAGCTCATCATACAGTACCAGTTCACCGGAATTATTTTCGTTGTAAACAAAGAGATATTTCTTTCCATCGAGCATTACCTGGCCTTTACCAGAACCGGGTCTCGATTCTTCTACTTCACCCATCTTTATACCATACTCGTTCTTTACAATTTCTTTGGAGAGCAGGAATCCTTTTTTTTCGAAGGAGAAAATTCTCTTGCCGAGGCTGCTTACAATCCTTGCAAACCTGGTGCGGTTACTGAAAGATATATCAGCCAGTTTTTTCTCGCTGTTCCATAATTCGAAAGTCTCATCGGCAGTACCTGTATTTACGCTAACCCATTTCATAGAAAATGATTTTGATGATGTGAATGTAATTTCAAATGCCCGGAATTATCATCTGTTAAAAAAAATGTGATTTAAATGTGCACAGTAACAATTTGGTAACATTAACTTAATACTGGAAAGAAATAAAAAGGCCGGCAATAAGAATAAAGCCGGCTCAAGCATGAGTCCTTCAACTGCGTTCAGGATCGCTATTTGCTTAAGATTTTTTTATCAATTGAATTTTGTCCATCCTTTCCACCAGGCATCGCTAATGTTAGTTGCACCACGGTAGGTCACTGAGGTAAAACCTGTTAGTTTTGCATTGGAGAAAGCTGCTCCTGTTAAAGCCGGCGATGAGGCAGCCGGGTTAAAATCAACCGTATTGTCATATTTGAATGGTGCACCTAATGCTACATCATTGTTGGTTGCAAGCACACTGTTGTTGTTAGCTGGTTGGTTAAAGAAACTGGCCAGGTCTGTTGTTGTCCAGCCGGTAGGAGCGCTTGCACTTGCTGTGTAAGAAAAGGGAGTGTTGTTAGATGCAAGGATATTATTAGCCAGTACCATGGTCCCGCCTGATATGTTCAGATCAGTTGGCCGCCCTGTAGAAGCATCTACCAGTAGGCCTACCGGCCACCCCATAATAATTGAATTAAAAATACTGATAGAACTGTTACGGCGAAGGTGCATGCCTCTTTTAAAATTACTGTTGCCTGCATTTGTCAAAGTAGCTCTGGGGCCAATAACTGTCATATTACTGAATACAGCGCTGGTTTGCGGGGCTGTATTACTTCCGCTTGCATCATTATCAACTTCAAATCCATTACTCCCACTAATATCTGCAACAGAACTGTCTCTCAGACTGATGCCAAATTGTACTTTACCGGAGAAACCATTATCTACATCCCAGTCATCATCCAGACCTTTGTATGCAATAAGGTGTGAGCAATTTACTGTTCCGCCAAACCATTCAAAACTATCATCATTGGCATGGTAAACTTCTACATAATCAATAATGGTTTTGTTACCAACACCACCCAATGTTAATCCATTAATTTCTTTATCGGGTAAAAAAGCATAACCGGCATATTCAATACGAACGTATCTCAATATACCGCTGTTATCAGCAGGGTTGCTGCTTGCCCCGAGGCCATACAAACCCAACCCATCACTGTTATTTATTCCACCCTCAATCTCACCAATACCTGTCTGGCCGTTAAAAGTTGCATTTGTGGGGGCGTTGCCCAGTATCACCAGCCCTGCCCAATCACCTGGTGCAGGAGTAGCAGATTCAGAAGTAAATACAATAGGTTTATCTACTGTACCATCAGCAACAATTTTTGCACTTCGGCAAATGATCAAGCCACCATTTTTACCGGTTTCGCCAACTATTTTAGTTCCTGGCTCAATAGCAAGAACAGCGCCATTGGTTACATACACCAAACCACGGAGTTTGTAAGTGAACTGTGCTTTTAGTGTACGGTTTTCAATGATCCTTCCTTCCAGGATCACATTTTCTGTAGGGGTACCACCAGTGTTGCCACCCGATACAACAGTTGTTGTAGTGCCGTCAACTTCAATTTTACGGCAACCCGCGGTTATTAAACCTAAGAAGGCGGCTGCAATGAATAACTTTTTCATGTTTATTTTTTTTAAGTGTTTTTTATTTATTTGATACTGTAAGCAAATGTTATTGTATAGTTGGTGCCATAATTCCTGGTGATAGCCAACACATCTTTGGAAGAACTGCTGTATTTTTTATTGTCATCCAGGTCGTGATAAAAATTAGCTTTCCTGTTTATGATATCGCTGATGTTCAGCTTCACCTCTCCCTTTTTACCAAATATTTTTTTAGAAAGCTGTAAATCCAGTAATGGCCTTGGTGCTTCCCATATATCTGATATGGCTTCATTACCTACAAACAAGATGCGACGGCCGATCTGGTTAAATAACAGGGTACTGCTGAATCCGATCTTTTCAATATCATACTGAATTCCGAAGTTAATGAGGTAGGGACTTTGGCCCTGCAACGGACGATCGACTGTTCCGGTAGTATCTTTAACACGGCTGTAGATGTAACTCATGTTTCCGCTTAATGTGAAATTCTTAAGTGCGTTTACAAAATCCAGTTTTTTCCTGAATTCCAGTTCGCCACCAAATGCAGTTGCATTTTTTGTATTTAAAATGTTGAAGGTATTGGTACCTGGACCTGTTCGGTTAAAATAATACTCAATAGGTTTGTCAAAATGTTTAAAGTAAGCGCCCACAGTAATTAATTCCCCTGCCCGTGGATAAAGTTCATAACGCAGGTCAAAGTTTGAAACTTTTGTACGTTGTGCAGTTCTGTTACCCACTACCTGTGCTCCCAGTTCAAAATCATAAAATGCAAACGGGCTTAATTCCCTGAACTCAGGCCGGATAACAGTTTGACTAGCTGCAAAACGGAAATTTGTTTTTGTATTTAACCTGTAAGTAAGATTCAGGCCGGGCAAAAAATCTTTTACCAATGTGTTTACATGCCTTGGGTCGCTCTTTTGTACACTACCTACCAGCTGGTCAAAACTCTCGAATCTTACACCCCACACCAAACGAAGTCTATTTCCAATGGGGTTATCAAACTGAAGGTAAACAGCATTTAAAATGGTATTTGCCACATATCGGTAAGCATTTCCGTTAATTTCATCAAACTGTACTTTGTCATTTCCAATACCAAAATTTTCAGGAGCATATAATTGATCAGCCGACAATAATTTTAACGCATTGCTGGCGGTATTGGTGTAAAATGGACGGCTGTCAAACAACCTGTCTTTTACCTGGAAAAGATAACCGGCTTTTACACTGTGTTTTTTACCTTTCAGGTTAAATGATTTGGTAACATCACCGCCTGCATTATAGATATAGTCATTTAAGAAACTGTAAAAGATACTGCCGCTTTTTTGACCTGCTCCCAGGCCAAGTAAAGCATAGTAAGGAGCATTGGGCGTAGTGCCATCCTGGGTATAAAATAATCGGCGCTGATCGGGTATATACTGATCAAGAATATTAAAACCTCCATACCATTTAACCCTTGTTTCTATCTTTGGCATATTGTGTTCGCCAATGATCTGCGTATTGAAAAAAGTATTCTGTCTGAATCCAATCTCTGTTGCCCTTATCCTGTCACCTGCGCCACCACCACTTAAAATATAATCCCTTCCGTCATAACGGTCATTCACAAAATCAGAAGTATTGATGTTGATGAGGTTCTTTACAGATATTTTGTTGTTATTGTTTAACTGTACGGTTACATTAGCAAGTGCACCCGCCAGCACATCCCTGCTGAATTTATTGTTGTTGTACCGTAACTCCACATCCCCGGCATTGTTTGCTATGAATGTATTATCAAAAGGAGTGCGCTTATTGCTTTGATTATACGTTAGAGCGAAAATGCCGGCTACCTTTTTACCAAATATTTTTGTAGTACCGCCGCCATTGATCTGGAAAGAAGAGTTAACAGGCGCAGTTCCCGATTTGGTTACCCAGTTATTCCGGAAGTTTTTCCCTAATTCAGCTTTTTCTGCAGGTGATAAGGCACTGAATGCTGTTTTTAAAGGCAAAGAAGAAGGAATAGCCCTTGCTCCGTTATCAATACCCAACCAATCTAATTTATCACCGGGAGCCTGTAAAAATTTTTTGCCGATAGTATTACTGTTAAAACCCGTGCCTAGCTGAATATTAAAGAAAGAAGAAGAGGGAATGTCTTTTGTTTGTACCTGAACCAAACCACCCGCCCATTCGCCCGGTAATTCGGGAATAAAGGTTTTATTCATGATGATATTATCTATCATTGTCGAAGGAAAAATGTCAAAACTGAATGTCTTCCTGTCCGGTTCGGTACTGCTCAAAGCTATTCCATTCAACATGGCCTGATTGTAACGGTCGCTAAGGCCCCTTACTACTAAATATTTTCCTTCCTGCACACTGGTGCCGGTAACTCTTTTTAAAACTTCACCGGTATTTTTATCAGGCGAACGCTTGATCGTTTCTGCACTGATCACCTGTGCTACTACTGAAGTGTTCCGTTGGTAGCTGATCAAAGCTGCTGCTGTTTCTTTCCTGGCATTGCTGGAGGAGCGGACAACAACGGCATCAGCTGTTTTGGCTTTCACTTCCAGTGTAACATCCTGAGTTGCCACTTTACCGCTTGCAACTTCAATATCTTCTACTTCTTTAGAAACATTGTTATAAGAGAAAACTAAAGTGACCTTTGAGCCTCCGTCTGCATTGATCACATATCTTCCTTCCTGGTCCGATGCAACTCCCTTATTGGTGTTTTTAATGATTACCGAAACACCTGCTAATGGCAGGCCAGTTCTGGCATCAGTTAATTTTCCTTCGATCTTTCCTTTTTGGGCTATAGCTGCAAGAGAGAATGTAATAAAAGCAAGTAGTAGTGATAACAGTTTCATGCAATAAATATTTACTGCAAAAAGACTACTTATGTATTATGTCAAGATGAAAGTAAGGTTAGGTAATTGTTACTGCTATGTTACGTATATGTTAACGGAATATGCACTCAGAAACGGTATTGCAGCCTGCAAGTGAAAACATTGTCTTTTACATCGGTTGTATAACCGGTGAGTAATGTTTTTTCATTCCAAACCCGGGCATAGTATAAAACCAGTTTGATGTTTTCGGTAACATAATACAGGTAGCCTAAACCAAGCGTATTATATCTTATGTTGGCAGCTGTAAAATTAGAACCCGGGGCCCCGATCTCGTTGCCTTTTACTTTACTGTTTGGGTCATACCAGTCATATTTGATAATTAACTGGTGCTGGGTTGAAAAAAGGTGCTGCAGTAAATAAAAATAAGCGCCGGTGAAATGCCGTTTGTGAAAACCATCGGTTCCTGTAAGTAATGCGGTAGGTGTTTCGGGGTTATTGGCTGTGCCGGTTTGTATGCCGGTGATGAATTCGGCCCTCAATTCGGTAATTCGGTTATGGCCATTATTGAATTTCAGTTGCATATCGGCTCCATAATAGCGCCGGGGCGATGTGGTACCAATATTACTGGCGGCAGAATCAACTACTACTCTTTTTACAGCACCGGTGGCTTCTGTTGTATAAATGTATTTGGTATTATTCTGTAGGCCACCATGCAGAAAGGAAGCCCCAGCCGATAGCTGGATAGTTTTGCTGATAGGAACAGGCTTTAATATTATTCGTCCTACAAGATCCTTTGTATTGTCGAATTCGCCTGTGGCATTAATGCCCTGTCCATTGAATACAGCAAGGTCGATCCTGATATTTTTTAATGGATTTGATTTTTGCCTTACTTCAAAGCTTAACATGGCGCCCAGGTCACGCTCGCTCTTTGCATGCAACTGGCTCATGCGTCCACGTTCGGGGCTTTCCCGGTCGCTGCTGCTCAGGTTTATTTCATAACCAAATGGCCTGGCAAAAATACCGGTGGTAAAAGAAAAGAGTTTGAATTTATTTTCAACGATCCTGCCCCATACATCCCTTACAGTAAATCCCCTTTCATTGGCATCAAACTGAAAAACGATCTGTACACCGGGTTTTGTGTCTTTGCCAAAATGAATATAGTCGATACGTACCCTGCTCCTGCGCAACATAAAACGGTTATTTACCTGGGAAGCAAAATCGCCACCCTCAAAATTTTTCGCCCCTTTTGCAGAAGCTACCTGGAACTGGGGTTGAATATACCCGCCGATACGCAGGTGATCGAACTTTTTATATACAGCCAATAGACCTTTACCTGTTTCTTTGGTGGTATCTACCATATCCATTAAGAACTGGGCATGCAGCCATTGGCACAATAGCAATGCTGCAAGCAGCAAAGGCAGTCTTTTTGTAAGCATTATAGCAAATTTCGCCGCAAAGGAATAACAATTTAATATTACCCCTGTGTTAAGAAATTATTATCAATCCTGATGAGACACTGGTTTTTTGTGTAATAACCAATCTTTGCCCAAAACTTATTATATGGCAGGGTTAAATTCAATTCTCAAGATCTTTTTACCTAAAGACAGGGTGTTTTTTCAATTGTTCGAAAACGTGGTAGATGTATTGGTAAAAATGGGAGAGAAATTAAAGGAAGTGGTTAATGAACCCGACTTTGATGAAAGGGCAAAGCTGATCAAAGAAATTGAAGATATGGAGCATGTGAATGATGATTACACCCACCAGATATTTACCGAACTGGGAAAGAATTTTATTACACCCTTTGACCGGGAAGATATTCACTACCTGGCCTCTGCACTGGATGATATTGCCGACTATATCCAGGCATCAGCTAAGAAGATCAATTTTTACCGGGTTAATCCCAATGACACCGGCATTCACAAGATGGCAGATATTATTGCACAGGGATGTGTGGCGGTACATGCGGCAGTAAAGGAACTGCGTAATATGAAGAACATGCGCCAGATCACCGATGCACTTGTTACCATCAACAGTATAGAAAACCAGGGTGATGATATTTTTGATATGAGTATTGAAAAATTGTTTGCTGAAGAACCAGATGCCAAAGAGGTGATCAAGAAAAGGGAGATTTACCAGGTGATGGAAATTGTGACTGACAAATGTGAGGATGCTGCAAACGTAATAGAAAGTATAATTGTGAAGTATGCATAATTAATTTGCTAATTAGCCAATGTGCTTATTTGCTAATGTTTAACGCATGCTCTCTGCATTTTTGGAATTAGCATATTAGTAAATCAGCACATTAGCACATTAAAAATAATATGACCTTAGTAATAGTAATTATAGCCCTTGCCTTGATCTTCGACTACATCAATGGGTTTCATGATGCAGCAAACTCAATAGCTACAGTAGTTTCAACAAAAGTGCTTACGCCATTTCAGGCTGTGGTTTGGGCAGCCATTTTTAATTGTGTGGCTTATTTTATTTTCAAGGATCATGCGGTGGCAAATACAATCAGCAAAACGGTAAATAAAGAGTTCATCACGCTACCGGTAATTTTAGCAGGCTTAATTGCAGCTATATTCTGGAACCTGCTTACCTGGTGGTATGGTATTCCGTCTTCTTCTTCGCATACATTGATAGGAGGATTTGCCGGAGCAGCAATAGCTCATGCATTGTTGCTGAAAGGCATGGGCTACAACTGGGGTAAGATCGTAGAATCAAGTATCATCTTCAACACCGTTATTTTTATTTTTCTGGCGCCGCTTATCGGCATGCTGATCTCTATTTTCATCACCATCGTAACCATCATGAGGAATATATGGGCCAGGATCGGGATCATTGCTTTAGCAACATTTTTAACCGTCCTGTTATTTGATAAGTTTGAGACCAGTAAGATGGATGAAAACCTGCAGAAATTTTTAAAGATAGACAAATATAAAAAAGAAGCGGCTGAAGCACTGGCCAAAAAGGAAAATAACCCTTCTGATACAGCTGCCATTAAAGCATATAATGTGGCAAAAGAAAAACTTGATAAAGCATTACCCAATTATAAAAAGATATATGCACTGGTAAATGATTTTGATAACCTGGGAGCAAAAGGTGTTGCAAAAGCCGCTATGGACAGTGGCTGGTTAAAGGATATTGAAGCCAGTCGTTTAAAAGATGATGTACGCAACGCCAATGACTTTCTTGTATTGGAAGCCAGGTCTGCCAGTGACGATAAAATAAAAACCGAATATGCTATTGCAAAAGAGGCTACTGAAAAGTATAAAGAACCTTTAAAGAAATACTTTAAAAAAGAGATCTCACTCGATAGCACAATGACCGCTTTACAAGCTATTTACCCGATCGGAGAAGTAAATAAACCAAAAGTGAAAAAGAAAATTGCAGGGTTCAGCATAGAAAAATCACTGGCAAAAGATATTGATAAAGCAGATAACAGTATGATCGTTTGGGGTATCATCTTTACTTCAATATTATTCTCCCTTGTTTACCTGTATGTTGAAAAAATAAGAACTCCAACTGCCTTCAAGGTCGCCAACATGTTTAAAAAACTGCAGCTCTTTAGTTCTGCTGCATTCAGTATCGGGCACGGTGGAAATGATGCACAAAAAGTAATGGGCATCATCGGCGCTGCTTTAATAGCCAGTGGATCCATCCAGAATTTTTCTGATTTGCCTAATTGGGTGCCAATAGCCTGCTACCTGGCCATTGGTTTGGGTACTATGAGCGGAGGCTGGAAGATTGTGAAGACCATGGGAACAAAAATTACAAAGGTTACCCCACTGGAGGGAGTTGCAGCGGAGACAGCAGGAGCATTTACTTTATTTTTTACCGGGCAGATGGGGATACCGGTATCAACCACACATACCATTACAGGGTCTATCATGGGTGTGGGGGCAACCAAACGATTATCTGCTGTTCGTTGGGGGGTTACTGTAAATTTACTCTGGGCCTGGATATTAACGATACCCGTAAGTGGTTTACTGGCTGCAGGCATATTCTATATTCTTCATTGGTTTTTTTAAGATTTAAATCAATCGTTTAAAAATCACGCATTGCTGTGAGTGATTTTTTGTTTTCTTTGCATTTATGAATAAGATCCTAGTTACCGGCGGCTGTGGTTATATAGGCGCTCATACCATAGTCGATCTGATTGAAAATGGTTTTGAAGTCATTTCTGCTGATAATAATTCCAGGAGTAATGATAGTATTCTGGAATCAGTAGAAAAAATAACGGGCAAAAAGATCAAGAATTATAAAGTAGACCTTTGTATCTATGATGATACTGTTGCCGTTTTCCAGGAAAACCCGGATATCAATGGCATTATTCATTTTGCAGCTTACAAATCAGTAGGAGAATCAGTCAAAAAACCATTGCTTTATTTCGAGAATAATTTAAACTCCCTTATCAATATTTTAAAGTGTGCAGATGAATTCAAAATCACAAACATTGTATTCTCTTCGTCCTGCACCGTATATGGTAACCCCGATCAAATTCCCGTTACAGAAGAAACGCCAATGAAAGCGGCAGAATCGGCTTATGGCGCTACCAAACAAATGGGGGAGTTAATAGTAAAGGAAGCCGTTAATTGTAATAATAGTAAAGCCATTTTACTCCGTTATTTTAACCCGGTTGGAGCACACCCTTCGGCTTTAATGGGAGAGCTCCCATTAGGAAAGCCAGAAAACCTTGTTCCCGCAATTACACAAACAGCGATTGGAAAATTACCAATGATGCAGGTTTATGGAAATGATTATGACACCCGTGACGGTAGTTGTATCAGGGACTATATTCATGTATGCGACATAGCTCATGCACATACCCTGGCACTAAACTATCTTATTCAAGATAAGAATCAAACTAATTGCGATGTATTTAACCTGGGCACAGGAAACGGCATTAGTGTATTGGAGCTTATTAATGAATTTGAAAAAATAAGTGGAGTTAAATTGAATTATCGTATCGGCCCACGTCGGCCGGGTGATGTTATAGCTATTTATGCCAATAACGATAAGGCTAAAAATCTACTGGGCTGGATACCCAAATTCAGCTTGCAAGACATGATGGCTACAGCATGGAAATGGGAATTAATGCTGAAAAACGACGAAAATCTGTATAAGGCACAGATAGCCGGGTTGAATTGATTTTCTCTGTTATCTTCATCTCTCCTCACAAGGAAACTCCTGACTATTACTTTTACAAAGCACATAATAGATTGTTCGATAAACAATGTGAGCAACTTTTTTTAAGTTGCCCATTATTTCAACCAAATCTTTCTTTTACTTTTGCGCCTGTTTTAATACAGTGTTCAATTTTTTATTTATGCTCAACAATATTCAGGTTACCGGTAATAAAGACACCCGCAGTGGTTTTGGTGATGGTATTTTAGATGCCGCCAGGAAAAATTCAAATATAGTTGCACTTACAGCTGACCTTGCAGGTTCTTTGAAGTTGAATGGCTTTATTAAAGAATTTCCTGATCGCTTCATTCAATGTGGTATTGCTGAAGCCAATATGATGGGCATTGCGGCCGGGCTTACTATCGGTGGCAAGATTCCCTATACAACCACTTTCGCAAATTTTTCAACCGGCAGAGTGTATGACCAGATAAGGCAGAGTATCGCTTACAGTGGAAAAAACGTAAAGATATGTGCATCCCATGCCGGCCTCACTTTGGGTGAAGACGGAGCCACACACCAGATACTTGAAGATATCGGCTTAATGAAAATGTTGCCGGGGATGACGGTGATCGTACCTGCAGATTATAATCAAACCAAAGCGGCTACTATTGCGATAGCTGATTACCAGGGGCCTGTTTATCTTCGTTTCGGTCGCCCGGTTTGGCCCATTTTTACTAACGAAAATGATTTTGTAATTGGTAAAGCTCAGCAGTTTTCTACCGGAACCGATGTGACCATTTTTGCCTGCGGGCATATGGTTTGGAAAGCTATTGAAGCCGCAAAAATTCTTGAAGAAAAAGGCATAAGCGTTGAACTGATAAATATTCACACTATAAAACCTTTGGATGTAGAAGCCGTGGTTGCTTCAATAAGAAAAACCAAATGTGCAGTAACTGCTGAGGAGCATAATATTATTGGGGGCCTCGGTGATAGTATTGCACAGGCAGCTTCAAAACATTTTCCGGTACCTATTGAGTATGTTGGAACCAATGATACTTTTGGTGAGAGTGGTAAACCCCTGGACCTGCTTAAAAAGTACGGCTTGGATACAAAGGATATAGTTGCTGCAGCCGAAAAAGTGATATCCCGTAAGTGAGTGGATTAAACCTTTTTGTAAAAAGCCAATCTTATGATTGGTTTTTTTATTTTTACTGCTCAACCTTATATGAACCAACAATTAGACGATAAGGAACTGCTTGTTCAGTTCAGGGATCCTGCTACCAAAGAACGCAGTTTCACCCTCATCATTAAAAAGTACCAGGAAAAACTTTACTGGCATATCCGCCGTATGGTTGTTTCACATGACGATGCTAATGATGTGCTTCAAAACATGTTTATAAAAGTCTGGAATGCCCTTGAAAACTTCAGGGAAGACAGCCAGTTGTATACCTGGCTTTACCGCATAGCTACAAATGAAAGCCTTACTTTTCTGGAACAACAGAAAAAAAGGGCTTCGGTTTCGCTGAGTGATGTGGAATCGGGATTAAGTAACCGGCTAAAGGCCGATAAGCATTTTGATGCCAATAAACTGGAATGGAAGTTACAGGTGGCCATACAGCAATTGCCTGAAAAACAAAGGGTTGTATTTAATCTTCGGTATTATGATGAAATGCCTTACGAAAAAATGAGCCAGATACTGGAAACCAGTGAAGGAGCCTTAAAAGCAAGCTACCACCATGCTGTAAAAAAAATTGAGGATTTTATACTGAATCGTTAAACTTTAAGCTGATTAAAAGGTCTGAATTAAGCAATGGAAAATAGTGTTGACATATTGAACGAGTTAAAGGAATTAAGTCCTGTCATTGCAGAAATGGAAAAGATAAATGTTTTTACTGTTCCGGCAGGGTATTTTGAAAATCTCAGCACTGATATCCTGACTGGCATATCAAGCGAAAGAAGTGGAATCATTAGCTCTATACTCAACTCTTTTTCTGCCGATATTCCCGGAGGTTATTTCGAGAACCTGAGTGATCGGATCATGGATAAGATCAAGGCCATGAATGCTGCTGATGAGCTGAAAAGTTTGTCACCCATGCTCTATGGCATTCAAAACAAAAATGTATTTGAAGTTCCTTCAGGTTATTTCGATGAATTGGCCGGTACGGTTGGTAGCAAGATAAAACCACAGCAAACAAAAGTGGTTGTGATGAAAAGGCGCAGTACCACGTTCATTAAATATGCAGTAGCTGCCGCCTTCACCGGTGTAATGGCGCTGGGTGTTTTTAAATTTACCAGCAGCAATGAAAATAGTGTTGATCCTGTTGTAGCCCTTGGAGATAAAATAGCCAGGGAAAACAGGTTTGACGAAGAGCTGGAAAAAGTTACTGATGCGGATATTGTAAAATTCCTTGAGGCCAATGGAAGCGATGTAAAAGCTGCACTGGTTGCCAGTAGTGTTGATGAAAATGAATTGCCTTCCCAGGAAGATTATTTAATGGATGAAAAAGCTCTGGATAAATATCTCAATAGTATTAACGTAAAAGAATTAAAAAATTAAACCCAATCATGAAAAAATATTTACTCATATTCTCTTTTTTGATAGGTGGTTTTTATGCTGTGCAGGCCCAGGGTGGCCAACCGGTTGACGAAACCAAGCAACAAGAGAAAATTCAGGCATTGTATGTAGCTTATATTACACAGCAGCTTGCATTAACACCCGATGAAGCACAGAAATTCTGGCCCGTGCATGCACAGTTCACCAGTGACTTAAAGGCTGTAAAGACAGATATGCCGGAACTGGATAAGCAACAGACCTTTTTAAACATCAAAAAGAAATACCAGGAAAATTTTAACCGCATATTAGGCGTAAACCGGTGTGAAAGATTTTTCAGGATGGATGGTGAATTCAAACGCCGGCTTTTGGACCGCATAAAGAATAACAGGAATGACCAGATAAGACCCAATCAGCGGCCTAGGGTAAGAAGAGGGCAATAAATAAAATTTGATTTGTTACAAATACAACCGGGAGCAATAATCGCTCCCGGTTTTGTTTTTAAGGTAAATGCCTCTTTATGTTTTCACGGAGCAAAAAATTTGCATTAACTTTATAGATAAATTTCTACCCCCTTAACAATAATTATTACATGAAAATGATCAGTCTCCTTAAAAAAACTTCCCTGTTTTTTTCAGCAATTTTATTTTTTTCTGCGGCATTTGCCCAGGAAGATCCCGATCTGCCTAAACATGCGCTAAACGTTGACAAGGAAGCTTATCTGAAAGCCAGGTCAGAATACATTCTGGAAAAGAGAGGATTTCCACATAACCTGCCCTATGAGCCACGCATTAAAGCCATTGAAGAAAAGATAAGGCAGGAAATAGATGCCCGCAATAATCCCAACATCACAGCACTGGCACCTAACTGGATAGCCGAAGGCCCTTTTCCCATTCCTAATGGACAAACTACAGGATTCAGTGTACCGGTAAGCGGAAGGGTCACCTCCATCGCAGTTCATCCCACCAATGCAAATATTGTGTATATAGGTACTGCTAACGGAGGTGTTTACCGGAGCATGGATGGAGGAACTAACTGGACGGCCATTTTTGATAATGCTGTAACACTTGCCATTGGTTCACTTGCATTGGCGCCCAGCAGTCCTACAACTTTATATGTTGGTACCGGGGAAGCTGCACTATCTGCAGATAGTTATTTTGGCGCCGGGCTATACAGGATTGACAATGCTGATGTATCTCCAACCTTAGTTGGTCCTATTAACCCGGCTGGTATTTTTACATATAGATCAATGAGCAAAATATTGGTTGATCCAACAAATGCTGCCAACGTTTTTGTTTCTACTGCAAGCGGCATAGCGGGAATAGTTAATAGTAATCCCGGAACTGCTTCTATGGGTGTTTTCAGAAGTACTAATGCCACCGCGGCGGCAGGCACTGTTGCCTTTACCAAATTAACAGTTGCTACAGCAAATGCTGGCAATCGGGCCGTGATAGACATGGTCATGGAACCCAATACACCCAATAATGTCCTTTGTACTGTTTACGGTCTCAACGCTGCCGGCGATGGCGGAATTTACAGAAGCACCAATGCATTGGGTGTAACGCCCACCTTTACTCAAACATATCTTTTTGGGGCAAATGCCGTAAGAGCTGAACTGGCCATTTGTAAAGTTGGGATAACTGTTACTGTTTATGCAGGGGTAGGAAATGGCAATGGACTAATAGTTAAATCCGTAGATGGTGGTGCTTCATTTGGTGCTACAGCGGGCAGCTTCACTTTTTGCAGCGGACAATGTTTCTATGACCAGGCGCTGGATGTGGATCCCACTAATGCCAATAACTTTTATATAGGCGGATCATCTGGCACCAATATTTTCCGATACAGTACAAATGGGGCAACCTCTTTTACCGCATCAACCAATAATCTTCATGCCGATGTGCATTCGATTGTTGTAGCGCCGTCAACCCCAACAACGATCTATTTGGGTTGTGATGGCGGTATTTTTAAAAGTACCAACTCGGGTGTAACATGGGCAAGTATGAATACCACGGGATTAAGTGCTACTCAATTCCAAAGCTTAGCAATTCATCCTAGTGATTTGAAATTTTCTATTGGAGGAACACAGGATAACGGAACGAATATGTATAAACCTGATGGTACATGGAATCGTATAGACTTCGGTGATGGAGGATATGCATTAATAGATCAAAATGCGACCAATACTACTAATGTAACTATGTATCACACTTATTATAATTCAACCGCTGCCCCTTTATTGGGATTAGCAAGGGTTGACCTGGTATCGGGCGCAGTTGATGGAGCATGGCCTTTTTATGGTTGTAATGGAGTTAGTGCAAATGGTATCGCCTGTACGGGTACTGTTATGTTTTATGCACCCATTGCCTTAGGGCCCGGTAATCCCAATACTGTATATTATTGTGCCGACAAATTGTACAGATCAGTAGATAAAGGAGTAAATTTTTCTATAGTAAGCCAGAACCCGATTGTGTCTGGAGTAGCTATATCAACAGCAGCCATCGCAAAGCAGGATGATAATTTCAGGATAGTAGGCCTTACCAATGGCCAGGTTTGGGGAACTTTTACCGGATCATCTACTCTTGTAAATATAACTCCGGCTGGTGCACCAGCACGAGCAGCACAGCGTGTTGCCATTGATCCAACAAATAAGAATGTAGCTTATGTATGTTATGGTGGCTACGGAGTAACAGCAGGTCAACACATTTGGAAAACGAGCAACTTTAATAATGCAGCTCCAACCTGGGTAGCATCAGGTACTGGTGTGCCAGATGTTCCGGTTAATTCAATGGCGATAGACCCAGTCAACTCAAGTGTTATGTATTGCGGTACCGATATTGGTGTTTACTCTTCAATAGATGCCGGTGCAAACTGGTCTTCATTCAGCGCAGGGTTACCGGTGACTCCTGTGTTTGATATGGCTGTTCACCCTGTTAGCCGAGGAATTCGTATTTCAACACATGGACGTGGGATGTGGAGTTCTACTTCGGTTGTTATAGTACCTATCGAACTAAATTACTTTACAGCTACTGCGAGGGATAATGGCCGTGTTTACCTGGAATGGGTAACTTCAACTGAACAGAACAATAAAGGTTTCCAGATAGAAAGGACTCTGGAAGATGGCAGCGGTAATTATCAATGGCAGAATATTGGTTTTGTAAATGGAAGTTTAAATTCTTCCACACCCAAACGCTATTATTTTGAAGATGAACCCCTGGGCGGAAAGAAATTTCTGTATAGGTTGAAACAAATTGATCTTGATAACAAATTTAAATACAGTGAGAATAAATTGGTTGTACTAAAAGGCGTTGACTATGGCTTATATGCAGTTTATCCCAACCCGGTTAAAAATACAGCGAATATCAAATTCAGACTTCCTGAAGATGGTTTTTTAACCATACGCATCTTTGATAATTCCGGAAGATTGATAAAACAATTGGTTGATGAAAAGAAAATTGCCGGAACGCATATAGCAACTTTTTCAACAGATAATTTACCGGCAGGGTTGTATTACTGCAGGTTTGAAACAGGAAATTTTTCCGACAGTAAACCCTTCACGGTATCAAAATAAATGGAGTTAACCTCGTCAAAAATGGCAGTTCAAAGACTGCCATTTTTTATTGCCAGCCTGTAAAACAGGTTTGTGAGGGGATGCCGCTTTTTTTGAATTTTAAACTCCCTTTTTTTGCCATTCCGACCCTGTTCCCCTACCTTTGCAGCCGATTAAAAAAGGCCTTTTAAAAACAATTCAATTAAATAATTATGGTAGAAATTAAGCCAGATGAGATCTCAGCGATTCTCCGCCAACAGCTTAGTAATTTTAATGCCAGCGCCAGCCTGGAAGAAGTAGGAACAGTATTACAGGTAGGTGACGGTATTGCCCGTGTTTATGGGTTGAAAAACGTTCGTTCAGGTGAACTGGTGGAATTTGATAATGGTGTTAGGGCAATTGCGCTAAACCTTGAGGAAGACAATGTGGGTGTGGTATTAATGGGTGACAGCAGCGAGATCAAAGAAGGAGATAAGGTAAAGCGTACCGGCCAGATCGCTTCTATAAAAGTAGGAGAAGGAATGAGCGGTCGTGTAATAAATACGTTGGGTGAACCAATTGATGGAAAAGGCCCTATAAAAGGTGAGTTATATGAAATGCCGCTGGAGCGTAAAGCGCCAGGGGTAATTTTCCGTGAGCCGGTAAAAGAACCACTCCAAACTGGTATTAAAGCTATTGACGCCATGATTCCAATCGGGCGTGGCCAAAGGGAATTGATCATCGGTGACCGGCAAACCGGTAAAACTGCAATTGCTGTTGATACTATAATCAACCAAAAAGAATTCTATGCAGCCGGTAAGCCGGTTTACTGTATTTATGTGGCAATCGGACAGAAAGCTTCTACCATTGCAGGTATCATGAAGACCCTGGAAGAGAATGGAGCAATGCCTTATACCACTATTGTGGCAGCATCTGCTTCTGATCCTGCTCCGTTACAGTTCTATGCCCCATTTGCAGGAGCTGCAATCGGGGAATACTTCCGTGATACTGGTCGCCCGGCACTGATCATCTATGATGATCTTTCTAAACAAGCGGTGGCATATCGTGAAGTATCCCTGTTGTTAAGAAGGCCACCGGGCCGTGAGGCTTATCCCGGTGACGTATTCTACCTGCATAGTCGTTTACTGGAAAGGGCTGCGAAAGTGGTATCTAAAGACGAGATCGCAAAGCAAATGAATGATCTTCCTGATACGATCAAACACCTGGTAAAAGGAGGAGGTTCATTAACAGCGCTACCAATTATCGAAACACAGGCGGGTGACGTATCTGCCTATATCCCTACAAACGTAATCTCTATTACCGATGGACAGATATTTTTGGAAGGTAACCTGTTCAACGCTGGTATCCGGCCAGCTATCAACGTAGGTATCTCGGTAAGCAGAGTGGGTGGTAATGCCCAGATCAAATCAATGAAAAAAGTTGCCGGTACATTAAAACTTGACCAGGCGCTTTATCGTGAACTTGAAGCCTTCTCTAAATTTGGTGGTGACCTTGATGCTGCTACAAAGAACGTAATTGACAAAGGGGCAAGAAACGTGGAAATACTAAAACAACCTCAATATTCTCCATTTACAGTTGAGAAACAAGTTGCTATTATTTATTTAGGAACACAGGGTTTGTTGAGAGACGTTGCCGTTAAAAATGTGAAAGCATTTGAAGATCACTTTTTGATGGAAATGGAAAATAAGCATCCCGACCTGCTGGCAGAATTTAAGAAAGGCGCTCTGCCAGAAGACGGACTGAAGAAAATGACAGAATTGGCCGCCGGACTGGTTGCACAATACAAAGCATAAGCTTTAAAATTTGTTTTATATGAGAGGAGAGAAGCAATTCTCTCCTTTTTTATTTCCTTTTTTTGCCGAAATGGCATAAAAACCATTTGGCTTGTCATTTGTATTTTCTTCCGGAAAATTCACAATATGACATTTGGTATAATAGCTGTTTCGCTGATATTTATGGTGGTTGGCATGCTGGTACAGTATCGCCTGAAAAGTAAATTCGCTGAATACAGCCAGGTAGCCACAAGTAGTGGAATGAGTGGGAAAGAAGTTGCAGAAAAGATGCTGAAAGATAATGGCATCTATGACGTACAGGTAATTTCGTCAGATGGTTTTTTATCTGATCATTACAATCCTTTAAATAAAATCGTTAATCTCAGTGCTGATGTTTTTGAGGGGAGAACTGTTTCTGCTGCCGCCGTGGCAGCCCATGAATGTGGCCATGCTGTTCAGCATGCCACCGCTTATTCAATGTTGATGTTACGCAGCCGTTTAGTTCCGGCTGTTAAGATCAGCAGCACTTTGTCGCAATGGGTCATCATAGCCGGGCTTGGCTTTTTAGGTTTCGGTGGCGGCAATCCAACAATTTTATTGATCGGAATTATTTTATTCGCTGTTACAACCCTGTTCTCTGTAATTACATTGCCCGTGGAGTTTGATGCCTCAGCCAGAGCTTTGAAATGGCTTGATTCGGCTCTAATTACAACCAATACCGAACATGCACAGGCAAAAGATGCGCTCAAATGGGCAGCGCTTACTTATGTGGTGGCTGCATTGGCTTCTATTGCGATGCTTGTGCAATACATTTTAATTTATCAATCCAGGAGCAGGGATTAAACAATTTGATTTTTCAGGTATCACAATCAACTATATTTGTCTACTAAAAAACATCTTCCTCGTATGAACTTTGGAAAAGAATTTGAAAAATACGCAGTAAAGCATAAAGGCATCAGCAGTAATATGCTGGATGCGTATCTAAAACATAATGTCACCAATCTTACACCCAACATCATTGAAGAGCGCCCAATGAACATCGCTGTAATGGATGTTTATAGCCGGTTGATGATGGACAGAATCATTTTCCTGGGTTACCCAATAAGCGATGAGGTGGCTAACATTGTAACTGCCCAATTATTATTTTTAGAAAGTACAGATCGCAGCAGGGATATACAAATGTATATAAATTGCCCTGGCGGTGGTGTTTATGCAGGCCTTGGTATGTATGATACCATGCAGTTCATTACACCGGATATTGCTACTATTTGTACAGGCATGGCAGCAAGTATGGGTGCTGTCTTGATGTGTGCAGGAGCTAAAGGAAAACGTACCGCATTAAAGCATAGCCGCATTATGATGCACCAACCCAGTGCTGGGGCAGGAGGACAGGCGACAGATATTGAGATTACGGTTAACGAAGTGAAGAAAGTGAAAAAGGAATTGTATGAGGTTATCGCATTTCATACTGACCAACCTGTTGATAAGGTAGCCGTTGATTGTGACCGGGACCACTGGATGACTTCTCTTGAAGCCAAAGAATATGGTTTAATTGATGAAGTATTATTAATGAACCAGAAAAAAATAAAGAAAGATCAGAAATAAAAACAAGTATTAACTATGAATCTGTATAAAAACAATACTACCCGTTTTGAAGAAGAAGAAAAACCAGAAGGAAGCCCGGAAAATCCCATGGAAAAGATGATGAGTGGCTGGCAGTTTGATAAAAAATTTATTGAACAACGAAAAGTGTTTTTATGGGGTGTGGTGGATGATAAAAGCGCAAAAGACATAACTAACCGGCTAATGTACCTGGAGGCTATTGATCCCGGTAAGGAAATTACTTTTTATATAAACAGCCCAGGAGGTATTGTAACCAGCGGCATGGTAATTTATGATACTATGCAGATGATCAGTTCTCCGATTAGCACTGTATGTATGGGTATGGCTGCCAGTATGGCCAGTATTTTATTAAGTGGAGGGAAAAAGGGGAAGAGATTTATTTACCCAAATGGAGAAGTAATGATACACCAGCCAAGTGGCGGTGGCCAGGGTACTAGTGCTGACCTGGAAATAATGGCCGAACAGATCAGGAAAACAAAACTAATGGGAGCCGAAATACTAGCCAGGAACTGCGGGCAGACAACTGAAAAGGTTATGAAGGATTTTGACCGGGATTACTGGATGGATGCAAAGGAATCGGTTGACTATGGAATAGTGGATGCCGTGCTCACAAAAATTTAGGATATTAAACCCTAAAATATGCTTAACAGTCTCTAAAAGAGACTGTTTTTGTATCATAACCGGCCAAAAGCAACGTTATAGTCTTGGATATTGTCTATGCTATGTAAATTGCTTTTTTGTAACTTTACCCCGGCTCGAAGAGTTCGACTCAGTTAAACTGAAAATTGATATGGCAAAACAACAAACACTACATTGCTCATTTTGCGGACGTAACCGTGATGAAGTTAAAATACTCATTGCGGGTCAGGATGGGCATATTTGTGAAAACTGCGTTGAACATGCCGAGGAGATCATTGAGCAGGAATTGGGTAATGCAAACGATAGTAAGAATGCCAATTCTGCCACACATAAACTAAGCGTAAAGAAACCGATTGAAATAAAAAAATTCCTCGACGATTATGTAATAGGCCAGGACGATGCTAAAAAAATATTATCAGTAGCTGTTTATAATCATTACAAAAGGCTGAATCAGAAAATTGAAAATGATGTTGAAATTGAAAAAAGCAACATCATCATGGTTGGTGAAACCGGAACCGGTAAAACCTTATTGGCAAAATCAATTGCCCGTATGCTGAATGTTCCCTTTGCCATTGTGGATGCCACTGTTTTTACAGAAGCCGGTTATGTGGGTGAGGACGTGGAAAGCATGTTAAGCCGTTTATTACAGGCCTGCAATTATGATGTAGCTGCTGCAGAAAAGGGAATTGTATTCATTGATGAAATAGATAAGATAGCCCGTAAAAGCGATAACCCTTCAATAACGAGAGATGTAAGTGGCGAAGGTGTACAGCAAGGGTTATTAAAACTATTGGAAGGTACAGAAGTGCTGGTACCCCCACAGGGCGGCCGCAAGCACCCCGAACAAAAACTGATAAAAGTAAACACACAGAATATTCTCTTTATTTGTGGCGGAGCGTTTGACGGGGTGGATAAAATCATTGCCCGTCGTGTTAACACCAATGCTATTGGTTTCAACGTAAATAAAGAATTACAGGAATACCAGCATGATAATCTCTTACATTTTGTAAATGCTGTCGATCTGAAGCATTTTGGATTGATCCCGGAGCTGCTTGGCCGGTTACCGGTAGTTACTTATTTAAATCCATTGGATGCCGAAACACTCCGCAGTATTTTGACAGAGCCCAAAAATGCCCTTGTAAAACAGTTCACCCGCTTATTTGAGATCGAGGGTATCGAGCTAAAATTTGACCCGGCGGTTTTGGATTTTATGGTTCAAAAGGCCATGGAATATAAACTGGGTGCCCGTGGGCTACGTAGTATCTGCGAAAGCATACTTACAGATGCCATGTATGAATTACCCTCTCAAAAAGTAAAAGTATTTGACGTTACCCTGGAGTATGCACACCGAAAATTCAGCAGCAGCAAGCTGAGTATGCTCAAAGTAGCTTAACGCAGAATTGAACCAGGTCTTCTGATATGCTTTCCCCAATTTTCAAACAACCCTATATCATTTTAGGTGGTTGTTATTTTTCAATTTATTTTTACACGGTTGCCATGTCCGGTCCTGGTAGCATTAATGCCGGCGGTAATATTATTCAAATCAAATCTTAAATATTCAATACTAAATGGTAGATGTTATACTTGGATTGCAGTGGGGTGATGAAGGCAAAGGGAAAATTGTAGATTTTTTTGCTAAAAATTATAATGTAATTGCCCGTTTCCAGGGTGGGCCGAATGCGGGGCATACTTTGTATGTAGATGGAAAGAAAATTGTTCTTCACCAGATACCCAGCGGCATTTTTCATGAAGACAAAACCAACCTGATCGGTAATGGCGTGGTACTTGACGCAGTTACTTTAAAAAGGGAATGTGAAAATGTGGCAGCCATGGGGATCGACTATAAAAAGAATCTATACATCAGCGAACGGGCCCACCTTATCCTGCCTACTCACCGGGCCATTGATAAAGCCAGTGAATTATCCAAAGGCAATGAAAAGATAGGAAGTACGTTAAAAGGCATAGGCCCGGCGTATATGGATAAAACCGGCCGTAATGGTTTACGGGTTGGTAATTTATTAAACAAAAGTTTTACAACGGAATATATAAAACTGAGGCTGAAGCACCAGAAGCTATTGGACAGTTTTAATTTCCAGGAAGATATTAGCGCATGGGAAGAAGAGTTTTTTGAAGCGCTTGAATTTTTAAGGGGCTTCAAAATCGTGAATGGAGAGTACTTTATTAATGAAAAGATACAAAAGGGGGAAAGGGTGTTGGCAGAAGGTGCGCAAGGAAGTATGTTAGATGTTGATTTTGGTACTTTCCCGTTTGTTACAAGCAGCAGTACCATATCGGCTGGTGTCTGTACCGGATTGGGGATAGCGCCACAAAAGATCAAAGAAGTGTTTGGCGTTTCTAAAGCGTATTGTACCCGGGTTGGCAGTGGACCTTTCCCTACTGAGTTGAATGACGAAACAGGCGAACTGATACGAAAGACAGGGAGTGAATTTGGAAGTACCACCGGTCGCCCCCGCAGGTGTGGGTGGATTGACCTGGTTGCTTTGCAGTTTGCCTGCATGATAAACGGCGTTACACAAATTATCATGACCAAGGCAGATATTTTAGATGCACTACCCGAATTGAATGTGTGCAATGGCTACAACATTAATGGTGAAGAAAAAAATTTTGTGCCTTTTCAAATGAACCGAGTGGATGTTAAGCCTCAATACAAGACCTTTACCGGCTGGAAGAAAGATATAACTGCAATAACGGAATACAGTAACCTGCCAAAGGAGATGAAAAATTATATCGATTACCTGAATAAATTTTTAGGAGTGCCTGTTAAGTACATCAGTAACGGTCCCGGCAGGGACCAACTGGTAATGGCTTAAAAAAATTAAAAAAAAGTTCGCAATATTTTTGGCTATTTAAAAAACTCTAGGAAATTTTACACTAATAATCCTTTTTGAACTATGGTTTTAAAATCTGATAAAACTAAAAAGACAGCTGCTAAAGCAGGTACTCCACCTGAAACTAAATCTGCAAAAAAATCATCCAAACCAAAACAGGATGACGATGATGATGATTTTGATGATGACGATGAAGTGGATATGAAACAGCCATCAAAGAAAAAATCTTCTCCAAAGAAAAAAACAGATGACGATGAAGATGATGATGATGATGTAGAAGTTGCAGATGATTGGGAAAAACCGGACGAAGAGGAAGAATGGGACCCGGATTTCGATGAATTTGACGTACCGAAATCAAAAGGAAAAAAATCAGAAGGAAAGAAAGGCAACAAGGGAGGAGATGATGATGATTTTAAAGTAGATGATGATTTTAAAGATCTTGGTTTTGATGACCTGGATGGTGGCGGAGATTTTGATGATGACGACGATGACTATTAATGCAAAATTCATTGACCCGGAAAATTAAACAAGAAAAAACAGGTACTTCTTTCCCTGTTGATGATTTTAATAAGTTTAGAGTACAAATGTTGAATTGGACAAACCGGTTCAACATTTTTTGTTTTCTGGATAACCGGAATTACAATTATTCAGAGCCGGCTTTTGAGTGTTTGCTGGCTACCGGGTGCAAAAGAAATATTGAAGTTAATGCCGGCAAGGCTTATGAGGAATTGCAAAAATTTTATGAAGTAAATAGATCAACATGGCTTTTTGGCCATTTTGGATACGATCTAAAGAATGAAACGGAGAAATTAAGTTCTGGACATGAAGACCATATAGGTTTTAGCGACCTTCATTTTTTTGAGCCTGAAATTGTGCTTCAACTCAATGCGAAAGAGATAATCATATTCTGCCATTCAGGTGCTGAAGAAATTTACTCCGACATTATAGCTCAACCTTTATTTATTACAGGAGCCATAAAGAAAAGGCCTGCAATACGTAATAAAATAGAGAAGGATGTCTATATAAACATTATAGAGAAATTGCGGCAACATATTCTGCGGGGCGACTGTTATGAGATCAATTTTTGCCAGGAATTCTTCGCAGAAAGGGCAGAAATTGATGCTTTGTATGTTTATGATCAGTTAACGAACCTTTCTCCGAATCCTTTTTCTGTCTTCTATAAAGTAAATGACCGGTATTGTTTGTGCGCCAGCCCTGAAAGATATTTGAAGAAAACCGGCGACAGGCTCTTTTCTCAGCCTATAAAAGGAACATCAAAAAGAAACCTTGGGAACGATACGGAAGATGAAAGATCAAGAGATTATCTTTTACAGAGCCCCAAGGAAAAAAGTGAAAATGTAATGGTAGTTGACCTGGTGAGAAATGACCTCAGCAGGATCTGTAAAGCAGGTTCGGTAAAAGTGGATGAATTGTTTGGGCTTTATAGTTTTCCCCAGGTTCATCAAATGATAAGTACGGTAAGTGGTGAAATTGAAGAGGGGTTTAACTGGATAGATTGTATCAAGGCAACATTCCCGATGGGATCAATGACAGGAGCGCCTAAAAAAAGAGTTATGGAATTGATTGAACAATACGAACAAACAAGGCGTGGTTTATTTTCCGGGGCAATAGGCTATGTAAATCCGGCGGGTGATTTTGATTTTAATGTAGTAATCCGGAGTATTCTTTATAATGAAACAAATAAGTACGTTTCATTTCAAGCAGGCAGCGGTATTACTTATTATTGCGATGCTGCCCTGGAATATGAAGAATGTATGCTAAAAGCAACTGCCATGATAAAGGTTCTGCAATAATGTCAATTCTTTTTTTTCTTAGGCGCTTTTTGGTTAGGATAGGTGGTAGTTTGATTGGATGGTACAGGGTTATCTCCCAGCAGCAGTTGTACACACTCATTTAATATAACATACTTGTTAGCTAAAAAAATCTGCATCTTATCGGCAGGTAACCTAAGATCATAATTACCATTAATAGACATCATGTTATCAAAATCAGGGTTGTACCGATTGAATGTTACAATGTCCATTGACAAATTTTTTGTGATCACTAAAGAATTGTATTTCCCTGTTATACTTTGGGTGACAGCAGTTTCAAGTTCCTGCTCTGTAAGCGCAGGCTTGTTATCGTAGGCGTTCATACCATTACTGCCCCCACTTAGATTTGGCGTGGTGGTAATGCCTCCCGAGCCTTCCATAATATAATGTGTGGCTATAAATTTCTTTACATGATTCCTGCTTTCCTCAGGCAAATAATACTGCAATGACCAGAAATTTCTGCTGCCGCTTTTTTTGATGGCACTATAAACCCTTCCAGGTCCGCCATTATAAGCAGCAATTACCAGTAACCAGTCGTGCATTTGACTGTATAGGGTTAAAAGATACCTTGCCGCTGCATGAGTACTCTTGTAATAATCACGGCGTTCATCGAAAACCCTGTTCACTACAAGGCCATAATCTCTTGCTGTATATGGCATAAACTGCCATGGTCCACCGGCGCCTACCCAACTTGTAGCTCCTGAATTCAAATTACTTTCAATCACTGCAAGATATTTAAGCTCCCTGGGCAAGCCATATTGCGAAAGAATATTGTCTATTAAATTAAAATAAGGCTGACCCCATCCCTTCATTTTTATCAGGTTGTTACTATGCAGTCTTAAATAATCCTGCATATAACTTTCAGCATTTGGATTTACCTGTACAGAATAAGGTAGTGCAGGATTGTAATTATATTGTGCAAATAGATTCTTGAAACCATATTTTGTTACCTGGCTGAAATACTGCACCTTTTCTTTTTGGGGTGGCGCTTTTGTTTTTATGACTTCAGCAATGATTTCATCTTCCACCGGGTCTTTAATAATGCCGGTATCAGCAGGTGTTTGTTGCTGCAGAATACCAGGAATACTTCCTGCTTTTGCAGCAAACAAAATTATTTGGAACCAGAATATGAAAAGTAGTTTCTTCATTTTAATATTTACTAATTTCCCCTATACTCTTTCATGAGCAGGTCGGCAATCTGCAGCAAAGTTAATTCATCTGTTTTTTTTGTCATCACCTGTAGGCCGAAAGGCATTCCGTTACTGTGCCTGAATAGTGGAATGGAGATACCCGGTATTCCCGTTAAATTAGCAAAGACGGTGAAAATATCAGCGAGGTACATAGCAACCGGATCATTTGTTTTATCGCCAATAGAGAATGCTGTTGTTGGAGAGGTAGGCATTATAAGCGCATCAAACTCAGTAAAAATAACTTCTGTCCTGTTGCTCAATAATCTTCGTACCTGCTGGGCTTTGCTAAAATAAGCATCATAATATCCACTGCTTAATACAAAAGTACCCAACATTATTCTGCGCTGTACTTCTTTGCCAAAAGCCCTACTACGGGTAGTTTTATAAAAGTCCGTTAAATCTTTTACATTGTTTCTGGCCTGGTGGCCAAACCTGATCCCATCATACCTGCTTAGGTTGCTGCTTGCTTCTGCTGTAGTTAAAACATAGTAAGCTGGCACTACATAATCAAGTAAATCGAAATCTATTTCTGTGACCGTGTGGCCATTTAATCTTAACGTATCAATGAGAGATAAGATACATTGTTTTATTTCCTTATCCAGTGCAGGATGGGTAAGTGCTTCTGTGAAATACGCAATGCGATATTTAGCCTTGCCGGGAGATAGATTAACAAGAACTTTATCCGCTTGTTGTAATGCAGTACTGTCATAATCATCGGCGCCACTCATTACGTCTAATACAAGGGACACATCATCGATATTTTTACTGAAAATACCTACCTGGTCAAATGATGAAGCATACGCAATTAACCCATGACGGGATATCCTGCCATAAGTTGGCTTTAAACCAATTATTCCACAAAAATCTGCCGGCTGCCTTACGGAACCACCGGTGTCGGTTCCAAGGCTGGCCATGCATAAGCCAGCTTGCACAGCAACAGC
>CAYTQB010000003.1:0-20107 GCA_964439615.1 uncultured Ferruginibacter sp. | reverse complement strand
CCCTTATTAGCGGATATAATTTTTACCGCATCTGGCTTTGCCATTGGCAGCTTGTTCCGGAGAAATACCTCTTGCGCAGGAACCCAAAAAAGCTACAGAAAATACAATAATCAGTGAAAGAACAATCCTTCTCATGGTAAACGGTTTAAGATTGAAAAAGTTAAGTTTTAAGTTAACTCCGGGGTAAACGTCTTTTCGAAGGATTGAAATTTGATTGTAAACATAACAATTATAATACCAAGCTCATAATTTTTTAAAATAAAAAAAGCGAAATACCTGATATTTCGCTTTTTGAATAGTATAAATTGCTATAAGCCAGTAAATTACTTTTTGGCCACCGCCATTCTTTTTTCCCTGATACGGGCGCTTTTTCCACTTCTTTCACGCAAATAGTACAGTTTAGCACGGCTAACCTTACCCACTTTATTCAATACAATACTGTCAATGTTAGGAGAAAAAACCGGGAACAGGCGTTCAACACCGATACCATCGCTCATTTTACGTACTGTAAATGAAGCAGTTGCACCAACCCCCTGGCGTTTTATCACATCGCCTTTGAAACTCTGGATACGTTCTTTATTACCTTCAATGATCTTATAATTAACAGTAATATTATCACCTGCTTTGAAGTTCGGAAGCGAAGATTTGGCTTTTGTGCCCAACTGTTCGTGAACAAATGCTATTGCGCTCATAATAATTCGTTTTTTGCGGACGGCAAAGGTAGGGGTAAATATCCAATATTGAATATTGGATGTTGAATATTTTTACCTCGCAACGTTCACTGACCGCTTCTCCCTGATGACCGTAACCTTTATCTGGCCTGGGAAGGTCATTTCAGTCTGTATTTTCTGTGCTATTTCAAAACTTAGTTTGTCACTGTCGCCATCTGTAACCTTATCTGCTTCAACGATAACCCTCAACTCTCTGCCAGCTTGGATGGCATAGGCTTTTTCCACACCCGTATAAGCCATCGCAAGATTTTCCAGGTCTTTGATACGCTGGATATATTGCTGCATGATCTCTCTTCTTGCTCCCGGCCTTGCACCACTAATAGCATCACAGGCCTGGATAATGGGGGATATCACATATTGCATTTCCATCTCGTCGTGGTGAGCCCCAATGGCATTCACTACAGCTGGATTTTCTCCGTATTTCTCGGCGAGTTTTGCACCTAATAAGGCATGGCTCAGTTCTGTCTCTTCATCAGGTACTTTTCCAATATCATGTAATAGGCCGGCCCTTTTAGCCAGCTTTGCATTCATACCTAGCTCTGAAGCCATGATAGCACAAAGATTAGCGGTCTCCCTGCTGTGCATTAACAGGTTTTGACCATAAGAAGACCTGAAGCGCATACGGCCAACCATCCTGATAAGTTCTTTATGCAAACCATGTACACCCAATTCCATTGCAGTGCGTTCTCCAATTTCCATTACCTGGTCGTCTATTTGCTTTTTAGTTTTTTCAACCACTTCTTCAATTCGTGCAGGATGAATACGACCGTCGGCTACAAGGCGTTGCAAAGACAAACGTGCAATTTCCCTGCGTAACGGATCAAAAGAAGAAAGTACAATGGCCTCTGGTGTATCGTCCACTATAAGATCTACTCCTGTTGCGGCTTCTATGGCACGTATGTTACGGCCTTCCCGGCCAATGATGGAACCTTTTATTTCATCACTTTCAAGATTAAAAACTGTGATGGCATTTTCAATAGCCTGCTCTGCAGCTGTACGCTGTATGGTTTGGATAACAATTTTACGGGCTTCTTTATTGGCTTTTAGTTTTGCATCTTCAATGATCTCCTGCTGCAATGCAATAGCTTTAGTCTGTGCCTCCTGTTTCAGGCTTTCTATCAGTTGTGCCTTGGCGTCTTCAGCCGAAAGGCCGGCTACTTTTTCGAGGCGGCGTATGTGTTCTTCCTGGTGTTTTTCCAGTTCAGTACGCTTAATGTTAACTATCTCTATCTGGCGGTTTAAATTTTCCTTGATAGCTTCATTGTCTTTGATATGCTTTTCAAGGTTCTGGTCTTTTTGGTTAAGGGATTGTTCTTTTTGTTTGATACGGTTTTCACCTTCAACAATTTTTTGATTGCGCTGCATTACTTCCCGGTCATGGTCTGACTTAAGTTGCACGAACTTTTCCTTGGCTTCCAAAAGCTTCTCTTTCTTAAGGGTTTCAGCCTGTAATTGTCCGTCGGAAATGATCTTTTGTGCCTGCTGTTTTGCTTCTTCTATTTTCTTTTGAGTGTTTTTGGCAAATACCAGTTTACCCAGTATTAAGCCCACTATGAGTGCGGCTGCACCTATGATAATGTATATGATTATCGGTTCCATTAATTGTTTCTGTTTTAAATCGGTTCAAAATCATGTGATTACTCTCTTTATTCACCCTAAAACCGCCTGAACGGCCAGGTGAGATAATTGATTGACGAAGATAAGTAATTTGTTTGGAGAAATGGAGGGCGATAAGGAGTTTAAAGCTATTTCTCAGAATATGATCATTACTTAACCTTATCCAATTGTAATTCTATTTTCTGCAATGCCTCAGCAATTTCTTTTTCCAGACAGGGGTTACCTTTATCCTGTGCCTGGGTGGCATACCAGATGAGCACCATGGCAATATAGTCCTGCATATCCTTGCCGGCAAACTGGGTTTTAAATTCAATGATCTTATCATTGATGGTTTTTAAGGTGCGGCGTATGGTTTCTTCATCCAAAGGGCTGGTTTTTATACGGTAGCTCCGGTCTCCAATCACAATATTTATGGGTATCAACTCTTGCATAATTAAAATTAATGTTTTATTTTGTCATCTCTTACCAAGCAAGCCACCAATCTTCCTATCACATAAAATCGGTTTTACACTTGTTTTTCATGTAAACAGTGTTTATTATCCTCTATTTTATTTAAAAGACCGGCCCCTTTTTAACCATTTAAGAACTAAAACCAGTTTAACATGTTTGCCAGGATCAAAGAAGCATTTTTTACCGACTCGGTAACTATTGAGTTGGAAAAAATCACCGTGTACCCTTTAAAATTCGTTTTACGTAATGATAAGGGTGAAATTTGCTCTACCACAGAAACCAGCCCCGGATATACCCAGAAATATTTTAACTGGTGTGGGCTTAATGACCTGCCTTATGGCAGCTATTCTTTAGAGCTGAACAATGTTGAAGGAGGACAATTACTCAGGCTCGTTAAGAGGGTATAGACCTATTCACTTAAGATACCGATACATTTATCTATTTCTTTAATGTATTGGTTGATGTGTTTTTCAAAAGCTTTTTTATCGGTGTCATTCATTTGCCCGGTAGCGGCTTTTAAAATTTCCACCTGTTCCTGCAATGTTTTTATTTGCTGGACGTTTTTTTCTTTTGTCTTAGAGAGTTCCTCTATCAAAAGACTTTGCCGCTGATTGTCTTTTTGCAATTGCTGGTAATTCCTCAGCAATTGCTGAAGCTTGTCATTGATGCGTTTAATATATTTTTCCAAATCAGACATACTGTAGTAGATCACCGCAAATTATTTCCTTATCTCTGCGTTTAATTCTTTTTCGTAAGAAGAAATGATTTTATTCATCATACCGTCTATTTCTTTATCGGTAAGCGTCTTTTCCTCATCTAAAAAAGTGAAACTAACTGCCATAGATTTTTTATCTACCCCTATCTTTTCACTCTCAAATATATCAAACAAACGGACAGATCTCAATTTATTAAGCCTGGCAGCTTGAGTGGCTTTTTCTACTTCTTCAAAACGGACAGTTTTATTAATAATAATTGCCAGGTCCCTATGTACAGCAGGATATTTCGCAACTTCCTTGTACTCTATTTTTATTTTCCTGTTTAACTCGAGTAACTTATCCCAATTGAGATCGGCATAAAAAACAGGTTGCTTTATATCAAATCTACCCAGTATTTTATTGTTTATTAAACCCAATTCGGCAATTTTTTCATTTTTGATATTTGCCTGCAGGCTGTTTGATAAAGCTGTATTTTCTGATTGGATATATGAATCAATATTTAACCCCAGTATGTTAACGATCTTTTCAAACACCGCTTTAAGGAAATAAAAATCCACCTTATCTGTTTTCGACTTCCAGCTATCATCAGTTATGTTTCCGGTAATATAAATGGCCAGGCGATTATTTTCTATATAACTTCCTGCTGCATTTACGGAATAGGTCTTGCCGAATTCAAAAAATTTAAGATCATTGTTTTTCCTGTTCAGGTTCCATGCAATGGATTCCAAACCGGTTTCCATCATACCAGGCCGCAGGATATTCAATTCCTCACTTAAATTATTTATCATTTTCACCGTTGCCTGCAAAGCTTTTTCACTATAATATGCACTATTGGTGATTGAATTAGTAAATATTTCCCTGAAACCTGAACCAGCCAGGTATTCGGCGGTTTTTTCTGTGTATGCTACTTCGTGAGATAGTGTTTCTACAGAAGGTGCTATAGTTATCATGGTGGGGATTTCCACATTATCCAATCCATCTATCCGCATTATTTCTTCTACAACATCTGCAGCAATAGTAATATCAGGTTTGTTGAGTGGAACACAAAATCTCATTTCATCATCACCCTCTTTCAGCAATTCAAATCCTAAACTGTTTAAAATATTATTAACCGTATCACCATGATAATTTTTGCCACTTAGTTTTTTCAGGTAATGATATTTAAGCGCTACTTGTGTTTTTTGTTTTGGAACAGGGTACACATCCACCACATCGCTGGCAATATCGCCACCGGCAATTTCTTTAATGAGTATAGCTGCCCTTTTTAAAACTATAACAGTATTACTGATATCAACTCCTTTTTCAAACCTTGTGGCTGCATCGGTACGAAGGCCATGGCGTAATGAGGTTTTACGTATATCTGCCGGGTTGAACCAGGCGCTTTCTAAAAAAATACTCTTAGTTTTTGCAGACACGCCGCTTTGGATACCACCATAAACGCCGCCAATGCACATAGGTTCACTGCTATTACAGATCATAAGGTCCTCTGAAGAGAGTTTTCTTTCTTTATCATCCAGCGTAGTGAACAAAGTTCCTTCCGGCAGGTTTTTAATGACCAGTTTTTTCCCTTTTATGGCCTCTGCGTCAAATGCATGCAAAGGCTGGCCGGTTTCATGTAAAATAAAATTGGTAATGTCCACAATATTATTGATCGGCCTCAGTCCAATACTTTTTAATCTTTGCTGCAGCCAGTCGGGACTTTCAGCAATGGTAACGTTTTCAATACTTACCCCCGAGTAACGCTGACATGCTTCTGCATTTTCAATAACCACTTCCATCTGTGAGCCCTGGTTATCGGGTTTGAAATTATTTTTAAAAGGAGATTTTATCGTGCTGTCTTTTTTATTATGGTGAGATAAATAAGCGCATACATCCCTGGCTACGCCCAGGTGACTCATGGCATCAATACGGTTTGGGGTAAGGCCGATCTCGAAAATATGATCTTCAGTAAGTTGAAAATATTCTGCAGCAGATATTCCAACCTTTGCATCTTCAGTCAGTACCATAATGCCGGCATGGCTTTGTCCCAGTCCAATTTCATCTTCAGCGCATATCATTCCCTGGCTTTCCACACCCCTGATCTTTGCTTTTTTTATGGTGAGGGGTTCGTCGTTTACCGGGTAGATAGTGGCTCCAATGGTTGCAACAACCACTTTTTGCCCGGCAGCCACATTTGCAGCGCCACAAACGATCTGCAGGTTTTCAGCAGCGCCAATATTAACGGTGGTTAGTTTTAATTTATCGGCATCAGGGTGTTTTTCACAGGTGATAACTTCTCCAATTATCAAACCCTGCAATCCACCCTTTACGGCCTCATATTTTTCCAGGCTTTCCACTTCAAGCCCAATACCGGTAAGTATCTTACTCAGCTTTTCCGGTTCAATTTTTTCGGGAAGGTATTCACAAAGCCAGTTGTAACTAATGGTCATCTACTTATTGATATTTGTTATAGTCTGGCAAAGATAGTTTTTTGAAAAGGAAGTATAATAATGCGCCTCAAAAGTTAAACACCTGCATTGAAAAACACAAATGGTCTTAAAGATACAGTGGTGCAGAAAAAGAAATTTGGGGACAAAAGAATTGTTAATAAACTAAGTCACATGTTCCATTTTATTGATTTTTTGTTTGGGGATTTGCTGTTAATAACACCTTGATAAGTTAACTTTGCTGTGAATGAAGGGTGGAAAACACATGCAAAACTATTTATATTGTGTGTGTGGATAAAAATGAAACCGATTTTAATCTCCGATTGCATTTACCTTAGCCGCCCTGCAGCCAATAACCCTGATAAAGCACAGGCATTAGAAAAATGGAACTTACTAACTTTAATAAAGATAAAAAGCTGCGCCGTAAAACGCCGCTTGACCTTGGGACGATGATGTATGGCAAGGTTCCGCCACAGGCAAAGGAACTGGAAGAAGCAGTATTGGGCGCCATCATGCTGGAAAAAAGTGCGTTTGATACCGTAGTTGAAATTCTAAAACCCGAATGCTTTTATGTTGATGCCCATCAGCGCATTTATAAAGCTATGCAGGGTTTAGCAATAAAGAGTTTACCCATCGACCTCTTAACCGTTGTTGAAGAATTAAAATTCCGTGAAGAACTGGAAGCCGTTGGCGGGCCTTATTATGTTACTAAACTAACCAACGCTGTTGTTTCCTCTGCCAATATTGAAGCACACTCAAGGATCGTTTTGCAAAAATTCATCCAACGGGAATTGATTCGTATCAGCGGAGAAATTATTGGCGATGCATATGAAGACAGTACGGATGTGTTTGATATGCTTGATGAGGCCGAAAGCAAGTTGTTTGAAATAACCAATAATCACCTGCGCAAGAATTTCGACAGCATTGATACGGTTTTAGTGAAAACGATCCAGCGCATTGAAGACATGCGCAACAGGCAGGAAGATATCACGGGTGTACCTACAGGTTTCAGTTCACTTGACAGGATAACATATGGATGGCAGGCAACCGACCTGATCGTATTGGCAGCAAGGCCTTCTGTTGGTAAAACAGCCTTTGCATTGAACCTGGCACGAAGTGCTGCCATGCATTCTACAAAACCTACGGCAGTTGGGTTTTTCAGCCTGGAGATGAGCAGCGGCCAATTGGTACAAAGAATATTAAGCGCCGAAAGTGAGATCTGGCTCGAAAAAATTGCCCGTGGTAAACTGGAAGAGCATGAGATGAAGCAATTGTATAAAAGAGGTATTGAGCGATTATCAAAAGCGCCGATCTTTATAGATGATACGGCAGCACTGAATATTTTTGAATTAAGGGCCAAATGCCGCAGGTTAAAAAATAAACATAATGTTGGTTTGATTATCATTGACTATTTACAGTTAATGAGTGGAGCAGGCGAAAACCGTAATGGTAACAGGGAGCAGGAGATAAGCCGTATATCAAGGGACCTGAAGGGACTGGCCAAAGAATTGCAGGTGCCCATTATTGCATTATCACAGTTAAGCCGTGAAGTGGAGAAAAGAAAAGAAGGGGCGAAAATTCCACAGCTAAGTGATTTGAGAGAATCCGGAGCGATTGAACAGGATGCTGACCTGGTAATGTTTATGTACCGCCCCGAGTATTATGATATTACCGCCAATGAATTTGGCGAAAGTAACAAAGGAGAAACATTCGTAAAAATAGCCAAACACCGTAATGGTAGTTTGGATACGGTAAAATTGAAAGCGCTCTTACACATTCAGAAGTTTATTGAAGAAGAGGGGGGTAGTGATTTTGCTTCGGGAGGACCGGGTGGAAACTGGAAGCCTGTAAAAACCGATGATGGAGATGGCGCTAAACTATACATCCAGAAAGGCAGCAAGATGAATGATGGGGAGTTTGATGAGGATGCACCATTTTAGAATTAAAAATTAAGATTTATGAATGGAGAATGAATTTTAGATTTGTTCTCCATTTGTTTTATGGTACTGCCATTTTTTTATAAAGAGGATATTGATACATCTGTTAAAGATGTTGTACTGGATGAAGATACCAGTAAGCATATTGTGCAGGTATTACGTATGCAGAATGGAGAGCAGATTCAGCTCACCAACGGTAAAGGAAACTTGTTCACCTGCGAAATAACCGACAACAACAGAAAAAGATGTGCTGTAACGATTCTCCAAACCTCAAACCTGAAACCTGAAACCTCAAACATTACCATTGCCATCTCTTTAATAAAGAACTCCAGCCGTTTTGAGTGGTTCCTTGAAAAAGCTACCGAGATCGGGGTTACAAATATCATTCCGCTTATTTGTGAAAGAACAGAGAAAACCGCTTTTAAACCGGAGAGGATGAAAAGTATCCTGGTGAGCGCCATGCTGCAATCGCAACAAACCTGGTTGCCCACCCTTCATGAACCAACGAAATTCTCCAGTCTTGTTGCATCATCTACACAGCAACAAAAATTTATTGCCCACTGTATTGATGAGGAAAAAAGAAACCTGTCCGATCTGGTTAACGGGTCTCTTCAATCTCATACTATTCTTATTGGCCCCGAAGGTGATTTTACAAAACAAGAAACAGAAATTGCCCTCCAGCATCATTTTATTCCAGTAGCACTGGGAAATACGAGATTAAGGACCGAAACAGCGGGTGTGGCTGCAGCTGTGTTACTTTGCCAGGTCTGAATAATCTTTTTTTTCTTCCTTCAATACCGGTTCATTCAATTCAACCACCCTGTTCTTAGCCATCCTTTTCCGCATTACCATATTCAGTAATTCCACAACAAAAGAAAAGGCCATACCAAAATAAATATAGTTTTTCAGGTGAAGTTGGTGGGCCGCTTCGCTATCCCAACCTTCAATTATCAAACCCAACCCGATCATCACTAAAAAAGAAAGCGCCAGCATTTTTAAAGTAGGGTGTTTATGAATGAACCCAGAAATAGCCGGGCTAAATAAGAACATAACGGTCATGGCAATAATTACTGCAGCGATCATGATCTCAACATATTTTGCCGTACCGCCTGCGGTGATGATACTGTCGAAAGAAAAAACTGCATCAATGAGCATGATTTGACCAATAGCATTGGTGAGGGATATTTTTTTATTTTTTTGTGCTGATGCATTGGGATCTTCTCCTTCCAGTTTATGGTGTATCTCTATTACCGATTTATAGATGAGGAAAATACCTCCTCCCAGCATTACAATACTGGCCAGGTCAAACCCTTTTCCGGCAATAGTGAATATGGCTTTTCCTTTTTGTGTGAGCAGCCAGCTGAGTCCGAGTAAAAGCAGGCTACGGGAGATTATGCCGGTGACCATCCATATTCTTCTTGCTTTTTTCTGGTCTTTTATTTTCTCCAGCCGGTTCAGGATAATACTTACAAAAATTACATTGTCAATCCCCAATACCACCTCCAGTATAACAAGGATCAAGAAGCTGATGATACTTTCTGATGTGAAAAGATGTTCCATATTTTATAATTGGCAATAAACAATATGCAATTGGCAATTTGTTTTTTGCCTGTTGCATATTTTCTATTGCTCATTCAGTGTCTTACAAATTCGTTTTACAATCCCCGGGCCTTCATAAATAAAACCTGTCCATACCTGCACCAGTGATGCGCCTGCATTTATCTTCTCTTTTGCATCTTCCCCTGTAAATATACCCCCACTTGCAATAACGGGGATCTGCCCGTTTGTTTTTTGATGAATGTACTTTACAATTTCCGTACTTCTTTCTTTTACGGGTAATCCGCTTAACCCTCCTGCACCAATGGTTTCCAGTTTGAGGTTTGAGGTTTGAAGCTTGTCCCGGCTGATGGTGGTATTCGTTGCAACAAGACCATCTAACTTTATTTCTATGGCAAGATCTATCACATCATCTAACTGTTCATTAGTCAGATCAGGAGCAATCTTAAGCAAGATGGGCCTTGTGATTTTTAATTCTTCATTCTTCATTTTTAATTGTCCAAGTATTTTCCTCAACGAATCCTTCTCTTGTAATTCTCTCAATCCCGGAGTATTCGGAGAACTTACATTTACTACAAAATAATCCACGTATTCATGTAAGGCATTAAAGCATTTTTCGTAATCTTTCCAGGCGTCGTCGTTTGGTGTTATTTTGTTTTTACCAATGTTGCCACCGATGATAAGTTTCTTGTTTTTCGTTTGCTGTTTCTCGGTTCTCGTTTTCCAGGCTTGTAATCTTTTTGCAACCGCTTCTGCTCCGTCATTATTAAATCCCATTCTATTAATGAGTGCTTTATCTTTTGGCAACCGGAATAATCTCGGTTTATCATTGCCGGCCTGTGGCAGGGGAGTTACAGTTCCTATTTCAACAAAACCAAAACCCAGGGTTTCCAGTTCGTTTAGATATTTCGCATTTTTATCAAAGCCAGCGCCTAAACCAATTCTATTTGGAAATTGAATATTGAATATTGAATATTGAATATTTCCTTTCGGTCTGAAGACGGACGCTATCAGTTTCTTCATTCCCGGGATTAGGCAAAACAGCCTGAGGTTGTTCATCGAAAAATAATGTACCCATTCGGGATCAAAAAGGAATAAAAAAGAACGAAGGATCTTGTACATGTTGCGCAAAAATAAGCACAGCTTTTTAGTTTTTTGTTTTCATGCAGAAATTCTAACTTTGATAAAAAGTTGCATAAACAACTAAAACCGTTTGAAGTTTGAGGTTTGTGGTTTCAGGTTAGATATTTTAAGCCAGGGCGACAACTTCAAACATCAAATTTTAAACCTCAAACATCATGCAGGAAGCATATATAGTAGCAGGATACAGAACAGCCGTTGCCAAAAGCAAGAAAGGCGGATTTAGATTTACAAGGCCGGATGATCTGGCAGTTGATGTAATAAAAGGCTTGCTTGCCAGTGTTCCCCAACTGGATGCAAAGAGAGTAGATGATGTGATCGTTGGTAATGCGGTGCCTGAAGCTGAGCAGGGATTACAGGTGGGACGGATGATATCGGCCAAAGCGGTTGGTATTCATGCACCGGGTATTACCATAAACCGGTATTGCGCCAGCGGACTGGAAAGCATTGCCATGGCCACCGCTAAAATAAGAACAGGAATGGCCGAATGTATCATTGCAGGTGGAACAGAAAGTATGAGCCTGGTTCCAACAGCAGGATGGAAGACAGTACCTTCTTATGCCATTGCAGAAAAAGAGCCGGATTATTATTTAAGCATGGGCTTAACTGCTGAAGCTGTGGCCAAAGAGTATAATGTGAGCAGGGAAGACCAGGATGCTTTTAGTTATAACAGCCACTTGAAAGCAGGTAATGCCATCAAAGAAGGATACTTTAAGTCAGGGATCCTTCCAATTACTGTGGAAGAAGTTTATCTCGATATAAAGGGCAAAAAACAAAAAAGAAATTTTGTGGTAGATACCGATGAAGGTGTTCGTGCCGATACCTCAGTGGAAGGATTGGCCAAATTAAAACCTGCTTTTGCTGCAGGCGGATGTGTGACTGCGGGTAACTCTTCTCAGACCAGTGATGGCGCCGCATTTGTTATTGTGATGAGCGAACGAATGGTGAATGAACTGGGACTAAAACCCATTGCCCGTTTGGTGAATTGTGCCAGCGCAGGTGTTCATCCACGTATTATGGGTGTGGGTCCGGTAGAAGCAGTGCCCAAGGTCTTAAAACAGGCAGGGATGAAACTTTCTGATATTGACCTGGTTGAACTGAATGAAGCATTTGCATCGCAGGCATTGGCTGTAATACGGACACTTGAACTGAATCCTGCTATTGTAAACATCAATGGAGGCGCTATTGCATTAGGTCACCCACTGGGTTGCACCGGCTGCAAACTAACTATTCAGCTTGTAAATGATATGAAACGCATGAATAAAAAATACGGGATGGTTACTGCCTGCGTGGGTGGGGGCCAGGGTATTGCCGGAATCATTGAGAACATACAATAACAGCCCTTCCCGGCAGTGAAATACAGGAATCGGTGCAGCGTTATAACTGGGTGCAGAATCCCATAAAAGAAGCCCTGATTAAACTTTAGTAGATTTATATAGTCGTAACTATTTTATAAACTCTCATCCAAAATCACTGCTATGGACAGAAGAGACTTTCTTACAGCGCGTAAAGCAAAAAAGCCAGCGCCTGTTATATCTGCATCATCACCCAGAACTTTTAGTGGACTTAATCCTTATACCGGGCCCTGGACGACGAATGAAGTAATTCACCTGTTGAAAAGGACTATGTTTGGGGCAAAAAAATCAGATGTTGATTATTTTGTAAACCTTACTGTGGGCCAAACTGTTAATGAACTTCTGAACCCTGTAGCTGCTAATCCGTTGCCTCCCGTAAAGGAATATGCAACTTCGACCAATGCAACCACTCCGGATACAAATATAGCCCAAGGAACCACCTGGATCAATGATATAAACAATGATGGAACAGTTCAGAGCCAACGCCGGGCATCGTATAAAAAATGGTGGACCGGCGTAATGATCAATCAGGACAGAAGTATAAGGGAGAAAATGACTTTTCTGTGGATAGATCACTTTGGAAATGAAGCCAATGAAGTCGGCAATGCTAACTGGGTTTATAAACAGCATGCAACTATCCGGCAAAATTGTCTTGGTAATTTTAAGCAGATGGTCAGGGATATTACTGTTGATATCTGCATGCTGCGTTATTTAAACGGTTATTTGAACACGGCCTCTGCACCTGATGAAAACTATGCCAGGGAATTACAGGAATTATTTACTTTGGGCAAAGGCCCGGGCAGTCAGTATACAGAGCCGGATGTAAAAGAAGCTGCTAAGGTTTTAACCGGTTGGCAGGTTAATGGAACTACTTATCAAACGGTGTTTAATCCGGCCCGCCATAGTACTGTAAACAAACAGTTTTCTTCTTTTTATAACAATACGGTGATCACCGGCAGAACAGGAGCTACTGCCGGAGACCTTGAACTGAATGATCTGCTCAGCATGATCTTTGCTCAAAATGAAGTGGCAAAATTTATCGTAAGAAAGTTTTACCGCTGGTTTGTTTATTATGAAATTGATGCTGCAACTGAAGCAAATGTGATTACACCACTGGCAGATATTTTTCGTAGTAATAACTATGACATTAAGCCAGTCTTATCTGTTTTGTTTGAAAGCGAACATTTTTTTGATGTATTGAACCAGGGTTGTTTGATTAAGACCCCGGCTGATATTGTGATTGGTGCTATGAGGGAATACAATGTGAGGATGCCCGTGTTAACCGACTGGGATACCAGTTATGGTCATTGGAATACATTGTACTCTTTCATGAATGTACAGGGACTGAATCTTCACGACCCGCCGAATGTTGCAGGTATGCCGGCTTATTACCAGGAACCATCCTTTCATGAGATATGGATCACTACAGATTCCCTGCCTAAGAGAAACCAGTATACCGACCTGATGACGAATAACGGTTATTCAAGAAATGGCTTCAGGATGCAGTTTGAATTTGTTGAATATGCAAAAACACTTTCCAATCCGGGAAATCCGAATGATCTGATTAATGATGCTTTAAAGTATCTCTATAGATTGAATTTATCACCCCAGGTAAAAGACCAGATGAAAATCCAGATGTTGCTAAGTAACCAGTTATATGATTATTACTGGACAAATGCCTGGAGTGCCTATATTGCCAGCCCCACGACGGCTAATTTCAATATAGTAAATACGAGGCTAAAAGATCTCTTCAGGTACCTGATGAATTTAAGTGAATATCAGCTGGCTTGAGAAGTATGTAGTGAATGGTGATCAGCAAAGGGCTCCGGGTTCAGGTATGAAAAAAGTAATAATTCTGTTTTAAAAATTTCAATATGAAACGCAGAGAATTTTTAGGAAAATCAATGGCGGTTACCTTTCCTGCTTTAATAAGTGGTTATGCCGTGAGAGCCCTTGATGCCAACTCCCCATTAGTGCAGGCATTAATGGGTGGTGGAACAGATACCGACCATGTGTTGATAATAATACAGTTGTCCGGAGGTAATGATGGTTTAAATATGGTGATCCCCGTCAGTACCTACAATCTCTACTATGCTGCCCGTACCAATATTGCAATTCCTCAGAACAAAATACTGGGTTTAAACGGTTATTCAGATACGGGCCTTCATCCCAGTATGACAGGTTTACAAAGTATGTATAATGATAACAAACTAAAAATAATTCAGGCAGTAGGGTACCCTCAACCCAATTTTTCACATTTCCGGGCTACTGATATCTGGATGACAGGAAGTAACAGCAACCAGGAAGTATATACAGGCTGGGCAGGAAGGTATCTGAATTATGAATATCCCAACTTCCCAACAGGGTATCCAAACCCCGACATGACCGATCCGCTGGCTATTCAAATCGGTTCTACCGCTTCTTTAACTACGCAGGGGCCCAGTGTGAATATGGCTATGAGTATTACCAGCGCTACCAACTTCTACCAGCTAATCAATGGAACCAGCGATCCGGTGCCTGCAACTAAAGCTGGTAAAGAGCTGACTTTTATACGTACGGTTACAAAGCAAACGCAACAATATGCAGGGTCCATAACAGCTGCCGCTGCAAGAGTGACGCAGCAAAGTACTTATCCTACCAACAACAGCCTGGCAGACCAGTTAAAAATTGTTTCCCGGTTAATCAAAGGCGGTTTAAAAACAAGGGTATATATGGTTAGCTTTGGAGGATTTGATAATCATAGTTTACAAACTACTGCAACTGATACTACCGTTGGTACCCATGCAACCCTGTTGGGAAGAGTAAGCGATGCTATAAAAGCTTTCCAGGATGACCTGGTTTATTTAGGTACTGAAGACAGGGTGGTTGGTATGACATTCAGTGAATTTGGCCGCCGGATAAAAAGCAACAGCAGTATAGGTACCGATCACGGAGCAGCTGCCCCGGTGTTTGTGTTTGGTAAACCTGTACAGGGTGGCATATTGGGAAATAACCCTGCCATTCCTGCTGTTGTAAATGTGAATGACAATATACCCATGCAGTATGATTTCAGAAGTATTTACTCAACACTTATGGAAAAGTGGTTTTGCCTTCCGAAAACAACCGTGGCGGGATTATTTCCGCCAAACATTAATGGTCAGTTGCAGGACCTGCCTTTAATAAAGAATGGTGTTTGTGTAACAGCGCCACCACCAAGCACTTCGGGGAATACGCTGATCACCAATTATCCCAATCCATTCACCAATAAAACCACTATTGAATTTAGTACAAGTGGTGGGCACACTTTAATACAGATAATTGATACAGCAGGCAGATTGATAGTGAATTTATTAGAAAAAGATTATCCAGCCGCCGCTACAGGAATAACCATTCCCTTTGACGCATCGCATTTGCCCACAGGTGTGTATTATGCCCGTTTTCAAAATGGTTCTGTTCAACAGGTAAGGCCAATGCTAAAGGTCAGATAAACCGCTACCAGGAGCTTCCTTAAATAACAAAAACCGGTAATAAACTAACCGGTTACCATGGGGTTATTGGTTTATATTAATCAGTAATCCTGTGTCCGGCATTTACCCAGTTCACTATCTTTTGCTTATCGGCAGTTGTTAACTGTCCGCCCTGTGGCATGAACGTGGGTATGCCGTCAACAGCCCTTGTTTTTATTCTGTCCCATGAATTCACAATATCATTATCCAGATCAAAATTTTTACCTCCACTAACGGCGCCATTTAAATGGCAGGGGCCGCAATAGCCATTAACGATCGTTCTTACATTATAAAAATTGGGGCCATAGCCATTAATTGTAATGGAAGTGGTGCCCTTGCAGCCATCTGCATTTTTTGCAGTAAGGGTAAAATTGCCGGCTGGCAGATTAAAGAAATTTGTGGAACCCTGAAAATTATTGCCATCGATACTATAGGTATATCCTGATCCTATCGGTGAAGTAACTGTAATGGTGCCAAGCAATTGGCCCGTGATGGTATGGGTTTTTCCGGCTACCGGTACAATCGTTAACCCACTGCATGGGTCTGGTACAGGCGGAGTAATGGAATCGGATTTTTTGCAGCCGGTAAAAAAAACGCCCATTAATATTAGTATCGAATAAAGGAATATTGATTTCATATTTACACGGTTCGTGCTATAAATTTAGTTTAAATAACTAAATTATTGACATTTTGAGGTCTACCGTTATTGTGGAAGAAAAAAGATTTATAATTTATTATGATGGCTGTTTGTATCACCTTTTATTAAGAAGTGTCATGTGTAGCCAGTTACTTCGCCCATATAAAAAAATAGAGCTAAACCCTAATGTACCGGATTGTTTAAAAAGATGATTTGCTGCCGGTATTACCATATGTTTTTATGCACAATATGTGAAATACTTATTTTTGTAACCATGCAATTAACAAAAGTAAATAATAAAAATACGGCTAAGCAATTTCTGCAGGTGGCGGTTGTACTCCAAAAAAATGACCCTAACTGGATCCGTCCGCTGGATAAGGATATCAATGAAGTTTTTGATAAAACAAAAAACAAGGCATTCAGGTTTGGAGAAGTGATAAGGTGGATATTAAAAGATGAGCAGGGAAAACTGATTGGCCGCATTGCTGCTTTCATCAATAAAAAATATAAGAATAAGGGAGATGATGTTCCGGTTGGGGGTATTGGTTTTTTTGAGTGCATCAATGACCAGGTTGCCGCTGACCTTTTATTTGACAATGCAAAACACTGGTTGATACAACACGGCATGGAAGCAATGGATGGTCCTATAAATTTTGGTGAGCGTGACCGCTGGTGGGGCTTGATCACCGGAGGGTTTTCTCCACCGCTTTATTGTATGAATTATAACCCGCCATATTATATCAGTCTTTTTGAAAACTATGGCTTCAAACTCTTTTTTAACCAGGTATGTTTTGGATTAGATGCAACAAAACCGCTTGCCCAGAAAACCATGGAACGGTTTAAGATACATGAGGCAGATCCTGATATAAGTTTTGAAACCATCAAAAAGAATAACCTGGAAAAATATGCCGGGGATTTTTCGGAAGTATATAATAAAGCATGGGCCGGGCATGGCGGATTAAAACAAATGAGTAAGGAACAGGTGTTGCTGATGTTTAAAAAAATGAAACCTGTAATGGATGAAGACATAGTTTACTTTGCTTTTCATAAAGGAAAGGCCATTGCTATGTTCATCAATATGCCCGACATCAATCAATACTTTAAACACCTGGGCGGAAAATTCGGCCTGTTACAAAAACTGGAATTTGTGTGGAGGCAAAAATTCAGGCCCTCCAGGAAATTTGTCGGACTGGTGTTTGGAGTGGTACCCGAATGGCAGGGTACGGGTATTGACTCATATATTATTGGTGTATGCCGTGAAATTGTACAGGCTCCTCCCCAGCGTTATGCCGAATATGAAATGCAGTGGATTGGCGATTTTAATCCCAAAATGATCAATGTTGCCGAAAGTTTTGGCGATACTTACCGCAGCCGAAACCTGGCTACCTACCGGTATTTATTTGACCGTACCCGGGAATTTAAGCGCCACCCGATTTTGATTTGATATTGCAGATTTAAGATTTTAGATTTGCCCAAAGCAGCGGCTCATAGTTCATGACCAATAGTTAATGGTAAGCCCATTAACTATTAACCATTAACTATTAACCATTAACCATTAACTATTATGGATAAGTTTATTGTTTCAGCACGGAAGTACAGACCACAGAATTTTTCTACTGTGGTTGGCCAGGCCCATATTACCACTACTTTAAAGAATGCTATAAAGAATAACCAGCTTGCACATGCTTTTTTGTTTTGCGGACCAAGGGGTGTAGGCAAAACCACCTGTGCCAGGATATTGGCAAAGACCATTAATTGCGAAAATCAGAGTGCCGATGGTGAAGCCTGCAATACCTGTAACAGTTGCATTTCGTTCGATGCAGGTACGTCATTAAATATTCATGAACTGGATGCGGCCAGTAATAATTCAGTAGATGATATACGGACCCTCGTAGAACAGATCCGTTTTGCACCACAAGCCGGTAAGTACAAAGTATATATTGTTGACGAGGTTCATATGCTTAGTACGGCAGCCTTCAACGCATTTTTGAAAACGCTGGAAGAGCCGCCACCCTTTGCAATTTTCATACTGGCTACTACGGAAAAGCATAAGATACTTCCTACCATACTCAGCCGCTGCCAGATATTTGATTTCAAGCGCATCACTAACACTGATACGATAGAACACCTGAAGGAAATTTGCGAAAAGGAAAAAATTAAGGCGGATAAAGGCGCCCTGCATGTGATTGCACAAAAAAGTGAAGGTTGTATGAGGGACGCATTGAGTATTCTCGATAAAATTGTAAGCTTTAGCAATGGAGAAGTAAATTATTCCAATACTTTAGAACACCTTAATATTTTAGACGAAGATTATTATTTTAAGTTATTGGGGTATATGCAGCAACAACAATTGAGCGATGCCATGCTGCTGTATGATGAAATAAACAGGAAGGGATTTGAAGGAGATACTTTGCTGGAAGGCTATAGTGAGTTTATCAGGAACCTCCTGGTGAGCAAGGATGCGAAGGCTGCTGTTTTACTGGAAGTGGCAGATGATTTTAAACAAAAATATATGCAGGCTGCACAGCAGATTTCCACTAGCTGGGTAATTGCTGCATTGAATGTGCTGAATGAAGCTGAAATAAATTACAAACAGGCCCGTAATAAACGGCTGCATATAGAACTGACCATCATCAAACTCTGTTATCTCATGCAGGCTGTTGAGTTGGTCAATAACGAGGGGATTGTTTCAAAAAAAAAACTAGTTGACACTTCAAAACCTGTGGCTTTTAAAAGCATCCCTGTCATTAAAGTAAAAGAAGAGGCTAAGGCCATAAGCCCAAAGCCACGGATTGAACCACTCCCCGCAGCAAAATTAATTATTGAAGAGCCGCAGCCAGAAATGGAGAAAAAAGCCGGCACACAAACGGCTCCTGTTACAATAGAAACTAAACGATCACTTGGTTCGCTGGATGCTATCCGTAAAAAAGTATCGGCTCAAAATAAAGTAAATGGTAATGATGTAAAAGAACTAACTGAGGATGAACTGAAACTATGCTGGGATAAATTCATTGAAAAATTAGGCGCCAAAAAGAACCATTCGGCAGTTACTAATTTTAAGATGGCTGTTCTGAAGGTCATTGATAATAACTCAATTGAGATACTCACGGAAAATAATATACAACAGAAATTTATAGAGCAGGAGAGGGCGGCATTGGTTGATTACCTGCAGAACCATTTTTGCAACCGGCAACTGACCTACAATGTAGTTGTTATAGAAAATGAAGATACATGTCAACCCGGTGAAAAGCCATTGAATACAAGGGAACAATACCTTAAGATCATCGAGGAGTATCCCCTGGTGAAGGAATTGAAAGACAGGCTGCGGCTGGAACTGGATTATTGATGAAACTACAGCTCTTTTCCGCATTTTGCCTTAATTTCGAAGCTCAATCTAAAATCAGATATTAATATTATGGCCGAAGTGATACGCATGCCGCTGTTGAGTGATACCATGACGGAAGGGAAAATAATATCCTGGAATAAAAAGGTAGGGGATAAGGTAAAAAGCGATGATGTGCTGGCCGAAGTGGAAACGGATAAAGCTACCATGGAAGTAAACGGGTATGTAGATGGTACATTATTGCATATTGGTGTACCTGCCGGCGAAGCGGCAAAGATCAACCAGATCATAGCTATTGTAGGTAAAGAAGGCGAAGATTTTAATTCTCTTTTAGAAGGAAATCAGGCCCCGGCTAAAACAGCTGATAAACCCACAGATAAAACTACTCAACCTCAAACCTCAAACCTCAAACCTCAAACAGCCTCTCTTCCTGCAGGCGCAAAAGAAATTCGCATGCCTTTACTGAGCGATACCATGACAGAAGGAAAGATCATTGCCTGGAATAAAAAAGTGGGAGACGTTGTAAAAAGCGATGACATACTGGCCGAAGTAGAAACCGATAAAGCAACCATGGAAGTAGTAGGCTATGAAGAAGGAACACTATTATATATAGGAGTTGATGCAGGTAATGCTGCAAAAATAAATGAGATCATTGCCATTGTAGGTAAAGCAGGCACAGATGTGAGTGGGTATGTGGCTGCAGAAAAATCCGG
>CAYTQB010000002.1:116825-119049 GCA_964439615.1 uncultured Ferruginibacter sp. | reverse complement strand
TCTTATGACCTTAAAAAAGCAAAGAAGATCTTGGACCAGGATCATTATGGAATGCAAAAGATCAAAGAAAGAATTTTAGAATACCTCGCTGTTTTAAAACTGAAGGGAGACATGAAATCACCCATACTTTGTTTCCTAGGCCCTCCCGGCATTGGTAAAACAAGTTTGGGAAAAAGTATTGCATCAGCTATCAACAGGAAATACGTGAGGGTGAGCCTGGGCGGATTGCATGATGAAAGTGAGATACGTGGACACCGGAAAACTTATATCGGCGCTATGCCGGGCCGTATCCTTCAATCTATCCGAAAAGTAAGATCAAGTAACCCTGTAATGATACTGGATGAGATAGACAAAGTGGGCAGCGACCATCGTGGCGACCCTTCATCAGCCTTACTGGAAGTGCTGGACCCGGAACAAAACAATACTTTTTACGATAATTACCTGGAGCTTGAATATGACCTGAGTAAAGTGTTGTTCATTGCTACTGCAAATAATATCAGCAATATTCCTGTTGCTTTAAGAGACAGGCTCGAAATCATTGACCTTAGCGGTTATGCCGTTGAAGAAAAGATTGAAATTGCAAAACGCCATTTGATACCCAAGCAGAAAGAAATGCATGGTCTTACTAAAAACGGTTTTAAAATAAGTGATAACGTGTTGGAAAAAACCATACAGGATTATACGAGGGAGAGCGGCGTAAGAGAACTTGACAGGCAACTGGCAAGTATCATGCGCTACCAGGCAAAAGAACTGGTGATAAAAGGAAAGCTGAAAGCGACCATAACAAATAATGACGTAGAGAAGATATTGGGCAAAGCAAAATACAGCAACGACCTGTATAAAATTGCCAACATGCCCGGTGTTGCCGTTGGATTAGCGTGGACCTATGTAGGCGGCGATATCCTCTTCATTGAAACGCAATTGAGTGATGGCAAAGGAGAATTAAAGCTTACCGGCAATTTAGGTACGGTTATGAAGGAAAGCGCAAGCACAGCCCTCACCTATTTAGAAGCCAATTGCAAAAAACTCGATATAGCCCCGGAAGAATTCAATAAGAAAGACATTCATATACATGTACCCGAAGGCGCCGTTCCCAAAGACGGGCCCAGCGCCGGTATTACGATGTTGTCGGCCCTGGCAAGTGCTTTTACTGGGAGGAAGATAAAGCCCTACCTGGCCATGACCGGTGAGATCACTTTACGGAGACAGGTATTGCCCGTGGGAGGTATTAAAGAAAAGGTATTGGCAGCCCGGAGGGCAGGCTTAAAGGAGGTCATCATGTGCTGGCAAAATGAAAAAGATGTACTGGAAATAAATGCCCAGTATATAAAGGGCATCAAATTTCATTATGTAAAAACCATGCAGCAGGTGCTGGAGCTGGCTTTAACATAAAATTTTATGTAACCAGACAACCAATTGCATCATTTAACCGTATATAAGCACAGTTAAGTGATCAACAGTTCATGTTGGTTGTTTTAAGGGTTAAAGAAATTCCCTCCTGTTCTCGGGAGGGAATTTTGTATGGTGTCAGGCCACTACGGACACTCTTAATTCCATTTATTGTTTAACTGATAAAACAATTTTAAAGTTTAATGATACCAGTAGTGGCCTGACACATCTTCATTTATTTCTGTCCATCCAGTCCACTTCCTTTGGAGTTGTAAATGCCTGTATGATACCGATCAAAAAGATCATTCCTACATTCCCGGCCAAATATGCAAGGCTGAAACAGCGATAAGCGCTGATATCAATTTCATACATATTGAAGAATGCACTGATGTCAATTATCAATACGATAACACTGCAAACAATGCCAAGAACAAAGAACAAATAGGATACAATACGTACAACAGCAGAAGGATGTTGCTTCGTTCTTTTAAAGAATATCACGTACACCGAAGAAAAAAGTGCCGGGAGTAATGTGATGGTTCCCAGTCCGAAAATAAGATCGGCCGCATTGGATGAAACTACTTTTGATATACCCCAAAAAGCAGCCACCAGCAAGCCCAGTATCACCGGCACAGCCAGGAACAGCAGGAAAATGAGTATATACAGTTTTGAATATTTTATGAACCTGTCTTCCACTTAATAGTTTATTACTTCGTCATTATTTAAAATAACTCAGGTTGGTCTTTGGTGTTAAAGTCAACAATGTCTGGTAAATGAGTTTTACCGTATTCTCAATATCATTTTTGTGCAGCATCTCTACCGTAGTATGCATATA
>CAYTQB010000002.1:86099-116725 GCA_964439615.1 uncultured Ferruginibacter sp. | reverse complement strand
ATTATCAACCTTGGGTTGTGCTTCTTTATCAGAATTGCCCAAACGGGTATGAATGGCAGGCCAGCCGAAAACAGCTTTTACCCTTCCTTTCTTTCCATGAATGAGTACCCTCATGGAAGGCGCTATCTGGTGGTCCACTCCACCATTCCGTTTCAGGTAGATTAACCCTTCAGGAGAAACATAATTTACAAACCAGCTTATTTCATCAGCATGTGCTTCTATCACCACTTTAAAAGCTGCACTGGGGTTGATAACACCCACGGCACTACCATAGGGATCTGTAAAATGACTATCAACATAAGGCTTCACATAATCAAGCCAAAGTTTTTGTCCGCTACTTTCAAATCCTGTAGGTGAAGGATTGTTGATATAATTTTTTAAAAACTGGTAAGACTGTTCGCCGAAAATGGATTTTGTTTTCTTCGCTGTTGCCATGATGATGATTTAAGTGAGCAAAATTAGTCAAATACTGGCTATGAATGTGGCCAAAGCAGAAAATAACATTAGCCCATCCACTAGAAAATAATAAAACAGGTAACCCTGCTTACGGGTAGAATAAAAATAAACAATAAGTAAGGTAATGGTGGAAACCTGCAGAGCAATAGATTGATAAATGGTAATCCCATAAGAAGTAGAAAGCAGGTTGGTGCCAAACAACACAATAAAAACAGAATAAATAAGCAGCTGAAGTATGGCAGGGCTCAGGTCAGTGGCCAGGCTGCGTAAACCTCTTAATTTGTCAACGGCAATATCACGGCTGTCGAAAATGATACAAAGCATAAGCATGAACAGGAAGCGTCGTGTTATGATGAACAGGTCGGCATTGTCTAAAAGCAAATAATTTTTTTGAATGGGTATGAATGCAGTTACATAGGTCCAGGTAAAGGCAAGAATGATCGTTTTAAGGACCCCTAGTCTTCTTGTAAAGGATAAAAATTTAAACGGCAACAGTGGTATTGAATACAGCACAGTAAGTAAACATGCTGTGAGCACAAAGCTGATGGGTATGGAAGATTGTGACAAACAATACAAAAGCCCGGCGCCTGAAAAAACAAAAAGAGAGATGGCTATGGCTTCTTTTTTTATGAACCCGGTAGTAACCGGTCCTTTAAGAAAGGAAAGCCTGCTTAGCACCCAGTAAAAGTTATAGCTGCAAAGCGTTGCAAAGAAGATAAACCCATAAACCGGGAGTTTAACACTAAAATGCCTTAATTGTGCTGTTTGAAAAGCCATGGCAACGGCACATATCGCAATAAAAATGGAATGTGATAAGATGAAATGAAGCCATTTCATTATCGACAGGTATAGTACAGCGGCTTATCAGATTGAATGACGTTGCTTTTGTTTTTACCAAAATCCTTTATATACACTTCAAAATATACCAGGTCTGTGTGTAGAGCGCCGCTTGGCAATGACTTGCATTTTAATACCCTTGAAGAGATAGCGATATCAACATCCGCCTTAAAATTACTCTTTGTAGCAGCCGCCAGGTCAGGAAAAGCTATAGAATCTGAATCGTTAGTAAGCAGGCTCTTAATATAGATGAATGCGGTGTCTTTTGAGGTAATACCAAGGTCACCTTCTGCATCTGTAACACTGATGGTAAGGACAGGGTCGGGGCTAAAAGTACCCGAGGTTATGGCATCAGGCGAAATGGATTTGAATTTTATCTGCGGGGCCGTTGTATATTTATCCTTCTTGCAGGCACTCAAAAGAAAAATGGCTATGGTAAATATTAAACTGTATCGCATCTTTGTGTTTTGTTTATCAAATTTACTGATTACCGGTGAAATATTCCGTTAAAAATATGGAGCTTGAAAAAAGGATTTTTGCTGCCTCCACTGATGATTTTAACAACCTGGCTATTGAATTGTTTCAATTTCAACACCGGGAAAATTCCATTTACAGGCGGTATTGCGATTCGTTAAAAGTAGATGTCCATGCCATTGATTCGATAGAGAATATCCCCTTTCTGCCCATTTCCTTCTTTAAGACACATACTGTAAAGACTACGGAATTTGAAGCTGAGGCTGTTTTTGAAAGCAGCAGCACTACAGGATCAATCAGCAGCAAACACTTTGTAAAAGATCTTACGCTTTACCAGGAAAGTTTCAATACCTGTTTTGAAAAGTTCTACGGACTGCCAAAATATAAATGCATTCTTGGCTTACTACCTTCTTACCTGGAAAGAAAAAATTCTTCTTTGGTATTCATGACAGAGGAATTGATAAAAACAAGCGGCAACAGCCTCAGTGGATTTTATTTAGCCGACTATGAAAAGCTGCACCGCACATTAATGCATAATGAGCTTTTAAAATCACCTACCCTGCTCATCGGGGTAACCTATGCCCTGCTCGATTTTGCTGAAAAATTTCCGATGCAGTTGAGGCATACTATTGTTATGGAAACAGGCGGTATGAAAGGCAGAAGGGAGGAAATGACCCGGCAGCAGGTTCATGAAAAATTACAGGCCCGATTAGGAATTGACCTAATCCACTCAGAATACGGAATGACAGAATTATTATCGCAGGCATATTCCAAGGGTGATGGTATCTTTCATTGTCCCGGGTGGATGAAGGTTTTAGTCAGGGATGAAGATGATCCATTTCATGTAAGGGCAGCTGTAAAGGCAGATAACAGGTCGTTGACTGGCGCTATAAATATCATTGACCTTGCTAATATCTACAGCTGCGGTTTTATCGCCACAGACGATATTGGACGCCTACATGCCAATGAAAGTTTTGAAGTGTTGGGAAGAATGGATAACAGCGATATAAGGGGCTGCAGTTTGATGGTAATATAAAATGAATAGTCCCTGTCTTAAGACAGGGACTATTCATTTTCAGTGATCTGGCTGGGACTCGAACCCAGGGCCCATACATTAAAAGTGTATTGCTCTACCAACTGAGCTACCAAATCAAACACCCCTTTTTCAAAGGGAGTGCAAAAATAAGGCAAAAAGCTATTGCTTCAAATTATTTACTGAAAGTTTTTCCCCAAATTAGCCCAATTACTGTGCAATTTCTTTATAAACGCCGCAGAACTCTCCTATTTTTGTCAATAATTTTTATGATGGATTTCTTCAAAAACAAAGTAATAGCAATAACGGGTGGCAGTGATGGCATTGGTAAGGCGCTGGTGGATCTGTCCATATCCATGGGTGCCAAAGTGGCCACCTGTGGACGAAGCCAGGAAAAATTATATGGTCTTCAACGCTTACATTCGGGTAACCCTTTGCATACTATTGTTGCAGATGTTAGCAGTTATAATGATTGCAAAAATTTTATTGATTCCACCATACAGGTATTTGGCGGTATTGATATACTGATTAATAATGCCGGTATTTCCATGAGGGCTTTATTTAAGGACCTTGATGTGGAGGTGATCCAAAAAGTAATGGGCATAAATTTTTATGGCACACTTTATTGCACCAAACTGGCACTGAATTCCATAATTGAAAGAAAAGGAACTATTGTAGGTGTATCTTCTATTGCAGGTTACCGGGGCCTGCCCGGAAGAAGCGGATATAGTGCCAGCAAATTCGCCATGCATGGTTTTTTGGAGGCATTGCGTACCGAGTTATTGGAAAGTGGTGCACATGTGATGTGGGTTTGCCCCGGGTTTACTTCTTCCAATATCCGTAATGCTGCATTGAATAAAAAAGGGCTGTCGCAGGGAGAAAGCCCGATGGATGAAGGAAAGATGATGACCCCGGAAGAATGCGCCGCACAAATTTTAAAAGCTATTGAAAAAAGGAAAAGGACCATTGTGCTTACATTTACCGGCAAGCGTACTGTATTCATGAATAAATTTTTACCCTCACTAACCGATAAATTAACCAGGAGATTCTTTTTTAAAAACGGGGAACTCATACGTTAATCCGTTTATCCGTTAATCCGTATTTGCGTATTAACCAATTAACAGATTAACCAAGTAACGAATTAATAATTAAAAATGCCTTTACTAACCCTTACATCCGACATTGGCCAGCAGGACTTCCTCATGGCTGCAGTAAAGGGTCAGCTATTACAACGCAACGGGAATTTTACGTTGGTTGACATATCACATAATTTATCTCCGTTCAACTATCCGCAGGCGGCTTATGTTTGCAGGAATGCGATAAAGAATTTTCCGGCCGGAACTTTTCACCTGGTGCTGGTGAATTTATTTGACGAAAAGCCTGAGCATATGTTGCTGGCAGAACACAACGGGCATTTCATCGGCTGCGCCGATAATGGCTTACTCACCATGATACTGGAAGAGGTTCCTCAAAAAGTAGTGGGTTTAAAACTGGATAAGAACCAGCAGAAAAATACCATCTACTGTGCATCTGTATTTGCAGATGTATTCAATGAGCTGAGTACGGGTAAAAAAACAGAAGATATTGGCGATGCAGGTGTTTCCATTCGTGTAAAAAACCCATTGAGGCCCATGCTTGGCAATAACTGGATAGAAGGCCAGATCATCTTCATAGATAATTTCGAGAACGTGATCGTCAACATACACAAAGATGAATTTGAAGAACAACGTAAAGGACGGAGCTTTAAAATTGTTTTCAAAAGAGACGAGGTGATTGATAAGATAAGTGAGACCTATGCCGATGTGAACGAAGGGGAAAAACTGGCCTTATTCAACTCGGCAGGATACCTGGAAATTGCCATCAATAAAGGTAATGCCGCAGGCTTATTGGGCTTGCAGAGTTATGCTGAAAAACAGTTGCAGCAGAGCCAGTATATGAACAGCCGGCTTTTTTACCAAACCGTTAAAGTATATTTTGAATAAAGCTGCTTACCTTGAAAACTTATAGGAACCATATCCCATATTGGCATTTTTAAAAAACATATCTCCCCAGGATTCATCAGACAAAGAACTGCTTGCCGCCTTTAAAGAAACAGGCGATATCAATCATTTAAGCACTTTATACCAGCGGTATATGGACCTGGTGTTTGGTGTGTGCCTGAAATACTTTAAAGACTCAGAACGCTGCAAGGATGCTGTAATGGATATTTTTGATGAGTTGAACACAAAGCTTCGGGTACATGAAGTGGAGAATTTTAAGGGTTGGCTGCATGTGCTCACCAGGAACCACTGCCTTATGCAGTTAAGAAGCCCCAGAAACCTGAAAACCACGGAATTTAAGAGTTCATTTATGTATTCTGAACAAAATAGGCATCTGAATGGCGAGGCTTTGGAAAAAGAAGAAAATTTTAAGAAATTAGAGCAGTGTATGGATACACTGCCCGGCGAGCAGAAACAATGCGTAATGCTGTTTTACCTGGAGAACAAATGTTATAACGAAATAGCAGCCATTACCGGGTACGACTGGAATAAAGTGAGGAGCTATATTCAAAATGGCAAGCGGAATTTAAAAATATGTATAGAAGAAAACCAGATAAGCATCTGATATCCTGATAAATGAACAACAATAATAAAGATATCATTTATACAGCCGGAGATATTGAAAAATATTTTTCAGGTAAACTTACATCCATTCAGATGTTTGAAATGGAAAAAGCTGCACTGGATGATCCATTTTTAGCTGAAGCCATGGAAGGTTATGAAGGGATGAGGGATAAGGAATGGAAGAAACAATTAGCCCTTATACGTAAGCAGGTTGCCGAGTCAGGTTCGGACGCAAAAGTGATTCCCCTGCACCGGTCAACGGGTAACAAATGGTGGAAAACTGCCGCTGCGGTTCTGGTAATAGGCGGTGGTGCTGCATTAACATTTATCCTTACAAAGAATAATTCGCAGGAAAAATCCAGTTCTGAAATTGCACAGACCGTTACAACCCCTGCTGTTTCACCAGCAACAAAAGATACTACTACCCTGCCTTCTGTAACCGAACCTGGTCAAACTACATTGGCTGCTGCCATGGAAAAAGCTAAATCGGCCAACGGAACAACCGCACAGGCCAATACCCAGACAAGCAGTAATGATTTTACTTTGCAGCAGAACAAAGTGCCGGTACAGGATAGCATTAATTCAAGTCTCGATGAAATAGCTGTGGCAGATATACAAAAGCCATCAGTATCGCCACAGGTGGCCCCGGCTTCTGCAGCAGGCAACAATGCAGTTAAAGCTGATGAAAAAATGATTACATCAGGTAAAGAAAGCGCAAAACAAAATAATAATGAAGCAACCCTGTTTAAACGGCAAACAAATACAGTGGCAAATAAAAAAGAACAGGTGGCAAATAATTTCTTTAATGCACAGGTTGTAACAGCCGATAATTCTCCCCTGCCCTTTACCAATATTTCCATTAAGAGTGAAAATTTTGGAACCTATGCCGACGTAAAAGGAAATTTCAGGCTGGTGTCGCCAGATACTTTATTAAATGTGGAAATAAAGTCAGTGGGTTATGCACCACGTACTTTTTTACTTCGTAGCAACCAGCCTCAAAACAAGATTGTATTACTGGAAGATGAAAGCGCCATAAGGGAAAAGACTGTTATACAAAGCAAAGATGTCGGCAGCATCAAGAAGTCACGGCGGGCATCCGTATCGCCCGACAGTTTGGTAAATGCCGAGCCTGCCGATGGCTGGGAAAATTATAACACGTATGTCGCCAATAATATTCATATCCCTGATGAACTCACAAAAAATGAATTCCACGGCGAAGTTGAGCTTTCATTCGATATAAAAGCAAACGGTACCATCAGTAACCTGCGGGTAAACAAGTCTATGGGAGAAGTTTACGACGAAGCCGCCAAACGCCTTATTATGCAGGGCCCCCAATGGAAGGTAAAAAAAGGCAAGAAATCTTCAGCCAGTATTAAGGTTAAATTCTAACAGTCTATCCCGGTGTTGCTTCATTTTAGGTTCCATTTCCGTAACTTAGCACACTAAAATAATTTTATGAAAAGAATATTTTTATCTGCTTTAGCATTCATTTGTTTTTCTTTTTTAAGTACGGCACAGGTAGCCATGCCGGCACCTTCTCCAACACAAACCATTAAGCAGGGCTTTGGAATAGGTTCGGTTGAACTTACTTATTCAAGGCCTTCTGCAAAAGGCCGCAAAATATTTGGCGACCTGGTTCCCTACAATAAAATATGGCGTACCGGGGCCAATGCCGCAACCAAACTGGTACTCACAGAGCCTTTGGAGATAGGTGGTAAAAAAATTGACACCGGGTCTTACGTACTTTATACCGTTCCAGGTGTTGATTCCTGGGAGGTTATTTTAAACAAAGGGTTGACAAACTGGGGAACAGACGGCTATAAAGAAAGCGAAGATGTGGCCAGGTTCAAAACAGAACCTATGAGAATAAAAGATGCGGTGGAATCATTCACCATGAATTTTACCAATGTCGGCCCTGAATCCTGTTCGCTGGATATTAGCTGGGATAAAACAATGGTATCTATTCCCATCAAAGCAAATTTCAGAGATAAAGTGAGGGCGCAGATAGAAGCTGCTCTGAAGGGCGATAAGAAACCTTACTGGCAGGCTGCACAGTTCTATAATGAATATGATAAGAATTTACCAAAGGCACTTGAAAACGTAACCAAAGCTATTGAAGCCAATGATAAAGCTTTTTGGATATGGATATACAAGGCAAGGATACAGAAAGAAATGGGAGATATGGCCGGCGCAATGGAAAGCTCTAAGAAGTCACTGGACCTGGCCAAGGAAGCAAAGAATGATGATTATATAAAACTGAACGAAGATCTGCAGAAGACATTGAAATAATAATTGAGTCAAATTACAAACAAAAGCGTTGCACTATTGCAGCGCTTTTTGTTTTATTAAGAGTTGGAATAATGCCGACAGGACAATAACCAATACAGCACCAATAGCATTCAGCCATAAAAATGAAACGATATCCTGCTGATAAATGAGGATGATCAATAGTTCAGAAACAACGGCAGCATAAAAAACGGCGTGCCCTTTTATGTATTTCATTCCAAAAGCAACGAGGAATATACCGAGTATAACACCATAAAATAAAGATCCGAGTATGTTCACTGCTTCAATAAGGCTGTTGCCGATGTTTTGTGCAAACATGGCAATAACGATACAAAAAACGCCCCAGCCAAATGTGTACCATTGCGATACTTTATAATCTTCCAGCTCAGTTTCTTTTTTCACAAAGAATTTTTTATGAAAATCAACCACCGAACAAGCCGCCAGTGAATTAAGCGCTGCAGCAATACTACCCCAGGAAGCGAGAAATATGATGGCAATGATGAGCCCGATCAATCCTTTGGGTAAATAATCCATCACAAAGCGCAGGAAAATATAATTGTTATCATTAGTATCCTGTCCAGGCAATGCCTTCTGTAAAAAAATTTTGTATTGTTTGCGCAATTCTGTTGAGCCTTTTAGGTCATTGGCATTCAGCGCCAGTGTATATTTTGCTTCTACAGAAGCAAGTGAATCTTTATATACAGTTTTGTTTGCTATACTTACTTTAGCCTGGTCGAAATAAATGGGCGCTTTTTTATACTGGTAAAATGAAAAGATCAATATCCCCAGTAACAAAATAAAAAACTGCATGGGTACTTTTACGAGGCCATTTATCAACAAACCCTTCCGGCTTTCTTTCATATCCTTTGCGGTGAGGTAACGTCCCACCTGGCTGTGATCGGTGCCAAAATAACTCAGCGCTAAAAAAAATCCGCCGATGATACCGCTCCAGATATTGTATTTATCCTTCCAGTCAAAACCTTTATCCGTAAACCCTGTTGTGATGATGTTCATCTTTCCCATTTCACCGCTCTTGCTAAGGGCATCTGTAAAACCTACAGCATCGGGCAATAATTGCACGGCCATATACCCTACCAGAAACAATGCGGCAAATACAATGATCATCTGCAGCTTCTGTGTATGTGCAACTGCTTTGGCACCGCCACTCATAGTATAAATGATGAGCAGGCCGCCCATTACTAAATTAGTGTAATAGATATTCCAGCCCATTAATGAACTCAATACAATAGAAGGAGCATAAATACTTATCCCTGTACTTAATCCCCTCGACACCAAAAATAAAAAGGAAGTCAGTGTTCTTGTTTTCAGATCAAAGCGGTTTTCCAAAAATTCGTAAGCAGTATATACTTTCAACCGGTTAAAGACCGGCACAAAAAATATGCTGATGACGATCATGGCCAGTGGCAAACCAAAATAGTACTGCACAAAACGCATCCCATCGCTGTAAGCCTGCCCCGGCCCGGTTAAAAAAGTAATAGCACTGGCCTGTGTACCCATGATACTTAACAGCACCAGGTACCAGGGCAATGTACGGTTACTTAAAAAATATCCATCCAGGTCTTTTGTGGTACGGCTTTTATAAATACCATAGATGATGATGCCGGCAAGAGTAATGCATAATATGAACCAATCTATACTACTCATACCCCAAACCCCTAAAGGGGCTTTTAAAGTTTTTACAAGTAAAAAGGTTCTTATTGTTCATAACAGTGGTTACTTTTTAAATTCAACAGTAATTAAATAAAAGACTATGATCTGCAGAAGGAGAAAGATAAGTACAGCGATGTACCATTTGTTCCAATATGATTTTTCGTTTTGCATATTTTGGTTTTGTCATTCTGAGCGATAGCGAAGAATCTGTTTGAACATTTGTACAAAAGCCTGGCAGATTCCTCACTTCGTTCGGAATGACAAAACATTTTTTTTACTTTATATACTTACCCCTGTTGTTGGCAATCAAATTCGCAAATAAGCGATAGGCGCCCGGTACGCCTGCCGGTAACTCCCTGAAAAAAACCAGGCCCGTGTACACAAACCTGCCTTTACCATAATTGGCTACAATAAGGCTTCCATTCTGCTCATTCTCCCCCGGGTCTTTCATGCCGAGTATTTTCCTGTACGCTGTATCTGTATTCTCTGCATGATAAATACTTCGTTCCTGTATCCAGCCCTCAAAATCTTTTTGCGTTATTTTATTGGGGTAAGTCAAAGCCGGGTGGTCGGGAAGTAAAAAATTCACTTTCGCCTCTTCATCGGTTATCCTGTTTCGGCTGATAGTAAAAGGATAAGGCGATATCTTGGCTTTTACCGGGCCTATCTGGTTGCTGGTATTATATTGAACCAGCAATACACCACCTTCTTCTACATACTTCATCAGTTCATCATACACATTATTCATCCACTCGTTTGTATTATATGCCCTCACGCCGGTTACAATAGCATCAAACTGCCTTAAGTTGGCGGCGCTGATATCACTCTCTTTTAAGCTCACCACTTTATATCCCATCTGTATCAACGATTCAGGTATCTTATCTCCTGCCCCAGGTATATAGCCGACATAATTCCCTTCGGTTTTTAAATCAAAATTTATTGAAGTGAATATTTCAGGCTGGGTGTAAGTAATAGAAGGAATATGATCGTAATCTATTTGATGAAGTCTTAAATAAGAACTTCCGTTTTCCTGAAATACTGTATCCGGGTTAGTAATATATTGGGGAACTCCAATAACATTGAATTCCGAAACCAGGGCTTTTTGCGGTTTTACAAACAATTTTATAATTTGATTTTTTCTCAGCACAGTATCATTCGTATATCCAATGACAGTACGTGTTTGTAAAGTTTTTATATAGTTCCTAAAAAGGTTATTATCTTTAAATGATTTTATTTCCAGATCATAAAATTTCTTATTTATTCCAAGTTTTGGAATAACTTTTACAGAAAACGCAGGTATCACATTCACCGGCTGGTACAACTCTCCTTTAACAGGATCTGTATATTTATAGCGAATGGGTCTGGTGAATTTAAATTCAGTGCCCTCGATCATCATACTGAATACAACACTCATTGGGTCGCTCTCACCTTTGCCGATCAGTTGTTGTTCATCAACATTGAAACTGCCTTTATCCATTTGGTTTTGCAGCCAATAGGGTTGCGTAGGTTTTGTTTCGGGTTTGATGAACATGCTGTACGTCTTAACAGAATTCACATTTTTCTTCAGCTGGTCGAAGATCACATAGTCATCGTTTAGATGAACATCGGCACTTACAATATTTGCACCCGTCCGGTTATTGACCACCAGGTTCAGTTTTAAACTATCGCCCTGCACAGCATATTGTGTATTTGTAGTGGCATCCATGAACAAACCACTGCAATTCTGCAACAATTCACTGATCGTATTTAGTTTTTGTGTTCTCCAATACTCATCTTTTACAGCTTCTGCATTTTTATACAATTTGGTCAAAGCAGGAACAGATCTTTCCGGGTGCTCCACATCAAATTTTTCGATGACCCTTTTCACGTTGCCTGTCATAACCACTTCATTAACCCTGCTCCAACTCACATCTACATTATCCATAAGATCATTAAGCGGGGCAGTTCCTTTGATGGTCTTGAAATATTCTATTACACTACCTCTTTGTGCAGGCACACCAAAGCCCTGGCTTTTGTGCTGGCTTCGGCTGGCAGCAGCAATTTCGCCATAACTTTTTCCAAGAACAGGATTGTAATTGCCACACTCCAGTTTAAACTGGTCATCTCTTTGTGTATTTGTTCCGCCGAAATTAAATGTGTTCCAAAGCAGTCGCTTTGCCTGCCATACAGATACATACTTTAATTGTTCAGGGAATTTTGTCGGGTCGGCTGCTGCATCAAAAGCTTCGGCGGCAAGTATGGCAGAAGCGGTATGATGTCCATGACCACCTTCGCCTGTTGTAGGGAAACGGGTGATGATCACATCGGGCCGGAACTTGCGGATGACCCAAACCACATCACTCAATATTTTATCATGCCCCCAAAGCCGCAAAGCTTCCTCGGGGCTTTTACTAAAACCGAAATCAAATGCCCGGCTGAAAAATTGTTCTGCACCATCTATCCTTCTTGCAGCAAGTAATTCCTGTGTACGTATCAATCCCAGGTCAACACCCTGTTCATCACCAATTAAATTCTGCCCTCCATCTCCCCTGGTGAGGCTTAAATACCCGGTACGATATAACTTTTCATTAGCCAGGTACGCCAGCAACCTGGTGTTCTCATCATCGGGATGTGCAGCAATGTAGAGAACCGAGCCCAGCACATTTAGTTTTTTTAACTGCAGCAGTATCTCAGAAGAAGTGTATGACTTTGGAGTTTGAGCATAACCAGGCAAAAAGTAAAAAGTAAAAAGTAAAAATGTGAAAAAGAATTTCCTGATCATAATAAATATTTAAGCCTTTATTTTCGTTTTGACTTTTGAATTTTAACTTTTATTGTCCTACTAAAAATACCGCATTGCATAAAAGCAATTTTCCGTTCTCCCAAAAATTCCGGAAGATGGGATCATCTGCAAAGAAAACAATAGAGCCACCACCCAATGACTGTACACCTAATATGGTACCGTCTTTAATACGCTCTCTTGTCTTGCTTCCTACAAAGCCGGCTGCCTGGCTCTCTTTTTTAATTACGCCTACATTCCATCCGCTCTTCATAAATTCATATATATCGCCGCTTAATTTCAGCGAAAAATAATTTTTACCATAACCAAATGCCAAAGGATGCGAATTATCCAGTTCAACTTTATATATAGCGCCGGGAGTATTATTTACAATACCATCACGTTCCCTGTTCTCATAAAATTTTATATCGGCATAAGGTTCTTTACCATCCTTCTTATCATCTTTTTTATCTTCATCGTCATCTTTCTTTAATTTAATTCCCCAGTCTGCTTTGGCAACCTGTGCCGCTGCATTTTCAAAGGCGATCAGTTTACCCCCTTGTTGTACCCACATTTTAATTTCCGATGCAGCATCTTTATCTTTTAAGAATTTATAGTTGCCATCAGGCAGTATCAATACATCTGTATTTTTTAAGGTACTGCCATCAATTTCTTCGGCATTGATCATACTTACCGGGTAATTCAGCTGCTGCTCAAACAAATGCCATACTTCGCCGGCTGCATTGGGATTAACCCCCTTTCCTGTCAGTACGACAACGTTTGGCCTTTTTACCAGGTGAACCTTTTCACTTCCAAAATCAAAACCTGTTTCCATTAGCCCGCTGTTCACTTCTGTAACAGTAGCATTGTTGGAAAGGGCCATATCAGCAAACTGTTGCAGCTTATCTTCATTACCCTTTTTCAAAATGATTATCGTACCTTTTTGAAAGGCCTTGCCATTATAGGTAAAGTCTTTTTCAGCAAACCGAACCCTGAACTTTGCATTCAATAGTGTGGCTACAAATTTTGCATCGGCAAAAGAATTATAGTTCACCAGGTATCCATAAGCTGAAGTAGAAACTTTACTGGCTACATTTTGATCACTGTAATTACCAATGGTTAGTTTTTCTCTAACCGCATAGGTCTGCACTCCATATACATAGGGTAAACTCCATGCAGTAATATCATAAGTTGCCGAATCGCTTAACTTGGATTTTGGTTCAAATAAAACTTTCACCAGCGATGATTTGGGCTGATAAGAACTTACCGCCAGGCTGTTAATGGCTGAAAAACTTTCTTCTTTACCTGTGTAATAATTATAGCCTTTGATTGAAGAAGCATCCGTACGGCCATACCTGATCCCATTGGCATCAAAAAAATTTTGTAAGGCTTTACGTTTTGCTGTGTTTGCCTCAGTAACTATATATGTTTTATACTCACCAACCCCATTGGTATTGGCTTCATCGAAATATTTTTTGAATTCACTGATGAGTTTGCCTGCATTCTTTGATGCTACTTCCACCGTACTCATACTGGTTGTAAAATGATGTGCTATCCTGTCTTTCAAACTAAGTGTATCGCCATCGTTGGTTAATACTGCCAATCCTCCCCCGCTATGTCCTGCCTGTTCATAGGTCATTCCAATAGCTCCGTTGTAGGTTGGATATGTGTCTCCGTAAGCCGGGTAAAACAGGTCGAAGATCTCTTTAGTAAAATATAACCATCCATTGGCATCAAAATACCCTGCATGGTTTTTTCCAATGGTTGTTTGAAACTGTCTTTGCCAGGGAGTGATCACTTCATGGAAAGGTTCTGCTGCAGGAGCGAAATAGTATGGGTTGTTGATCCACTGTTCATGATAATCGCAATGTATCTGCGGCATCCATTCGTTATATTTTTTGATGCGACCCTGGGTCTCAATCTGGGTTTGCCATGCCCAGTCACGGTTCAAATCAAAATTATAATGATTAACCCTGCCACCGGGCCATGGTTCACTATGCTCCCTGCTGTTGGGATTTGCATCAGCATTTTTACCCACCATTTGTGTGAACCAGTTAACATACCTGTCCCTGCCATCAGGGTTGAGGCAAGGATCAATTATTACAACTGTATTTTTTAACCACTCTTTGGTTTGTGTATTGGCCGGGTTCAATAATTCGTACAATGTCTTCATCGAAACTTCGGAAGAGCTGGCTTCATTACCGTGAACATTATAACTGAGCCACACAATTACCGGTGCATTTACATCGGCAGGTTTGTCTTTTAAGATACCTGTAAGCCTTAAATTATTTTTCCTGATCTCATCCAGTCTTGCCATATTCTCAGCAGAAGAAACAATGGCAAGTAAAAGTTCCCTGCCTTCATTGGTTTCACCGTATTTTTCCAGCTTCATCACCTGTGGCATGGCTGCTGCTGTTTGGTTGAAATAGTTTACGATCTTATAATGGAGCGTAAACCTGTTACCTAGCCCGTATCCCAAAAACTCATTGGGCGATTTTAATTGTGCAAGTAATTGTCCGCTTATGAAAAGCAGGCTAAAAAGGATAAATTTAACTCTCATCTTATTTTTTTAATGATTAAAAGGCGCTCCTCCATAAATATTATGTGAAAATAAAGAAAGCAGATGACTTGTGTCAGCCACTTATCCATAATATGAATATCGGGTAATTCATACAATATGCCGGTAATAAAGTAAATTCGGTAAATAATTTTAACGTATGTTTTTGCAAAGACTTTTTCTTACCGGGGCCCTCGGCATTATTTCAATTGCCACTACATTCTCCCAGTCGCAAAAGAACAATGTTGCTGACTATTCCATTCAAAAACAAATAACCTGTACCAAAGGCGCTGTAGTATCTGCCCACCCGCTGGCAAGTATGGTTGGCCTCGATATTTTAAAACAGGGAGGCAATGCATTTGATGCTGCTATTGCCACACAATTAGCGCTGGCCGTGGTTTATCCCGGTGCCGGTAATATTGGTGGAGGCGGTTTTTTGCTGGCTCATTTGAAATCAGGGGAAAACATCAGCCTGGATTACCGGGAAAAAGCACCTTCCAAAGCAAGCAGGGATATGTACCTGGATGAAAAAGGAAATGCACAATCAAGCTTATCACGGTATGGCCATTTGGCTTCGGGTGTACCGGGCACTGTTGCCGGTTTATTTGCAAGTATGAAATATGCCCGCCTGCCTTTCAAAAAACTGATACAGCCTGCTATTGACCTGGCCGAAAAAGGCTTTGCCATAACTGCTTCACAGGCTTCTTCATTTAATTACAACAAAAAAGAATTTTTGGAACAGAACCTCTCGCCGGTTGCATTTGTAAAGGAAGAAAAATGGAAAGCCGGTGATATACTCATACAAAAAGAACTGGCCAATACTTTAAAGCGGATCAGGGATAAAGGACAAAGAGGATTTTACGAAGGTAAAACTGCCAGGTTCATCGTTTCAGAAATGCAGAAAGGAAAAGGGATCATCTCGTTGGATGACCTGAAAAACTACCAGGCTAAAGAAAGGGCTGTGCTAAGTTTTAATTATAAAGACTACCAGGTTATCTCAATGCCTTTACCAAGCAGTGGCGGCATATTATTGCAGCAAATGATGAAAATGATCGAAGACAGGAATATCGGCGCTATGCAATTTCAAACAGCAGCATCTGTTCAATTAATGACCGAAGTGGAACGCAGGGCCTTTGCCGACAGGGGTGAATTTTTGGGTGACCCTGATTTCGTGAAGGTTCCGGTAGAAACTTTAGTGAGTACCGCATATTTAAAAGAAAGAATGAAAGATTATGAACCCGGAAAGGCAGGTAGCAGTAAAACCACCAAAGCCGGTATTATAAAAGAAAGTGAAGAGACAACCCACTTAAGTGTATTTGATGCAGAAGGAAATGCTGTAGCTGTTACCACTACATTGAACGACGGTTATGGAAGCCATACCGTTGTTGCCGGAGCAGGTTTCATTTTAAATAACGAAATGGATGATTTTAGCGCCAAGCCCGGAGTACCTAACATGTATGGTGCAATAGGCAATGATAAAAATGCCATCACCCCAGGCAAACGAATGCTGAGCAGCATGACACCTACCATTGTTTTAAAAGATGGTGCTCCCTTTCTCGTCGTGGGCACTCCCGGGGGAACAACCATACCTACCAGTGTATTTCAAACCCTGGTGAATATTTTAGAATTTAACATGAGCCCCGATGATGCTGTAAACAAACCAAAGTTCCATCACCAGTGGTTGCCTGATACACTTTATGTGGAGAAAGATCTTTCGGCAGATGTGCAAACTCAATTAAAAGAGATGGGATATAATATAAAAGCAAGAGAAGCCATTGGCAGAACAGAAGTGATCCAGATCAGGAATAAGAAAATAATTGCTGTAGCTGATAAGAGAGGCGATGATGATGCCAGGGGGTATTGAGGGAATTAGGGATTAGGAATTAGGTATTGCGAATTAGGGGTGGAGAATTGGGAGTTATAAATAAAACTATAGCATATGAATTTGGGAGATGAATTTTTAAAAAGTGTCATCAAGCGTTTAAAATATTACAAAGAGCTTGGCGATAAAACTTTTGATCAACTTGCTGATGCCGATTTTCATTTTCAGCCTAACAAAGAAAATAATAGTATAGCAGTGAATATTCAGCATATGGCCGGTAATATGCTCAGCCGCTGGACAGATTTTTTAACCACTGATGGCGAAAAGGAATGGCGCAACCGGGATACGGAATTTGAAGAACAGCATTTTTCCAGGCAACAACTCCTTGACCTTTGGGAAAAAGGCTGGGCATGTTGTATTGGCTCATTGCAATCACTTACCGAAGATGATCTTTTAAAAACCATTTTTATCAGGGATGAAAGCTTGCTGGTTATTGATGCCATCAACCGGCAATTAGCCCATTATCCCTATCATGTTGGGCAAATCATTTATATAGCCCGGATAATAAAAAATGAAAGCTGGCAAAGCCTTTCTATTCCTAAAGGAGGTTCGGTTCAATTCAATCAGCAATTGAGATCAAAGAACTGACCGGAGCTGTCTACACTTGTTACATTGGTCGTTTTTAAGGCCGTTTGATAAAGCCTTGTTAAGAGCATCTTTACTGGTAAACTAAATCCAAAGTTTGGTACTGAATTTGCCTTTAGAGGGCGAATAACTATTTTTACATATAATAATTTACCCTGCGCAGAGTCCTGAACATATTGAAATGGCTTTCCCTCACGCTGGCTTTCTGGTTTGCGCTTGCTATACTGTTCATTTATGCTTATCCCTATTCGAGGTGGCTCTTTGCCCTATTGGTGCTGGGATGGGTTGCTGCCTGGGTATTCATTTTCAAAAAGACAAAGCACAAAACCTCCTTTGTCTTGTTTTTTTTATTGCTGATAATGTCATTGTGGGGTATACTACATGTAAATTTTGTACAAAACTGGCTGGTCACAAAAGTTTCTGAATCCCTTTCACAAAACCTTAAAACAAAAGTTTCAGTCCGCCATGTGGATTTTAGTTTGTTCAATAAAATGCTGGTGCAAGGTGTTTTGGTAGAAGACAAAAAAAAAGACACACTACTTTATGCCGGAACAGTTAAAGTAAATATCACTGATTGGTTCTTCTTTAAAGATAAACCTGTTTTACAATATGTGGGTCTTTCAGATGCCGTCATCAATATGAAACGGTCAGATTCAGTCTGGAATTATCAATTCCTGGTTGATTATTTTTCCAGCCCCAAACCAAAAACAAATACAAACAAAGATGCGCTGCAGATAGACCTGAAAGTATTGGAACTGAATAATATTGTTTTTACCCGGGTTGATAAATGGATCGGTCAGGACCTTACAGCTTCAATTAAAAAACTCGCCTTTACTGCTGATGAAATTGATCTGTCAAAAAAGAGCATTGCCATTAACGAGATAAAGCTTGACGAACCTGTTTTCTCAGTATCTGATTACCGGGGCAATAAACCATTAGCTGACCCTGCTGCCAATGCTGAAATAACAGTTTCCGAAACGGGACAGTTACAATGGAATGCAGCAGGCTGGCAATTACACATCAATAAGATCCTTTTACAGGACGGTAGTTTTTTGAATAACAAGGAAACTGCCCGTGCCCCATACACCGACCGCTTTGACGGCCAGCATTTAAAATTCAGCAAAATAAACGGCGAATTAAGTAATGTACTGATCTGGAAAGATACCATTACATCCAGCATAAAATTATCTGCTAAAGAAAAAAGTGGTTTTGCAGTAAAACAACTCACTGCGGTTATGAAGCTTACTCCCGGTATAATGGAGTTCAGCAACCTGGAAGTGATAACTGAAAAAAGCAGGATTGGTAATTATTATGCCATGCGTTATAATAATTTCAACACCGATATGAGCAATTTTCTGCACAGTGTAAAACTTGATGGCAAATTTCAAGGAAGTAATATCCACACTGATGATATTGCTTTTTTTGCACCTGCAGTAAAGGACTGGAAACGTATTATTTATTTTGAGGGAAATGCCGGGGGAAGCATTGATAACCTTTCGGCAAATAAATTAAAAATTAAAAGCGACAACACCATCATTGATGGCGATATTGCATTAAAAGGGCTGCCGGATATATACAGTACGTTTATCGACTTTAAGTCGAACGACCTGCAGACAAACTATAACGATGTTGTTAAACTGGTGCCCACACTGAGAAATATCGGGCAACCACAATTGAGCCGGCTGGGCGATATCCGCTTCAGGGGTAATTTCACCGGCTTTATAAAAGACTTTGTTGCCTATGGCAATATTAATACCAGCCAGGGTAACCTTAATGCCGACTTAAATATGAAACTTCGGGATAACCAGGTACCTACTTATTCCGGTAATATCTCTTCTGCAGGTTTTAACCTGGGCAGTTTTTTCAATAATAAACAATTAGGCAAAGTAGCATTGAGCGGGCAGGTGAAAGGAAGAGGATTCAATTTAAAAGACCTGAATGCCGATTTTAATGGTAAGGTATCTCAACTGGAATTTTCGGGATATACTTACCAGAACATTACCCTCAACGGAACTTTTATTAAAAACCTTTTCACTGGCCACCTTGATATTAAGGACCCCAACCTGGAAGTGGAAAACCTGAAAGGTTCCATCAGCCTGCTGGGAGATACTACTCAATTTAATTTTGATGCCAACCTGCGAAAAGCAAATCTTCAGAAATTAAACTTTGCCAAAGATAATTTTACACTATCAGGTCTTTTGAAACTTAATTTTGCCGGCAGTAATATTGATAATTTTCTCGGCTCGGCAAAAATATATGACGCTACCCTGCTACATGACAGTACGAGATTATCTTTTGATTCTCTCGCTTTAAATTCACTTACTGACGGTGAAAACAAAGTGCTTACGTTCCATTCAAATGAAATTGATGGCAACCTTACAGGTAGGTTTAAAATACTGGAATTACCCGATGCCTTCAAAGTGTTTTTAAACAGGTATTATCCGTCGTACATTGAAAAGCCAACGCACAATATCAGCGACCAGGATTTTTCTTTTTATATAAAAACCCGGCAGGTAGATGAATATGTAAAACTTGTTGACAAAAGATTAAGCGGATTTGACAATTCTGTTTTTTCGGGAAACCTTAAGCTGGCAAAAAGTGAATTTAATGTACAGGCGGAAGTGCCTCAATTCGGATACGATGGAAAAACATTTAATAATATCCAGTTAATTGGAAAGGGTAATCTCGACAGCCTGAAAACCAATATATCGGTAAGTGATTTTGCTCTTTCAGACAGTTTGCATTTCCCCAACACCAAATTAATTCTCAGTTCAAAGAATGATATTTCAAACATCCAGCTTACAACAAGTGCCAGCAAAACCCTGAGCGAAGCCCAGTTAAATGCCAGGGTTCAGACCTATGCCGATGGTGTTAAAGTACATTTCTTCCCTTCATCATTCATACTGAACGAAAAAAAATGGAGCCTGGCCAAGGATGGCGAATTAACCCTGCGTAAATCGTATATAGAAGCTAATGATGTAAGATTTACCCAGGGTGAGCAGGAAATTGTTTTATCAACCGAACTGGATGAATTGACGGACCATACCAACCTGGTTGCCAAAATGAAAAAAGTAAACATCAATGATTTTACGCAACCTTTTTTAAAACAGCCCAGGTTTGAGGGCATTGTTACCGGAACAGTGAAATTAAAGGATCCCTTCGGCAAACAGATCATTGAATATGATGTGAAAGCCGAAGACTTCAGGCTGGATAATGAAAAGATAGGAACAGTAAATGCTAAGGGTGAAGCAAATACCACAACCGGCCAGGTAAAATTCAAAGCCGATGCCGATGGTGAATTGTATAAGTTCAATATTGATGGAAGTTATAATTATAAAGACACTGGCCAGAATCAAATGGACATTGCTTTCCTGGCAGAGCGCTTCGACATCAGCATGCTGAACCAATACCTCGGAACTATCTTCAGCGATATGCAGGGAAATGCAAACAGTAATTTAAAACTGAGCGGCGGAAAGAATCACCAGTATGTTACCGGAAGCGTAACGGCTACCGAAGGTGCATTAAAAGTAAAATATACACAGGTAAAATATAAGTTCAATAACGAAACTATCATTTTTAATCCCGATGAAATTGACCTGGGTACTTTACAGTTGAAAGACACGCTGAACAATACCGGAACCGTCAGCGGCAAAATGCAGCATACTTTTTTCAATGATTTTGGTTTCGACAATTTACGTTTTGAAACTAACAAAATGCTTTTGCTGAACACGACGCCAAAAGACAATAGCCAGTTTTACGGTAAAGTGATCGGTAAGGCTGTTATGACTTTGGATGGTCCGGTAACAGATATGAAAATGAATATTACCGGCGAACCTTCTGCAACAGACAGCAGTCATATTTTTATCCCTACCAGTAACAGCCAGGAGATTGGCAAAATAGATTATATAGACTTTATACAGTATGGAAGCAAAATGGAAGATGAATTCAAAACTAAAAAACAGACCAATTTTTTAGTGAATATGAATTTAACCGCTAACCCGGCCTGTAAAATAGATGTGATACTGGATGAAGCGACCGGCGACATCATTAAAGGCAGGGGCAATGGTTTATTAAACATCAGGGTTGGTACAAAAGAACCTTTAACAATAAGGGGCAGGTATAATATTACAGATGGTGAATACAAATTCAATTTCCAGACCTGGCTGCAAAAATATTTTACCATCAACCAGGGCTCTATAACCTGGAATGGAGATCCCTACCTGGCTCAAATAAATATTGATGCTGAGTACCTGGCAAAAAAAGTTGACCTCAGTAACCTGAGTCCTTCCACCAAACAAAAAGAAAATGTTACCATCATTGCACACTTAACCGGTGTGCTCAATAAACCGGTCATTAATTTTGACTTCCAGCTTCCGGCAAACAGTGAACTGAGTAAAGATTTTGTTGCATTGAACAGGCTGGAGGCGCTTAAGAATGATGATAATGAAATGAACAAACAGGTGGCCAGCCTTTTACTATTCAATACTTTTATTTCGCCCGACCAAAACCAGGGTTTCTTAACCGGCGGAAACACGATAGGGCTTGCCACCAACACCATTGGAGGAATAATATCGGGCTGGTTGGCCAATACATTTAATAAAGAACTGGAAAAAGCTACGAATGGAGTTGTGTCAACTTATTTTGATATCAATTCCAGCCTTGACCTTCAAAACAAGGCCGCCCTTTTGCAGGCCAATTTAAGTGCCGGAGTAAAACTTGTATTAAGCAGCCGCCTGGTGGTTTTAATTGGCGGTAACCTCGATTATAATAACCCCTATGCACAGTTAAATAAAAAAGGATTGCTTACTCCCGATATTAACATCGAATGGTCGCTGAACAAAGACGGAAGTTTAAAAGTAGTAGGCTTTAACCGCACCAGTATTGATCTTGCACAGGGGCAAAGAAACAGGTCGGGTGTTAAATTATCTTATCGCAAAGATTTTGACAGAATTTCGGAAATACTTAAACCCAATGAAGAAAAAAGAAAAAAACAATTGATCACCGAAGTAAAAAACTAAAAGGCCACTGCTTTTATTAACCGTTCAATATTTCGTGGCCCAGTTTATCCCTTTTTGTTTTCAGGTATTTCTCATTATGTGGATTTGATTTTACCTCGATCTGTACATTCTCTACCACTTCCAAACCATAACCCAACAGGCCTGCACGTTTACGTGGATTATTGCTCATCAGTTTCATTTTACTGACACCGAGATGGCGTAATATCTGGGCGCCAACGCCATAATCCCTTTCATCCATATCAAAACCAAGTTCCAGGTTTGCTTCTACTGTATCTCTTCCCTGCTCCTGTAATTTATAAGCCTTTAGTTTATTTAACAAGCCAATGCCCCTGCCCTCCTGGTTCATGTAAAGTAGTAATCCTTTTCCTGCTACCTCAACCATTCGCATAGCATGGTGCAGTTGGTCTCCGCAATCGCAGCGAAGTGAGCCTAAGATATCCCCCGTCATACAACTGCTGTGTACCCTTACCAGCACGGGCTCATTTTTTTTCCAATCGCCTTTTTTCAGAGCCATGTGTATTTCACCGGTATTTAGCTGCTCAAAAGCAATCAACTCAAAAATACCAAACCGGGTAGGTAACTGAACCCTCACTTCTTCTTTTATCAATGTCTCTTCCCGCAGGCGGTATTCAATAAGGTCTTTGATCGAAATAAGTTTCAGGTCAAATTTCTTTGCAATTTTTTTTAATTGCGGTAAACGTGCCATCGTTCCGTCTTCATTCATTATCTCAACCAAAACCCCGGCAGGTGGAAATCCGGCCAGCCTGGCCATATCAATGGTCGCTTCTGTATGCCCGGAACGGCGCAAAACCCCACCCCTTTTTGCCCTTAATGGAAAAATGTGCCCCGGCCTTCCCAAATCCTCCGGTAATGTATCAGTACTTACCAATGCCTGTATGGTTTTAGCCCTGTCGTGAGCTGATATTCCGGTTGTACAACCATGACCGAGCAAGTCGATACTCACAGTAAATGCGGTTTCGTGCAGTGAAGTATTATTACTGACCATTGGCTGCAGCTTCAATTCATTGCAGCGATCCTCACTCAAAGGGGCGCAGATCAAACCTCTCCCATGTGTACTCATAAAATTGATAACCTCGGGTGTAACATTATTTGCTGCGGTGATAAAATCCCCTTCATTTTCCCTGTCTTCATCATCTACAACAATGATCAGTTTACCATTCCTGATATCCTCTACAGCGCTTTCAATACTATCCAGCATATATTTCAATTATTCTGCAAAGTTAACAAGAATTAAACCTCAGGCTTTTCGTATTTGGTAATTACTTACTTACCGATATAAAAATAAACATTAAACGGTTTTTTACATCATCAGTTGCCTGCATAAAGTACTCAGTGGTTGTATCTTTCAGCTTTTCTTACGCTAAAAATTCTAAAAACAAATTGAGGTTGTAAACAAAAAAAACAGCCCTGTTCTTCATAAAACCAGCAGGGATCTTAACCAAATCCGGCCAATCTTAAATTCCGGTTATTTCCCGTTCAGTTAACAGCCAGGTAAGCAGCAGAAACTAAGTTTGTATTGCCTGATATTTTGTTGATAAAAGTTAACGGAATTCGGCAATTATTCGTTTTCTTTGCCACGTAAAACCAAACTAATATGAATTTCAAGAAAATTTTACCCTTATTGCTGATTACCTTATTTGCCATTCCGGTTTTAATGAATGCACAGGTAACTACAAGTAGCATCGCCGGTACTGTAAAACAGTCAAATGGAGACGTTTTAGCCGGGGCCACAATAACAGCAATACATGTTCCTTCTGGTACAAAATATGAAACTATAAGCACCAAGAATGGAGCTTTCACCTTACCGGGTTTACGCCCCGGCGGACCATACACACTCACCTGCCAGTTTGTTGGGTTAAAAAAGCAGGATGTTGAAGACATCACATTAACCCTGGGGGATACTTATAATGCTAACCTGACAATGGTTCCTTCTACAACAACACTTACCGAAGTGATTGTTTCGGGAGGTAAAGCAGCTTCAAATATTAAAACAGGAGCTTCTACCAATGTTGGCCAGCGGCAGATTGCTACCTTACCAACTATTACAAGAAATATTACAGATTTTACCCGCCTTACCCCCCAGGCAAATGGTAATGCCATTGGGGGAAGAGATGGCAGGTATAATAATTTTACTGTTGATGGGGCGAACCTGAATAATAATTTTGGTTTAAGCACTGATCCTCTTCCCGGAGGAAACAGCCAGCCTATTTCTTTAGATGCTATTGAAGAAGTGAGCGTAAATATCGCACCTTCCGATGTCAGGCAATCAAACTTTACAGGCGCTAACATTGCTTCAGTTACAAAAAGCGGAACCAATAAGTTTAAAGGAACTTTATATGGATATTTCAGGAACCAGGATTTTATCGGTACTAAAGTTGGAGGCATAAAATTAGCTACACAGCCTGATTCTAAAAGCACCGTATATGGAGCAAGCGTGGGAGGACCAATCATAAAAAACAAACTATTCTTCTTTGTAAATGGCGAAATAGAAAAAAGAGTAGCTCCGCCATTAACTTCTTTCAGGCCAACCGGCGGTACCCCTGGTGCAAATATTTCGAATGTGAAAGTGGATTCACTAAAGAAATTCTCGGATTATCTTAAAAGCAAGTATGGATATGAAACCGGAAGCTATGACGGACTTCCAAATGCTAATATTAAAAACTACAAGATACTGGGCCGTATTGACTGGAACATTAATACAACACATAAATTAACGCTTAAGTACAGTGAAATGGTTGGTGATGATGACAAATTAATGTCGAACAGTACGCCCAACGGTGTTGCTACCGGTGGCCCAAATACGTGGACAGCAGGTGCCCGTTTTGGAACCAATGCCATGACTTTCGCAAACTCACAGTATTCCTTTCACGACGAAGTAAGATCAGCTGCGCTGGAACTGAACAGTAACTGGAGAGGAAAATTCTCTAACCAGTTAATAGCTACCGGTACGAAGATCCGTACAACCCGGTCAACTCCCAGCGAAGTGTTTCCTTTTATCGATATCATGGGTGATCCTACAAAAAGTGGCACAGCTGCCACTTATGCCGGCGGGGCCAAGCAGAATTATATGAGTGCAGGCCTTGAAAACTTCTCTTATAATAACGATGTTAAGAATGATGTTTACAATATCACGGATAATTTTACGATCTATGCCGGTAAACATACAGCTACCATCGGTGGTACTTACGAATACCAGTATGTAGGTAATATGTTCATGCCTGGTTCACAAAGTTATTATGCCTATGGTTCCCTCGAAGAATTCATGAACCCTGCGGCACATCCCATTGCTTATACATATACATTTTCAAGAATACCCGGAAAAGAAACCGTTTATTCTGCAGAGATGAAGATTGGGCAACTTGGCATATATGCACAGGATGAATTTAATATAACACCGAGGTTGAAACTGACATATGGACTACGTGTAGATAAACCCATTTATCCTTCCCAGCCATTGGAGAACCCGGCTATCACCGCTTTGACATTCCCAGACAGGTATGGCAAACCTACCAATTACTCAACCGGTATGTGGCCAAAATCAACTTTATACTGGGCTCCCAGGTTCGACCTGCGCTGGGATATGAATGGAGATAAAACTATGATCATCCGCGGAGGTTCTGGGGTATTCACCGGAAGAATACCTTTTGTTTATCTCACCAATATGCCAACTAACAGCGGTATGTACCAGGTAAGTGTAATTGCAAATACCACCCAATTGAACCAGATAACATTTAACCCGAATCCAAAAGCATGGGCATCTTTATTTACTGCCCCCGCACCCGTACCAAATTCTGCTGGCTTTATCCTGATCGATCCTAAGTATAAATTCCCACAGGTTTGGAGAACCAATCTTGGTTTCGACAGGAAGTTTGGCAAAGGATGGACATTGACAATGGATGCACTTTACTCTCACGACCTGAATGCCACTGTGATGCGTAATGCCAACCAGACAAATCCAACAGGTGTTGTTAACCTGGGTGGTTCTTCAAGGCCAAGTTTTTCGAATACCAGTACCTCTACCCGCAGGAAATATAGTGCCTATTCTAATGCCATTGTTTTGGAGAACAACAACGCAGGCGGGTCATTCTCTTTAACTGCCCAGGTTTCTAAATCATTCAGCAAAGGGTTCTATGCATCACTGGCATACACACTTAGTGCAGCAATGGACGTAACGGCTAACCCCGGTTCAACAGCATCATCAACATGGAGCGGTAACCCGACTTCCGGGACTCAAAATGATAAAGAGTTATCTTATTCATCTTTTACAACTCCGCACCGTATTTTAGGTACTTTTTCTTACAGGAAAGAATATATTAAACATCTTGCCACTACAGTATCTATTTACTATGAAGGCTCACAGGCCCAGGGTGGTGCATTCAGTTATATTTACGGATCAGCTGGTGGTACTGCCCCAACCGGTTTCAGCAATACCGCTGATATCAACTATGATGGTAACAGTTCCGACCTGATGTATATACCAAAAGACCCTTCACAGATCACATTCATACCGCTTACCGTTGGTTCAGGTTCTACTGCTGTTACTTACACCCCACAACAACAAAGTGATGCTTTCTTTGCTTTTATAGCGCAGGATAAGTATTTGAAAAAGCACCAGGGCCAGGTTGCCCAAAGAAATGGCGCTGTATTTCCATTCTACCACAGGGTAGATCTGAAATTCCTTCAGGATATCTTTACCAATATTGGGTCTAGAAGGGCAACCCTGCAGTTCAGTGCTGATTGTACAAACTTTCTGAACCTGCTTAATAAAGACTGGGGTTTACGTGATTTCTTTGTAGTTAATAATCCGCTCAGGGCTACTAAAAACGCAACCACAGGTGAAGTAAGGTATCAATTAGCTACCTATACTCCTAATGGAGCACCAACAGGTAGTAATCCTATATTAGTTGACAAAACATTTGTAAGAAGTCTTTCTACAGCAAGTACATGGTCGCTGCAGTTAGGTTTACGTTTGATATTTTAATTAAACCGTAATAAAAATGAAAGGCTATCTCAATGAGATAGCCTTTTTTAATTTCAGTATTTTATTTACTCTTCACTGACAGATCTTCCCCAACCCCATTTCAAAAAATTGGGAAATGCTTTGGCCCATGTAGGCACATCATGCCTGCCATCTCTCAATTCAAGGAATTTTACCCCGGTATTTTTATCATATCCCTTTTTAACAAGTTCATCTATCAGGCTTATCGTATCATCAATTGAATCAATGACACCATTTTTATTTCTATCAGCAACCTCGTCCAGCGTACCAACCTCAAAAAAGAATTTAAGCCAGGGATAAAACCCCTCATCTTCTCTTACCTGCCGGTGCATTATACGGTCTGTATCTTCATTAAAGTCAGCATCATCCTGGTCCTTATCCCGCCACCATAATGAGCCGCTGAAAACACCGACTTTACTAAATTCCTGCGGGTGGTTCCAAACAATATCAAGGGCACAAAGACCACCCAGCGAAAATCCGGCAAAAGATTTTTCTTTGAATGAATAAATGAACAATTTACTCCGGATAAAAGGGAGCAGTTCTTTAAAAATAAACTGGTTGTATAAAGCAGCTTTGGCACCCCGCCCTTTATAATCCAGTATCTTTGCCGTACCATATTCATTCTTTCTATCCTTAGAACAATGAATACCCACACACAAAAGATCTTTAATGGATTTGTTTTCGTACAGTTCATCCAGTATTTCCTCAAACTTCATGGTTACCAGGTCCTGACCATCATTTACCAGCAAAAGGCTGAAGTCTGATGTATAATTTGTATGTAAAGGGAGATAAAAGTCAATATTAACATCACGACCAAGGAAAATAGAAGATATAATGTGCCTCTCGGTTAAGATATTGGCCGTCTTTGCTGCTGACATATTGCCAAAAATAAGAAAATACCCGATACCAGACATGTGGTTAAAGCTACAAGCAATTAGCTACAAGGGAAAAGCAGGAAGGATGAGCATGTTGCACTTACTGAAAAGCTATTTCAATGATAAGGGTGTTCCTCGCAGCTTGGGACTGGTGGCTTTATTTTAAACATAATTTGTTTTATTGACCATGAAAAAATATATTTGAACAGGTTTAAACACATAGCACAATCAATAAAATCTTAAAACTAACTGGTATGAAAAAAATAGGCGTATTATTCGGAAAAGAAAGAAGTTTCCCGGAGGCATTTATTGCTAGGGTTAACAGCAAAAATGTTGAAGGTATAATGGCCGAGGCTGTTCGTATTGACAAGGTGATGCAGGGCGAGTCGTCTGGTTATGCCGTTATTTTCGACCGCATATCACAGGATGTACCTTTTTACAGGGCCTTCCTGAAAAATGCAGCATTGTGCGGCACCACGGTTATCAACAACCCGTTTTGGTGGAGTGCCGACGAAAAATTCTTCAATAATTGCCTGGCTACCAAGATTGACGTGCCGGTTCCTAAAACAGTGATCCTTCCATCACGTGAATTACCACCGGATACCAGCGAAGCCTCTTTTTCAAACCTGGCCTATCCTCTCGACTGGGAAGGCATCTTTAATTATATAGGTTTCCCTGCCTACATGAAACCATTTGCCGGTGGTGGCTGGAAAAGTGTTTACCAACTCAACAGCATGGAAGAATTTTTTGAAAAGCATGCCGAAACTGAACAACTGGTGATGATGCTGCAGGAAGAGATAAAGTTTGAAGAATATTACAGGTGTTACTGCATTGGAGGCAAATATGTCCGCATCATGCCTTATGAGCCACGCAATCCTCATCATCTCCGGTATGTTTCCGACTTTAAACCCAGTGCTGAGAGATACAAGCAGATGGAGGACATTGTTTTGAGAATTTGCCATTACCTCGGCTATGATTTCAATACGGTTGAACTGGCTGTAAGAGACGGTGTGCCTTATGCCATTGATTTTTGCAACCCGGCACCCGATGCAGAAGTAAGCAGCGTTGGTCAGGAAAACTTCGACTGGGTGGTAGAAACGGCAGCCACTTATGCTATTGAAAAAGCAATGGAACATAAAGATGGAAAAGATAACCTCACCTGGGGAGAATACATCAAGAGAAGTTCTGCAAAAAAGAAACTCTACAAATAATTAAAAATTAAGAATTAAAAATCAGGAATGCAGAAAAGAAGATACTGCGCTTTTGGTTTTTAATTCTTAATTCTTCATTCCTAATCCTTAATTTTTTCAGCATGTCAAATCTATCGTACAAACATTTCACACTTGGTGTAGAGGAAGAGTATATGGTAATTGATCCTGAGACCAGGGAGCTAAAAAGCCATGAACAAAAAATTGTGCAGGAAGGCCAGAAGGTGATCAAAGATAAAGTAAAGGCCGAGATGCACCAGGCCGTTGTAGAGGTAGGTACAGATATTTGTAAAGATATTGACGAAGCGTTTGTTGATGTAGGTACATTACGGAAGACCATCAGTGGTATTGCAGATGACCTGGGCCTTTGGGTAGGTGCATCGGGTACACACCCCTTCAGCCATTGGGAAAGCCAGCTGATCACCGATCATGTACGTTACAGTGAAATAGTAAATGAATTGCAGGAAGCTGCCCGCAGCAACCTCATCTTTGGATTGCATGTACATGTAGGAATGGAAAACCGTGAAATGGCCATTCATATCGCCAATTCGGCCCGGTATTTTTTACCACACATTTATGCATTAAGTACAAACTCTCCTTTTTGGGAAGGACGTACTACAGGATATAAATCTTTCCGCACAAAGGTATTTGATAAATTTCCCCGTACCGGGATACCGGATTATTTTGACAGCATTGAAGCGTATGATAACTACATCAAGTTGCTGGTTAAAACCAATTGTATTGACAATGCAAAAAAAATATGGTGGGACCTCCGGGTTCACCCCTTCTTCAATACAGTTGAGTTCAGGATATGTGATGTGCCATTAACTGTGCAGGAAACGATCACTATCGCTGCATTATTCCAGGCCGTTTGTGCCAAGTTATATAAATTAAGAAGCCAGAACCTGAACTTCATGATGTATTCAAGGGCCCTGTTAAATGAAAACAAATGGCGGGCCGGTCGTTATGGTATTGATGGAAGCCTGATAGATTTTGGAAAAGAAATGGAGGTAAACACAAGGGTGCTGATCTATGAGCTACTTGATTTTGTTGATGATGTTTTATCCGACCTGGGTAGCAGGCATGCCATAAGCCATGTACACAAAATGCTGGAGCAAGGTACCGGCGCCGACAGGCAGTTAAAAGTATTTGCTGAAACCAAGAACCTGGTGAAAGTTGTTGACCTGATCCATACTGAGTTTTTAAGAGGATTGTAAGTTTGGGCAAAACGGGTTTAATGACTATCTTTGCCGTCATTCAAAAAATGGCTGCGTAGCTCAACTGAATAGAGCATCTGACTACGGATCAGAAGGTTTTAGGTTTGAATCCTAACGCGGTCACAAAAAGGTCAACAAAATTTTGT
>CAYTQB010000002.1:83951-85999 GCA_964439615.1 uncultured Ferruginibacter sp. | reverse complement strand
TCTAATGAATAGAGCATCCCGACCTTGGGTCGGGAAGGTTTTAGGTTTGAATCCTGACGCGGTCACAAAAAGGTCAACAAAATTTTGTTGACCTTTTTCTTATGTTACCTGTTTACATACTTTATTCTGCAAAAGACAATATGTGGAAAAGCCTTCCATAAATTTGCATGATTCTCCTTCCCTTTGTCGTCACATAGCTTAAAGCCAATAGTTTATGCGCTACCGGGCTTAGCTGGAAAGAGTCTTTTATTGTGGATTAAAAGCCTTTCCATTCATCCCCCTTCCGCATCATTTACAAAAGGTTTTCATTAACTTAGGCAAATGTAAAACCGCCTTCAAGCATAGGCAATCCAAATTGAGAAAATGCTCATCTACGTTCTATTCGCAATACTGATCATCCTTATCCTGTCATTGATAATCTACCTTGCCAGGTCCAATAAAATTATACAGCAGGAATTTCAGCGGCAACTGGAAGTTAAATTTGACATCATAAAAAATGAGATTGACAGTTATGAAAAAAACAGAGCTGAATCTTTCCTGAAAACCTGGCAAACGGAAAATGAGGTCAATATCAGGAGGCAGGCTATCGCATCTCAAACCCGTGAAATAACGAATGAGATCGCCAGAGAAACAAAACTGCTCAATGAAAATTTCAGTTATAATCCCAGGGATATAAAATTCATCGGTAAGTACATTGACCTTATTGTTTTTGACGGTGCTGCCGATGAAGAAGAAGTATCCATTTATTTTTTAGAGATCACCAAGGCCAATAACGGAAGTACTTCGGAATTCAAGAACAAAGTATGGACTGCCATCAATAAGCGTAAATTCAACTGGAAGGAGATCAATTTTTAAAAATGATAGAAAAGGAAATCGTCATAACCAGTATCATTTCAGTATGCATCATCATCTGCATCATCTCCTTTATTTATTTCAGGCGCAAGATGATCTCCATGTCGGCCGATATGATGACCGCTTATGAACAGGACCTTGCATTCATCAGCAAGGTGGAAGATATTAAGAAAGAGCTGGTTACCGAATACCAAATGAAAATAGAAAAAGACAAAACTGTTTTGAAACAATATTTTATCGACGATGCTTTCAGGCGAAGTAAAAACATTACCAAGGGAAGAATTGCCGGGCACCTGGCTCCTTTCCTGGGCAACAACTGTTTAAAACCTTCCGAAGTTGTTTTTTTAGGAAGCCCTATTGATATGATCTCTTTCTCCGGGATCGAAAGCAAAGAAGATATCGTACTTGATTTTATTGAAGTAAAGACCGGCAACTCTTCCCTGAATAAAAAACAAAAACTCATTCGCAATGCCATTAACGCAGGCAGGGTATATTACAGGGTGGTGAACATAGAAAGCTGAATACAAAACCATTTTAATCGTGCAGCTCAATATTTATTTTTAAAACAATTAGCTGGAACAGACAAGTGAATTGGTTGGCCGGATGATTTCAGAAGCAATGCAAGAATGATCTTTGCTGATAAACCGGCTAAGCTGGCTAAAGGATACAAAGAAGACAGTATTAGCAAAACAGAACCTAATGCAGAATTAAAAAACTAATTGAGCAAAGTCAATAATTCACATACAACTAAACTTAGCATATGAAATTTCTTTCTCTTGAGCCTTTTGTTCCGTCGGGTAGTGATTTTAAAGGTTCGAAACAGTTTTTTATTGAATTGGGGTTTGCCGTTAATTGGGATGCCGGCGATTATATTGGTTTTGAAAGAGACGGCTGCAAATTTGTTCTCCAAAAATATGATGACAGGAAATTTGCAGAAAACTTCATGATAAGCGTGAAAGTAACCAATGCTGCAGCATTCAGGAAAGAGATCATTGAAAAAAAGTTACCTGAAAAATTCGGTATCCGCATAGGTCATGTTACAGAACAACCCTATGGCAAAGAAGTCAACATCATTGACATAGCCGGAGTTTGTTGGCATTTTGTGGAATAGCCCCTACTCCTATTTTAATTTCCCCTGGTAAAAATCCAGCAGCTTTGTCCTTAACAGGTAGTCGTATTTTGCGGTTGTGAGATTA
>CAYTQB010000002.1:71687-83851 GCA_964439615.1 uncultured Ferruginibacter sp. | reverse complement strand
AAAATCCAGCAGCTTTGTCCTTAACAGGTAGTCGTATTTTGCGGTTGTGAGATTAGTAGTTGACCTGTCAAGATTATTCTTTACAATAAGATACTCCACGCTGTTCAAAGCACCCAGGTTAAAACGTATCTCTGCAGCCCTGAATGATTCCTGGAAAGCAATTACCTGGTCTTCCAGCACTTTATAACGTTCCCATGCCGATGTCATATTCAGGTGTGCCTGTTCAATAAATTGACGCAACTGTATCCTTGTATTCTCTGCAACATACCCGGTTCTTTTTTCTTCCAGCCTGGCAAGCCTTACCCTTGTTCTTGTCTGGAAGGAAGAGAATATCGGGATCTGCAGGTTAATACCTACAAAAGTTCCGAGGTTATTATTGTATTGTTTGAAGAAATTGATCTTCTGGTTTTTGAAATTAGTTTGTTTGGTAAAGACTGGGCTATTGCTCCCGTTCACTACCACATAATCGCTGGTAGCAACATAAGAGCTTCCGGTGATGATTGAATTTGTTGCTGCACTTGAATAATTTGTACCTAGCTGTCCGGTTAGTGAAAGCGACGGATAAAGATTGGAAGCTGCAACTTGTGTTGCTTTGCCGGCGGCTTTCACACGGAGGTCAGCCGCTTTTATGATCGCCAGGTTCTGTAATGCAATATTATATATGTCTTTTGCCCCGGCATTATATAAAGCCATAGTCGCATCAAAACTTTCCCTGTCTATCTGCATATTCCTGTCGTAAGGTATGTTCATGAACTGGGCAAGATTAAGTTTTGACATCTCCACTGCCTGCACAGCATTAACAAGCGCTATCTGGTCAGAAGCATATTGACCCCTCATATCATAAAGCGTTGCAGGGGCAATCGCTCCTTCTTTGTTCAGCAGGTCAAGCCGCTCTACCTGCTTTGATGTTACATCAATTTGTTTTTTGCTAAGTGCTAATACATCCTGATCATTCATTAATTGCAAAAAAGCAAGGATCACATTGAGGGAAAGGTTATCCTTCTCCTGCTGCAACTCCATCTTCGATGCCTGGTAATTGAAAGATGCCTGTTTAATGGAATTATTGACCTGGGAACCGCTGAAAACAGGAATGGAAGCATTCAGTGATGCCCCGGAAGAATTCAACTGCTGGTTGATATAACTGTTTGTATAAGGATCGATGCTGCGGCCGTTGTTGATACCATAGTTCACACCGGCAGATATATTGGGCAGCCTGTTCATCTTCGATTGGTTCAGGTTTATTTTAGCACCCTGCTCCTGCAGTTCTGATTGTTTGACGGGAATATTATTTGCAAGTGCAATATCCAGGCAGGCTTTCAATGTCAGTTTTGAATTTGGGGCCTGGGCCTGCACATTGATGGTTGTTGCAATCAATACACACAGTATCGTTAAAAATTTTTTTTTCATCATCATCTCTTTTAAAATTTATTAATTCTCTAACGTGTTATCCTATTAAAAAAGAAAGCTTCTTAATAACCCGCATTCTGTCTATGTTTCGACAGGCTCAACATGACAGAAAACTGTCAGTCTGAGCTTGTCGAAGACGGTCTCCAGAGCGGAATCTAAGGTTTAATAGCACAATACGTTAATACTCTATGCGGCCATCCAACAAGTTGATTATTCTTGAACCATAGGCTGCATTTTTTTCCGAATGGGTTACTTGTATAATGGCTACACCTTCTTTATTGAGTTCGCTGAACAAGTTCATGATCTCTTCACCTTGTTTTGAATTCAGGTTCCCGGTGGGTTCATCGGCCAGCAACAATTTAGGTTTGGCTATTAAAGCCCTTGCAATACCCACCAACTGCTGTTGCCCGCCGGAAAGCTGCGTGGGGAACAAGTCCTTCTTACCCACAATATTGAACCGGTCAAGGATATCTGCCACCATTGCTTTTCTTTCAGAAGTTTTTATATCCTGGTAGATGAGCGGTGTTTCAATATTTTCATACACCGTCAGTTCATCAATGAGGTGATAGGCCTGGAAGACAAACCCAATGTACTGTTTGTATAAAGTCGTCCGCTGTTTCTCTTTCATTTTATGCACAGGCTCACGCAAAAAATTATACTCACCTTCATTGAATTCATCCAGCATACCTATCACATTCAGCAAAGTTGATTTGCCCGAACCCGATGGGCCCATAATGGAAATGAATTCTCCCTCCTTTACCGTGAGGTTGATGTCTTTTAAAATAAATGTCCGGTTATTCCCGGTGTTAACCCATTTGTAAATTCCTTTTAATTCAAGCATGATTGGTTTTGTTTATTCTGTTCTTAATGATTTTACAGGGTTGGCGATGGCAGCTCTAACGGCCTGGAAACTCACTGTCATCAACGCTAAGAGCAAGGCAGTTAGGGCAGCAACTAAAAATATCCACCAACCCAGGTTGATCCTGTATGCAAAATTTTCCAGCCATTTATTCATTGCCCACCATGCAACCGGGAATGCAATGATCATGGAGAAGAGAACCATATGAATAAATTCTTTCGACAGAAGTGAAACAATATCAGGTATGCCGGCTCCAAGTATCTTACGGATTCCTATTTCCTTCACTCTCCTTTCTGCAGTGAATGCGGCCAGGCCAAATAACCCGAGACATGAAATAAAAATGGCGATAGCAGAAAATATCCATATCAATGCAGATGTTTTACGGTCGCCCCGGTAAAGCTTGTCAAATTCATCATCTAAAAAACTATAGGAAAACGGTTCATCAGCAAAGAATTGTTTCCATACCTTTTCGGCAGATTGCTGCCCCTCCTTTATTTTGCCTGGAAATGTTTTAACAAGAAAGCTCCAGTTATTTTCATCAGCTGAACGAATGACAACCGGGCCAATTTTTTCGTGCATACTCTTATAATAAAAATCCTTTACCACACCGATCACTACACCGGTATCGCCCTGGCTCTTAAAACGTTGCCCTATCACAGGTTTGCGGATATTGAATTCCCGTACAGCTGTTTCATTCAAAATAGAATTGTGTTCATCAGATACATTACCCGTTTCATACCAACGCCCCTCACTCATTTGCAGGTTAATGATCTTATTAAAACTGGTATCCACGTAAAAAAAAGCAATCGCAGGCTTAAAATCCTTATCACGGCCATCCCAGTCATTGCTATCACCGGAAGAGAATCCATCCATATTAATCACAGATCCCTGGTTCATCAGTGACACTTCCTCAATATTATTTTGAGCCAGTAACTCTTTTTTTACCGTATTGGTCAATAATGGCCGTTTATCTTTTGCGTATTTTTTCATTATTTTATAAGGAATGGTAAAGGACAATACCTGTGATCTGTTATATGCGGTATTCTGATTATTGATGTATTGCAGTTGCCGGTACATTACAATGGTTCCTACAATCAAAATAATAGAAATAGCAAACTGAACAATGACTAATCCTTTGCGCAGGGCTCCATCTTTTATCTGCAGTATATTCATTCCTCTAAAAACGGCAAGTGGCTTAAAAGAAGAAAGTAAAACAGCCGGGTAAATACTGGTTAACAAAGCCGTTGCCGATAAAGTACCACCAATGACCAGCCACAGGTCCGGTGAAGTAAATGATAAAATAAAATTCCTTTCCGCAAAGCTGTTAAATAACGGAAGCGTTAATTGGGTGATGAATATAGTAAGTATCAGGGCAACCGCACTGATCATTACGGACTCTGTTATGAACTGGGTAAACAATTGCTTTTTATCTGCCCCCATTATCTTTTTTATACTCACTTCCTTTGCACGCAAGGTTGCCCTTGCAGTTGTAAGGTTCACATAATTGATACAGGCGATAAGTAACAAAAGAGCGCCCAGCACAGCAAAAATATACGCTACTTTTTTTTCGCTGTGCTGCATAATTGAGTTCTGGAGATCATTTTCAAACCGAAGGTCTCTTATAGCGGTTAGGCCTACTTTAAGATCGTCTTTGTCTCTTTTCTTGCCAATTATCTCTTTTAGTTTTGCAGCAACGGCCTCCGTGGTTCCTGCCGGAGTTAACTTAATAAAAGTGAGATAATTGAAATTGCCCCAGCTTTCATCATTGGATTTATTAGCAGCATTAGCCATCCGTGCTGCAAGCGGAGCCAGGACATCAAACTGGAAACTTGAATTCACCGGGTTGTCTTTTATAACACCCTGCACCTGGTAATCCACCGTATCTATCCGTATTATTTTTCCTATAGGATCATCTTTGCCAAAATATTTTTTTGCTTTCGTTTCCGAGAGCAAAAGGCTGAAGGGATGTTCTTTGAATGCAGTTGTATTTCCCCTTATGAATTTGTAATCAAAAACATTGAACCATTCTGCATCTACATAAGCACAATTGTCCTCTTTATAAAATTGTCCCTTGATATTAAAATACACACCATTGTATCCCATACTGCTCAAGCGGCATACATTCAGTACTTCAGGTATCTGTTGTTTGGCCTCTTCTCCCAGTAAATAGGGGCTGTTCTCCCAAACCCAGGTGTCACTTTTATCAATAGCCAGGTAATTTTTTACCCTGAATATCCTGTCTGCATCTTTATGATAATTATCAAAACTGAATTCATTTTTAACCCACAGGAAGATAAATATGGCTGCTGCCATACCAATGGCCAGGCCGCCAATATTGATAAGATTTGTTGAAGGTTGCTTTACCAGGCGACGCCATGCTGTTTTATAATATTGTCTCATCATATCAATATAAGTATTCTGTTCTTAAGTCTGCCGAGAGGCAGGTAAGTTTATTTACTATCTATTCTGTTCGTAATGATTTTACCGGGTTTGCCAATGCCGCCCTTACCGACTGATACAAAACAGTTATCAATGCAATTGTAATTATCATCAGTACCGGCAGCAGGAAAAACCAGATATCTATGGAAATGCGAAATGCATATTTATTCAGCCAGTTTTGTAGCAGCCAGTATGCAACAGGAACAGCAATTACACCGGCAACTATTACCAACTTCAGGTAATCTTTGGTTACCATCCGGGTAATCTGCCCGATTGTTGCCCCCAGCACTTTACGGATGCCGATTTCCTTCATCCGTTTTGATACCGTATATAATGACAAGCCGAATAAACCAAGACAGGCAACAATGATGGCTATAATCGTAAACAACCAAAGCACAGTAGAAAATAATTTATCGCCTTTGTACTGGTTATTAAACTGCTCATCCAAAAAAGAAAACTGGTATGGGCTTTCGGGAAAATGCGAATTCCATTTTGTTTTTACAAAATCCATCAACGTCGGAAGGTTGCCTGTATTGAGTTTTAAAGAAAAATACCCGAAGTTTCTTTCTTCATCAGGGTAAAAAACAATGGGGTCAAAACTGTGCTGTAATGATTCCTGGTGATAATCTTTTACCACACCAATTACTTTACAGTTAAAACCGGCCCCTCTTAGTTCCTGCCCCATCATTTCAACAGGGCTGGCAAAACCAAACACTTTTGCCGCTGTTTCATTTACGATGATATTTATCACATAATTGGTATCAATCGCCGGTCTGTCTTCAGCAAAATTTCTTCCGGCTACCAGTTTCAAATCATAGGCAGGAATAAATTTTTTGTCAACACCAAATACCCTGCACCGCTTACCAAGTGGCGACCCCTTTAAATTAAAATCCGAAGAACCACCCACCTCGCCACCCGGCACTGAAGTGGAAGCAGTAACAGATTGTATGGCAGGGTTTGCATCCAGTTCATTTATAAAAGCATTATAAGAAGGAATGGCAGCGCTGTCAAGATTGGCGTATTGTGTAAGCACCAGCGTCTGATTGATGTTTATACCCAACTCCCGCTCTTTCATAAACTGCAATTGCCGGTAAAAACCTAGTGCCCCCGCAATTAATACAATAGCTGCCGTAAACTGTATAACCACCAAAGATTTTCTCAGGAGATTTTTTCCGCTGCTTAATCCTGATGACCCTTTTGACGCTTTAAGGGTGTGAACAGGCTTAAAAGAGGATAATAAAAATGCTGGATAAAAAGCGGCTGCCATGGTGCCGGTTAAAAAAATGGCAATTACAAAAACCCAGAATTTAATACCGGTTATTTTTAAATAGCTGATATCTTTTTCAACCAACCCGGCAAACCAGTTAAGGCTTAAAAGAAATATCCCAATCCCCAGCAAGATGCCGGCAATATTTACCAATAATGATTCAGAAAGAAACTGAGCCATCAACTGAAACTTTCCTGCACCCACCACTTTTCTCACACCCACTTCCTTTGAGCGGTCGAGTGAACGTGCGGTAGAGAGATTGATATAATTAATCCAGGCGATAAATAAAATAAACAAAGCGGCAATGCCGAGATACTTTAAATAACCGAGATTTCCATTGCCTGCCAGCTCATAATCGTAATCAGACCGCAGGTGAATATCCTTCACCGGCTGTATATCGAAAGACTGCAGGTAACCCTTTTCTTTCATATCATCACCCATATACCGTTGTGCAAAGGCGGGCATTTTGGCCTGCAATGCTTTTGCATCAGCGCCTGGTTTAAGTAAGATATACGTATAGAAATCGGACCAGCCCCAGCTTGTTTCTGCCCTTCCTTCAGTAAGCTGAATATATTTTTTATAGTTGAGTAAAATACTAAATTGCAGGTGTGAAGTGGCGGGTAAATCTTCCAGCACCGCTTTCACTATATAATCTTCATTATTAAAATGCAGCGGTTTGCCAATGGGCTCTTCACTGCCGAAATATTTTTTTGCAGCTGATGCTGTAATTACTGCATCATTCAGTTCTTTAAAAGCAGTTTGGGTATTTCCCTGCCTGAATGGGAAAGAAAATATTCTAAAAATTTCCGGGTCGGTAAAAAAAATGCTTCCGTTCTCAACCACCTTAACATCTTTGTATTTTACTATCCCACCCCGGCTGCGGAAACGAACCGCTTCTTCCACTTCTGGAAAATCTTTTTTCATGGCAGGCGCCAGCGCAGGATATGTAAATGCAAAAGTTTGTTCCTTGCCATCTTTCTCTTTTACTTTCATCGGTACCCGGAAAATCCTGTCTTTGTTTGTCAATGCCTCATCATAACTGTATTCAAACCGAATATAGTTTACAATTAAAAGAAAAGCCGCCACACCAATAGCAAGGCCAAAAATATTGATGGCAGAAAAAGTTTTATTCTTTAAAATATTCCGCCAGGCCGTTTTGAAATAGTTTTTTATCATGGTTATACTTTTTATTCCGACCTTAAACTTTTAACCGGATTTGCAATAGCTGCCTTAATGGCTTTGAAACTAATGGTGATCAATGCAACAGCAACAGCTATCAATCCTGCCAGTGCAATGATCCACCAGGAGATATTTACCCGGTACACAAAGTCCTGTAACCAGTCTTGCATAAAATACCAGGCCAGTGGCACAGCAATAAGGAATGCAATACCAATCAGTATCATGAATTCTTTTGAAAAAAGCATGATGATATTTTGTACAGAAGCGCCCAGCACTTTTCTTATACCCACTTCTTTTGTTTTTTGCACAGCCATGAAAGAAGCAAGTCCGTATAATCCGAGGCAGCTAAGGAATATAGCCAGTATGGCAAATACTTTATACAATTCAGAGAGCTTACCTTCCTGTGCATAAAAGTTCTCAATCTTGGCATCCAGGAATTTTTGTTCATATACAAAATCGGGGTATACTTCATTCCATACCGCCTCCATTTTTTTCAATGTACCATTGATATCTTTTGTTGAGAGCTTGATATTGGCTGTTCCATAAAAATCCTTCATAGTTGTGATGAGAACAGGCACAATACCTTCTCTCAATGACATGGCATTGAAATCTTTTATAACTCCAACGATAGGGAATTTCATCTGGTCCCAGAGATCAATCTCTTTATTAAGTGCTTGTCCTGGGTCGGTGATACCCAGCCGCTTCAGCAGGGTTTCATTTACAAGGAATTCTCTAACTGTGTCAGAAGGATTAAGGTTTCTTCCTGCCACTAATGATATGCTGTATGTTTTCAGGTAATCTGCATCGGCCCATTTAAGATTGGCATTCCAATCGGTTTCTTTTTCAGCATGATCGAACCTGAAATTAGAAGACCAGTTACCATCATCAGCCGGGCTTGCAAAGCTGAAGCTGCTACTCTTAACCCCTTCAATTGATGAAAGTTTGTTCTTCAGGAAATCAAGCTTGGCCCTGCCGGTACTATCATCGGGAAAATTGATATTTACCACAGCATCCTTGTCAAACCCCAAGGAATAGTCCTTGAAATAATTCATCTGCTTTACAATGATGATAGTTCCGATGATCAATGCTTGTGCTATAACAAACTGAAATACCACTAGCCCTCTCCTCAACGAGATACCTTTTGTTCTGCCAGCATTTACTTTACTCTTTAATGCCATGATGGGATTAAATCTTGATAAAACCAGCGCAGGGTAAAAACCAGCGAGCAGTACAACAATAATGGCGATCAATACCAGGAAGCCAATGATCTCCGGGTTTTTTGAAAAACTCAAACTAAGGGGGAGCTTAAGTATAGAACTGATATAAGGAAGTCCCAACATCACTATTCCAATAGAAAGCATAATTGCAATCAAGGTGATCAATGCAGTCTCGCTGTAGAACTGTAGCCTTAACTGGTTCCTGTTGCTGCCCATCACTTTTCTTACGGCAACTTCCTTTGCCCTGTTGAAAGCCTGTGCAGTGGCAAGGTTGATGAAATTTACACAGGCAATGAGCAGGATAAATGCAGCAATGAGCCACATAGTATTGATCAGTGCTTTGGATATCCTCCTGTCGCTGAAATTATTGATATCTGCATTATAGTGCACATCCGATAAAGCCTGAACTAATTGCTTGTTTCTTTCGGCATTTTCTTTTTTATACTTTTTGGTAAATGCAAGCAGTTGGCTATTCATTGCTGAAGCCGTCATGCCCTCAGGCATTAAAAAATAACAGCCATGATTGCTGGCAACACTTTGCCAGTCATCTGCATTACTCTGGAATTGATCTTTCATGGTTGCATAAGATGCAAGTATCTTTAACTGGAAGTCGGTGTTCAGCGGTGCATCGGCAAGTATGCCGGTGATCTTCAGCAGTTGTTTATTGTTACGCTTTATGGTCTTGCCGATAGCTATTTTCCATTCGCCAAAATATTTTTCGGCGGTTGATTTGGTAAGAAGCGCTGTACCAGGATTTTTTAGCGAAACATATTCACCGGCCAGTAACGGAAAATCGAATATCTGCAGGAAGGCGGGCTCGGCAAAGAAAACGCCATTGGGTTCTTTGATTTTTTTCACCGATTGCTGGCTGGTTTCATCTGTAATCATGATCTGGTCATCCCGGTCGGAATAAACAGGCGTTGAAAGCATAGAAGGAAAATCATTCTGAATGGCTTTGGGAAGCGGGTAAGGAACCCCCGATGTAGATCTTGCGCCTTCTTCATTCTGTTGGTTTGTGTATACCCTGTAAATACGTTCCTTCTTTGAATGAAAATTATCGAAGCTCAATTCAAACTGTATGATGAGGAAGATGCAGAGACAAACTGCTATCCCCACAGCAAGTCCTGAAATATTGATTATGGTGAAATTTTTATTCCTCCATAAATTACGGAATGCTGTTTTAAAATAATTTTTTATCATGGCTGCACGTTTATTCTGTTCGTAAACTTTTTACGGGATTTGTTAATGCTGCTTTCGCCGAATGGAATCCAACGGTACACAATGCGATCAACATAGTGACCAGGCCGGTTATTATAAATACATACCATTGCACCGGAATGCGGAAAGCAAAATCCTGCAACCATTTATTGGATGCCCACCAGGCCAACGGCGCAGCAATAAGGATAGCAATGGCAACAAGTCTTAAAAAATTTCCTGAGATCAGCAGGGTTATATTGCTGAGGTTTGCTCCCAATACCCTCCTGATGCCAATTTCTTTTGTACGCTGAACGGTTGTGAAAGCTGCAAGACCAAACAGTCCCAGGCAGGCAAGTATGATGGCTAGCCCGGCCGCTACACTGAATAATGCAGCACTGCGTTGTTCAGATTGATAGAGCTTATTATAATCTTCATCAAGAAAATGATAACTGAACGGACGATCAGGAATACGTTGTTTCCACATCGTCTCCAGGTTGCCCAGTGTTCTTTTCACATCATCACCTGCAATACGAACCATGAATGTTTTTGAATAATCCCTGCCAAGAAAGATCAGCATGGGGCCGATAGGTTCATGCAGGCTGCTGAAATTAAAATCCTTTACCACACCTACAACAGGACCGGTTGCATTTTTTTCAATCGTTTTCCCAATGGCTTGCTCAGGAGCCCAGCCAATTTTTTTTGCAAGGGCCTCATTGATAATAAAAGACTGGTGATAGTTTGCATAGTCATTGGTGGTATCCATCAAGGCAAAATCTGATTGCTGAAAATCCCTGCCTGCAAGCAAATGCATCTTCATGGTTTTAACAAAGTCAAGATCAACCGGCATAGCATTAAGTGACACCTCATGTTTCCCCTTTTCATCCATAGCAGTGATGCCATCTCCCCAACCTACGTTTTCCGGCGTTTCATAAGAAGCAGTAACAGATTCAACTCCGGGAACCTGCGCTATTGCATTTTTAAGATTTTCAAAATCTTTCATCATCCTACCGCCAATGGGAAGAACAACTACATGGTCTTTATCATAACCCAGGTTCTTCGTTTGCATATAATTCATCTGCTGGATGATGACAACCGTGTAAATGATCAGGAAAATGGAAATACCGAACTGTGCAACGATGAGCGTTTTTCTCATCATATTATTTCCACCGGTGAATGTGAACCCCTTTTTAAGCACACCCATGATATGTGTTCCTGAAAGAACAAGGGCCGGGTATAAACCGGCAAAGAAACTCACAACAATACAAAATGCGATCAGTGCGAAAATGGGTATGGGGTGTAATAGTACATCTGTTGTAAATTGTTTTCCTGTTACTTCATTGAAGTAAGGCACCATAAAAAGACTCAGGGTAAATGCAAGTGCAGCAGCTATTAAAGTAATCACTGTAGATTCACCAATGAATTGCATGAATACCTGGCTCTTTGAGGCACCCATCACTTTACGCATACCTATCTCACCGCTTCTTCCTGCAGATTGAGCAGTGGCAAGATTGGTATAATTGGCACAGGCAATGATCAGGATGAGCAATGCAATGGCGAGGAACATATATATATAAGTAATGCTGCCATTGGGTTCAAAGCCGGCAAGCGAAGAATACAAGTGTACTTTGGAAAGCGGCTGAAGGTCGTAACGGAGATAATCACTTCCTTCCAGTCTTGCTTCAGTCCTCACACCGGCCGTATTCATATACTCATTAGCCTGTTGCTGCAGTGCTGGCAAACTTTTTCCATCACGCAGCAACAAGTACGTGATCCAGTTGGCACTCCACCAGTTTTCTTCTTTTACACCGTTAGAGAGATTGAGAAATTGGGTGACAAGGTCAAATTTTACCTGGGAGTTCTGAGGCGCATCTTCACAAACAGCAGAAACAATAAACTCCTTCCCCATTGTGTTCAATGTTTTATTAACAGCATCTTCATCACCAAAATATTTTTTTGCAACAGAAGCTGTGAGCACAATTTTATTGGGGGCATCCAGTGCGGTTGATGCGTTCCCTTTTATCAGCCTGAATGAGAATACTTTGAAAAAAGGATCATCAGCAAACAATACTCTCGGCTCTTCAAATATATTTTCGCCATTCTTTACCACAATGCTGCTGATAAAAGTGCGTACATATTCTTCCACTGCAGGAAATGTTCTTTTGAACTGCGGCCCTACCTTGGTTCCGGTGGTAGCAACTATGTTCACTGTTTCCGAACGTTTGTACTCCATAGTGGCACGTACTATCCTGTCGGCATTCTTATTGAACTTATCATAGCTGAGTTCATGATTGATATATACACCTATCAGTAAACATGCTGCAAGCCCCACAGTCAATCCGAAAATATTGATAGCAGAATAGAGTTTATTCTTACGCAGGTTACGTAATGCTGTCCTGATATAGTTTTTAAACATAACAGTTCTTTTATTCGGTTCTTAATGATTTTACCGGGTTTACATTGGCAGCCCTGATAGCCTGGAACCCGATAGTAACAAAAGCGATCAGTATGGCAATGATGCCGGCTATAATAAATATCCACCAGCTGATGTTGACACGATAGGCAAAATCCTGCAGCCACTTGTTCATGATGTACCAGGCCA
>CAYTQB010000002.1:30000-71587 GCA_964439615.1 uncultured Ferruginibacter sp. | reverse complement strand
ATGTTGACACGATAGGCAAAATCCTGCAGCCACTTGTTCATGATGTACCAGGCCAGCGGCGATGCGATCAGGATCGCTACGACAACCAGCTTCATAAAATCTTTTGATAACAATCCTACGATTCCGCTTACACTTGCTCCAAGCACTTTTCTAACACCAATCTCTTTTATCCGTTGCTCGGCGCTGAAAGTAGCCAACCCAAACAAGCCGAGGCAGCAAATGAGAATAGCAATAAGTGTGAAATAAGAAACAATAGATGCAAGCCTGTTCTCTGCATCATAGTTTTTCTGAAAATCCTCATCCAGGAAACTGTATTCAAAGGGTTCATTAGGATTGAGTTTATGCCAGCTTGCCTCTATTGACTTGAGCAGTGGGCCAATATCTCCCGGTTTTGCATGAACCATCATGTAATTGAAATTGCCAATCTCGTTATCAAGCTGGTATGCGTAAGGTGTGATGGGAAGATGAAGGTCTTCGTAATGAAAATCCCTGACTACTCCTATCACTTCAAAAGCATATTGTGTGCCCTGGTAATCGAAATATACTTTCTTGTTAATGGCCTCTTGTGGTGTACCTAAACCGATCTCTTTTACAGCCGATTCATTCACTACCACCCTGAAATTTGTGTCGGCCGGAAACTCTTCCGAAAATAAACGACCGGCAACAGGCTTATGATTCACTGTTTTAAGATACCCGGCATCCACCCAGTTAAGTCTTGTACGTTTTGCATCATTCATAGATTGCCCTGCCCTATAGTAAAGGTTATCGGCAGGATTAAAGATGCCAGGGTAATAACCTGATGCCCCTACTCCCGTTACCTGCGGTATCTTCTTAATTTCATCCCGCAATGCGGTATACAAATCTTTTGCTGTTCCGCTGCGCAGTGGAACAATGATCTGGCCTTCCTTGTCAAAACCAAGATCGGCAGAACGAAGGAAACTCATCTGGTTTGAAATGACAACCGATGCAATGATCAGTGCAACTGAAATGATGAACTGAAACACTACTAACCCTTTTCTTAATGAAATAGCCGCAAGTGAATTGGAAAATCTTCCCTTTAAAACTTTGATGGGCCTGAAAGAAGACAAATAGAATGCAGGATAGGTTCCTGCAAAAAGCCCCGTAACCACAGAAAGAAAAAAGAACCCTATTATAATAAGTAGATTACCGGTAAAACTAAGGGAGAGGTTTTTGCCAGACACAGAATTAAATGCAGGCAATAATAATTCTGTTATGGTAAATGCAAATACAAATGCAATGAAACTCATAAAAACAGATTCCCCCAGAAACTGGCTTATCAATGAACCTTTTTCGGCACCCAATACTTTTCTTATGCCCACTTCCGCACTGCGTTTTGAAGATCGTGCGGTACTCAGGTTCATGAAATTGATGCAGGCAATCAGCAATGTGAACAGCGCAATGGAAGCCAGTATATATAAATAGGTCATGCTGCCCGGTGGAGTTACATTGCTATCCATACCGGAACGCAGGTGAATATCTTTTAAAGGGATAACGAATTGTTTTTTCCCAAATCCCATTGCCCTCAGGTCATTGCCGGCATATTTATCAAGAAAGGCCGGAAACTTTGCTTCCAGCCTTTTAGGATCGCTTCCGGGCTTCAATTGAAGGTAACTGAAAAACATGTTGTTGGTTGCAAAACTGGTTCCCCTGCTCCTGATATAGTTTTCTATCTCACCACCTTTCATTGACATAAAAAACCTTCCGTCAATATGTGATGGCTTGTTAATAGGCCTGAAAACACCAGTAACCAGGAAATCGTTATCCCCATTTGAACTGCTGCTGATACGGATAAGCTTATTGAGCGCCGGTTGCCTGCCAAAAAATTTTGCAGCTATTTCCTCTGATAATACAACTGTCCTTGGTTCATTAAGGGCAGTGGCGGCATCGCCTTCAATAAAATCATAGGTAAACATGCGGAAGAATGTTGAATCTGCCAGATAACCTTTGGTTTCATAAAATGATTTGGGAGCTCCGTTCTTCTCGTTATACTGAAGCAGGGTTTTTGATTCTGCAAACAGTTGCATCAGCCTGGTGGCTTGTTCCACTTCCGGGAAATCCATCTTCATAGTATGAACCATGGGTGCCGGTGTATTAGGCATCCTGGTCTCTTTTCCCTGCTGTATGAAAGTTGTCGCAAGCTGATAAATGTTTTCACCGTTCTTTTGGTATTTATCATAGCTGAGCTCATTAATTACATACAAGGTAATGAGCATACAACTGGCTAATCCTACAGACAGGCCGAAAATATTGATGAAGGAAAAAACCTTGTTCTTCTTCAGGTTATTCCATGCTATTTTGAAATATGTTTTTATCATGGGATTAATTTAAATCGTTTAAAGTTTAAGCGTTCGAAGAAACAACCTTAAACTTTAAACCTTGAACGTTAAATTTTTTTATTCTGTTCTCAGGCTCTTCACCGGGTTAGCAACGGCCGCTTTGATGGCCTGGAAGCTTACCGTTAGCAATGCGATCAGCAATGCAGCAATAGCGGCAGTAATGAATATCCATGCGCCGATATCGATCCTGTATTCAAAATCCTGTAACCATTTATTCATGGCCCACCATGCAATGGGGAATGCAAGTACTGATGCAATGGCCACCAGCACCAGGAAGTCCCTGGTAAGCAGCGTGACCACGTTCCCCACAGAAGCACCAAGTACTTTACGTATACCCACTTCCTTGGTACGTTGTTCGGCCATATAGGTTACCAGCCCGAATAAACCCAGGCATGCGATCAATATGGCGAGTATTGCAAATACAATAGCAATGATTCCCACCCTATGTTCACTGCGATACATTTCATTGAATGAATCGTTCATGAAACGGTAACTGAATGGCAGGGATGGAGCCAGAGATTTCCATTTCTTTTCGATCTGCGGAATAAGGTTCTTTACGCTGGCTGCACTTATTTTAAAAGAGGCCAGACCGGTACTGCTACCCAATGCCATACACAGCGGCCCAAGTTTTTGTCGCAATGATTCAAAATGAAAATCCTTAACTACGCCAATGACAGTCATAGGTGTTAACGGGCTTCCGGGATTACCCTGGGGTGCATAAATAGTTTTACCAACAGGGTCATCCCAGCCAAGCATTTTGGCCGTAGTTGCTGTGATCAATAAAGCGCTTGAATCAGACCCATAATCCCTGGAGAAGATCCTTCCCTTCGATATCTCCATCCCCATCGTTCTGATATAGTCATAGTCCACTATCCATGTCTGCATATCAATGCCACTCTCCGCATTCATCACTGCTTCTTTTGAAAAGGAATTATCACTACGTGAAGAATTCGTTACGGGGAGATAAGAACTCAGAGTACCACTGCTCACTCCCTGCAGGCTCAGCACTTCTTCTTTAAATGCCTTTGCCTTGTTATTAAGTGCGTTGGCGCCATCAATGATCAGCACCTGGTCCTTATTGAATCCTAGATTCTTGTTCTGGATGTAGTTGAGCTGGTTGTAAACAATGATGGTGCCAATGATGAATATGATAGATATACAGAACTGGAACACCACGAGCACATTGCGTAGAACACTTTTTTTGAAGCCTGAATTCGCATTCCCTTTTAAAACAACAATGGGTTTGAAACGGGAAAGGAACAGGGCAGGATAGCTTCCGGCCATTAACCCCACTATGAATGGCAGCAGGATAAGGAATGGCAGCAGGTTTCCTCCGGTGAGGTCTTTTATGGAAAGTGTTTTGGCTGCAACGTCATTGAAAAGCGGTAAAACAAAATAACAGATCACTAAAGCAATAGCCAGCGAGATGATAGCGGTAACGGTAGACTCTATCAGGAACTGGGTGACCAGTGTTTTCTTTTCAGTACCCAGTACCTTTCTTATACCCACTTCTTTGCCCCTCCTGGCACTGCGTGCCGTACTCAGGTTCATGAAATTAATGCAGGCCAGGATGAGGATGAACAGGGCGATACCGGAAAATATATATACATACTGGATATTACCCGGTGGTGTGATCTCGAAGGAATAATTGCTGTACAGATGGATCTTTGTTACCGGTATCAGGCTGTACTCCAGTTTATTTCCTGCTTTCCTGAATTCATCCATGCTGCCGATCTTCATAAACTGCTGTGCAAAGGGAAGTACATATTTCTCTATATACAGTGGGAAGTTCTTTTCGAAGGCTTTATAATCTGTTCCGGGCCTTAATAACAGGTAAGTATTAAAATTATGGCTTGTCAGTTGCTCCCATTGATAATTCACATTCTTCATGGAGAAGATGAAATCAAAATTAAAGTGAGTCTCCTTGGGAATATCATGTATTACAGCTGTTATTTTGTATGGAACGATGGTTTCTCCATCCTTTACTTCTACAGTCTTTCCCATAACATGCACATCTCCAAAATATTTACGGGCAGCTGATTCGGTCAGTACTACAGTACTGGGTTCATTCAATGCTGTTTTAGCATCGCCGCTGATGGCAGGAAGTGCAAACACATTAAAGAAAGTAGAATCAGCATTGGCTACCCTGCTCTCTGTAATGTAGTCATTCCCTTTTTTGATGAGTTTAGGCCCGTCGTTAGTGTACACCCTGGTATATTCTTCTACCTGGGGGTGATCTTTCTTCAGCAGCGGCCCCATCATGTCGGATGTTTGGGTCATGTGCAGGTCAGCACCGCCAAAACGTATGTCGGAATTGATACGGTAGATACGGTCTGCATTTTTAAAATGCTGGTCGTAACTCAATTCGTCCGTTACATACAGTGTAATGAGCAGGCAGGTAGCAAGCCCGGCAGCAAGACCAAAGATATTTATGGCGCTGTATCCTTTGTTTTTCCAAAGGTTTCTGAAAGCGATTTTGAAATAGTTTCTGAGCATAATGATATGATTTATTCTGTACGCAAACTTTTAACCGGGTTAGCCACCGCCGCTTTGATGGCCTGGAAGCTTACAGTTATTAATGCAATAATGATGGCTATCAGGGCCGGCAATACAAACATCCACCAACTGATGACAGTACGATAATCATAATCCTGCAGCCATTTATTCATAAAATACCAGGCCAGCGGCGCTGCCAGTGTGCAGGATATTATTACCAGTTTCAAAAACTCTTTTGATAGTAATGCTGTAATACCGGTTACTGATGCACCCAGCACTTTACGGATGCCGATTTCCTTAATTCTTCTTTCTGCGGTATAAGCAGCAAGACCAAACAACCCGAGACAAGAAATAAAAATGGCAAGGCCCGCAAACAACGCCGCCAGTGTGCCAATAAGATTTTCACCATCAAACAATTTTTTAAAATCCTCATCCACAAAACTGTATTCAAACGGGTAAGAAGGATTGAATTTTTTTATGACAGCTTCCACTTTTGCCAGGCTGGTTTTGTAATCGCTGCCCGGTTTGAAGCGTATAGAAAGGCGGGATGTATTATCTGCCTTTGCATCGCAAAAGATCATCATCGGCTCAGTAATACCATACACGTTATTATATATAAAGTCTTTCAGTACCCCCACCACAGTTAACTGGTCAACATCCCGGGTTACAATTTTACCCACTGCATCTTCCGGTTTTTTGGTGATGAGTTTTGCAAATGTTTCGTTGATGATAATATTGTTGCTGTCTGCAATACCATTTGAATGAAAGTCACGGCCTGCCATCAATTGCATACCCATCGTGGAGATATATTCCGGTGTGGCCCATTCCATTCCGATGAGCACCATTTTGCTTTCGTCCTTGCCCGCCCATCCGAAATCTCCCGAGTTACTGCCTACATTGAATGCCGAATTATTGCTGAGCGAAGCATTTTCAACAACACCGGTGGTCAGCAACTCATTTTTTACCGCACCAAACTGTGTGTTCATTTCACCGGTCTGGTTTATGCTGATGAGCTGCTGGCTCATATTGATTAAATTATTTTTATTGATGCCAAGTTCCCTGTCCTTGGTATGAATAACCTGCTGGTATATGATGAGGGTACTGATGATAAGTGCAATGGAAACGGCAAACTGGGTTGTTACTAATCCCTTTCGGATAAATGCGGCGCCGTTTGTTTTTAATTTTAACCCTTTCAATACCTGTATCGGGTTAAAGGAAGAAAGATAAAATGCCGGGTAGCTACCTGCAAATAAACCGCAGATAAGACCAATCGCCAGCAAGGCACTGATATGAACAGGATTTGAAAAACTGAGGCTGAGATTTTTCTGTACCAACCCGTTAAACGCCGGAAGCACTAATGAAACAATGACAACAGCGAGTACTACCGAAATCAATGACATCACCACCGCTTCGGTTATAAACTGCCCGATGAGTTTCCCCTTGCCGGAGCCCATCACTTTTCTTACTCCCACTTCCCTGGCCCTTCTTTCAGAACGGGCGGTAGCCAGATTCATAAAATTGATACAGGCAAGAACTAAAATTATCCAGGCGATGGAGCTGAACAACTGTACTCTCTTAATACGGCCTCCGTTTTGTTTGCCATCCACAAAATTGCTGCGTAACCGCCAGTCATTTGCCGATAATAAAAACGGAACAGCAATTGCCTCTTTCATTTTCCCCTTTATAAAACCATTGAGTTTTTTATCTGCTTCTTCAGCATTTGCTTCAGGATGTAGCTCTGCATACGTTTGTATCCCATTGCTACCCCACTGAGTGAGCCATTCATTTCTTTTAAAGAAGATTTCAAATGGCGAAAGCCATTCAATGTTTTTAAAACGGCAGTTATCCGGTAAATCTTTAATAACTGCGCCAACAAGATATTCTTCTTTATTATCCACCTTCGCAGTTTTACCCACCACATCGGTACTGTTAAATATCTTTTTTGCCATTTTTTCAGTAAGTATCAATGAGTGAAGCTGGCTGAATGCAGCAGCAGCGGTTCCATGTACAAACTCAAGATTAAACATGGTTAAAAAAGAACTGTCAACCATCATCCCGTTGCCATAAACGGATTTATCATCCTTGCTAAACAGAAGCCGCGTATCCCAGGTGGTTCTTGCTGTATGCTTTATGCCGGGTATTTCCTGCTGCATGGCCGGGCCAAGCAAACCCGGTGTGGCGGCAAAAGTGTAGGTCTTACCATCATAGGTTTGGTGGCCAAAAACCTGGTAAAGGTTATCCTTATTTTTAAAGTAATTATCATAGGTGAGTTCATCCTCCACCCACATAAAAATTAAAGCGGCGCAGGCGATGCCTGCCCCCAGTCCGGCAATATTCAGAAAACTGAATGATTTCTGTTTCCACATACTGCGCAGCGCTGTTTTCAGATAGTTTTTAATCATGGCTATACTTTAAGTGGTGATTAAACTCCGGTTTCAATATTTGCTATTCTACGACATGATATTCTCAATAACAGCCTGCCCATCCAGCATGCGGATGATACGATGGCTGTACCTTGCATCATGTTCCGAGTGGGTAACCATTATTACCGTGGTTCCTTTTTCATTCAGATCGGTCAGCATCTGCATCACTTCATTACCATTTGATGAGTCCAGGTTACCGGTGGGCTCATCTGCCAGTATCAGCTTAGGCTTATTAACCACAGCCCTTGCCACGGCCACCCTTTGTTGCTGCCCACCAGAAAGTTGCTGGGGATAGTGATTGCGGCGGTGCATGATCTGCATCTTATCCAGCACTTCTTCCACCCTTTTCTTCCTGTCGCCGGCTTTAACCCCGGTATAGATCAATGGCAGCTCTACATTTTCAAAAACGGTCAACTCATCAATGAGGTTAAAGCTTTGAAAAACAAAACCAATATTACGTTTCCGCAAGTCGGCCCTTTTTCTTTCATTGAAGTGTGCCACTTCGGTACCGTTAAAAATGAAACTACCTGCATCGGGATCGTCCAATAAACCAAGAATGTTGAGTAACGTGGATTTTCCGCAACCCGATGGCCCCATAATGGCAACAAACTCTCCCTCTTTTACTTCGATGGAAAGCTTATTCAATGCAACTGTTTCTACTTCTTCAGTACGATAGATCTTTTCTAAGTCTGCAATCTTTATCATAGCTATATTTATTTTTTTGAAGTTTTAATTTATAATTGTTTGAAAGGATTATTAAAAATATTCAAAGACGCATCTTCATTATCCCCATATTCAATTTGTATCTTTTGCTGAATTGGCTTTGTTGCCCCTGAACAGGCAGCCGCTTTTTTACAACAGGCTTTAGGGCCGTTATCTTTTAGGAAAGAAAAACAAACGCCGGCTAGGATCACTACAGCCAATAAAAAAAATTGTTTTTTCATGATCGTTATTTTATGGATGAATAATTATTCTTTCTTTAAAACCAGTTCCTGCATGTTGCCGTAATTCTCGTAACTGGAAGTAACTACTTTGTCGCCCGGTTTCAATCCCTGCAATACCTGGTAATAATCGGGGCTCTGCAAACCAAGCTGTATGTCAACTTTATAAGCCACATTACCGCTTTCACTTACTTTAAATATCCAGTTACCGCCTGTTTGCTGGTAGAAACCACCCTTAGGTAATAATAAAGCCTGCATCTCATCACTTAAGGCCAGCCTTATTTGCAGGGTTTGCCCACGGCGTATGCCTGGCGGAACTGAATCCTTAAAGCCCATATCAACCTGGAAACGCCCATTGGTAACCTGTGTAAATACTTTTTTAATATCAAGCTTATAATTCTTCCCAGCAATGGAGCATTCTCCAATCAGACCATTGAATATTCTTGAAATATAATGTTCATCAACATCAACCCTTACTTTAAAACCACTCACCACATCAATTTGCCCCAGGCGATCTCCCTTATTTTTGGATTGTCCTATTTCTGCATCCAATGAGGTCAGTTGGCCATCCACCGGCGCTCTCACAATCAGGTCACCTACTTTTTTACGCATCACCTGTAATGCATTCTGTGTACGGGCAAAAGATTGTTTTGCCTGGTCATCTTCTACTCTTACAGAAGCGGAATCTTTCTTTAATATTTCGTCTGCCAGTTTCTTTTTTTGCAACTGGTAATTATAATTGTTCTCCGATTGTTTGAACTCCTGTGAACCGATCACTTTCTGTTCATACAGTTTTTTGTTCAGTTTATAAATACGTTCAGCTTCTTTCAATTGATTATCTACATCAGTAAGCTGGTTTAGTTTGCCAATAGTGTTTTGCTGTGCAGCATTCCGGGAAATCTGCATTTGTGTAAGCAAATTGAAAACAGAAGTTTCCTGGTTTACTAAACTAAGTTCGAGGTCAGTATTGCTGAGGCGGAGAATAGGTTGGTCTTTTTTCATGATGGCGCCATCTTCTACAAATTTTTCTTCCACTCGCCCGCCTTCCAAAGCGTCAAGATAGATAGTGGTCATTGGCAAAACCACACCATTAACCGGTATAAATTCCTGGAAAGGGCCCATCTTTATTTCGCTGATGGTAATACGGTCTGTATTTACATTCAATTTTGATTTACCGGAAGTAAAATACCAACTGGCAAAAACCAAACCTGCCAGGGCTATAATTCCTACAACCAGCATGATCCTCTTTTTCCTCCATCCCTTTTTTTCTATTACTCTGTCCATAAACTTCCTTTAGTATTTTATTTTAAGCGGTGCAAGTGTTATATATGTATGTACTCACTTTGAGCATTTGAACATACAAAGTTGTGCCAGAAGGTATATAACTGATTATCAAAAACTTAACTCCAGTCAACTGGTACAACTGTACGGTTTTGATACAGCAGGTGTACGGTTTTGATACAGTCCCTTTTTATCCTGGCTATACTTTAAAAGTACCTTCTTGACACCCTTGCTTTACGTTGGCGATGGACATTCCACAGATCTGCAGCACTCAAAATTCTGTTTTGAGTTTTGCTATACCCCGTTACCAGGATCTCTTTTACTTCTGTTGTAAGTTTTACTATCCCATCTTCACTGAGTGGTGACATTAACTTGTTTGTTTGAATTTTCATGGTTTTGCTTTTTAATATTTTTCTAAAAAAATTCCAGTTTCTCTTTATACAACGCCATGCCAAAATCTAAAAGGTTGTTTTTCAACATGCTGAAAAAAAGGCGTTGATAAAACTGTTCGGTTTTGATACAACAGCTATCCGCTTTTGATACAATCAGAGTAACAATATTTTTTTTAAGCATTTAAAAAACAAATATTTTTAAATAAGCTATACTTTTGGAGATTAGAAAACAAGATGATGATCTTAAAAAATGCCAACATACTGGTTATTGATGATGACACGGATGTACTGACCGCTGTTAAACTTTTATTAAAGACCGAAGTAAAAGAAGTGGTAACAGAAAAGAATCCTGAAGTCATTCATTCACTATTGGCTTCAACAAAATTTGATATTGTATTACTTGATATGAACTTCAAAAGCAGCATCAACACTGGCAATGAAGGCATTTACTGGTTAAAGAAAATAAAAGAGATAGACGAGAGCATGTCTGTGATCATGATCACCGCTTATGGCGATATTGACCTTGCTGTTCGTTCATTAAAAGAAGGCGCTGCTGATTTTATTGTAAAACCCTGGCACAATGAAAAACTTTTAGACGCCATAAAAGGGATATTAAAATCCAAAGGAAAATCTACCGCCGATATCCCGGTGATCCCTGCTTCATCTATTGGCAAAGAGATGATAGGTGAATCGGATGCGATGAACGACATTTTTTTAAAAATAGAAAAGGTTGCACCAACTGATGCAAACATTTTTATCCTTGGAGAGAATGGAACTGGTAAAGACCTCATAGCAAAAGCTATTCACGAACATTCGCTCCGTGCAGATAAGCCATTTGTAAAAGTTGATGTAGGCGCTTTGACGGAAACACTTTTTGAAAGTGAATTGTTTGGCCATAAAAAAGGTTCCTTTACTGGCGCCGGGGAAGAAAGAGCAGGAAGATTTGAAGTGGCTAATGGCGGCACGTTATTTTTGGATGAGATAGGCAATATATCTATGCACCAGCAAGCTAAACTGCTGAGTGTTTTACAAAACAGGCAGGTTTCCCGTGTGGGTAGCAACGACCCCGTGAATATCAATATCCGCCTCATTTGCGCAACCAACCTGCCATTGGCAGAACTGGCTAATGAAAGCCGTTTCAGGAAAGACCTGATATACAGGATAAACACCGTGGAAATAGTAGTGCCACCGCTTCGCAAACGTGAAAACGACATTATACTGCTTGCCAAACATTTTGCATCCATGTATGCGGCCAAGTATTTAAAACCTGTTCCGGATTTTGATTCCAAAGCAATAGAAAAGCTGAAGCATTATAATTTCCCTGGCAATGTGAGGGAGTTACAATATACCATGGAGAGAGCAGTCATCATGTCTGAAGGAGAAGTTCTTTCTGCTGACGATCTTATTTTTTCACCAATCGAATCTGCTTTGCAGGAAAAGACAGAAACCCGGGACATGAACCTGGGCGTAGTTGAAAAAAACACTATTCTGCGGGTAATTGAAAAGCATAATGGAAACATTTCAAAAGCTGCAAAAGAATTAGGCATCACCCGTACTGCATTATACCGCAGATTAAGTAAGTACGAAATTTGAACGAATTTTAACGAGTACATTCAAAAGTAAAATTAATATATAAAAAGCCTGGCCCCTTCTCTCCTGAACTTGTTGAAGGATGGAGAAGGGCCGGGGATGAGGCTATGACCTTTAAGAAATACGATTGGAACCTGGTAATAAGAATTACCTTATTGTTTGCAACAATGAGCGGCGCAGCATTACTGCTATCAAAAGGAATGTTCATTATTATGGCTGTTGTGCTGGCCGTGATCGTGCTGCAGGTAATTGACCTGTACCGATTCACTAATAAAAGTAAGGAAGAACTGGAACAATTTGTTGAATCGGTTCACTATCGTGATTTTTCCCGCCACTTTGATGAAAAGAATGCCCCGGTTGCTGTACAACCCATGCGAAAAGGGTTTAACGAGATCAACAGTACATTCAAGATCATCAGTAAGGAAAGAGAAACACAATATCAATACCTGCAAAAAATACTTGAACTGGTCGACACGGGCATACTCTCTTATGATAATAAGGGTGGCGATGTAATGTGGATGAATGAGTCGCTTAAATTATTACTAAACATTCCTTACCTGAAAACCATTCATTCACTTGAAAAAAGAGATGAGGCTCTATACAAAGAAATTACGGCCCTTAAACCCGGTGAAAGTAAAGTATTAACTATTACAGCAGACAAAAATATGCTAAAGGTTCTCCTTTCCGCCACTGCATTTCAAACAGAATCCAAAGTATATAAGCTTATCGCCTTTCAGAATATCAATGAAGCATTGGATGAAACAGAGTCGAAAGCATGGCAAAAACTATTGAGCGTAATGACACATGAGATCATGAATTCTGTTGCTCCCATTTCTTCATTGGCAGAAACTTTAAAGAACCGCCTGCAGTCATCTTTAAAAGACCTGAATAATAACTCCGGTTCACTCGACGATCTTGAATTAGGTATTGATACCATTAAGCGAAGAAGTGAAGGACTTTTAAAATTTGCTGAAACATACCGGAACCTGAACAAGATCACTAATCCCAATCTGAAGAAGATATATGTAAGGGATATGTTTGAGAACCTGCATCGCCTGATGCAGCCTACATTTGAGCAAAAGAATATTGAACTTGAAGTTATTCTTAAAGATCCTGATCTTACCCTGGAAGCTGATACAGATCTTATTGAACAGGTACTGATCAATCTCATTTTGAATGCTGCCGACGCTGTAAAAGAAGTTGCCAGCCCCCGGATATTGCTTTCAGCCTATATCACAACCAGCAATAAAGTAGTCATTAAAGTGGCCGATAATGGAATTGGCATTTCATCCGACCTGATGGAAAAAATATTCATTCCTTTCTTCAGCACCCGTAAAACAGGAAGCGGTATTGGCTTAAGTCTCTGCAAACAGATCATGATGCTGCATAAAGGAAATATCAAAGTACAAAGTGTGGCAGGGGAAGGAACTGCATTTTTACTCCTTTTTTAATCAATGAGCCAACAAACTATGAAATTTTAATTTTGGCCTGTATGAAAAAATCATGAACCTTACGTAAAGGAAGGAGTCGAATTATTTCACAAGAGGATCTTCACTTACTATCCTGTTTCGGATGAAAAAGTAAAACAACTTACCGTATCAAAAGAATACTTCCATTTAAAAGAATTTCTTCTTTCAGGCCTGTGCCTTTGACCTGGTAAACATAAGCCCCCGGCGGTGATGCAATGCCTTTATAAGTGCCATCCCATCCTTTAGTGATATCAGCTGTTTTAAAAATTTCCTTGCCAAACCGGTCATAAACGGCCAACATTTCCAAATGAAAAAATATGCCAGGAGGAATACGGAAAATATCATTTTTTCCATCTCCATTGGGTGTAAATGAATTTGGAAAATAGGGTTTATTGAAGACAGTAACTACCAGGTCCTTACTTACTGTGCAATTATTTGCAGCCGTTACCTGCAATTGATAAACAGTAGTTGCCAAAGGGCTTGCAACAGGATTCAAAATTGATGAATTATTTAAACCGGTTGATGGTGTCCATAAATAACCAACAGCACCCCCATTAATAACGACATTAAGCTGAATGGAGCTGCCTGCTGATATTTCCGGGCTGTCAGGTTTAAATGATATCTCAGGCACAGGTTTTACAACCATCGTAACCGTATTGGAGTTAACAAATTTAGTATTGGGGCATGCCTTGATGGTATTCATGATACAAAATATCTGGTCGCCGTCTTTAAGTTTGTTATTAGTGTAAGTAAGGCTGTTTCCTCCTGTAAGTTTCCCGTTTAATTTCCATTGATAAGAAGGAGTGGTACCGGTATTTGCGGGAATTGCAGTAAAAGTAACTGCATCACCAGGGCAAATATTATTTACCGAAGCAGTAACATTTAAAGTAGCAGGCATGGACAGTGGGTTATAAATAAATCCCGGAATTGTTGCTGTGCCTCCGGGCGTAACTACACTTATATTCCCCGAAACTCCGTTGCCAACAACAGCATCAATACTTGTACCGGAGTGTATGGTAAAAGAAGCAGCCGCTACATTGCCAAAGTAAACTGCACTTGCCCCGTTAAGGTTACAGCCATTAATGCTTACAACATCACCGGCACATGCAGTAGCAGGAGAGAATGAAGTAATTGAAGGCATGCATTCATTATTATATTGTGCTGTCGCATCTTTTGTCCAACCAGTATAACCGGCAGCTTCCATTGCATCATCAACCTGTATGCAGCTGAGGTTAATATTATTGGTCGCATTCATGACGGTAATGTTTTCGTTGAACCCATTCCTGATGTTTAAACAGCTAAGCAGGTTATTGTTGCATCTTAATTCAGTCAGAGATTTTTTGTCGGAAATATCCAGGCTAAATAACCTGTTATCCTGGCATCTTAAATAAACCAGTTGGGGGTTGTTAGCCAGGTATAGGTTTGAGAGCTGGTTACCGGAACAATCCAAAGTTCTTATGTTGGTGTTTTTTGTTACATCCAGATTTGAGAGCAGGTTATTAAAGCAGGAAAAAAAATATAAGGAACTGTTTTTTGTTACATCAATCGTTGTCAGCAGGTTATCCGAACAAGTGAAACTGGCTAAGCGGAAAATTTTTGAAATATCTAAACTTGGCAGTTTATTCCGGTCACAGCCTAATGCAGTTATCGCCGTATTTTTTGAAACATCCAGGCTGGTAAGCAAATTAGTACTACATCCAAGAGTTACCAGGGCTGTATTTTTTGTAACATCAAGAACCTGCAGTTGGTTATCATCACAATAAAAACTTCTTAAAAGGATATTTTTTGTTACATCCAGGCTGGTAAGCCTGTTATTGGTACAGGACAAATTAGTAAGTGCCGTATTTTTTGAAACATTTAAAACAACTAATTGATTACGGTCGCAGAGTAAACTTGTTAAAGCGGTATTTTTTGTCAGGTCAAGCATGGCTAAATTATTATTATTGCACGCCAGGCTCTTTAATGAACCAAAATCCTGAATGCCTGTCAGATCAGTTATATTTCTGTTGGCAACATCAAGCGATGTGACACCGGCTATGTTCGCCCTGGGGACACTGCCATTTACCGGTGCAACATCCAGGCCCAGGTTTATCAGCTCCTGTTCAAACTTGGGATCGGGAATGAGCGTAACCTGTGCAAATACAAATCCTGTTATGTTTGTTAAAAACACTATTAAGATTAAAACCGTTATGGCTGTTTTTCTGATCTGGAGCACTTTAGATAAAGACCTATTGAAGATAAAATAAGCTGCACCATCCAAATGCTGTTTTCCTTTAAATACACAAGACTACCTGTAATCATCCCATCTGATTAACATATCCTGTTCCGTAAATCCTTGTAAAAGTTAATCATATACAATATTATCTAAAAAATCCTGGATAAAACAAGGCTGGCTGAAGGTTACCTTCTACCGGGATATTGGCCAGAGAGATAGACAAAAGCCCGGTGCAAGTTAAAATTATATTTCTGTTTGAGGCACTTTCTTATTTTTACTACATGAAACTCCAATTTTGGTCTGTAGGAAAAAATCATGAGCCTTATGTGAAAGAAGGAATAGAATTATTCACCAAAAGAATCTCCAAGTATTATACCGTTGAGTGGAATATTATCCCCACGCCTAAATATGCAGCCACACTCAGTGAAATGGACCTGAAGAAAAAAGAAGGGGAAGTGATCATTGATTTTTTACAGAAGGATGATTACCTCGTTCTGTTGGATGAAAAAGGGAAACAACTCAGCAGCGAAGATCTGGCAAATTTTATACAGCTGAGAGCAAATGAAAGTACTAAAACGATTGTGTTTTTAATCGGCGGGGCGTATGGTGTAAGTGATATAGTGAAGAAAAGGGCTAACTACCAATGGAGTTTGTCAAAACTTGTTTTTCCGCATCAACTGGCCAGGCTGATACTTGCCGAACAGGTATACCGGGCATGTTCAATCAACCGTAACGAAAAGTATCACCATAGTTAAAAGAATGATTTAGATTTGACCCCTAAAACATACTCATGAATTTCCAGGATTACCCGATAACCATTGGACTGATCGTTGCTAACGTGATTTTTTCCTTAATTGGTTTTTCAAATGCAACCTTAGTTGATAAGACAATAATGTGGCCGTACCGGGTTGCCAGGGAGAACCAGTATATCCGTTTTATCACTTCAGGATTTCTTCATGCCGATATGATACACTTGTTCTTTAACATGTTTACTTTGTTTTTCTTTGGCAGGATACTGGAGATATATTTTAACATATTTGGCCTGGGTGGAAACATTTCTTACCTGGCTCTCTATTTTTTGGGATTAATAGTTTCTGATATACCCAGCTACATTAAACACAAGGATGATTATAATTACCGTTCACTAGGAGCCTCGGGAGCCGTAGCTGCCGTGGTTTTTGCCACAATTGTTTTTAGCCCCTGGAGCAGTATTTACATTTATGGCGCCATAAAAATATCAGCTACTGTGTATGCAGTACTCTATATAATATACTGTGTGTACATGGGTAAAAGAAGCGGCGACAATATTAATCATGATGCACACCTATGGGGCTCGTTGTTTGGGCTTGCATTTACACTTGCCCTGATCGCTGCATTACAACCTGCATTGTTTACCGGCATCATAGATCAGCTTAAGCATCCCAGCTTATTTGGCGTTGACTAAAGTGATTTGCAGAATTTCCTTTGCAGTATCTGATATTTTAAACCGGTCATCTATCCGCATCCCAACTACCCATATGATCTTTTTATTCATTTCAATGACCCATGTTTTTTCTTTTTGGGTAAGAGATAGTTTCTGATCAATAAAAAAACGACTGAGTTTTTTCTTTTTGTTCATACCCAGCGGATAAAAATAATCTCCTTGTTTCCATTTGCGGAGAAAAATAGGAAAGTTGATTTTTTCAGCACATAACTGCGCTGTTTGGTGTGAGTTTTGAAGTTTGAGGTTTGAGGTTTGGAGTTTTTTTATTTCGAGTTTGCCTTCTGTAAAATCAATATCTCCTTCCTTTTCTATTAAAACATTACTTGCTTCGGTTGTTTCATTCGGTGAAATAATGACCCAGTCCCTGTTCCGGATGATACGGTGGCTGGGTGATTGGACATATTTACCCGTTTCGCTTTTCAGCAGGGCAATACAATCGTCTGTTTGATGTGCTGTAAAGCCATAATCTTTGATGATCTCGTACACAATACTATGCAGGGGCCGGGCTTTCAGCAATTTCAAAACAGGAATATGAATCTCATTTCCTTTTTGTTCAAGCAATTTCTTTTTATGCTGATCAATAGCCTGTTGGTATAATTGTTCTGCCTCTCGAAAGCGCTGCAGGTTTTTGGCCAGGTTATCTTCCACCTGCGGAAAAATTTCTTTAATGCCCGGGATAAGTTTATTGCGGAAATAATTGCGGGTGTATTTGTCTGATGCATTTGAAGAATCTTCCACAAATTCCAGCTTATGTTCTTTTGCAAAACTTATGATATCTTCTTTGCCGGCAAACAGCAGTGGTCTCACAATCTTTCCCTGTTTAGGTAAGATGGCCTTAAGCCCGTTGATACCCGTTCCTTTGAAAAAATTCATCAGCATCGTTTCAATGTTATCATTGGCGTGATGAGCTGTAAGTAAATAATTGGCAACAGGCAATTGGCAATCAGTGCCTGCTGAATTGCCGGGCTGGTCTTGTTGCCTATTGCCTATTGCCTGCTGCCTATTGCCAATTAGCTCTCCGAACCATTGATAACGCAGCTCCCTTGCAGCAACCTGGATGCTTAGCTTATTATCTGCTGCATACTTTTCCGTATCAAACCTCTTAACTAATAATTCAGCATTACATTTTTTAGCAAGTTCCTTCACAAATTTTTCATCCCGCTCACTCTCGGCTCCTCTCAGTTGAAAATTGCAATGCGCAATAACAAAGTCATAACCTGCCTGTTTGCATAATTCGCATAACACAACAGAATCCACACCCCCGCTTACCGCAAGAAGTAATTTATCCTTTTGGTGAAAAAGATCATGGTCCTTTACGTATTGCTTAAATTTTTTTAAAAAATCCATCTAAATGGTAAATAGTAAATGGTAAACTAATTAATCCTCCATCTCTTCTAACGCAGCCCTCAATTCACTATATGCATGATTGTCACCTGCCTTTTTAGCTTCTTCCATCCCTTTATTATAAATAATGACCGCTTCTTCCGTTTCATTGATCCGTTCGAGCAATTTGGCCAAATGGTAATAAGAACCCACATAACCTGGTTCCCTCAATAAGATCTCATCAAATAATGTACGGGCAACTGAATCATTTCCCTCCTTTATATACTCCAGCGCCAGTGCATGTTGCAGGAAACTATCACCCGGAGAGTCCTTTAAAAATTCCAACAGTTTTTCTATCCTGCTCAAGCAATAATATTTTTTGTGTTTTTTAAAACAATTTACCTTCGCATCACTTATCTTTGCATTAGTTGCATAAACAACTTAATTCAGGATTTTAAATTTATTTCATGAAGATCTTAGTTTGTATCAGTAAGACGCCCGATACTACGGCAAAAATAGCCTTCGCCGATAACAATACGAAATTCGCTGCCGACGGCGTCCAGTGGATCATCAACCCCTACGACGAATGGTATGCCCTGGTAAGAGCTATTGAGTTAAAGGAGGCCGATGCTTCAACCGTTATTCATTTAGTTACAGTTGGCGGTGCCGATTGCGATCCCATTATACGCAAAGCGCTGGCATTAGGTGGCGATGAAGCTATCCGCATCAATGCTGACAGTCACGATAGTTTTTATATAGCATCTCAAATTGCTGAAATAGCCAAGCAGGGTAATTATGACCTGGTATTTACCGGTAAGGAAACCATTGACTACAATGGTTCTTCCATAGGAGGAATGGTTGCCGAGTTGCTTGACCTGCCCTATGTGTCTTTAGCAACAAAATTTGACCTGGAAGGAAGCAATGCAGTTATTGTTCGTGAAATAGAAGGTGGCGAAGAAACGGATAAAGTGGCGCTACCCTTGGTTGTAAGTTGCCAGAAAGGGATGGCCGAACAACGCATTCCAAATATGAAAGGAATTATGGGCGCCAGGAGTAAACCACTAAAAGCACTTGAACCTGTTTTAGCAGACCCACTTACTTCAGTTGCTTCATTTGATCTTCCGCCTGCAAAAGCAAGCGTAAAACTGGTTTCTCCCGATACACCGGAAGAACTGGTAAGATTATTACATGAAGAAGCAAAAGCGATATAATGTATAGTTCATAATTGGTTAATGGATAATTTTAACCAGTGTAACTAAAATGAAACAGAATATTTTAAAAGAGAAGAGTTTTGCTTTTGCCGTGAGGGTAGTAAATCTTCATAAATACCTGAGAAAACAGCATGGAGAATATATTTTATCGCAACAGTTGATAAGAAGCGGAACATCAATCGGGGCGACAATAAGAGAGGCTGAGCATGCTGAAAGCCTGAAGGACTTTATTCACAAATTGAGTGTCGGCCTGAAGGAAGCAAATGAATCAAAATACTGGTTGGATCTGCTTTATGCTGCCAGCCTTATAAATAAAAAAATGTTTGACTCAATCAATAACGATTGTGAAGAACTATTAAAATTGCTTATTGCCAGTATCAAAACCAGTAAGCAAAAAGTGAAATAAATTATCAATTATCCACTATTAAATTATCTATTGTTATGGTTTTAATATTTCTTGACCAGGCAGAAGGGCACATTAAAAAATCATCTTTTGAAGCAGCATGTTACGGAGCTAAAGTAGCGGAGTTGCTGGGCACAACAGCTGAAGCGATTGTATTAGGCAACGTAAATGATGACATGGCTGCTCTTGGAAAATATGGTATCAAAAAAGTACATACCGTAAATAACGACACATTAAACCATATAGATGCTCAGGTATTTACCAAGGTGCTTGCAGAAGCTGCAAAGGCAGTGAACGCAAAAGTGGTCATCTTCTCCAACAACTTCAACGGAAAAGCAATCGCACCACGTTTGAGTATCCGTTTGAAAGCAGGATTAGTTTCAGGCGCTGTTGCATTGCCTGACCTTAGTAATGGATTTACCGTAAAGAAAAATGTATTCAGCGGTAAGGCATTTGCACATGTTTCAATCAATACTGATATTAAGATCATATCGCTGAACCCAAATTCATACAGCATAACTACAACAGATGCTGTTGCAGAGGTATCAGCCTTTGCAGCGACTGTTGATGCTGCAAAAGTTCAGGTAACCGCCACCAATAAAGTGGTTGGTGAAGTGCCTTTGAGCGAGGCAGAAATTGTTGTTAGCGGTGGGCGTGGATTAAAAGGTCCTGAGAACTGGGCCCTGGTTACAGACCTGGCAAAATTACTGGGTGCAGCTACTGCCTGCAGCCGTCCTGTTGCTGATATTCACTGGCGCCCACATCATGAACATGTTGGACAAACCGGCCTGGCTATTGCCCCCAATTTATATTTTGCCATTGGTATATCCGGAGCCATACAACACCTTGCAGGGGTAAACAGGAGTAAAGTGATCGTTGTTATTAATAAAGATCCCGAAGCGCCTTTCTTTAAAGCTGCAGACTATGGTATTGTTGGCGATGCTTTTGAAGTGATGCCTAAGATCATTGACGCTGTAAAAAAACTAAAAGGAGTATAATCACAGCAACTTTAAATTAAAAGCCTTCCCACAAATTTGGAAGGCTTTATTTTTTACATTTGCTGCTTAAATCAACTTAATGAAAAAAATTCTCCTCATTCTATTTTCCGTTTTTATTGTTACTACGGTAAATGCACAAAAAAACTTCCAGGGGGAAATAACATACCGTCTGCATGCAAGTACGGGGGAAAAGGAGGATGCCGAATTAAAAATTCTTTTTGGGACAAATAAGCTTAAGCTTCGTTTCAGGGAAAAAGAAGAATACGAAAAGGAGGAGTTGCTTGTATTACTTGATTCTGCAGCCACATTTACTGTGAACAGGGAGGCAAAAACCTATAATAAGAAAATGCTCCTGGTTAATACTCCTTCCACCAAACAATTTTCCAAAAGATCATTTGCAGGTTATCCTTCCACCCCACTCATCCCTGAAAACAATGGATTGGGAAATATGCTTGGTGGGTTAATCGGAAAATCGGATGTTGTTTTTTACCTGGCCGACAGTCTTTATTATAATGTACCGGCTGCTTTTGCAGGCAACCAGGAACTGATAGCCGTTCAGAAGAACAGAATAGTTTTAGGTGCCGAAATAAATTTCAGCGATCGCTTTGATCAAATGGAGGATAGCCTTACTAAAAAATCCAGCCTTATTACAGTTGAAGCCATTGAAATAAAGCCAATGGTAATTGATGAGGCTGAGTTCAGCATACCGGCAGATTATGTTGACAAAAAAAGCATAGTTTATGCCCCCGTTGAGGATTCGTTAGTAGTAAAACCAGACGTAGTAGTGGTAGACACTGTTGCCGTTGCTCCCCCTCCGGTGAAAATAGTACCTAAAAAGCCCGTAAAATCAAATAAAACCAAAACCACAACGAAACCCAATGGGCTGAAAAGAAAAGAGTAGTTATTGTTTTAGTTTTTAGACCCCTTTTGTTTTTATATTTGTGGATATATATAATTACCTCCCTCCCGGGACCTGAGATATGAAAAAAATAGAATTGGAAATAGTGGCTTTGTCGCACAGCATTACGCAAACACATTCCTATGCCGTTGTGTTGGGAGAAGTAAATGGCTTGCGCCGCCTGCCCATTGTAATAGGCGGATTTGAAGCCCAGGCCATTGCAGTAGCATTGGAACGCATGAGTCCAAGCAGGCCTCTCACCCACGACCTGATGAAGAATTTTATGATGGCCTTTAATGTAGAGTTACATGAAGTAGTGATCAACGATCTGCAGGAAGGAATCTTTTACAGTAAACTGGTTTGCAGTTCAGCCAATGATACTGTTGAGATTGATTCACGTACTTCAGATGCACTGGCATTGGCTGTAAGGTTCGGCTGCCCAATATTTACCTATGATACCATCCTGGACCAGGCTGGTATATTAATGGAAGATGATGAAAAGAAAAAACCAAATTCGCCTGTTACATCTGAAACCGGCGGCAGCGATGACCTGAAGTCTTTATCATTGGAAGAATTAGAAGGCCTGCTTACCGAGGTGCTGGATCATGAAGATTATATCAGGGCCATTGCCATACGTGATGAGATCAAAAGCAGGAAAGCAAAATAAAAATGATCGTTTTCCCCAATTGTAAGATCAATCTCGGATTACATATCCTCAGCAAAAGAAAAGATGGGTTTCATAATATTGAGACCGTGTTTTACCCTGTAAAATTCACCGATGCTCTCGAAGTGATTTTAGGTTCACAAAATGGATATTCTGTTGAGTTTACCGGAACAGGATTACAGATAGATGGCAATGCAGAAGACAATCTTTGCATTAAAGTATACTCCCTGTTAAAGAAAGATTTTCCTCAACTACCGGTTGTAAAAATACATCTGCACAAAGCCATTCCTATGGGAGCAGGCCTTGGCGGTGGCTCTGCCGATGCTGCCTTCATGCTGAAGCTATTGAATGATAAATTCAAACTCAACCTTTCCACCGAACAGCTCATAAACTATGCACTTCAGCTTGGAAGCGATTGCCCCTTTTTCATCCACAACAAACCCTGCTTTGCAACTGGCCGTGGTGAAATGCTGGAAGAACTGGCATTAAAGCTGTCGCCTTATAGCATTGTGTTGGTCAACCCCCGAATTCATATAAATACAGGTTGGGCATTCTCACAGATCAGGCCTTCTCTACCAAAGAAATCCATCAGGGAAATAATTCAACAACCTGTTACAAACTGGAAGGCTGAATTGAAAAATGATTTTGAAGAAGTCGTTTTTGCTGCACATCCTGAGATAAGAGGGATAAAAGAAGCATTATATAAGCAAGGAGCTTTATATGCAGCCATGAGTGGAAGCGGAAGTACAGTGTTTGGAATTTTCAATTCTGCAGTTAGCACTACCTTGTTCTCAAATAATAGCTACCTTGTAAAAATCATAAATTAGTTTTATCTTGCACAAAATTTAAGACAATTAACACGCTGTATAACATATCTTCTTTTCTACACAGCAACCTTGATCTCCTCAATCATCGAGGATAAGTAATAGGTATGCCCGCTTACGGGTTGATTTTAATTGTTTTTTCCCATTTTCAATTTTAATTTATGAACTCTATTATATCTGTTACAGACAATACACAGCACTATTTAAACCTGGAAGAAAGATATGGTGCACATAACTACCATCCCATCCCTGTTGTACTAAACCGTGGCGAGGGTGTTTTTTTATATGATGTAGACAATAAGCGCTATTACGATTTTTTAAGTGGCTATTCCGCTGTAAACCAAGGCCATTGCCATCCAAAAATTATTGCAACGCTGGTGTCGCAGGCTCAAAAGCTAACCCTTACTTCCCGGGCATTCCACAGCAATCTTCTTGGTGAGTATGAAAAATATATTACCGGCTATTTTGGTTACGATAAAGTGTTGCCCATGAATACTGGTGTGGAAGCAGTGGAAACCGCCATCAAATTAGCCCGGCATTGGGGCTATATAGTAAAGGGTATTGAACAAAACAAGGCAAAGATCATAGTATGCAGTAATAATTTTCATGGAAGAACAACGGGTGTTATTTCTTTTAGCAGCGACCCAACAGCCACAACAGATTTTGGCCCTTTTATTCCGGGTTACGAAACAATAGCTTTTAATGACCTGCACGCTTTGGAAAGAGCCCTGCAGGATAAAACGGTGTGCGGCTTTTTATTTGAACCTATCCAGGGTGAAGCAGGTGTGGTAGTGCCTGATGAAGGTTACTATAAAGGAATAAGGACTTTATGTACTGAATATAATGTATTGATGATAGCAGATGAAATACAAACCGGGTTGGCAAGAACAGGAATGATGCTGGCTTGCGATCATGAAAATGTGCGACCCGATATTTTGATACTGGGAAAAGCATTAAGCGGTGGTGTGTTACCGGTGAGTGCTGTGCTAAGTGATGATGAGATCATGATGACGATAAAACCCGGGGAACATGGCAGTACCTATGGGGGCAACCCTTTGGCCTGTGCCGTGGCCATAACTGCTTTGCAAGTGTTAAAGGACGAGAAAATGGCTGCAAATGCAGGTGCGATGGGTGAGTTATTAAGAAACGAATTAGAAAAAATTAATTCTCCTTTTATTTCAACAGTAAGAGGCAGGGGTTTATTGAATGCTATTGTAATTAAACACAATAACCCTGATGCAGCCTGGGAATTGTGCCTGGCATTAAAAGAAAACGGGTTATTGGCTAAGCCAACACATGGAGATAAGATACGGTTTGCTCCTCCGCTTGTTATTACCAGGGAGCAGGTAATAGAATGTGCAGCTATCATTAATAAAAGCCTGCAACAACTTGCTTAAAACTGAAAAACATCAGCCGCCCCAATGACCCGGGGCGGTTTTTTTTTTGCCAAAACTGTAACTTAGTTAAAATATCTTCCGGTATGGACACCCACCTTCATCACGACCATGTTGAATCACATTTAAAAAGTTCCGACCTGTTAAGAGATGTGGTCATTGGTATGAGTGATGGATTAACGGTTCCGTTTGCGCTTGCTGCCGGATTAAGCGGAGCAGTAGACAAAAGCAGCATCATTATTATTGCCGGTATTGCAGAAATTGCCGCAGGAAGTATCGCCATGGGACTGGGTGGTTACCTTGCTGGTAAAACCGAGCAAGACCATTATGAAAGCGAAGTGAAAAGAGAATATGATGAGGTGGAAAATCTTCGCCACAAAGAAATAGAAGAAACCAAAGAGTTTTTTGCCAGCATTGGACTAAGCCCTGCGTTACAAGACCAGGCAACTGAGGAAATTGCAAAAGATAAAGATCGTTGGGTTGACTTTATGATGAAGTATGAATTAGGTTTGGATAAACCTGATCCTAAACGGGCAACCAAAAGCGCACTTAACATTGGCATTTCATATATCCTGGGTGGTATCATTCCTTTAAGTCCCTATTTTTTTATTCCTGATTCAACCGAAGCACTTAAAATCTCTGTTGTAGCTACTTTAGTCTGCTTATTTGTTTTTGGGTATTTTAAAAGTAAAATTACAGGTGTACATCCTTTATGGGGCGCTTTAAAAGTTACATTGATCGGCGCCTTGGCAGCAGCTGCAGCATTTGGAGTAGCCAGGCTATTTGAACAGTAATAATGTTTTCAGAACAACATATCTATTCACAAAAATACTTCTATCCACAGCAATGGTTTGCATACTTTGTTGTAGATCAATGGCGAAAAATACCTTTCCCTACTGAGCCCTGACCCAAAAATAATTCTGGCATGGCTTTTGTCTTCTGGGGATCGATACCGGTTTTCAAAAAAGGGTTTTATATTTGTGGTAGTCGTATATCACAAATACCCATCAAAGTCCCTGTGAAGTTCAATTCTATTTCCTAACAACAAAGTTATTCTTTATGGGTACGAGCTTCTCATTTATGAAGGGGTGTGTTCTAACTATACTTTTCCTTTTCTGTTTTGCATTTTGCTTTGCCGCTACTTATTATATTGATCCCAATGGTAATGATGCTACCGGTAATGGCAGTATCGGTAATCCCTGGAAGACATTAAAAAAAGCCACTCAGACCGTAACAGCACCGGGTAATACGATCCATGTAAATCCCGGCACTTATAATGAAACGCAACAATCCTTTCTTGCCATTGGGGTGAATCTTGAAGGAGTAGGTTCTTCATCCATAATCAAAAGTAATCTAACAGGCCAATACTCCATGTTATTAACACTGGATGCGCCTAATGACACCAACGGTAATCAAACCATTTCATTCCTTGTACTTGATGGACAGTATGTGAGTGAAAGTAATTTTAAAACATGGATAGGAATATTTGTAACCGGAAGAAGTAATGTTACCATTCATGATTGCCAGGTTATAAACTTTATGCACCGGGGCGTGGTTTTTGATGGCAACGATGCCAACGGCCCGGTACTTGACCCCGGACATTATGCAACCGGAAATAAATTCTATAACAATACGGTTTTAAACTCAGCTGAAAATAATGGGATATTCGGAGCTGGGCTGTTGAATATCGGTTCACAAATGGGAATGGAGATATATGGTAATACGATGGTGCAAAACCAAAGGCCCGATTTTAAGAATGGCTGGCCGATAAAACCCTGGGATGGTGGTTGGTTAAAAGGCGTTAAGATCTATAACAACACACTTACCAAAGCGCCTTATAAAGGCACATTCCCTGGCCAGAATGGGGATTGGGATTTTTGTGTTGAACTATACAATATAGAAGGCGTTGAAATTTATAATAATAATATCCAGGGAAGTATTGACATCAATTTCAGCCGTAAAGGAACTTATGCTTTTTCTGCATGGATACATCATAATAACCTGGGCCGTTCAGTTGCGAATGTAAATTTCGAAAGTGGAATTGTGCTGGAATTCCGTACTGAATCAGTATTGATTGAAAACAATATACTGAACAACGTATCCAGTGGTGTTCAGTTTAACACCCGGTCTTTTAATAATGACGGCGGTTTCCCTAACCCCGGGGGCGGAACTCCTGCAGGTGGATTCAGTTATTTGCTTAACAATACCATTCGCAATAATCTTTTCTCAAATCTATACTTCGGTAATGGTACAGGCACAGCTACAGGAATTGCCATAGTAAGCGAAGGAAGCAATGATCAGCAGATCAACGGGCTTAATATTTACAATAATACGTTCACAGCAAGGGCAGGCGCTGCCCCAATTATATGCCTCGATTTTTCGAACCAGGAAAATGGAAGTAGTACAAATGTAAATATCAGGAATAACATTGCGGTAGGGTTTACCTATGCATGGCTTGCAGGAAGTTCTCCCAATACTGCCATGAGCAATGTAGTGGTAACTCATAATGATGCTTTTAACTGTGGTAGTGGGAATACACCTGTTTGGCCGGCCGGCAATCCTGTGAGTTACACATACAACAATAATATGAGTGTTAACCCATTATTTGTTTCATCAACTGATTTTCGTTTGCAGCTTATATCCCCGGTAATTGATAAAGGAATTGATATTGGTTTGCCATTCACAGGAAATGCACCAGATATGGGCTATGCCGAGTACGGACTTGGTGGGCCAGTACCTATCAACCTGCTTGATTTTACCGTGAAGGAAATTAACGGTAAAAATATTTTACAATGGAGTACAGCTACCGAAAGCAATAGCAATCATTTTAATGTTGAAAGAAGTAATAATGCCCAGTTTTATGGAACCATTGGCCGGGTAAATGCCAGCGGGTTTTCTAATTCAGAAATAAAATATGAATTCAGCGATGATTCACCGTTAAATGGTATCAATTATTACCGCCTTGCCATGATCAGCAAAGATGGTACATCTGAATACAGCAAAGTGATCTCTATTAATAACAAAAGCAATCATGCTCTTGATATAACCTTTGTTAACCTATCCGGCAATAGCATTACTGCGGTGGTAAGCAGCACAAAGATTCAGCCTGCTAATCTCTCTATCATAGATATAAATGGCAGAATAGTTTTAAACACCAACATACAGTTGCAAAAAGGAAGCAACACGATCAATAAAAATACTCCTCCTCTGGCTAAAGGCATTTATTACCTGAGGTTATTCACCGATAAAGAAACAATTGTAAAAAATATTTCCAACAAGCAATAAAACGGGCATTACCTTTAACAGCCTCCCATTGAAAGGAGGCTGTTTTTTAAACATGTATCAATTCAGTATCTGTAACAATTTCAACGAATTGATTTTCATATACGAGGTAGGTCTGCAAAAAATAGTGCTCCTCCTTTAACTTTTACGGATAAAGTTTTTTATCTTGTGTCAGGCTAAAGAGTTTTGTAAAACCCGATACCTGGATTGATATCATCTAACTTCCAATTGCTGAATTTTTAATCAACATTTTCTTAAAAAGATAGTTCACATGAAAACTGTTTTATTTTTCAGGGTCAGGTGTTTATATATTGTTTGCTTGTTTATCTTCTCATTTCTTTTTAACCCAGGTAGTTTTGCCACTACGTACTATGTAAGCACCACCGGTGATGATGTAACCGGAAGTGGAAATATCGGTAACCCCTGGAAAACATTACGTTGGGCAACTCAAACTGTAACTACCGGCGGAGATATCATTCATGTCATTGCAGGCACCTATACCGAAACCCAGCAATGCAGCCTGGCAATAGGCGTAAGCATAGAAGGTGATAATATGCTTACCACAATTATCAGGAGTGCAGTAACCGGATCGTTTAGCGGGTTCCTGATACTAAGCTCACCACAGGACAGCAATGGCGCACAGAGTATTTCAAATATTACATTAGACGGTCAATACGTAAGTGAGGCCAATTATAAAACATGGGTAGGGATTTGGATCACCGGGAGGAGCAATGTTATCATACATGATACCAAGATCATTAATTTTAAAGACAGGGGGGTGATCTTCGACGGTGTAGATGCTACTGATCCTCCAACAGACCCCGGACATTATGCCACAGGCAATAAGTTTTATAATAATACAGTATTAAACGCCGCCGGTAACAACGGAATTTATGGTGCAGGCTTATTGAATATAGGAGGCCAGTTAGGCATGGAGATATACAATAATATCATGACACAGGATCAACGACCAGATTTTAAAAATGGATGGCCCATTAAATTATGGGATAATGGCTGGTTGAAAGGAGTAAAAATTTATAATAATACACTCACCAAAGCACCTTATGTGGGTTCATATCCCGGTGAAGGAGGCGACTGGGATTTTTGCATTGAGTTATTTCATGTTTCGGGACTGGAGATTTATAATAACACTATACAGGGAAGCATTGACCTGAATTATAATACAAAGGGATCTTATAATTTTTGCGCCTGGATACATCATAATATAATGAGCAGGACAAACCTAAACAGTAAATTTGAAAGCGGGATTATTTTTGAATTTGACACGGAAACAGCCATTATTGAAAATAATACTCTTAATAATGTATCCTGTGGGGTTCAGTTTAATACAAGAAACGGGAGTATTATATCCAATTGTGTAATTGGAAAAAATCTATTTACAAATCTTGGTTTTGGCGATGGTACCGGTACTGCCGGCGGAATCCTTATTATAAGTGAAGGAACAAATAATCCGGTAATAACCAATCTCTATATTTACCAGAACACTATAACAGCTAAGCCCGGCAAAGAGCCTTATGTTGGTATTGAGTTTGGTTCTATGGATAAGGGAAGTGGAAACGGGGTTATTATCAGGAACAATACAATAAGTGGATTTACTGAAGCCTGGCTTAAGGGTAGTTCCCCAACTAATATGAACAATGTAGTTATTGTACATAACCAGGTTACCAGCAATGGAAATAGTAATAAGCCACTATGGCCGGGCGGAGATCCAACTAATTATACTTACGATTACAAACTGGGAGATCCTAACGATCAAAACGGAATTAATTTCCGAACAGGCAATTAACTGCTCATCTTTTATACAAGTAGCCGGTGCTTATTATTGCTAGAAATATTTTCCATAGTCCACTCCACTTTTTTCTCAAATGCATGCTTCCGTACATTGCAATCTGTTTTTGTGCAGATACGGCATGAAAAGTCAAGACAACCATCAGAATGAACAAACAATTCTACAAATTCGCCGTATTCATTTTTTACCAGGTTAGACAACGCATCTATTTCCCGGTGTGCCTCATGTACATTCAGGTACCAGGGTACCGTAAGATGACAATCCAGGTGTAACCGGCTGCCATATTTGATAATACGCAGGTTATGCAGATCGATCCAGTTCTCTCTACGGTTTGCATTCAGCATAGCCACCACCTTATTAAGTAATTCCGTATCGGTCTCATCCATGATACCTGCCACCGAACTCCGTATTATTTTATACCCCGTAAAGATCAGCAGGAAAGAAAAAAGGATAGCAACTACACTATCTATCCATGCTAACCTGGTAATTAAAAGCAATACCAGGCCAATAACAATCCCGGCTGTTGACCAGGTGTCTGACTGCAAGTGCTTACCACTTGATATCAATGCGAGGGAATTATTCTTTTTACCTGTTTTAACACATATAGCCCCAGTAATATAATTTATCACTGCAGTAATAGCTACCAATATAATACCGTAATCCAGTTTTTTTATTTCGTGTGAGCCGATAAGGTTATTGATAGCTTCATAAATGATGATTAAACCTGCTGTTGTTATTAATACACCTTCAATGGCTGCAGAAATAAATTCGGCTTTCCCATGTCCATAAGGATGGTCACTATCCATGGGTTTAGCAGAAACATACAAGCTATAGACCCCTATGAGTCCGGCAACAACATTAACAATGCTCTCCAGTGCATCGGTTAAAATGGCCACTGAGCCGGTAATATACCAGGCTGTTAATTTTACAGCAAGCAATAATACCGATACGGCTGTAATAGCCTTTTGTAAGTTTAAGTTATGCTGAGCTTTTTGCAATGATTGATCATTAAATATTAAAACCTATCCCGCCAGTTGAATTCTTTTATGGGGATTAGCTTCTGCAAATGAATAAATATTATTACGGATGTAATCATTGTCCGCATAAGGATTCAGGAAATTTTTCAGTTCACCTGTTGATGCAATGGTAAAAGACCGGGGCAAATAACCCATCCCCCAGAAACTGCCACGCTCTATCAAAATGCATAATTTTTCTTCAGCTGTCATCCCTTCATCCACTAATGCAAAAGTTGGCAGTTTATCAGCTAAAGCATCCAGTGCCTTTTTAATTTTTTCATTGTAGATGACCGGAGGTTCCAATTCCTCTTTTTCTTTTTTGCTGAAAGCTGTTTTGTCCAGGAAACAAAGCTTCTCATTTAACAGAAATTCTTCAGCCATTTTTTTTAACAACGATAAACCTTCGGCAAGCAGATTAAAAGAATACAATAGCGGAATATTCTTTTTCTTTTTATCAATGGCCAAACGGATGTATCCATTGTTATCCATGAAAGAGTACAACGCATATTTTTGCTGTGGTTGTTTCTGGCTTTTATTATACCGTGGCCACAACCGCCTGATCTCCGTACTCTCCAATACAATTGCTTCCAGTTCGGTTGCACATTGCTTATATGTTACTTTATGGATCGTTCGTATAAAATTTTGTCTTTTCGGGTCAGGGTCATTATGTGTAAAATGGCTACTCACTCTTTTTTTCAGGTTAACAGCCTTACCCACGTAAATTATTTTATCCTTGCTGTTATGAAAGTAATAAACACCCGGTTTGGCCGGAAGCTTATCGATCATTGTTTTTTCCAGGTGAAGCGGCAGCCATTGTTCAGCAGATGTTCTTCTTAGCATCTGGTCAATATGAAACTGGGCACCATTGGCCAGCATATATTCAAATAGCTTTACTGTCGCCTTGGCATCACCTCCTGCCCTATGCCTGTTTTCAATTTTAATTTGTAATGATCTGCAAAGGTTACCTAAGCTATAGGAGGGCAAACCCGGAAAAACTTTTCTCCCGAGGCGGACCGTACATAGTTTTTTGGCATCCAGGTCGTACCCCGATTGCTTAAACTGATGCTTAATAAAAGAGTAATCAAAATTCACATTGTGTGCAACAAATATTTTGTCGTTCAGCAGATCAAAAAGGGTATCGGCAACTTCATCAAAAACCGGGGCATCAGCAACCATGGCATTATCGATACCGGTAAGTGCGGTAATATAGTTGGGAATATGTTGCTGGGGGTCAATTAAGGTCTCAAAATGTTTTACCACCCTTTTGCCATCATGTACAAAAACAGAAATTTCGGTGATACCATTTGCCGAAGCGTATCCACCTGTTGTCTCAATATCTACAATGGCATACATCATAATAACCCGAAAATACTAATTACTTCAGGCAAATAATATTTTTTTGTTGCTTCCAATGCGTCATTTTTGATGAACAAAATCAGCAGTTATGGAAATGAAACAGTTCCCGTTTCAAACACTTGATTGGTCGGGTATCCCAAAGGAAGCGCACAAGGGAATAACGGGCACAGCAACCTGGCGGATCTTTAAAATGGGAGATATAAGGATAAGGATGGTCGAATACTCACCCGTTTATTTTGCCGATCACTGGTGTAAAAAAGGGCATATTATTTACTGCATTGCCGGCCAAATGATAACTGAGCTTGAAGATGGCAGGGAATTCACTCTATCCCAAGGCATGACCTACCATGTTGGGGGCAACAGCGAAGCACATCGCAGCCGGACAGAAAATGGGTGTGCCTTATTTATTGTAGATTAAATGTGCTGAACCAGAAGTGGAACTAGTTACGCCTGTTTATTGTCTTCTGCATGCGTGAATTTGTGTACGGCATCTTTGTGCCGGATCATTTTTATGGCTTGTATAATTGCAGTAATAGCAAATATACCCCCTATAACCCAGTTGATATACTGCTGGCTGTTGGTAATGCGTTGCACCAGCCATTTACCGCCAAAAATAAAAAGGCAATTCCCGATCAAAGTACCTAATCCAATGCCAACGATGTACATGTTATATTGGCTCTTTAGCGGGTCAAGTATTTTTTTAGTGAACAGTACCGTACTCCATCCAAACCAAAAAGGTATTTGCACCGGGTTAATGGCACTCATGAACATACCCAGCAAAAAACGGTGCATATCATTTTCAAGGAAAACATTTTTCGCATTGTCGCCTTTTGAAGCTGCCGCCATAAAACTACCTGTAGCCAATGCAATGATGATAATAAGAGTAAACCATTCCATGGCTTTCATCAGTTTCTCCTGTTTGCGTATCCAGTCAACACCCACCAGGGAGATACGCACATAGACCATTTCAACCAATAATGAACCAAGTGAAAAATAAACTGCATTTTTTACGCTTTCCTGTATGCCAATCTGCATAGCGGCCACATTAAGCGTACCAAGCGGTAATGAACCCAGGAAACTAATGAGCAGGCCCCAGCAAAATATCCTTAATAATTTTGGCATTGGACAAAGATAACAAGCAGGCCCTAAATCTCACTTATTACAGATTAAAGCAAAATGGAAATTATTTTTTTGCCAGGACAGATAAGGAAACAGTGAGATTATCAGATAAAGAGATACTGCTTCCTCCCACTCCAAAGTCCCTCCTGTTGATGGTGAATTCACCATCGAAAACATATCCGGCGTCTTTTGGTATAGCACCAAAACCAAACTCAACAGGTTTGGTAACACCCTTGATGGTTAAATCGCCATACATATAAAACCGGCCTTTGGTTGATGACAATACAATTTTTGTGCTTTTAAAATGTATTGTTTTATAGGTCGCCACATCAAAGTAATCGCTCTTACGCAGATGACCGTCCCTGCTATTGTTATCGGTATCAATGGTATTGGCATCCACCGTTACATCAAATACCGAAGTGCTGAAATTTACCGGGTCAAACTTTATAGAGCCTTTCAGCCCGCTGAAATCGCCGCCGGTTTTAATACCGAAATTTTTAATTACAAAGTGTACTTTACTGTCGGCATCAACAGGTGTGTAAACAGCTTGTGCATGTATAAAACTTACAAGGAAAACAAAAGCGGTGAGAAAGATAAAATTCCTGAGCATATTTAAAATTACTGAATTCTTACGATGATCTATTTTTTAAAATTGTATGTTACGCCTATTCCCACACCGGCCATCTTTTTGCGGAATCTGTCATTCTTATCGCCACCAGGTGTTGTCTGCACTTCGGTATTTGTTGTGTACTCAGCGAAAAAGAACTGTAATCCCAGTTTCACTCCCCAAGAATCATTCCACTTGTACCTTGCAAACAGTTCGCTGTTCAAAGAGCCCTTGTCATTATCGCTAATTAACAAAACATTAAACCCCGTTGGTTTGGCAGTAACAGGAACACCGGTAGCAAAATTATTCCCGTAGTAAACCCCGTTTTGCTTTTTGCCAAAACTGAAACCGATAGCATCAATAGTAAGCCCTGCTGAAAACCTCTTACTGAAATTATATCCAAAATTCAGTGACAGGTTCAACGAATTCATCTGTGCCTTGGGAAACAACACCGAATCTATATTAACATCAATATCCTCTGTGAAAAGTACTGTAGGGTCGGTTTTGCCGCTGGTTAATTTTGCCGGGGCTGTCCTAAAGTAAAGATTGCTTCCGAAATAACTGGTGAACCTGGCGCCTAAACCCAGCTCCCATCTTTTACGCTTACCCACTTTCCAGTTATATACATACGACAGTGCACCCGTATATTGCGATGAGCCGATGCCTGCAGTTATATCAACAAAATTATCAACGGCTTTAGGTTTTTTTTGCTGGGCAATGGCAATACCTGAAACCAGCACAAAAAGAAAAGTTGTAAAGATTATCTTTTTCATAAAACTTATTTTAGTTTATTTATTTTAATTCTGTGTATCCAAACTGTATGCGGTATTGAGCACACCATATAAGTACATATTTATAATTGGCCACATCAGGCTCCATCAGTAATTCATAATTAAATGTTCCACTGGTATATTTAAGAAGTCCAAGGTCTTTATACTCGGTTGGTGGCATGGCGTGGTTGCCGATAGTTTTGGAGAAATATACATGCACATCGGGCCCGTTGTTGGATGTAAAATTTTTAAATACCAGGTATTTTTTTGCACCAACCTTTTCAATGGTGACATCCCCCCTTGCCTGGTCACCGGCCTCGCCACCAATTAATACACCCCGGTATAAAACAACCGGCTGGGTAGTATCGCCAGGCTGTCCAATTACTTCATTGCCGTTTGAGGGGATACTGTTCTTCTTACAGGCTGTCAGAAATATAGCTCCAACCAGGCAGAAAATAACAAGCAGTATAAAAAGCCTTTTCATAAGTATGTCATTTTAAAACCAAAATTAATTCTTCCCCCTTTTACCCATTGTCGTGTATATGACAGCCATGTACTTTTACAGTTTTTTAACTTTACCTATATTAGTAACCATATACAATAATTTAAGCCCTTTGGTTTTAAAGACTTAACGAAATTTGAATGTACTTTTAAACAAATTTTTAAACCGGTGCCCGTAAACAGCTTTAACAATCATTTGAACAGCAATGCAGCAGATATCGTAATCATTGGTGGCGGATTAGCCGGTCTGGTGAGTGCCATCCATTTATCCAAAGCCGGTTTATCCGTTATACTCTTCGAGAAAAATGAATACCCGAAACATAAGGTCTGTGGCGAGTATGTATCCAATGAAATATTACCTTATCTGCAACAATTGGGTGCAGACCCAATGAAAACAGGAGCAAAAAAGATCAACCGGTTCTTGCTGAGTACTACCCGAGGAAAAACGATGGAAACAAAACTTACCATGGGCGGCTTTGGGGTAAGCAGGTATACATTGGATCATTTTCTTTTTAAGCATGCGGTACAAAACGGTTGTTCAGTACTGCTGGATTCTGTTTCCGATGTTCATTTTGAAAATGATATGTTCCGTGTGCATACCAGGAACGGAAATGAACTGGCGGCAGGAATTGTAATTGGCGCTTTCGGGAAAAGAAGCAATATGGATGTAAAGATGGAGAGGACATTTATTAAAGACAGATCCCCTTTTGTAGCAGTAAAGACACACCTGGCAGGCGATTTCCCGGAAGACCTGGTGGCCCTGCACAATTTTAAAGGCGGTTACTGCGGAATTTCAAAAGTCGAAAACGGCAATATAAATGCCTGCTATATCACCAACTACAGGAGTTTTCAGCAATACAGGAATACGGAGGCCTTCAGCCAGAAAGTGCTTTGCAGAAATCCCCATTTAAAAAGGATTTTCGAAAATACTGTCCCTGTATTTGAGCATCCCCTGACAATCAGCCAGGTTTCTTTTTCCAATAAAACCACTGTGGAAAATCATATACTGATGTGCGGTGATGCAGCCGGCATGATCCATCCTTTATGCGGCAACGGCATGGCCATGGCAATACACAGTGCCAAAATAGCTTCGGAACTTATCATCAGTTATTTCAATAAAAAATTAAGTTCACGCCGGGAATTAGAGCAGGCGTATACCCGGGCATGGAATGCCGCATTTAAAACCAGGATACAAACCGGGAGGATACTGGAAAGTTTTTTCGGAAAGGATAATACTGCAAGGATGATGATGTATGGCCTTACACATATACCCGGTGTGTTGCCGCTTATCATAAAACATACACACGGCAAACCGTTACAATTAATGGTTGAGTAACAGGTAACTTCACCCAACCAAATTATATATGTTTGTAAATACATCATACCGAAGTAAAGCAGAAGAGATCATGGATGATCTATTGATGGAAGGTGAAATGTTGAGGAAAACGCTGGACCAGATCGCTGCCATAAACAAACGCCTGGGCGGCAATAAAGCAACCATCAACGGGTTGCATACGTTATTGAAAAACAAACCAGGGGGTTCTGCTGTTTCTATCATAGACCTGGGTTGTGGCAGCGGCGATATGCTTCGGTCGGTAGCCGACTATGGAAGAGAAAATAATTACAATTTTAAGCTAACGGGTGTTGATGCCAATGAATTTACTGTAAATTATGCCCGGAAGCTGTCGGCCGGTTACCCCGAGATCAGTTATTTGAAAATGGATGTACTGGATTCTGCGTTTGGAGAAGAGTGTTACGACATTGCATTGGCTACTTTATTTCTTCATCATTTTAAAAATGAAGAGATTGAAAATATGCTTGGTATGCTGATGAAGAAAGTAAAAACGGGCATCGTCATCAACGACCTTCACCGGAGCAGAACAGCATACTACCTGTTTAAACTGGTAAGCCTCTTCATTTCGAACCCCATGGTGAAAAATGACGGCGCTATATCCGTTTTACGTGGATTTAAGAAAAAGGAATTAATAACCCTGGATAAAAAGCTACAGGATACAGCCAGTTCAATCCGATGGAAATGGGCTTTCCGCTATCAATGGATAATCAAAAAACAATGAGCGTAAAAATAATAACGGTAGCAAAGCAATTGCCCCCTCACACCCGGCCAACCTCAGAAATATTACCGCTTATAGAACATTGGCTGGCAGGGCAGGATGAACGGTTCATCCGGAAGGTCATCAAGATATTCGGCAATGCCGGTGTTAACAGACGGTATTCCATAATGAGCCCCGAAGAAGTTTTTGCCAATTCCTCCTTTGAAGAAAAGAATGATATATATGTGCGTGAATGTACAAAGCTGGCAGAAATGTCATTAATTAAAGCATTGGACAAAGCCGGGTGGAAAGCAACTGATATTGATTACCTGATAACGGTAAGCTGTACTGGGATAATGATTCCCTCGGTTGATGCCTGTTTGGTGAATAGTTTAAAAATGAAGCAGGATATTTTCCGCTTACCGGTTACGGAAATGGGTTGTGCGGCCGGTGTGTCGGGCATCATTTATGCAAAAAATTTTTTAAAGGCCAACCCAGGTAAAAAAGCGGCAGTAATTGCAGTTGAATCCCCTACGGCAACTTTTCAGTTAAATGATTTTTCGATGGCTAATATTGTAAGCGCTGCCATATTTGGTGATGGTGCCGCCGCTATATTATTATCATCATGCCCCGAAGATGATGGCCCCGAAGTGATTGCAGAAGAGATGTATCATTTTTATGATGCAGAATATATGATGGGTTTTAAGCTGACAAATTCAGGACTTCAGATGATTCTTGATGAAACCGTACCTGAAAAGATAGCAGAACACTTTCCAAAGATCATTCATCCTTTTCTTGAAAGGAATAATTCAAATATCAGTGAGATCGGCCATTTTATTTTTCATCCCGGCGGAAGAAAAATACTGCAAACGGTGGAAGAACTGTTTGGTTCTCTTGGGAAAAACATAGATGATACCAGGGAAGTGTTAAAACAATATGGAAATATGAGCAGTGTAACCGTACTTTATGTTATGGAAAGGTTTCTGGAAAAAGACATTCCGAAAGGTGATATGGGCCTGATGCTTAGCTTTGGCCCGGGGTTTTCTGCACAAAGCATTTTATTGAAATGGTAAAGGAATTTGAACATAAAGGTTATTGGGCCCTTATCCTTGGAGGTTCCAGCGGCCTGGGATTGGCATCTGCAAAAAAACTGGCACAACAGGGTTGTAATATTATCATTGTACACCGGAGCCTTAGATCGGGCATGCCGGTAATTGAAAAAGAGTTTGATGAAATCAGATCCACCGGTGTTGATTTTTTATCCTTTAATGATGATGCCCTGCATGCTGGTAAAAGAGATGCCATCCTTAATACTCTTTCAGAAAACCTGAATGTACAGGGAAAGATCAGGGCACTCATTCACAGTATTGCAAAAGGAAATTTAAAAGCAATGGTCGCTGGTGAAAAGCCTGCATTGCAGAATGATGATTTCCATGTAACACTGGAATCAATGGCCATCAGTTTGTATGACTGGACAAAGGGCCTGTTTGAAAAAAACCTGTTTGGTGCCGATGCAAGGATCATCAGTTTTACCAGCGAAGGGAATACAAAAGCATTAAAAAATTATGCTGCCATATCCGCTGCAAAAGCTGCCCTGGAAGCCATCACCAGGAATATTGCATTGGAATTTGCCCCATATGGCATAAAAGCCAATTCCATACAGGCTGGTATAACGGATACCGAATCTTTCAGAATGATACCGGGGCATGAGCAGATAAAGGCTTTAACTATAAACCGCAACCCTTTTAAACGGTTAACAAGGCCCGAAGATGTGGCGAATGTGGTTTATCTGTTATGTAAAGAAGAAGCGGCCTGGATAAATGGAAGTACTATTATTGCGGATGGCGGAGAACATATCAGTTAAACAATGACTACAAAAGAAATATTAAACTTACTGCCCTATTCCCCTCCTTTCTTATTTGCTGATGAGTTATGTGAAATAACAGAAGAGGGCGCTAAAGGATCTTATACCTACAAACCCGATGAATATTTTTACCAGGGTCATTTTAAAAAATTTCCCATTACACCCGGCGTGATTCTTATTGAAACAATGGCACAGATCGGTGTGGTTTGCCTGGGCATTCATTTATTCAGGGATAAAATAACATCGGCAATACCCGAGATCGTATTCACTTCTGTGGAAGTGAATTTCCTGGCGCCGGTTTTCCCGGGCGAAAAAGTAACCGTGACCTCTCAGAAAAAATATTTTCGTTTCAGTAAACTCAATTGTGAAGTGGAAATGAGGAACAGTACAGGTAAGATAGTTTGCAGCGGCACTATTTCAGGAATCATAAAATACAATAAGTGAACAACCGGGTTGTTATAACAGGCTTGGGCGTGGCAGCGCCAAATGGTGTGGGCATACCTGCTTTTACAGCAGCCATTAAAAACGGTGTCTCCGGTATTCGGTTTTATAAAGAACTGGAAGAACTGAATTTCTCCTGCTGCCTTGGCGGCATACCACCTGTGAGTGAAGAATTAAAACAGCAGTATTTATCTCCACTGCAATTACGAAACTTTAACAGCTCCGGAATATTGTACGGTTGCATGGCAGGCATGGATGCATGGAAGGATGCCTGCTTACCAATGAACGGAACGGATAATCCCGATTGGGACAGCGGAACCATTTTTGGTACCGGCACATCCGGCGTGGAAAAATACAGGGAGGCAATTTATCATGTAGATGCCGGCCATGTAAAGAAATTGGGAAGCACAACCGTTTTGCAGATCATGGCAAGCGGGATATCTGCTTACCTGAATGGGATCATTGGCTTCGGAAATTTAGTTACCACCAATTCGTCTGCCTGCAGCACCGGCACCGATGCCATACTGATGGCATTTGAACGCATACGATCCGGAAAAGCAAAGCGGATGCTGGCAGGCGGATGTAGCGACCACGGTCCTTATGTATGGGGTGGTTTTGATGCATTGAAAGTAACCACGTACAAACACAACCAATCTCCCGAAGTGGCTTCCCGGCCAATGAGTGCAACCGCAAGCGGCTTTGTTCCGGGGAGCGGAGCTGCTGCCATGGTTTTAGAATCTTTATCAAGCGCCATAGAAAGAGGTGCGCCCATCTGTGGCGAGATACTGGGTGGCGCCGTTAATTCCGGCGGACAAAGAAGTGATGGCTCCATGACTGCACCTAATTCGATCGCTGTGCAACGTTGTATCAAAGATGCTGTTCAATCTGCCGGCATACATACAGCCGAGATAGACCTGATAAACGGCCACCTGACAGCAACTTCGAAAGATGCAACAGAAATAAAAAACTGGTCGGAGGCTTTAAATAGGAAAGGAAAAGATTTTCCTTATATACATTCATTAAAATCCATGACAGGCCACTGCCTGGGTGCTGCGGGGGCCATTGAATGCGTGGCAGCCGTACTGGGGTTAAAAGATGATTTTATTTTTCCTTCTGTCAATTGCGAAGACGTACACCCTGAAATTGCATCCATCATTGATACAGAAAAAATACCGCATAAACTTATAGAAACTTATAAATTGCAGGTTGTTGCCAAAGCCAGTTTTGGATTTGGTGATGTAAACAGTTGTATTATTTTAAAAAAATATACCGAATGACCAAAGAAGAATTAATAACATCACTGAAAGACATCATTAAACCGTATGTAAAGGATGAGGTGGGATTTAAAAACCTGGATGAAAATTCCGACTTCCTGAAAGATCTCAAAATAAATTCCGCCAACCTGGTAGATGTGATCCTGGACATAGAATCTGCTTTTGATATTGTGATAGACAATGAGTCGATGGAAAAAATGCTTACCGTAAAAGCAGCCATGGAAATCATTACTACTAAACTCAGCGAAAAATGACCGGCAATGATATTGTAGATATTGCAACAGCGGCTGCAGAAAGCAACTGGAAAAGAAAAGGGTTTCTTGAAAAGATATTTACCCGGCAGGAACAACAATATATCAGTGAAAACCTAATCCCTGAAAGAATGGTCTGGAAATTATGGAGCATGAAAGAGAGCGCCTATAAAATTTATACCCGCCAGTTTGGGGGACGGTTTTTTACTCCTCAGAAATTTACATGCACATTATTTAGCAACGGAGCAGGCCAGGTATCAATTAATGAAATAACATATCAAACACAAACCAGCATTAAGGAAAATTATATTTACAGTATAGCAACTGTTTCCGGATCTTATACTTCCTGTTTTCTAAGCCGGTGTTTCCCCATCCCTCCTGAATATTTTATCAACCAACAACAGTACATATTTGAAAATATAGTTTCCGGTTATGCCCGCATTACAGGCAAAGAAAAAAAATACCTCGCAGTAGGTAAGGATAAAAACGGGGTTCCTTTTTTATTTAGCAGGATCAATAAATTGTACGTTCCTCTTTCCATAACACACCACGGCAATTATGCTGCATTTACAATTAACTGACAAACTCAATTACTTAACCAAGGGATAAACCAGTAAGTTTATCATATTTCAGCATCAGCCTCCCTGATCATTTTAAAATGCGATTTTATCTCCGCCAAAAATTTTCTTCCCTTGTGAAAAGGCCACGGCTTAATACCCTGTTGCCGGTTGTATTTACATATCTGGTACAGGGCCGCCCAGTGTTTTAGTATCTCCCGGTAAGCACCTGGCAGTGTATAACCGGTATCATAAAAATGATTGGGCTCGGCGCCGCAACCATTATACTCCAGTATGGTAAAATTTTTTCCGTTCTTCAGGTCTTC
>CAYTQB010000002.1:11456-29900 GCA_964439615.1 uncultured Ferruginibacter sp. | reverse complement strand
GTTTCAGGTCAGCAAATCCCTGTTGAGGCGTAACGGTAAATGTTTTGGGATACAGCGCTTCGGGTAGCAAATCATACATTTCTTTTTTTGGCTCACCATCCATACCGCCAAAAGTTATCTTTGGATTGCTGGGTGTAAAGAACCATACCGACCATGACCGCAGCATGTACCAGCCCCATACAGGTGTAATGGGTGCATATAGCAGTTTAAAAGGCCAGGCCTCCCAGTTTGTGATTCGTGCAAAGACATTTTTCACTTGTGCGAAGATATTTAAAATGAAGGAGTATGTTGTTGCTTAAGCTCAACCATCCCCGTTCAAAAAAATTCATTGTATATTGCATCATTCATCAACCCCGGATAAAAGACCAGTTTATGCATGTTCCAACAATGGCCGAAATGATGGCGAAGGGCGAAAGCCCCGAAGTTTTATTCTGGGTGGGCTGCGCCGGGAGTTTTGACCAGCGGGCGCAAAAAATTACCAAAGCCTTTGTAACCATTCTCAATAAACTTGGTATCAACTACGCCATACTTGGTAAAGAAGAAATGTGTACCGGCGACCCGGCCCGGCGTGCAGGAAATGAATTCATGTTCCAGATGATGGCTTACCAGAACATACAGGTACTGAATGGTTATGGTATAAAGAAAATTGTAACGGCCTGCCCTCATTGTTTTAATACGTTGAAGAATGAATATCCCGAACTGGGTGGAACTTATGAAGTGATACATCATGCCAGCTTTTTACAACAGCTGATCGATGAAGGAAAAATAAAAATGGCTGATGGCGGAACTTTTAAAGGCAAAAAGATAACGTACCACGACAGTTGTTATTTAGGCCGTGCCAATAATATTTATGAAGCACCCCGTAAAGTACTGGAATCATTAGATGTTTCTTTGGTAGAGATGAAGCGTTGCCGCAGCAATGGACTTTGTTGCGGAGCCGGTGGTGCACAAATGTTTAAAGAAGAAGAAAAGGGAACCACCCGAATAAATTTTGAGCGTACCGATGAGGCTTTGGAAACAGGCGCTGCGGTAATTGCCGCTGCCTGCCCCTTCTGCAATACCATGATGACCGATGGTGTAAAGAACAGCAATAAGGAAGAAGAAGTTAAAGTGATGGATATTGCTGAACTCGTTGCGGCTTCTATGAGTTAAAAATAGAACGCTGATGACACTGATCCTGCGGATATAAACGGATCATAGACTTTATCAGCGCTGATCAGCATCATCCGTGTTATCCGTGTTCTATCCCTATCTTTGCTTCATGAATCTCGATTATCAATCCCACTTACCCGAAGATTTTAATGACGACTCCCGTGTATGGATCTATCAGAGCAGCCGCTTATTCTCCATTAGCGAAGCGCTGGAGGTGGAAGACATGCTGAATGCATTTGTAGCCATCTGGAAAAGCCATGGTGCACCGGTAAAAGGATATGCCAATTTATTCTTCGGACAATTCTTCGTGCTGATGGCCGACGAATCCGCCACTTTAGTGGGTGGCTGCAGTACTGATAGTTCCGTTCATCTAATAAAATCCATTGAGCAAAAATTCAATGTGCAGATGTTCGACAGGCAGAACCTTGCCTTTGTTGTAAAAGATAAAATTGAATTGCTGCCACTCAACCAATTGGACTATGCAGTTGAAAATAATTTCATCAATGCCGGTACTTTGTACTTCAACAATACGGTGTTATCCAAAAAGGAAATGATGGATAAATGGATAATACCGGTAAAAGAAAGCTGGCTGGCCAGGCGCCTTTCATTAGCCTGATACAATAATACTCTATAAACATCATACTCCTGTCATGCTGAGGCACGAAGCATCTCAGTAAAACATAATTTCTTACATAGTATGGGATGCTTCGTGCCTCAGCATGACAGTACATAAGAAGTTGGAATTAAATAATCGTTTCACAGAAGAATAGAATGTAATCTTCGCATCAATCGTTCCCCCTTTAGGGGGCGGAGGGGGTTTTCAGTTGCTTCTTCAGCAATTCCGCATTCTTATTTTTCTTCACCTTCTTTTTAAATACATAGCTCAACGCAATGCGGTAGTTCCGGGTATTGGTGGTATTGAAGCTCTCCAGGCTGAAGTTGCTTCCATAAGTATAGTTCCTGTTCTGTTGCTGGCGGAAGGGGTCAATGATATTTACCGTTACAATAAAATTTTTCTTAAAGAATTTACGCTGCACGCCAATATTCATGCTCAATGTATTTCTTACCGTGCCCTGTGGGTTGGCAAAACGGTTAAAGGTAAAACTTGCATTGGCATTCATGAGGTCGGTGAACTGGTAGCCCCCGTTAAGTGTTGAATAAAATGAACCGCCATTGCGGAAATATCTTACCGTCCTGTCGTACACACCATACACATTATACGTATATCCAAAACTTAAATTGGCTTTTGCTTTTTTGCTGATGGTGTAACCGCCCCAGGCGCTTGCTTCATATTCTTTGCGCCCGCTGATGTTTTGCCAGGTGGTAAATGTTTTTCCATCCGGTAATAAAGTTCTTATCGAGCTGTAAATATTTTGCAGTGCATTATAGCCAAGCGACACATTCACATTATATAGTTTATTCCATTTGCCAATAATGAAGTCGAAATTATCCGCAAAATAAGGCTGCAGGTAGGGATTGCCCGAACGGGTGTTGTATGGATCACCATAATCAACACTGGGGTTAAGTTCATAGAGTCTTGGTCTTTGAATGGTCCTTTTATAACTCAATGTAATGTTCACATCATTTTTCCATTTTTTCATCAATGTAACAAAGGGCAGTGCCGACCAGTAATTATTGGCGTAATGGTTATTATCATTCCTGATATCGAAGTTGGTTTCGGTATGTTCCGTTTGTACACCCGCATTAATATAAAAGTCAACCATGATATCGTAACGCAGTGAAGCCCTTAACCCGAAAATGGTTTGATGAAAAAGGAAATCAGTACTCAACAATTCATTCTTTACAAAAACATTCTCCGGTTTCTTCATGAACTCGGTATTCAGCACATTATGGTTGTTGTACCGGTTATAGCTTGCACCCACATTCATGGAGAGTTTATTTTCCTTCAGGGGTTTATCATAATTTATCCTCAGGTTGATATTATGGTTCTTGCTGAATGTATTTTGCTGCTGCGATGAGTCGGAGCCCGAGGGCGTATAGTCTGGATTCAGGTATTGCTGGTAAAAATCCCTGCTGTTATTATTGGCATTATAATTCAGCCCGGTAATGACCTTCAGCACTTCCTTGGGGTTCTTTCCTTTGTAAGTATACGTAAGGTTAAAATTAGGGTTCCAGCTTTCATTGGAAGTGCCGGTGATGCGGTTGCTCAGTTTATAAATATTATAAAAGCGGTTGCGGTTGCTGTATTCCGTTTCATTTTCATTTGCCGAATTGTTGCTGTTGTATTGCGATGTAAAATTCAGGCTGTTGCGTTTGTTCAGGTCATAGTCAACACTTACCCTTATGTTTGGCCTGCGGTTATTACTCCGGCTTTCACCAATGGTATTGAAATAATTTACCGAATCAGTATAAATATTCTGCCGGTTGCTGTAACTGTTTCCATTGTATTCATTGTAACCAAAGCCTACAGAGAAATTGAGTACAAATTTATTTTTACGGTAGCTCAGGTTGCCATTGATGCCTGCTTCTCCCCTGGTGCCATAGTTCACATTTAACCGTGCATTAAAACCAACCTTGCCTTTCCTGGTAACAATATTGATGACCCCACCCCTTTCATTGGCATATTGCGGCGGTGGTGTAGTCATTACTTCAATTTTTTCGATCATGCTGCCCGGCATACTTTCCAGCAGGTCCTGCAGTTGTTTGCTATCCAGTTCCACCGGTTTATCATCTATCAGCACTTTTACTTCCTTGCCACGTAATAATATCTTACCGTCATTATCTACGTTCACCAATGGTGTTTGTTTTAATAATTCTGTGGTGGTGGCTCCCGAGCTGAGGGCAGATTCACCTGTATTGAAGATCATCTTGCCATCTTTGTTCTCGATCAGGGGTTTCTCTGCATACACTACTACTTCATTCAATAAGGCCGACTTCTTATTCAGTTTGATATCGTTCAGGTCAAAGTCAAACCGCTCCTGCCGTATATGAATACTATCAAGAGATAGGCTGGCATAACCAACAGCACTCACCTGCAGGCGGTAATAACCAAAGGTCAGTTTATCAAAAATGAATTCACCGTCTTTTAAACTCATTTGGCTGCGCTGAACAGTTGAATCGGAAAGCAATACAATACGTAGATTGGCACCGGCAATGGCCTTGCTGTTATCTGCATCCAGTATGCTGCCTATTACAATACCGGGGTTGGGGCTATTGTTTTGTGCACACAGGGCTACGGGAAAACACAGTAAAAGAAAAAATAATGCAGGTCTTATCAATGGCGATGAATAAACCACAAATTTAACGAATGATGCTGTGCGGTTTACAATTTATATTTAAATGGATAAATGCTTCCATGATTGGGTCTGGCTGCCGGGCCATCCATTCCATTTGCCGCTGGCATATTTCAATATGGTTTTTTATATAAGGATGCCTGCTTTTGCTTCCTTAGATACTCATAATAAAACAGATGTTTTTTTATACAATTGAAAATGCTTTTCTTTTCAGCATGGCTTACAATACTTCCGTATTTTAATTATACTTTATTGTGTAACTGAGTTTTAGACAAACTGTCGTTGGCCGCAGCTTCAACCAACTCTTCAATTTTCGAAGTTTTTATTGTAACTTTATGCAATGGACATCAGAGAACTTATAACCATTGATAAAGATATATTAGGCGGACAAACCGTCTTTAAGGGAACTCGTGTTCCTGTTGAATCTTTATTCGATCACCTTGAGGCGGGTGTTTCTCTTGATGATTTTTTGTCTGATTTTCCATCCGTAACAAAAGAACAAGCAATTGCGCTTCTGGAATTGGCAAATAAGCTTTTTAATACAAAAAACTTAGACCAACTTTATACAGCTGTTGCTTGATGAAAACCTTCCCAAAAGGTTAAAGCTCGATTTCCCTGAACATGAAATTTTTACAGTTCGGGATAAAGGTTGGAATGGAATAAAAAATGGTGATCTTTTAGATCTACTCATACAAAATAATTTTAAAGCACTCTTAACTTTTGACAAAAACCTACAACATCAACAGAATTTCACAAAATATACTATAACAGTTTTTGTATTGTCTGCATCTATTAATAGCTATGATGAACTTACAAAACTATCTCCAAAAGTGAAAGAGTATCTCAATGCAGGGAACTTGCAGCCAGGGCCAATAATTATTCGACAATCTTAAGAGCTGGAGCCAATAAAAAATTGGCAACATATAGGCGGTTGGAAGTGAAAACCTTACGGGTAAAGAAAACGCTGATTAATGATGAAAATAATAGTGTAACGCTCTAACTTACCGTCATACCTTCGGCAGATAAATTGGTCAAAGGCCAAAAAAAGGTATTTTTCTACTACCAATATACCGCTTCCCGAAAAATCGGGACAAGCTCTACGGAGCTGTTCGTCCGGGCTCAATAGTTTTTAATAGCACTGCGGTATATTTAACAAGATAAATGCTTCCCTGATTGGGCCAGTGCTGCCGGGTCATCCCTTCCATTTACCGCTGGCATATTTCAATATGGCTCTTTATATAAGGATGCCTATTTTCGCCCTTCCAAAAATTAAAAAAATCTATGAAAAGAATTCTTTTTGTATTTGTTTTGGCAGCCGTTTTATTACCTGCCATCTCCTCTGCACAAACCAAAAAATTCATTGACCCGGCCAATATGGACCTTTCGGTAAAGCCCGGCGATAATTTTTATTTATACGCCAATGGTAACTGGGTAAAGAACACACCTGTTCCTCCATCAAAGACCCGTTGGGGAAGTTTTGATAAACTGGCTGAAGAAAGTTCACAGGCATTGAAGAGTCTTTTGGAAGATGCCGCAGCCAACCCCGGCAAGAATGACCTGGTGAAACGTGTAGGTGATTTTTATGCCAGCGCCATGGATAGTGCGGCTATTGAAAAACTTGGTTACCAACCCATTAAGCCTTACTTAGATAATATTGAAAAGCTCAATTCAAGAGCAGATCTGCTGGAACATATCAATTACCTGCGATCAAAGTCTGTAACAGGCGCTTTATACAATATTGGTGTAAGGCAGGATGCAAAAAATGTTACCCAATATATTATCGGTATTGGCCAGGGCGGTACTACCCTGCCCGACAGGGATTATTATTTAAAGAAAGATGCCCGTAATCAAAAGATAAGGACTGAATATACCAACTACATCACCAAACTTTTTGCGCTTTGCGGTTTTGGTGAAACAAAGGCTGCAGCCAATGCCGCCACCGTACTGCAATTAGAAACTGCCATTGCACAGGCACAAATGAGCCGTGTGGAAATGCGTGACCCGGTTAAACTCTACAATAAATTTTCGGTGGATGGCCTCAGTGCAAAGACACCAAACATGAATTGGCAGAACATACTCACCCAGCTTGGATTTAAAACCAAACAGGATAGTTTGATCGTCAGCAACCCTAAGTTTATGGTGTTCATTGATTCATTGCTGGGCGCTGTTCCGGAGAACGATCTGAAGGTTTACCTGCAATGGGGTGTTTTAAAAACATCGGCGCAGTACCTGAGCAAAGATTTTGTAAATGCCAATTTTGCCTTTAACCAGGTATTGAGCGGACAAAAAGAACAAACCCCACGCTGGCAACGCATGAGCGGACTGATCGACAACCAGCTTGGCGACCTGCTGGGCCAGTTGTATGTAGATAAATATTTTAACCAGGCAGCAAAGACAAGGATGCTTGAACTGGTGCACAACTTAGAAGCAAGTTTCGACAGCCGGATAAAAAAATTAGACTGGATGAGTGAAGAAACAAAACAAAGGGCGCTGGCCAAGCTACATGCTTTTACCGGGAAGATAGGTTTCCCCGATAAATGGAAAAATTATGACGGCCTTGTGATTAAGAGAGATGATTTTTTAGGCAACCTGCAACGCTGCAACCAATGGCAGTACCAGGATAATGTGAACCGGCTGGGCAAACCCATTGATAAAACTGAATGGGGAATGACGCCTCCGACAGTAAATGCTTATTACAATGCAGCAAAGAATGAAATTGTTTTCCCTGCAGGCATACTTCGTTTTCCTTTCTTTGATTTTGAAGCCGATGATGCCATTAACTATGGTGGTATTGGCGCTGTTATAGGCCACGAGATGACCCATGGTTTTGATGACCAGGGCCGCCAGTTTGATGCCGATGGAAACCTGCAGGACTGGTGGACAAAAGCCGATGCCGATGAATTTAAGAAACGTGCCGATGAAGTGGTGCAGCAATATAACGGCTATGTTATTTTAGATACCCTGCATGTAAATGGCAGGCTCACCCTTGGTGAGAACCTTGCCGACCTGGGCGGTTTAAGCATCGCTTACGAAGCATTTAAGAATACTAAACAAGGTAAAAGCAATACTAAGATTGATGGCTTTACACCCGACCAGCGCTTCTTTTTAAACTGGTCGCAGGTATGGCGCAATAATATTTTACCCGAAGCAGCTGCACAGCGCATACTTACCGATACCCACTCACCGGGTATGTACCGCTCCAACGGGCCGCTTACCAATATAGATGCATTTTACAAAGCCTTTGATGTGAAAGAAGGCGATAAAATGTATAAAGCACCGGAGAAGAGGACGAGGATATGGTAAGATTTGTAGAAAGATTTCGATACTGGGATGCTGATGAAGCATCCCGGTTTTTTGTATATTGTATATAGCAATTCCTGGTTTAGTTTAGGATTGATGATCATTGGCAAATTGTGCCGGGAATAGCGCAAAGCAAATGTTGGCTGCCCTTCATTCGAACATTCTAAAATTCAAACTAGTAAAATGAAGTTACAAAAACTAATTCTCGAAAATTTTAGAGGATATCAAGATCCAGTTGAAATTTCTTTTGACAATCTCACTGTAATAGTAGGCAGAAATGATATCGGCAAATCAACAATTTTAGAGTCTTTAGATTTATTTTTTAATGAGAGTAAATTTGAAAATGACATTCATGTTAAAGCAAAAAAGAAAGAAGCAAAAATTGGTATTGTATTTTCAGATTTTAAGGATGAAATAGTTTTGGATTCGACTTTTGAAACCTCTCTAACTGCTGAAAATCTCTTAAATGAAAACGGATTGCTTGAAATCCATAAAATATATGGCGCAACAGGTCTTAAGAAAGTTGTTTTAAAATCGAATTATCCATCAAACAAAGAACTGAAAGGCCTTATCACTTTTGATATTGAAAAACTTAAAGAAAAAGCAGCTGCATTGGGAGTAGATGACAAAAATTATAATGCAAGCATAAAAGCTTCAATCCGAAAAGCAATGAAAGACCATATTGGAGGGAAACTTAAACTTGAAGGTCAAGAAATTGAAATTTTTTCAAAGACGAAGGACAAAGAGGGTGGCGATACTGGAGCAAAAGAAATCTGGAGCCAAATCCAAAATTATCTTCCAGTATATGCCCTATTTCAATCAGATAGAAAGAATGAAGAAAAAGATAGTGAAATTCAAAATCCAATGAATTCAGCCATTAAAAAGATTTTAAAAGATACAAGTTTACAGGCTAGACTAAATGATATTAGAGATGAAGTAAAAAAAGTTTCTGATGAAATTGCAAAATTGACAATTGAAAAATTGCAAGAAATGAATCCGGAAATTGCGAAGGAGCTTGAACCAGAATTTGACGATCCAAAATGGGAAAATGCATTTAAATTCACCTTAGTTAGTGATGATAAAGTACCGCTCAATAAAAGAGGTAGTGGTGTTAGAAGATTAGTTCTATTGAATTTCTTTAGAGCTGAGGCTGAAAGATTAAGTGTTGAAAGAAAAGTACCAGATATAATCTACGCTTTAGAAGAACCGGAAACATCTCAGCATCCTGATCATCAAAAGAAATTGATTGAAGCATTTATAACTCTATCAAAAAACAAACATACCCAAATTATTCTGACAACACATAGCCCAGGAGTTGCAAAACTATTACCACCAGAATCTATTAATTTAATTACAAGAGATGTTTCTGGCAAATTATCAATAGACAAAAAAAGTGATGAGATAATAAGAAAAGTCGCTACGGAGTTGGGGGTTTTGCCAGATATTGAAGTTGCAAACCCATCCAAAGTAAAATTGGCAATTTGCTTGGAAGGTAAAAATGATATCAATTTCGTAGAAATAATTAATCAAAACATCGCCGAATTAAAAGCAATAGTTGATTTAAAACACAATGAGAAAGTTATTCTTTTGCCAATGGGCGGAAGTTCCTTACAATTTTGGGTTAATAATGACTATTTAGGCAGACTTATGTTGAACCAACTGCATATTTATGATAGTGATTTAGGTTCCGAAGAACCTAATAAGTATAAAAAGTATGTTGATTTAGTTAATGCGAAAGGAGTAGGAAATTTAGCCTATGAAACAGAATTAAGAGCGTTTGAAAACTATTTCTGCCCGGAATTAATTACGGAAATTTATGGAGTAACTATATCATCAAGTATTAAATGGAATAAAGCAGATGTTCCAGATATTATATCTGAACATAACCATACGACTTCAGGATCATCCAAAAAATGGTCTGATGTAAGCAAAGAAGACAAAAAGGAAAGAAAGAGTAAGGTAAAAAATCAATTAAATGAAACACATTGTTCTAAAATCAAAATAACAGATTTAGACAAAGTAGGTGCAAAAGATGAGGTAATAAAATGGTTTACCTCAATCGCTAACTTGATAAAAGATTGACAATGTCATTGAAGTCACTAAAACGGCAGTCATTAAAAGGCTTGGCCAACTGTCTTGTTCGTGGCAAAGGAATAAGCACTAATTAAAATAATTTCACAATGAATAAAGAAACCTTAAACATAATTCTCCTTCTTTCACCACTTGTGATAGGAGGTGTTATTGCAGCCATTAACTCTGATGGCACAAACAACGCAACCGAAAGAGCTGAAGGTTGGACAAGAAGAACACAAAAAAAAGCTTCGTTAAGCAATGGAAAATTCAGCCGCTACATTGCTAATCCAATTCTTTGGGCAATTGTAAAATTCTGTGACTGGACAGACGGATTTACTCACCGAGGGTTAAAAAATGGAACAAGGGTCGCTGCAACACTATATCTAATTGCGGCCTGGTGTTTTATTCTCTATACAGCATTTATGGTCGCAGTTATGCTTGTGATTGCAGCAGTTGTTCTTTATATAGTTTTCAAAGTCCTCGTAAATTCAAATGACGATGTGAAACAAGGATATGAAACGAGCAGGAGAATTATTGGCTCAACAAGGCCTGGAACAAGAATCAATCAGGAAACAGGTGTGATACAAAAAGAAGGAACCCTGGGCTGGATTGATACGGATGAACGGATTGACCCTAAAACAGGGAAAGTTCAAACTAAAGGAACGTTTGGTTGGAATGATACTAATACAAAGATTGACCAAGAAACTGGGAATATTCAGAAAGAAGGAATGTTGGGCTATAATGACACCGAGACAAGAATAAACCCTGACACTGGAGTAATAGAAACAAAAGGTTTGTTGGGCTGGATAGAAACTGATGAAAGAATTGATCCAGAGTCGGGTAAGCGTCAAAAGAAGGGGCTTTTAGGTTGGGTAGATGAATAAACACATAGAAAGAAACTGCCCACCTATCAGATATGCAGGGTAGTTTCATTCCAAATAACTCCCCTGACTGCAGTATAGTCGATAATGTTGCCGGGAAAAACATCTTGATAATGGCAAGCAAAACAGAACAACTAAACCAACTCTTTGATGAGTGGGAACAATCGGTTGATGACTATAAAGGAAAATTTGTTCGTGATGGAATTATTGACGAACAATTATATCAGGCGGTAACACCGAAAGTGTTATTCATTACCAAAGAGCCAAACAACCCCGAACAAAAAGCAGGTGACTTTAGAGATTGGTGGCGTGATGAAATTTCTTATGCCTTCTCTTACAGGCTTTCAGAGTGGAGTTACGGGCTACTCAACAACTTTCCGCAGTATGACGACATCTGGACAAAGAAAGGTTCAGCACATAAGGCAATAAAGCAAATTGCATTCATGAATATCAAGAAAAATGGCGGAACTGGAAATTCGGAATACAACCGGATGATGGAGCATGTGAAAATGAACTTTGAATTTCTGCACCGGCAAATTGAGATCATCTCACCCGATATCATCATTACAGGCACATCATGGAATGAATTGCGTGATGCGCTTTTTCCAAATATTACCTGGGTAAAGAGCGGTTATGACATTTTGATTGGTAAACACAAAAATTCAAAAGTGATTGACTTCTATCATCCATCTGCACGAACTGCCCCTGCAGCAGCTTATAGTTTGTTGCAGAACATCGTTTCATCAGACAAGTTTAAGTCGTTATGAGAAAGTTCTGTTCGCCATCTGGCTGTTGGTGATTGCCTTGCTGCTATGCCTGCCCTTTTTTCAGGCGAGTCTCTGACCGAGCTATGAGCGTAAGCCCAGGACTCGCCGTCAATCAGAACGAGATACTCAAATTTATATCATCTAACTCTCCAAAATTTGTAACCGGATACGTACCCTGTTCCCCACCAATGTAAAATTGTGCAGAGCTATGTTTATATGCAAAAGGATTTTCAGCTAACATCCATTTCCCTGTACATGGGTTCATGTGCATATAATCTAATTTTTGTATTATAAATGCATTGCCGGTACATTCCTTCCAGTCAAAACTGTCTTCCCAAACCTCATGTAATTTCCCTCTTTTTTTATCACTGCTGTTTACTGCATTTTCCAATTCCTGCAACAAGTTAGCCAGGCCCTTTTCTTTAAGCCGTTTTATAATTTCATACCCAATAAACCTTTTTCCATCTCCAATAATTTTGTTAATGCTTTTATTTGTTTTCCTGAATGCTATTGTGGCGTGTACATGATTTGGCATAATCACATATCCCGTTATAAAATGGCCCTGTGTTTTAAGTATATTAAACCAATTATAAATTAAATCATAACCGTCAGTAATGGCAATTAATTGTAGCCAATTGTGGCAGGTAAAAGTGATGAAGAAATGACCGTGATCAAAAGGTATTTCTGTTTTAACGGGCATTTTACTAAGGTACTGTTTTGTTTTTTATTGCTCCGTAGAACGGCGAGTCCTGCAAACCAACTCACAAATCCGTGCAGAGACTCGCCTGAGAAAGAAACATCCTACTTAAATGAAAAATTTCGACAGTACTGATAGGACTTTTGCTTATCCCGTGTTTTTTTGCAGCGTGGGGCGAAGACGAAGGAACTTTAGGGAGCAATATGATTTTGGTGACACTTTCAAAATTATTTTACATTCTACGTTTTCCGACACACACTCTTTTTTGGAAACTCTTTTCATTTAACGCTGGACTTTTTATTTTTGGACTCGTCCTTAATTGCATGTTCTATGGGCTAATTATTGAACGGACTATTTCCTTTTTTAAATTCAAGAAAGTTGAAGGATGAAAATATCGCTTATAATTGCTGGACTATTTTTTATTATTTTCTTTTGCATCATCCCTTTGGGCAGAGACATTAAAGAGTATGAAGTTCAGAAAAATGGTGAGTTAATAACAGCAACTATCACTTATATCCCAAATTGTATTGGCTCTAAGATTAAGTATTTTATGAAGTTTACTTATGCTGGACAAGAGTTTGACAAAAAAGTTGGTTGCGGCTTTTCAGACACACATAAAATTGGCGAGACAATTAAATTAAAACATACAGACGGCACAGACATTTTTCTATTTGAAAATGAAAACAAGGAGACAGAATTTATTTCAACCGCACTTTTAGCAATTTTAGGAATTACTTTTATAGTTATCGGTGCAAGAAAAAAATAAAGCTGCTTTTCGTCTCAGTGGACGAAAAGCAGCATACAACATTGGTATTGCTGCAAATGGGGCTGGACGTTCAAACTTCGGCTGTTTGCATCGCTGTACTTTTGTTCAGGCAGACGAATATCTATTTGGCTTTTTGTTGTTAACTTCAACTTTATATTTTCAATTGGGCAGCGGTTCCAGGCTGGACGTTATAAAATATCCCACCTGCAGCAATACCTGTCCGTTAGCGGCAAGCATAACACTTCAATATTTTCAATGCGCTTTTTTATACTTTTACTTTCTTTGTTTACAAATTCATTGCTTGCTCAGCAATCTGTTAAAATAATTGATCAGACGGTAAAAAAGGAAGTCAAGGGTAAATTGACTAAATTAAAAAAGGATAAATATGACAATCAATTATTAGTTTACATATACAAAACTGACAAACGCATCTTCTCAGTTTCGAAACGTATGGCTTTTAAGTCTGGAGGAGTGATTGATTCTACAGTAGCTTACCAGTTTGCCTTTATTAGTGATACACTTCTTCGAGTTTGGTTTACAAAGATAGACCCAATACGAAAAAAGAAAGGACATATTATTGCTTATATCAATGGAGATAAATTACTTGCCCAGGAAAGTCATGGGGATATCTATATGCCAGATTTGGCGGAACTTAAAAGCAAATCAAAAGAACTTATGCTATTAGGAATAGAATTAGTCAATTCCAAAACTAAATATTAAAAGCCTGCCGCTAAGGTTTGCCGCTAGGCTGGCGGACGTAATAACAACCATCAGTTGTACTACTATCAGCTAATATCGGGCTTGACCGAATTCTATTTGGCTTTTAGTTGTTAACTTTATCATCAGTTTTTCAATCGGCTTCAGTTGCCGGGCAGACACAGCAACAATTCCAGCCCTGCTCGTTGGCTGAAACATACTTCAAACAAATGAGAAACAAAAAACTAGTTGTGGTAATCACATTACTAATTATTGCTAGTCTTTTTATTATCGGAGCTGATTGGGCAAATGAAAAAATTCGTCGACTTTTTCATAGCTACTTTGCCGATATAGCTATTCCATTTGGATATTATTTGCTTCTCGTGCTTGTAGAAGACAAATACAAGCCTATTCGAAATTGGTATTTTAAAGCAGCTGTAATTTTTGTGCTTTGTTGTTTATCTGAAACTTTGCAATATTTTGACATTTACGCCTTGGCAAGAGTTTTTGATCCCTTTGATTACATGATGTACGCATTAGGTGTGCTTTTAGCAGCTTTTACCGATAGAATTATTTTCAAGAGATTATTTAGTTTCTGGCAATAAAAGGAAAGCGAATGCTTCAGCTAACATAGGATTGGGTTTTGTGCAAGTATGGCCTGACAAACAAACATCAGCCAATTGTGTCTCGTCCTGAAATAGGTTGACTACAAAATCAACCAAAATGGAACTAAAAGACCAGATCATTCAGGAGTATTTAAACACCGGATGTGGTTACCGGAATACTAATGCCACACCTGCACAAAGCCCCGCTCGTAAGCAATGCAAATGAAACTCACCACCCCGGTTCGTGGCACACAAATCGGAACACACGTTAATGACCAATGATTTTGCCTTTGGAAATTACACTAACCATCTAAATACATTTTTTATTTCGGTTCGTGTGCCAGGAACCGAGGGCGTAGGCCCTTCTGAAATGAAAGGCTGGATGTATGGTTGTGTGTTTACCGACCTGAACAGGTACAAATGAAATGTACTGTACATGGGCTTGCCTGCCGGCAGGCAGGCATGAGTAAAATGCAAAACGGATAACAATATGAAAAAGGAAACAAACCTCAATGCAGGAATCTCGGAACCGGAAAAAGTTGATGAGTTCATGAACAAACTCAAACACCCGATGGTTGATGTGGCGCAATATCTACGCTCAACCATCCTGGGAGCAGACAAGAAAGTGGGCGAAGGCATTTACTGGAACGGACCCACATTCTACTTCACGGGAAAAATGAAACCATTCGAACCAAAAGAATACAAAAGATATATTGTGGGGTTCAATTTTTTTAAGCAGGACTGTATCCGCCTGGTATTTCTCACCGGCGCAAAACTTAAGGACAGTACCGGCATACTGGAAGGAGATTATAAAGACGGCAGGAGGCTCTTGTTGATCCACAGCATGAGTGATGCCAAAGGAAAAGAGAAAGCATTGAAGGCCCTGGTAAAAGAATGGATAAAATTAGTTGATAAATGATACAATGATGGTAGAAGTATTCAAAACAAATGTTCAGCAAAGTGATGAAGCAAAAATGCTCGTCGAAAAACTGGCTGAACATTTCCCGGCGCATGAAATTAATTTCGACCTCCCGGACTGTGACCGCATATTACGGGTACAGGGAAATGATATTGCGGAAGAAAAAATAATTGATATCGTATCTTCTTTTAATTATCACTGCGAAATACTGGAATAAAAAAACCACAAAGACACCAAGGCTTCACTAAGCTTTCTTTGTGTTTCTTCGTGTCTTTGTGCCTTCGTGGTTCATTGAGACAGTACCAATAAGAACCACCTGCGTTTTTCTAGCATGTTTTGTTTTATCTTCAATACCGGTTTCAACAGCAACCGACAAAATATATGCTCAATACCAAAATGCTCAACCGGTTATTTTCATTCCTCATCATCATTGTATTGATAAGCTGCAGATCAACCCCGGCATTAAAACCCGGCGAAGGCTATGTGCAGGTGAAAGGCGGTAAAGTCTGGTATCGCATCATTGGTGAAGGTAAACAGGCGCCCATCCTCATGTTGCACGGTGGCCCCGGTGGAACCAGCAAATCCTTTTACCAGTTTGCTTCGCTGGGAGAAGACAGACCCATTATTATTTTTGACCAGTTAGGAAGCGGCCGCTCCGACAATGTAACCGATACTACATTATTAAAAGTTGAGAATTTTGTGGAGCAGGTAGAAGCAGTGAGAAAAGAACTGGATTTAAAAGAGTTTTATTTACATGGCCATTCCTGGGGTACTGCACTGGCTTTGGAATATTACCTGAAATACCCAAAGGGGATCAATGCCATCATATTTAACAGCCCATACTTTAGTACGGCTATGTGGAAAGCTGATGCGGATACGCTCATTACTACTTTGCCTGATTCCATCCAGGTTGCTATCAGGAACGGGGAAAAGAGTAATGATTTTAAATCGCCATCGTACATAAACGCCAATGAAGTGTTTGACAAAAACTTTGGTGTACGAACTACAAGGCGCACAAGTGAACTTGATACCGCACCTCCAAAAGGAAGTGAATTCATTTATAACTATATGTGGGGGCCTACAGAATTTACGGCAACAGGCACACTGCTGCACTACGACCGGGTGCAGAGCCTAAAAACCATAACCGTTCCTACCCTGTTCATTACCGGCGAATTTGATGAGGCCCGGCCGGCTACGGTCAGGTACTTTCAAAGCCTGGTACCCCATTCAAAATTTGTTGTGATACCCGGCGCCGGTCATGGTACCATGCATGATAACCTAAGCGCAAACCTCGCCGCTATAAAGGGCTTTTTAGCTGAGAATGACCAAAAATGAACCAGCCATATTCAAAGTTCATAAAACCTTCATAAACTCCTGCCATCCTGTCACCAATTCGCTGGTTTAAGTTATATTTGTCCTCCCAAAACAGGGAAATTGATGTTGGATCTGCTGACAAAGAAGGAACATGATGAAGCCAGGCAGGGTGAGGCATTTGCCCCCTTTGCCCGGGAAGTAAACTCGTTTAAAAAGCATTTTTATATAGAAAGCTATGGCTGTGCCATGAACTTTGCCGACAGTGAAGTGGTTGCCTCTGTTTTAATAGAGAACGGTTTTGGTGCTACAACCAATTTTGAAGATGCCGACCTTATCTTCATAAACACTTGCTCTATCCGGGAGAAGGCGGAAGCTACAGTCAGAAAAAGATTGACAGAATTCAGGAAACTGAAGAAAAGAAAGCCGGGGATGCTGGTGGGTGTTCTGGGTTGTATGGCGGAGAGGCTGAAATCAAAATTCATTGAAGAAGAAAAATTAGTTGATATAGTTGTTGGCCCTGATGCTTACCGCACACTGCCCGGTCTTATAGAAGATGCAGAAACGGGACAAAAAGCAGTGAATGTTTTATTGAGCCGTGATGAAACCTATGCCGATATCGCTCCCATTCGTTTAAACAGTAATGGCGTTACCGCATTTGTAAGTATCATGAGGGGATGCAACAATATGTGTTCTTTTTGTGTTGTGCCTTTTACCCGGGGAAGAGAAAGAAGCCGTGATGCTGAATCTATTATTAACGAGTGCAAAACATTGTTTGAGGATGGATACAGGGAAGTGACCTTACTCGGTCAAAATGTTGACAGTTATTACCATGCCTCCCCAAACCCCTCCGAAGGAGGGGCTTTCAATCACTCTGCGAATTCAAAAAATACTTCGGATTCGCAGGGTGTTATGATCCCCCCTTTGGGGGGCGGGGGGGCGGTGACTTTTGCCATGCTCCTTGAACAAGTTGCGTTGATATCTCCATTGCTCCGTGTACGTTTTTCAACTTCGCATCCGAAAGATATTACTGATGATGTGTTACACACTATAGTTAAATACGAAAACATCTGCAACTACATTCACCTGCCGGTACAAAGCGGAAGCAGCCGTGTGCTGCAGATGATGAACCGTACTTACAGCCGTGAATGGTATATGGCCAAAGTTGACAGGATAAGAGAACTAATCCCCGATTGCGGATTATCTACCGACATGATCACGGGATTTTGTACAGAAACGGAAGAAGACCATCAACAGTCATTAAGCCTGATGGAATATTGTAAATACGACCTGGCCTATATGTATTTTTATAGTGAACGCCCCGGAACCCTTGCTGAACGGAGGTTTACCGATGATGTGCCGGAAACTGTGAAGAAAAAAAGGTTACAGGAGATGGTTGAACTTCACCGCACCCATTCTTTACAAAGCATGCAAAGGGATGTGGGAAAAACATTCAGGGTACTGGTAGAAGGAGTATCTAAAAAAAGTAATGAAGAGCTCTTTGGAAGAAATGATCAGAATAAAGTAGTGGTATTTCCGAAAGGGAATTTGAAAAAGGGAGACTACATAAAAGTAAAAATAGATTCATGCACGGCCGGTACATTGATCGGTACGGTTATTTAACTAATTTAATAAATATACACTTAGTGCCTCTTTGTGCCTTAGTGTCTTTGTGGTAAAATATGGAATTACAATCAATAAAAAACCGGTTCGGTATCATTGGCAACTCACCGTCTTTGAACCATGCTTTGAATGTAGCAGCACAGGTAGCCAATACCGACCTGAGTGTGCTCATTAATGGTGAGAGTGGTGTGGGTAAAGAAGTTTTTTCGCAGATCATCCATTCGCTGAGTGCAAGAAAACATAATCCTTTCATCGCTGTTAACTGCGGCGCTATTCCCGAAGGCACTATCGACTCGGAATTATTCGGTCATGAGAAAGGATCATTCACCGGCGCTGTTGACAGCCGTAAGGGATATTTTGAAACTGTAAATGGTGGTACCATCTTCTTAGATGAGATCGG
>CAYTQB010000002.1:0-11356 GCA_964439615.1 uncultured Ferruginibacter sp. | reverse complement strand
TATTTATTGTTCAGGAAATTTGTGAATGATTTTGCTGATAAGTATAAAGCGGTTCCTGTTCAGTTGGATGAAGGCGCAAAAGAAGTACTCCTCAATTATCCCTGGCCCGGTAATGTGAGGGAGCTGAAGAATATCGCTGAACAGATATCTGTACTGAGCCATGATAAAGTGATCACCGCAAATACAATAAAAGGTTTCCTGCCCGAACATAATTATTCCCGTTTACCTGTTCTGGCAGGCGGTAATGGTTCGGTAAGCCATAATGAATTTGCCAATGAAAGAGATATCCTGTACAAATTGTTCTTCGACATGAAGAAAGATGTGAACGAATTGAAGAAAATGTTCTTCGACCTGTTGCAAAACCCCAACATTGCACAACATGCACCGGTGTTTAATGACCAGTCTTTCGCTGAACTGGGTAATAATGCTCCTAATTTGTCGCCCACCAAGCCGGTGTTCCTGCCGCAGCATACCGGGGAAAGGATAGACCATCACGAGGACGTGGAAGAATCACTGAGCATTGTTGATAAAGAAAAAGAACTTATTCAAAAAGCATTAAAGAAACATAAAGGCAAACGTAAAGATGCATCACTCGACCTGGGCATCAGCGAACGTACTTTGTACCGTAAATTAAAAGAGTATGATATTGAAGAATGATAAAATGAGCAATAGGCAATTGACAATTAGCAAAAAGATAAACCCATTAATTACTGGTTGTATATCGTTTATTGCCAATTGCATATTGCCAATTGCATATTCCCTGTTGCTTATTGCCTGTTTCAACTTTGCTACCTGCAAGTACGGTTTTAAAGACACCTCTCCTATCCCGGTTGAGGTAAAGACCTTCAGGGTAAATTATTTTGAGAATAAAGCAGACTATAAAAACCCTCAGTTAAGCCCGGGCATTACCGAAAAGCTGAAACAAAAGATCATCAGCACCACCAGGCTCAGGCAAACCAACGACGAAGATGCACATTATGATATCAGCGGCTATGTATCCCGGTATTATACCAGCACAACGGGTATCAGCGGTAGTGGAGCCAGCCTCAACCGTTTAACCGCCGAGTTTCATGTAATTTTTAAAAACACGCTGGATGATAAAAAGAATTTTGAAGGTGATGTAACGTATAGTGTTGACTTTGATGCCAACCTGAGTCTTTCACAGGTAGAGAACTCGAAAGGTGAAGAGATCATTAAGAACCTGACCGACGCAATATTTAATAAGATATTTTCCAATTGGTAAACCAGGTATTGTAGATTTGTTGATATGCAAAATAACCAGGCCATATTTGAATCTTTATTTAAAAGGAGTTTTTCGGAAGAGGGCAATGATCATTTCCTGAATGAACTCACTGCAGCACATCCTTATTTTTCTCCTGCACAGTTTTTCCTGTTACAGCAAACCGCTGCAGGCACTTCAGCATTCGACAAGCAGGCAGCTAAAACAAATATCCTGTTCAATAATCCCTATTGGTTAAATTTTCAATTGCATCGAACAAGTAACAACCTGCAAATCGAAACAAAAGAGATCATACCTGCAAAAGAAGAACCGGTAATAGAACCGGCGCCGGTATTAATACACGTTGAACATGCAGATGAAAAAGAAATTGAACCGATGAAGATAGAATTAAATATTCCTGCTGAAAAGAATGTAATGGATGAAATGCCCCTCTTTGAACCTATGCACATGGTTGATTATTTTGCATCGCAGGGTATTAAATTAAGTGAAGAAGCGCAAGCCGGAGATAAACTGGGAAAACAACTCCGGAGTTTCACTGAATGGCTCAAGACCATGAAAAAAGTTCATGTGGACCGTACAGAAGAATCATCGGGGCAGGCAGACAACAATATTCAAAACCTGGCTGAAAAAAGCAATAAGGAAGATGAGGTATTAACCGTTTCGATGGCCGATGTACTTGCCAGGCAGGGAAAGGTAGATAAAGCCATTGAAGTACTGGAAAAATTAAGTTTGCTCAATCCTGCCAAAAGCGCTTACTTTGCAGCCAAAATAGACCACTTAAAAGGATTATAATATGTTAATTGTATTTGGAATTTTAGTGATAATAGCTTCTGTGATATTAGGGATGATCGTATTGATTCAGAACCCAAAAGGCGGCGGTTTGTCCTCCAGTTTTGGCGGATTTGGCAACCAGATCATGGGTGTAAAACAAACCACCGATGTACTGGAAAAAGGAACCTGGTTATTTGCTGCTATCGTAGGTGTGCTTTGCCTGGTTTCTCCGGCTTTTATGCCGAAAGACGGTGAGAAAGCTTCTCCTAATAAGGAATTGCTTGAAGGCATGTCGACCAAACCACAAACCCCTGCCAAAACAACCACTACCATGCCTAACACGGCATCCGATACGAATAAACCTAAATAATATTTTACAAAATATTTTGAACCCCGCCGGTAACCGACGGGGTTTTTTATTTACTTTGTTCAATACATTAGCTATGAAAAAGAAAATTATTCCTGGTACTCTGTTGGTCTTACTTGTTACTGCCTGTTTTTTAGCCTGGCAGGTATTCGGCCCAACCGTATCTTCTCCCGAAGGAAAATATTTTTATATAAAAACAGGCGCTGATTATGCAACTGTAAAATCATCTCTTGTTGACCAGAAGATCATCAGCGGAACTTTTTTCTTTGACCTTATGGCTAAGCAGATCAAATACCCGGGTAAAGTAAAAGCGGGGCGATATCAAATCACCGATGGGATGAGCTTATACCGTTTATTGAGGATGCTGCGATCAGGCAACCAGTCGCCGGTAAATTTTGTTATAACCAAACTAAGGACCAAGGAAGACCTGTCGCAGAAAGTTGCTGCCAATTTTGAATGTGATTCCGCTGCTTTTTTTCAATTGCTCAATAACCCCGAAACATTCCGTAAGTATCATGCAGACAGCAATACTATCATGACTGCGGTGATACCAAACACGTACAGTATTCTATGGAATACAGCGCCGGAAAAAATACTGAAGAAGTTGTTTGATGAAAAAGAAAAATTCTGGAACGAAGACAGGCTTGCTAAAGCAAGGGCATTGAATCTTAGTCCTGACCAGGTTTATACCATGGCCAGCATTGTGGAAGAAGAAACCAATGCAGCAGGTGACAAAGGAAAGATCGCCAGCGTGTATATCAACCGGCTGGAAACAGGAATGAAACTGCAGGCCGACCCCACTGTAAAATTTGCCATGAAAAATTTCGGATTAAAAAGGATAATGGAAAAACATCTCTTTTACGACTCACCTTTTAATACTTACCAGAACCCGGGACTGCCGCCCGGGCCTATCTGCACACCATCCATTAAAACCATTGATGCTGTTTTAAATGCACCGCAAACCAATTATATTTACTTTGTGGCCAAACCCGATTTTAATGGATTGTCCAATTTCGCTTCCACCTATGCCGAGCATTTGGTATATGCAAAAGCATACCAGCAGGCATTGGATAGTTTGATAAAGGCAAAGAATAAGTGACCAAGTTAGAACGCATATTAGTGACCAGAACACCCCTTGCTTTTATTTTACGTAAAAGCAAACACTGGTATTTACCTGGTTTTGAAGGCGTGCCCTTGTATGATGTTGCCCGATTTTTTTATGGACAAATAAAGACCGTAGGTTTAACAGAAAGAGCTTCAGCCATTGCCTATAATTTCATCATGGCCATACCCCCTTCTTTTTTATTCTTGTTTACGCTGATCCCCCATTTACCCTTTATTAAAAAGAAAGAGATACTGAACCAGATCAGGCTTATCTTAAAAGACATCATTCAGGATAATAAGATCAACGAAAATATTATTGGCTTTATCAATGATACTTTTTTCAAAAACCCAGTTTTTGGGCTATTGTCTTTTGGCTTATTGCTTGCCCTGTTCTTTGCCTCCAATGCTATGATGGGCCTGATGCGTTCCTTCAATAAAAATTATATAGGTTTCACTAAAAGAAAGGGCCTGCACGACCGCTGGGTTGCCATACGCCTTACCTCACTCATCTTTGGATTGGTACTGGGTTGCCTGATACTGCTCATCACACAGGGGGCTGTTTTAAACTGGATTGGTGTAAAGAGCGCTTTCTGGAAAGGATTCATTTTCTACACCCGCTGGATTTTCATTATAACCCTCATATTTTATTCTATCGCCTTTATTTACAGGTATGCCCCGGCCGTTCACAAAAAATGGAAACTGGTTTCTCCCGGAACTATACTCGCCACTTTTTTATGCATTATGGCTTCCCTGGGTTTTTCCACTTTTGTAAGCAATTTCGGAAGATACAATGCACTTTATGGTTCCATCGGCACCATCATTGTGTTGATGGCGCTCATTTTCATCAACTCGCTGGTGCTGCTCATCGGTTTTGAATTGAATGTGAGCATCAAATCATTGAAAGCGATTGCCGAAAGGCGTGATGCCGAAGAAAAAATGCTTGAGACATAAAAAATACATGAGCGGTCTTAATTGCTTCGGCCTATTATTTAACTTTAGGAAAATAAATAATTATGAAAAAGATATTTTATGGTTTGTTTGCCCTTGCTGCTTTTTCAGCTATGGCTTTTATAACCGGCGATCCGTTGCAAATCGGCAGCATCATGCCCAAGGCCGATCTTAAAATGCAGGACATTTCGGGCAAAAATATAGCCATGCAAGATGTTAAAAAAGAGAATGGTGTACTGGTCATGTTTAGTTGCAACACCTGCCCTTACGTGGTAAAAAACCAGGAACGCACCATTGCCATAAGTGAATATGCTACTAAAATGAATGTGGGGGTGATCATTTTGAACAGCAACGAAGCATACCGTGGTAATGAAGACAGCTTTGATGCCATGAAAGATTATGCCAAAGAACAAAACTACAAATGGAATTATGTAGTGGATAAGGACCATGAAGTGGCCGATGCATTTGGCGCAAACCGTACACCTGAATGTTTCCTGTTCGACAAGAACCTGAAACTGGTTTATCATGGCGCTATTGACGACAGCCCGTCGGATGTGAGCAGCGTTAAACGTATTCACCTGCAGGAAGCCATTACCGAACTGGCTGCCGGAAAAGAAATTTCCGTAAAAGAAAGCCGTAGTGTGGGATGTACAATTAAGAGAAAGAGCTAATCCAGTTTGAGGTTTGAGGTTTGAGGTTTTTAATCACAAACGTCATTGCGAGGAGGCACGACGAAGCAATCTCCTTAAAAATTTAAGTTATAGATAGCGAAATTGTGTTTTAGTTAAATGCCTGGTTCGAAAGAGCCGGGCTTTTTTTATTGTCATTCTGCCTGCCCCGCCGAATGGCGTGGGAGCGATAGCGAAGAATCTTTTGCTACGGAGTAATTAATTAGTCCCTATCGCCGCTTTTATTGATGCTTCAAAATCCGCAGGTTTGATCTGGTCTTCAGTGAATTTTCTGTAACCCGTTTTATTATTTACTATGATAGTGGAAGGAATAGCGCCGCTCCATTTTTTATCTATCATCGGGCAGAAAATATCGGCATTGGTCTCATTGAGCCAAACGATATTGGTATTGTAATTATTTTTTTTTGCAAACGCAGCGATCCTGGCAGGGTAAAAGGTGGGGAGATCCAAACTTACCAGCAACAGTTTTACTTTTTGAGTCTTATACTTTTCAACGATCTTAATAAAATCGGGTATCTCCTCGATACACGGCTTACAGAAAGTGGCCCAGAAATTAACCACGTAAACGGTATCATTGCTTTTGGTATAAGACTTCACCACATCGGCCATCTTCCATTTAGGAATAGATTGGCTTTGTGCAGTTGATGCAAAAACAAAAATGATAGCCAGAAAAAGTATTTTTTTGATCATACCTAAAATTACAGAGAAATGCCTTTCGGTAGCCCGGTAAATCGTTAAATAAACCCTCAAATTAGCGTTTGGCTGATACCCCGTTTCAGTCTAAATTTGCAACCTGACTGCCGAAAATGGCGGCTCAATTCTTAATCTTTAATTCTTAATTCTTAATTGAACATGGCATACGATGTAATAGTGCTTGGAAGCGGCCCCGGTGGTTATCCTGCAGCAATAAGAGCCAGCCAGCTCGGTAAAAAAACAGCAATAGTAGAAAGAGAAAGTCTCGGCGGTATCTGCCTCAACTGGGGATGTATTCCTACCAAGGCTTTATTAAAAAGCGCCCAGGTATATGAATATGCAAAACATGCATCTGCCTATGGCATTAATGTAGCCAATCCTTCTACCGATTTTGGCGGAGTGGTAAAACGCAGCCGCGGTGTTGCCGATAAGATGAGTAAAGGTGTTCAGTTTTTAATGAAGAAGAATAAGATAGATGTGATCATGGGTAATGGCAAGTTGATTGCCGCTAACAAACTGGAAGTAACAGCAGCCGATGGCAGCAAACAGGTATTGGAAGCAAAGAATATCATTCTTGCTACCGGTGGCAGGGCACGTGAATTACCGAGCATGCCTATTGATGGTAAAAAGATAATCGGTTACCGGGAAGCCATGGTGTTGCCAGAACAACCTAAGAGCATGATCATTTGCGGAAGCGGCGCCATCGGTTCTGAGTTTGCCTATTTCTATAACAGCATGGGTACAAAAGTTACCATCGTTGAATTTATGCCCCGTGTTGTTCCGGTTGAAGACGAAGATATAAGCAAGGAACTGGAAAAACAATTTAAGAAACAAGGCATGACCATCATGACCAGTGCTGAAGTAACTTCTGTGGACACAAGTGGCAGCGGCGTAAAAGCAAAAGTGAAAACACAAACCGGCGAAGTGGTGCTGGAAGCAGATATTTTATTGAGCGCTGTGGGTGTTGTTGCCAATATTGAGAATATAGGACTTGAAGCATTGGGTATTAAAACAGAAAAAGGAAAGATAAGCGTTGATGCAAACGGCCAGACCAATGTGAAAGGTATCTATGCCATTGGCGATTGCACACCCGGGCAGGCGCTGGCGCATGTGGCTGCAAAAGAAGGTATCAATGCAGCAGAACATTTAAGCGGACATCATCCCGAACCCATGGACTATAATAATATCCCCGGATGTACTTATTGCACACCTGAAATTGCCAGCGTGGGTTATACCGAAAAAGCGGCCAAAGATGCCGGTTATGAAGTGAAGGTGGGTAAGTTCCCCTTTATGGCAAGCGGCAAAGCCAGTGCAGCAGGCGCTACCGAAGGTTTTATTAAAGTTATCTACGACGCCAAATACGGTGAGTTCCTCGGTTGCCATATGATCGGTATGAATGTTACTGAAATGATAGCTGAAGCCGTGGTGGCCCGTAAACTGGAAACCACAGCACATGAGATACTGAATGCCGTGCATCCCCACCCTACCATGAGTGAAGGATTGAAAGAAGCAACAGCAGTTGCTTATGGCGAAGCCACAGATGTTTAATAACGATTTGTTTTCCTGAGCAAACAAAAAAAATCCCCCGGTATTTCTATCGGGGGCCCTATATCTAAAATCAAAAAAACTATTGGGTCACAAAACGCAGCACTTTCGATCTTCCTTCGGCGCTTACCACGTATACCTGGTAAGTACCTGCTGACAGGTTAGCAACATTGACCGGTATGGTGTTGAAACCGGCAATGACATTAATGGTTTGCCTTTGCATTACCCTGCCCTGCATATCGGTTATCATCATATCCACCTGTGTTTTTTGTGCGGCGCTGATATTCAGTTTAAAGTTCCTGTTCACTATCGGGTTGGGTGCAATGTTCATTATGTCAATACCTGCTGTTGCATTGATGAGATTAACGATACTGCTGTATGTAACCTTACCAGTTGCATCAGTCATTTTAAGGCGGTAATAATTTACACCCGGTAATGGATGAACATCATTATAACTGAATGGCTGCTGGCACTGCAGTGTTGTTGCATAGATAGTATTGATTCCGCTAAAATTTCTTCCATCTGAGCTACGCAACAATTCCATGGTTACACTTGCTGTACTGTTGCAGGTAACTTTCCAGTTCAATAAATGGTTGCCGTTTTGTTTGGTACCGGTGAGGTAATTAATGGTAATGGGTAATGGGTTTTGTCCAAATGTTGTGCTGGCTAAGGAGAAAGGACTAAAGTCTGTTGCACTCAACCAGGTAATAGAACCTGTTGTGGTGGTACTGCCAACCCCCAACTGGGGTGATACAGCATATGAGTTCCAGCCGCTGCCATCGAAATGTGCAATGGTTAAAGTGCTGAGGTTATTAATATAAGCTCCGCCACAGGCATTATTGGGGCTCCAGTAGCCCGTAATATCAACTGCAACCGGCGTTGCGCCACCTTTATCCAATGTCCAGTAATCACATGCGCTTACGTGGTTAAGGCCGGGCCCTGCGGTTATAGGCCCCAGGGTTGCTGCATCACCTCTTATGTATTCTGCAGTAAATTCATCGTTAACCGTTCCACCTACAAAAGTGCCGATACCAATGGGTACATATCCGTACCCTGTTTCACCAACCGGGAAAGTAAAATCTGTATTACCTATCTTCTTAACCTTTCCATCTATATAGCTGGCATTCGATCCGCCCACCAATGTTGTACCTGCACTTAAGGTGAGCATAGTTGCCGGTGCGTCAATTTTTAATATGCCCGAATTTAAATTTAAGGTAGTGCCGGGCCCCAGTGTTATGTCACTATTCAGGGTAACACCGGCTGCATTATCAATGGTCAAACTCTCATTAACTCCAAAATTAAGTGTCCCATCTATGGTGATGACTTGTGCGGCAGTACCATTAAAAACCAGTGTATTTGAAGTGGCAGGAACAAAACCAAGTGATGCACCAGGTGCTACATAAATATTTCCGCTAATGCTTACATTGCCGGAAGTAAGGTCAATGGTCCAGTCTCCCTCGTAAACATATAAGTTACCAATACTTAGTGCATCTATTCCTGCTGATGATTGTGCAAAACCCACCGCATTTATTTCCACGTCGCCATAGGTTCTTCCATCAATAGAAACGGGAAGGTCGGCAAGCATTCTGAATGTGCTGCCTGGTTGAAATACCACAACAGAATTTGGCGCAGCTAAACCAAACGGGTCTCCACCATCTACCTGTTGATAAAAAGAACCGCTTTCAAAAACAATTGAATTGGGTGTTCCGCTGCCAAAAGGGTTTCCGGTAAAGCCTGCCCCTGCAATGAATGTGGCGCCACTGTAAAAGGTCACTGCCCAGGCTTCTGCAGCAGTAAGCCTGTGGCCGGCACCGGTAAACATCATATCTCCATAAATCACAGCAGTAGCGCCTGAAACAAGATTAAATGCATATTCATTTGCACCACCGATATTAAAACCGGAACCATTTTCCACTTCAAGCACAACAGTTCCCGAGGTGCCAAAATTAAGAGCAGTTGAACCCGAGGCCGCCTGCAGGGTGATATTGGTACCATTGATAACACGTATGTATCCTACCGTTTCATCCGGAACCCCCGTAATAGTACCAAAACTTCCATCTTCAAAAAACAGGCTGTCCTCCGCAGCCGGAAAATCCCTTGAAGGGAACCAATTGACCGGGTCGGTCCAAAGGCTGCCACTTGTTCCCACCCAGCTATATGAATTTGTAGCATTATTATTTTTATTTCCGGCAGTACTGGTCATTCTTTTTTCATTACCGGGTTCATTAGAAGAGGGTGATGCCTGTGCCCCAAAAAAAGGGCTGCTTAAAATGATGCAAAGCAGAAAGTAGATCTTTTTCATAGTTGTAGTTTGATACTGGTTTAAAAAAACTGGTGGCAGATTTACAGCCCCTTATAATTTAACTTCCATAAGAGTAAAATCCTGTCCTTTAAAATATCAATGCGCATGATATTTTATAATTTAACAACGCAGCAAAATTCTATATATTATAAAACTACAGTTAACATTTTTTGTGGTGTAGAAACCCTCTTACATGGGTGTAGAAAAGCATCCCCGCTGTCTTAGAAAAACCATGTGGGTATTGGCTTTCAGGGGTAAATAAGATCGCTCACCCGGGGTGATCCTTCATTCGCTTTAGTGAAGCAAACAGGTGCAATAAAAAAGCCCCGTCATGCAACGGGGCCTTCTTATTTTCTCATAAAATTTTATTGAATTACAAACCGCAATACTTTCGACCTTCCTTCGGTACTAACCACATAAACCTGGTAAGTTCCTGTAGCAAGATTTGATACATTAACCGGTACAGTATTGAACCCGGCAATGGCATTGATGGTTTGCTTCTGCATTACCCTGCCCTGCATATCGGTTATCATCATATCCATCTGTATTTTTTGTGCAGCGCTTATATTCAGCTTAAAGTTCCTGTTCACTATCGGGTTTGGCGCTATGCTCATTATATCAATTCCCGCTGAGGCATTTATTAAACTTACAATGCTGCTATATGTAACCTTGCCATCGGCATCAGTCATTTTAAGGCGGTAATAATTTACGCCCGGTAATGGATGAACATCGGTATAACTAAATGGCTGCTGGCATTGCAGTGCAGTTGCATAGATGCTATTGATTCCACTAAAATTTCTTCCATCTGTACTGCGCAGCAACTCCATGGTTACACCCGGTGTACTATTGCAGGTAACTTTCCAGTTAAGTAAATGGTTGCTGTTTTGTTTGGTACCATTAAGATAGTGTAGCGTTATTGGTAACAGGAACCCGTCGTTTGAAATGGCGAATTTCGAGAAATTGCTCCATGCAGTCAGTGCTGCTGTTCTTACACCCGGAGGTGTGCCTGTTGGTGTTTGAGCCCCACCAGTTGATTGCCATAAACTGGAGTTGGTATGCCATAACAGTACATCAAGCGCCGGGTTGAATAATGCCCCGATCTGAGTGGGATCAGAATCATCGTACTGGAAAGTAACATCAGAAGGCGTTGCTGGCGGATTGGTTGACGGAGTGATAGTCCACGTACGCTGTACCGAACGGGCTACATTGGCAACATAGATAGGATCTATAACACTCAACACATCTTCCACTTTAACACTCCAGTCATAAGCAGTAGGATTATTGATGGTAACCGGGTTATAAGTGCTAACACCAATAGGGAATACCTTTAAAGCTGTTACATTTTGTTTCAATACTCCAGTTCCATTAGTATGTATATAACTAGTTGCGGAAGCGCCGGTTATGGCACTGGTTCCATTTATTGTTAAATCATTATTGCCGAGGACGATATTTCCAGGTGCGCCAAGTGTTATTGTTTTACCTGAGGCTACGTTCATACCATTATTAGTAAGAGTTACTGTTTTACCGGCAGCTACTGAAATATTATGGAAACTGTTGGTTGTCCCTGCATCTGCTACAACACCACCTGCACCATTAAAATTCCATGTCCACACACCAGCTGTGCTTAAACCCGGTTGAATGTTACCTCCGGTATTAGATAAATTACCTGTTAAGTTGATAACAGAAGTACCATCATT
>CAYTQB010000001.1:119703-145893 GCA_964439615.1 uncultured Ferruginibacter sp. | reverse complement strand
ATTATTTCCCAATTATTTTTAAATTTTTTTTATGGGCACAGGGCTTGAGCTTAGAAGAATTCGGGAGGAAAATGGCAACGTATCCGTAAAGAAAATAGCCGCTATAATAGGCATAGATGCAGCCAGGTGGCGCAAATGGGAGTCCCTGGACCTTAATCCAAGGCAGGATGATCAGGCAAAAATTGAGGCCTTTTTTCGGGTGGATATGGATGAACTGTACAAGGTTCATAAAGTGAAGCTGAGTTCCAAAAAAATTCAAAATATCGCAGAAGAGCCGTTTGTGGAGTATGAATCATTTATAAAGATCAAACCAACCTATGTTCAAAAATTTACCACCTTACATTAAACTTAACACTAAGGAAGCCGAGGCATATCGCACTGAATTATTATTCTCTATCTGGGCTAATAACCAGGTATTGTTAAACAGGATCGCTAAGCTGGAAGCTTCTTTAACGAAGAAGAGCCTGGAAGCGGTGAAGGCAGATATAGATACAGAAGCCGAGCGTATAGCGGAAGCCGGCCTGAAAGAGATTGAGGCCTTTTACGGTGAATAGTTTTAGTAAACTGCTTCACATTTTTTTTTACTTTCATAAAGGCAGTTTTTATTAGGGACAACTAACCTAAGCTTAAAATTTAACTTATTAACTATAACCCGATTTCGTTTAACAAAACTTTGTATCATGAAACCGACACAATTCAACATAAAAATGAAAAGGTTTGTCAGGCTATTTTTGCTGTTATCGGTTACTGCTCTGTCAATTACCGCCTGTAAGAAAGAAAACAAAAATTCAACACATTGCTATGAATGTAAGAATCTCAATGGCACCTCTAATTACCAGGATGCCGGCTGCATGACAAATGATCAATGGAACTCTATCACATTCACTGATCAGAACGGCAATACTGTGGATAAAAACTCAAACTGCAGGAGAAGATAATTACATATGCAAAAAACAGACAAAAAATATTATAGCTATCAGATTACAGAACGGTTCTTTTTTGCCATGGACCGGATAATCGGAAGCCGTTCAGCAGGAAAAGTAACAGCTCAGGCTTTTGGAGATATTGTAGGAATTGCCAGTAGAAATTTGAGTAGGATCCGTAATAACCCGGGCGAGCATTTTGTAACTATTGAAGCTGTAGGCCGTATTTGTAATCATTATCGGATATCTGCTTACTGGTTACTTACCGGCCAGGGAGATATATATAGCAATGATGAATTAGCTGCAGCATATCTGGCACTCAATGACCGGTTGCATGATGTGGAAGGATTCGTGGAGACAATGGAATTATTGTTGCCGGAATTAAGAAAACTGTTAAAGAAAAAAAGTTAATAGCAGGGTTAATAACATACGTAAAAAAGGTTAAGAAATCCTGGAAAGAAAAAAATAAAAGTCAACACCAGTGCAGGTTACAGAATTTGACGGGAAAAGCCTTCGTTCTTACAAGCAGAGGGTCGGCGGTTCGACCCCGTCAACTCCCACAAGGCCTTACACTAACATGTGAGGCTTTTTTAATTTAACTGTACCGCCGGCAAACGGTACGATTGCCCGTCATATACAAATATCTCATCAATCTCGATTGTCCAGTATTTATATAAGGGCGATTTGCTGAGGTATCGTTCAACTTCTTTTTTATTGGCAGCATTGAATACGATCCAACTTCGCTGGCTTTCCATGCTTACAGTATAGTAATCAATGACGTTTTTTTCAATAAGACTGTTAATATAAACCCGGTGGGATGGAACAAAACTCATGAATTCATCATCCATCTCAAATTGAATGGTAACCTGGTATTTATTTAACTGTTCATTGTTTATATTTTCCATGCTGCAATTTTGTTTTCCCATTCTGACTGGTACGGAACGGTTACTTTAATATAATTATCGGTATAGCCTTCCAGCATACCATTTTTGTTCTTTGTTTCAAACAGCACTTTCCGGGTTTGTCCAATGTGTTGGTTTGTGAAGTACTGCATCTTCTGGTAGCTGAGGTTACGCAGCACTTTATTTCTTTCGTACCGTATTTGCATAGGTACCACATCATTCATCTCTGCAGCCAGTGTATTATCCCTCTCCGAATAGGTGAACACATGCAGGTAAGATATGTCCAGTTGGTTAAGGAAATCAAAGGTTTCTTTAAAGTCAGCATCTGTTTCGCCGGGGAAACCAACGATAACATCCACACCAATGCAGCAATGAGGCATCATGGTCTTTATCAATCCAACTCTTTCGGCATACAATTCCTTTTTATAGCGGCGCCTCATCAGGCCCAGTATCTTATTGCTTCCACTTTGTAAAGGGATATGAAAGTGCGGCATGAACTTTTTGCTGTTACTTACAAACTCGATGATGTCGTTGGTTAATAAGTTGGGCTCGATAGAAGAAATACGGAACCTGTCAATGCCCTCTACTCCATCCAATACTGTGACCAGTTCAAGAAAATTTTCTTCCTTCTTTTTACCGCCGCTAAATCCTTTCCCAAAATCACCAAGGTTGATGCCGGTAAGTACGATCTCTTTAGCACCCTGTGCAGCAATTGTCTGCACATTTGCAACAACATTATTTATACTGTCGCTCCTGCTTTTGCCTCTTGCCATTGGAATGGTACAGAAAGAACAATTATAATCACAGCCGTCCTGCACTTTTAAAAATATCCTCGTTCGGTCATTAATTGAATGTGAGGTGGTGAATTCTTTCACATCCTCAATATCGCAGCTGCAGATCTTCGTGCTGTCGCCTTTGCTTATCTCTTTCAGGTGTTCGGTAATGTTGAATTTTTCAGCAGCGCCTAATACAAGATCAACACCCGGTATGGCAGCAATCTCTTTCGGCTTTAACTGGGCATAGCAGCCAGTTACCACCACCATGGCTTCAGGAGCTTTTCGCTGAATACGGCGTACCAGCTGGCGGCATTCCTTATCGGCATTTTCAGTAACGGAACAGGTGTTGATAACGTACACATCTGCCACTTCATCAAAGTCTCTTTTTTCAAAGCCATCATTCTCCAAAAGCCTACCAATAGTTGAGGTCTCGGAGAAATTAAGCTTGCATCCCAGTGTATGTAATGCCACCGTTTTGTTCATGGGGCAAAATTAACGAAAATGAGGGATAGAACGCTGATGACGCTGCTTGAACGGATTTGCACTGATCTGTGTCAACCAGTAATATCCGTGTAATCCGTGTTCTATCATTCTTGTAACTTGCAGCATGCTTAAAAAATATCTTCCCTATATCTTCTTAGTGGCTGCGGCTTTGTTATTATGGTTTATCAAGAAAAACCAGCGTGGACCAGAACCGGTAAAACCAGTAACTGAACAGGCAGATACAAGGGTAACTGTACCGGCAGTATTGCCGGAGAATACCGGGCCAAAAGAAATTGAGGGTTTCAACAGGAACATAACCAAATTAATATTCAGCAGGCATGCAAAATGCAGGATGGATTGCCGTAAGATCGATGAAACTGAGGTGAGGGAGATATTAAAGAACGGAACGGTTAATGAAAAAAAGATACAGCGTGATAAGCGGGGCATGACCTACCCGGTTGAAGGCACTACACATGACGGGCAACATGTGCGGATAGTATTTGCTCCCAAAGATGATGGCCTTGTGGTAGTAACCGTCATCGACCTGGGTAAAGAATGGTCATGTGATTGTAAATAGTTTTCCACTTATAAATCTTCACATTTCTCAAATCTAAAAACACCGTAAGTTTGTTATTGAAAGGTTGAATATTTTGTAATGAAGATAAAATCCATCCTTGCAAAGCCATTTGCAGGGTATATATATAAACAGATAAAGAAGGGAATGGAGACGGCGGTGGCCGACCAGCAATCTATTTTCAATCACCTCATCAAAGTGGGAACAAAAACGCTCTTTGGAAAAGACCATGACTTTGCCAATATCAAATCACACGAAGACTTTGTAAAGAAAGTGCCCCTGAGGGATTATGAAGCCTTCAAACCTTACATAGAAAAAATAAAAGGGGGTGTACATAATGTTCTTTGGACGGGCCAGCCGATCTATTTTTCAAAAACAAGCGGAACAACCAGTGGCGTAAAATATATTCCCATCACCAAAGATTCTATTCCCAATCATATCAACACCGCAAGAAATGCCTTGCTCTATTATATGGCTGAGACGGGCAATACCAAATTTGCAGATGGTAAACTGATATTCCTAAGCGGTTCGCCGGAACTGGAAAGAGTGGGAGGGATACCTACAGGAAGACTGAGCGGCATCGTTAATCATCATGTGCCGAAATATTTAAGGTCGAATCAATTACCATCCTATACCACCAACTGTATTGAAGAATGGGAAGAGAAGCTGGATAAGATCGTTGAAGAGACAATTAACCAGGACATGAGCCTCATCAGCGGCATACCGCCATGGATGCAGATGTATTTCGACAGGCTCATTGAAAAGGGCGGGAAGAAAGTTGGAGAGTTGTTTCCCAACTTTAGTGTAATGGTGCAGGGCGGTGTGAATTTTGAACCTTATAAAACAAAATTGTTTGAAAGTATTGGCAGTAAAGTTGATTGCATCGAATTGTTCCCTGCCAGCGAAGGTTTTTTTGCTTTCCAGGATTCACAAAAAGCCCCGGGTTTATTATTGAATACCAACAGCGGTATATTTTATGAGTTTGTGCCTGCTGCTGAAATTTTTAATGAGAACCCGGCGAGGCTGACATTGAAGGATGTAAAAGTGGGAGAGAATTATGCACTCATCATTAACAGCAATGCCGGCCTTTGGGGATATAATATTGGCGATACGGTGAAATTTATATCCACCAATCCTTACCGGCTGGTAGTTACCGGGCGCACCAAACATTTTATTTCTGCATTTGGCGAACATGTAATTGTTGAAGAGGTGGAAGCCGCATTGTTGCAGGCTGCAGCTGAAGAGAATATACCGATCACAGAATTTACTGTGGCCCCAAAAATTTCAGCCGATGCAGGCAAAAGTTATCACGAGTGGTTCATCGAATTTGAAAATACCCCTGCAGATATGAAAGCTTTCTCAAAAAAAGTAGATGATAATCTGCGTAAGCGAAATGTGTACTACGATGACCTTGTTGGCGGTAATATTTTACAGCAACTGAAAATATCTGCAGTAAAGAAAAACGGGTTTATAAATTACATGAAAAGCATTGGGAAACTGGGCGGACAAAATAAAGTACCCCGGCTCAGCAATGACAGAAAGATTGCTGAAGAACTCGAAAAATTTGTCAATTAATTTTTCTCCTAATTTTTATGACGCCTGTTTTGGCGTGGTACAATAAGGTATAAATCACTTATTTTTACAGATATTCGACATACTATATACTAATATATACTAAGTGGATAAAAAACGCATTGCTATATTTGGTTCAACGGGTTCAATAGGTACCCAGGCGCTGGATGTTATCCGTGCAAATCCTTCATTATTCGAAGCCGAGATCTTAACTGCACAAACCAATGATGAATTATTGATAACCCAGGCCATGGAGTTCAGGCCTAACGCAGTTGTTATCGGCGATGCATCCCGTTATGAAAAAGTAAAATCCGCTTTGTCATCAACCGATATAAAGGTTTTTGCAGGTGAAACAGCGCTTGAAGAGGTAGCTGATTTTGATACTTATGATATGATGCTGGCAGGTATAGTGGGATTTGCAGGCCTTAAGCCAACTTTAAAAGCCGTTGAAAAGGGTAAGGCAGTAGGCCTGGCCAATAAAGAAACACTGGTGGTGGCAGGCGATATTGTAATGCAGAAGGCTATTGAAAAAAGAGTACCTATAATTCCGGTTGATAGTGAACACTCCGCCATTTTTCAATGCCTTGTTGGTGAAGTAAGGAACCCGATTGAAAAAATCATTCTTACTGCAAGCGGCGGGCCTTTCCTGGGCAAGAAACCGAATTTTTTAGTGAATGTAAAAAGAGATCATGCCCTGCAACATCCTAACTGGAGTATGGGCGCAAAAATTTCTATTGACTCAGCAACACTTATGAACAAGGGGCTGGAGATGATAGAGGCCAAATGGCTTTTTAATCTTCGTCCCGATCAGATACAGGTGGTCATACATCCGCAAAGTATCATTCACAGTATGGTACAGTTTGAAGACGGAAGTATAAAAGCACAAATGGGATTGCCCGATATGAAATTACCCATTCAGTATGCGATGGCATTCCCGGGCAGGGTAAAGAATGGTTTTCCAAGATTTAATTTTAAGAAATACCCGGCTTTAAATTTTGAAGAGCCGGATGTTAAAACTTTCAGAAATCTTTCCCTTGCCATTGAAGCGCTTTATAAAGGCGGTAACATGCCGTGTATATTAAATGCAGCCAATGAAATTGCGGTGTGGGCCTTTCTCCGCAACCGTATCGGCTTTTTAGATATGACAGCTATGGTGGAAAGAACCATGCAAAATGTCCCCTTCATTGAAAAACCAACTTTGCAGGAATATTTTGACAGCGACGGCGAAGCCCGTAATTTTGCGGCTTCATTGATAAACCTGTAAGCTAGCTGTTGTGCAGCCGTACAACAGTCTTTCATTTATCAGCAAGAAAACAAATCAGTAAAAAAAATGGATATAACATTACTGGCAATAAACTGGCCGAGTGTAGGATTAAAAGTAGCGCAGCTATTATTGTCACTTTCCATCCTTGTCATACTCCACGAATTCGGACACTATATTACTGCCAAGTGGTTTAAATGTAGGGTAGAGAAATTTTACCTGTTCTTTGATCCCTGGTTTTCCATAGTAAAGAAAAAAATTGGCGATACCGTATATGGTATTGGCTGGCTTCCATTAGGCGGTTACGTAAAAATTGCCGGTATGGTTGATGAGAGTATGGATAAGGAAGCATTGAAACAACCACCACAACCCTGGGAATTCAGGAGTAAACCGGCCTGGCAAAGATTGATCATTATGTTGGGCGGAGTTACGGTGAATGTTTTGCTGGCTTTTGTAATCTATGCAGGCATATTAATGGTTTGGGGCGAAGATAAAATGCCTAATCATTCCGTGAAAAATGGAGTATGGGTTACTGATTCGCTGATGTACGAAATAGGATTAAGAGATGGCGATAAAGTAATTGCCGTGAATAAAGACAGCATAAAATATTTTGAAGACATTCCGAAGAAAATACTTTTCAGCGGTGGCGGGCATATTAATATAGTACGAAACGGAAAAGATACCGACATCGTGATACCACGTAGTCTCATCGGGCAACTGGTAGAAAAGAAAAAATCGAAAGGCAGGCTGTTCCTGCCAAGGATGCCGGCTATCATGGGCGACTTTGACAAAGATGATACTTCCAATGCCCGGAAAGCAGGACTGCAATACTGGGATAAAATTGTAAAAGTAGATTCTGTACCGGTTAATTACCTGGATGAAGCTGCTGCTTATTTTGGTACAAAGAAGGATCAGAAAGTGATGTTGACGGTGGAAAGAAACGGGAATGAGATCAGTATGCCTGTTCAGCTTGATGCTGATGGTAAAATGAACCCGACGATATTAAGCAATAGACAATTTGATAGTTTAGGAGTATTAAAAATCGAGCATACCGATTATGGATTTTTTGAAGCTTTCCCTGCAGGGTTTAACCTGGCGATAACTTCTTTGAAGGATTACATTGATCAGTTTAAGCTTATACTTTCTCCAAGTACCGGTGCATATAAAGCAGTTGGTGGTTTTAAAGCCATGGGTTCTGTTTTTTCAGGTACACAGTGGGACTGGCAACATTTCTGGACCATTACTGCTTTCTTTTCTATCATTCTCGCCTTTATGAACCTGTTGCCTATTCCGGCTTTAGATGGAGGCCATGTATTATTTACTTTAGGAGAAATGATCACCGGCCGCAAACCCAGTGAAAAGTTCTTAGAGTATGCACAGATAGGAGGTATGGTTATTTTGCTGGCATTGATGCTTTATGCAAACGGCAATGATTGGTTTGGGTGGGGAAGAGGGAAATAGATTTTACCCCTTAAACGTTGCAACTCTACAACTCTATACCGATCTTCTTCATCAGTATAGAAGCATTTAAACTATTACAGATGCCCTCTTTTAGCCGGTAATCAAAATACAGTTCGTCATTACTCACCTGCACATCAAAGTGGTAATTTAAAATGTTGCCTGGGTAATTTTCTTTCAGCATGGCAAGTTCCACATCGTGCGTTGCTATAATTCCCGAAGCATTATGTTTTATCAGTTGTTTAATAAGGGCTGCCGAACCGGTATGCCTGTCTAACGAATTAGTGCCCCGCAAAATTTCATCCAGTAAGATGAAGGCTTTTTCATTGTTATTTACTTTGTCGATGATCGTTTTCAGTTTTTTTAACTCAGCATAAAAAGTGGAAGTACTTTCCTCCAGGTTATCGGTAATCCTCATACTGCTTATGATTTGTACTGGCGATAAACAAAAATAATCAGCACATACCGGGGCGCCCGTCATTGCAAGAATTGTATTTACACCAACACTTCTCAGGTACGTGCTTTTACCGGCCATATTGCTGCCTGTTACAAGCATTAGTTTACCAGAGCTGTCAATTTTAACCTGATTGTTTACACATTTATTTTTTTGTATCAGTGGGTGGCCCATATTTTTCCCTTCTATAAAAAAATGACACTCCTTAAAAACCGGGAAACACCAGTGTGGATTATTAAAGGAAAGGGTTGCTAAGCTGGTTAATGCTTCAAAAGAACCCAGTGCATTAAACCACCCCATCACATTTTTATAATTCTGTTCTTTCCATTTTTCAAGTGCCATTGCCTGTTGAAGGTCCCATTGCAAAAAAAGATCAAGCGGAATAAATACTAAAATATTATACCGCAATTCCAATCGTTCTAATATTTTCTTCAGTTGTTTAAGTTTGGCCGAAGAGTTGCCATCATGTTGACGGAATTGCATTTGTAATTGTTGTAAAAAAGGTGCTCTGAATTCCGCTTGCTCAATCAACCGGATGCTATCGGAAAGAACTTCCAATTCATCTGTCATTTTGGATACCTGCTGCTGTAGCGGTGTTACTTTTTTGCTGATGTTGAAAGCGATCAGTGCAAAAGCCAGTATAAAATAATTCCTTAAAGGGTCGCTCACTACATTAAAAATATTCAGTGCAGTTACGGTAAGAATTATTGCAGGCAGAAAGTACCTTAATATTTTCCAGTATTCCTTATTGATAAAACGGTACTGTTCATCGAACCAGCTTTGCAGGCGTTGCATTGTAACCAGTTGAATTTTTTTTGCGGCGCCATAAGCCTGCAGCTCATGTGTCCATTCAATTTGTACAGATAACTCCTTTACAGCTGCCTGTCTGTATGAAATTGTTGAAACGGCTGAAGGTTGTAACAGCCAGCCTGCAAGCGTGTTACTGCCTACTTCCGAGCTTGTACGGTTTATGTATTGGTACAGTGAAGCATGGCCAAAAATGTCCAGGTCGTTGGCATAGGCATGTTCTTTCGGTATAAATTCATGCCCGTCCAGAAATTGGTAATAACTATGTTCCAGCGCCTTGATTTCATTTTCATTTATTGCGATAAGACGCTTGTTGTGTTCAATGGCTGACTTGTTCCTGAGATCGGTAAAGATAAGGCGGGTAAAACCAATGAGTAATAATAAAGCAGGCGCCAGAATATAAAGCCATCCATAGGGGAGTAAAAAATAACCACAGGCAATGATACCAATGATTGCGGCAAAGCGTAACCAAGCCAATGTTGATTTTCTTTTAAGAAGTAAGTCTTGCTCAATACCTAATTTCTTCAGTCTTTGTTTATAATATTCTTCCGGCTGCATTTTTTTGTTTTGGGGAATGAAGGTATTACAAATTGGCAGTAACACTATGTAAGTTGTAGTGTATTTCTGTATGTTGGGGAAGTAGTATAAACCAATAAAAAAGTCCCCTGACTTAGTCGGGGGACTTTTTTTAAATCTATTGATCAGCGTTTACTGTATTACTACTCTGCACATGGTCATACGGTTGCCATTCGCATCCACAATTTCAACCCAGTACAGGCCTTTTCCGAATTTCCTCAAATCAACATCCATCCTGTCGTAAGGTCTTCCAATGGTGTAAGATTGTACTAACACCCTGTCACCTTTGGCATCAAAAACTGATATTCCTCTCGGTAACACATTGTTAAGTGCGCTGTGGTATCTAACCTGGAATTTACCAGAGTTTGGATTGGGATAGATGAAACATTTACCACTTACAGAATCTGTAATTGCCAGTGTATTGGAAACATTAGTACATCCATTCACATCCGTAACCCTTAATTGATAAGTACCCTGTCCATCAACATCAACAGTTAGAGCACCAGTACCCACACCGGAGATAATACCGGCGCTTGAACCTGTTACTGCAACTCCGTCCCTGAGCCATTGATAACCACCATTAGGAGCCGCAGGGTTTGGAGTAACTGAAGAATTCAGTGTTGTCCGCATACCAGGCATCAGCTTGGTAGGATTAGCGTTGATAACAACTACCGGTTGCGGATATACAGTAAGTATCCTGAAGAATGATGTCACTGTAGGACATGGTGCCGCACCGGTAATATTGCAACGGTATCTATAACCATTCATAGAAACCGGAGGAGTAGTAATAATTAGCGTAGTTGAAGTAGCTCCGCTATATACACCTCCATTGGCAACGTTATTATAGATGTTACCACCATCTGTACTTACCTGCCATTGATAAGTGTACGGGCCAGATCCACTTACTGCAACTGAGAATGTAGCGACCTTATCGGTACATATTGCCTGGTTAACCGGCTGAGTTGTTACTGTCAGCGGCTGGTTAACTGTTACAGTTATGTTTCTTGCAGGTGATGTACATGCAGGTACGGGAAGTCCATAACTAAAGAACACCCTTGAGATCTGGAAAGCAGCTTCCTGCCAGATAGCCTGGGGAGCAGTTGTAGCTAGCGGGAACTGCATTCCCATCCTCGTTAATGTTACGTTGGTACCGTTAATAACTGTGGTTGATGGCCCGGTGGGTCCATATGAATTAATACCAGCCCGGTTGCCTAAAATGCCGATTACATCACCAGCATTTATCGGAATGTTGACAGGTATCGGAGTGGTAATGGGATTATTCTGTGTTAAGAATAAAGTGGTAAAGGCATTGGTTGTACCAGGGAATGCCGGAGGAGGTACAGCTGGGTTAAACCTTATTACAGCAATACTCTGGTTACCGGTAGAAGCGTCTGTTGGAACAAACACTGAGCTCATTGTGAATGAACTTGGTGCAGTAAACCAGTATCCTCTTACATTTCCTGTAAAAGTTGTTGTCTGTGCCGGTAATGGAATTGTTCCGGACGGATTCAAACTCTTAACAGTTGCCTGATAATTATACACACCATTTGGTGTTGGCCTTGTCCATACAGAATCTACTTCTGTACCTGCCACATAAGGTGTTGTTGCAGTAGCATCAGAGAATAATCCGGCAGCCGGTGTCCATACAGCAGGTGTTGCTGGTACACCAACTATATAATCAATCTCCAATGACCAGCTATTAAATACACCACCATCTGGTGCACCTGCATCATACAAGCCTATTGACCAGGTTCCATTAGGGGTAGCGTATAAGCTGCTCCATACAGTAGATGTTGGAACATACCCGGTAGGTCCACCAGGCCATGTGAAGCCTAAGGCATTAAATGTAGCACCAGCCAGGTCGGCTCTGTATGTACCTGTATAAGGCGGAGTAATGGCTGTAGTACTTGCAGAGCTGAACGTTGTATTGTTGAAGTTTGCCCCCGCAGCATTGGTAAAGTTTGCCAATGCACTTAGGTTTATAACCTGGTTGTTGGGTGCTTTTAATGCTATTACCAGGTCACTTACCCATGCATGGGTAATATTTAACCTTACTCTTACATTAGCGATAGTAGCGCCAACAGGAATACCTGAAGCGGTAATATTAGACACAACTGCAGGATATGAAGTTGGAACCGGCGGAATAGTAGGTCCATCCGGTATCGTAATATTCACAGTACCTGAAGTAAATGAAGCAGTAAACTGCTGTGATGAAGAGCTCTTCAGTTTAACAGCAGGATCACCCAGGCACATAGTAACAGAAGATGGAACTACTGTTGGTGCAGGTGGTGTATAGTTTACGTCCGCTGATGCTGTATTAGAGCAACCTGTTCCCGCAGCTGTACCTGTAACCACATATTTTGTAGCAGCAGTTGGAGCAGCATATACGGTTGCTGTGTTACCACCTGTGTATGGTGTAGTTGTTGTAGCATTGGTATACAAACCAGTTGTAGGCGCCCATGTATAAGTGCTGGCTCCGCTTGCGGTTAATAATAATCCATTGATGCCTGCAACCCCACCACAACCAGAAGTCGGAGTTACGGTTACAGTTGGTAATGCATTAACAGTTAAGATAGCTCCGTTTGACGTTGCTGTTGGAGGGCAGGTGCCACCTAAATTACAGCGGTATCTATAACCATTCAGTGCGATAGTAGTTGGATTTATTGTAAGCGTTGCAGTATTTACGCCTGCATAAGGCGCTACATTGGTCAGATCAACCCATGGGCCACCTGCGCCTGTTGTACTAATCTGCCATTGGTAGGTTAGCCCGGTTCCTGTACCTGCGACAGTAAAGCTAGCAGAAGACCCATCGCATACGGCAACGTTAGTAGGTTGAGAAGTAACTGCAGGGCGTTGATTTATGGTTAATGTGATACTTGCTGCTCTTGTACAGCCACCATTGTTATGGGTTACGGTATAAGTTGTTGTTGCCATAGGAGATGCCCCGGTAGGGTTACTTGTTGTTGAACTCAAACCTGCAGCTGGGCTCCATAGGAATGTACCTGTAGTAATTGGCGTTAATGAACCTCCTGTTAATGTTACCGTGCCATTATAATTTCTGGGATTAAATGTTGGCGCAGCCGGTGCAGCAGTACCACCATAACCAACATTTCCACCGGTTGTAATTGTACATCCACCATTGGTATAAGTTACCAATGCGCCTCCATTAGTGTATGCAATATTTGCCGCATTAGCTGCAGTTAATCCTTCAAGGGCTATTCCATAGGTGGCTCCCGGAGGAATAACCAGGGTTAATCCGGTTAATAAAGTATGTACAGCACCTGCTGTTGACGTACTTGCTCCGGCACCAAACTGGGTCCATCCATTAGCGGCACTTATAGCTCCGGGGGCACCGGCTATCGGGGTTAACTTGTAGAATATCCTTGCATTCATTGCACCTGTATTAAGGCAACGGCTTGTAATACTGGAGAAAGTAGCCGGAAAAGCATTTCCATTGGTTATATTGAATGTAACCAATGCCTGGCCATTGCCACCTGCAGTCGGTGCTGCAGGATTAGCATTAATTAAATTGCCTTCCATTGCAGTTAACAAGGCAGGATCGCCTGCACATAAAGTAGTTCCGGGGTTAGCAACTATAGACATCGGCAGGCCGCCTGTATTTACTGTTATTGTTCCTGTTGCCGTTGTAGGGTTTGTGCAGCCAACCAGGGTAACTGTATAGTTATATACTCCATTAACTGTGGGCGTACCGCTGATTGTTGCAACATTTCCAGCCCAGTTGCCTGTAACACCGGCAGGAAGTCCACTGAATGTAGCTCCTGTAGCCACTGCGGTGGCATAAGTAATAGGTGTAATTGCCGAACCATTGCAAACATTTTGAGAATTGGTTCCGGGACCCGAAGTAAGATTAACCGTACAGGGTGGTGCACCACAATTGGTACATTGTACTGTAGTAGACCGGCAGGTATTTTGGGTGCCGCAACCCGGTGTATTCCAATGCACATACACAGTACCCGTAAATGTATTGGCAAAAACAAGAGGAGTGGTACCCGAAGCCAAAACAGGGCCGCCCGGTGTGCCGGATCGTACAGTAATAAAGTCTGTTGCCACACTACTTGTAAATTGTAATGTCTGACCATTAACAGCACCGTTGATTGTGGAATAATCACCGGCAAAATTACATGCCGAAATGGGAACAATTACTCCGGACGTATTGATAGCAGCAGTACCGTTAGCCGTTGTATTTGGTGGACAGGATGCGGAAACAGTGGTTATGCCAATACCCGGAAGATTAAGGTCGCCACCTGTTGGTAATACGGTAGCACCGCAAGCAGACGAGGCATCGCTGTATTGCCTTCTAAAATTTGGCGCAGCCCCAAACCCAAGTTGGCGCAGCGTAAAGCCAGTACCTGTATAACCGCAATGAAAAACCTCAATGACTATATTCATTGTAGGGTCATAGGGGAAAGGCGTTGTAAGCGGGATACTTACCCATGTATTCGCACCAGTAGGAGTAACTGCGGTATTTTGAGCCAGTACCGTTGTCATCGGTCCTGCATACCAGGCACCGGTGGTTATGAAAGTAGTTGTTGGGACTGTAGCCATACGTATCGTGAGATTCGTATAGGTAGCAGTGCCTGCAGTATTTGCCCAAAACCATAATGCGGTTATATTATTTCCTGCTGGCGCTGGTGCCGGCTGGTTGAACTCGCCAGCAGCTACAACAAATTGTACTCTTTTGCCGGGGCCAGGGTTTGCATTGAATGGGAAAATATTCGTTGTTCCACCCGTGGTAGCTGCATGATTGTAATAAGTCGGTTGGGCTTCAGAGATGAATCCCAATACTAACATCTGTAAGAAAAATAGAAGTTTTTTCATAAAAGCAGTTTTATTATTAAAAATTCAAATTGTACTATCCAAAATGGTCAACAATGACCAGGTTACTTTTTTATATAAGAGTAACAGAATTAAGAAGGATATGATTTTAAGAAGGAACCTGTTAGCCGGTATTTTTCCAGATTTTCAGAATCGAAGATCAAATACCAAAACAGGCGTAGTAATCAAGGAGAAGGAATTACTCCAAATATAATATTTATTTTTTGTTTTTTTTAACATTTCCTTAATAAAATAAAATCTTGTACCACTATTTACTTTTTATAAGGGACTGATCCTGTCTGTATTAACCGGAAAACGGATAGTTTCAGTAATTTTGAGGTCAGATTTCCGGGGCTGACTGGTTTTGACAGCATAGTTCTTTGTAAGTGTAAGCATGTACTGCGTTGCGTAATTAGCAGTTTAATCTGAATACGAAAACTTCAAATGGCAATACTTCGTATGCCATGGCTGCTTAATCGATAGATTAGCATCCATTCGGGCCGCCGGGCAGGTCTGTCCTGTTACCACGCCCCGCCGCCGACTCAAAAACAAAACAGGATGCTGTCGTGGAATGATGTGACCACGGCTTAAGACCATTCATCTAAGGATACCGTTGGTTGGTTAGGTTCCTGCTGTATCCCTACAAGCAATAACTAAATAAACATGTAGAAAGCTTACGGCGAATATGTTTGGACTCGGGTTCGATTCCCGACAGCTCCACTTTACCTGCCGAAGCTTTAGCGAAGGCAGGTATTTTTATTTCTTTGTAAAATTGCGGCTATGTGGTATGTATATATTTTGAAGTGTGCAAATGGCGATTATTATAAAGGTTGTACAAATAATATCGAAGAAAGAATAGAACGCCATCAAAAGGGCTGGGTCGAATCCACCAGGGATATTTTACCCTTGCAGTTGATTCATTATTCGGTATTCTTTGAGCAATCGAAAGCGTATGCTTTTGAAAAGTACCTAAAAAGCGGGTCCGGCAGAGCTTTTATTAAAAAGCATTTGATTTAAGAAGTCTGCCTTCACTAAAGCTACGGCAGATTAAGATTCGATTCCCGACAGCTACACATAAGCTGCCGTAGCTTTAGCGAAGGCGGCAATTCCTTTCCCGGTCAAAAACATACCTCATTTGCAAAATGCCCGACAATTGTTGGGCATTTTCTTTTGTCCTGTTGCTTAAATGTAAAGCAAGCGACAGCTCCTCCCTTTGCCTGCAGGTTACTTTGTGTAAAATTAAAAAGTCATGAAACAATTCACTAAAACTCCAAAAACACTGAAAGCAATTTCATATTACCGGAATGCAAAGACAAACAAACTTACCATCATACTGAAGTTTTGTTTTGTATTATTCTTGGCATTCACCGCGACGTCAGGTATTCATGCCCAGAAAAACAACGCCAAATATTTCAATAACCTGAATGATAAAGGGGTGATACTCGATGGTTACGATGCAGTAGCTTTTTTTACAGATAATAAACCAGTAATCGGCAATGAAAAATTACAGTACAGCTATGAAGGCGCCATTTATTATTTCGCAACACAGGAACACCTTGATCTCTTCAAAGGCAATCCTGAAAAATACAAGCCACAATTTGGCGCCTGGTGTGCATATGCCGTTTCATTAGGAAGGGTGGCACCCATTGATGTAAACACTTTTTCTATTGTCGACGGTCGTTTAGTGATACAACATAATGAACGTGCAGTGAAAGGATGGAACAAAGATGTTACTGGCAACTTATCTAAAGCAGATAAATACTGGCCGGCGGTTTCTTCAAAGAATGGCAAACAAATCACTACGGATGAAGAAAAAGGTTTCCTGAATAATACCGATAAAGACGGCCTGATACTGCAGGGGTATGATGCTGTTGCCTATTTCACAGAGAACAAAGCGGTGATGGGAACCGATAAATATACCGCACGCTACAATGGGGCTACTTACTGGTTCTCTTCCGAAAAAAATGCTTCCATGTTCAAAGATCATCCGGAAATGTTTGCCCCACAATATGGGGCTTACTGCGGATATGCCATGAGTGTAAACAGGCTTAGGCCGATCAATCCAGAGATATTTGACGTGATAGACGGACGTCTCATTTTGCAACATAGCAAAGATGCATACGATAAATTTCACGATGGATTGGCTGAAAATATTGTAAAAGCAGACGGGTACTGGCCTAAAAAAGTAAAAAAGGCTGCTGGAAAAAATGTGGGATTTGATGAACCGGCGAAGTAATAAAACTAAAAAATCTAAAATAATTATTAAAAGTATAGCCATGAAATTTTTACAAAAACATTTATCCTTATTGCTTATTGCAGCAGTAATATTTGCGATGCCAACCAAAGGGCAGGTGATCCCAACAAAAAATATTTCACTTGATGCAGCAAAGAAAGTAGTTGCAGAAGCAGTGGCTTATGCTAAAGCCAATAATGCTCCCGGTGGCGCCATTGCTGTAGTAGATGCAGGCGGTAACCTTGTTTATCTCGAAAGGCTTGACAATACATTCGCAGCGGCAGCCGAAGTAGCTACCAAAAAAGCAAACACGGCAGCATTATTCAAAGCACCTTCTTCCAAACTGGAGAACTCCATTAATAGTGGACGGCAAGCCCTGATCACGGTTGGTCATACATTTCTACAGGGTGGTATCCCTATCATTTACCAGGGACAGGTGATCGGCGCTGTTGGTGTGAGTGGAAGTGCAAGTGCACAACAGGATGAGGATATGGCCAATGCAGGAGCTAAAGTAAAGATTGATTAAACAAGACTCCTAAATTTTAAAACAATGATAAAGATATATTCCATATTGAAGTATTACATGATCTTCCTGGTCATACTTTTCTTCTCCCTGCTGTCATTTAAATTATTTGCGCAGGAAACAAGAATGCTCACTGTGGACAAGCCACAGGCCATTGCTGACCTGAAAACGGTTGAAGGTGCGTCGCTTGTAAAAGCGAAATGGTTTGTGCAGGAAGCGCATATCAGGGATATTGATTTTAAAGCGCCGGGACCCGGCACCAATGGAGATGCATTGCCGCTATATCCCACCGGTACTGCAATTAAAACACATACTATTCACCCGCAGATCAACGCAACAGATTTTGAAAGTGGTTTTAAATCCATTCAGCCAACTGATCTTGAGTTCAGGCAGGGAACAGGGCTTGTATCTTATGTATGGTATAAAGTAGAATTGAGTATTCCTGCTGTGATCGGGAAATTGAATACCGAAGGAACAACAGCAGTATTTGAAATTACAGTAGATGATTACAGCGAGATATGGGTAAATGGAAAACAAGCGCAGGGCTTCGGTCAATCTGGCAATGGTTTAATTTCTGGGTATAATACAAGGAATAGAGTGATACTAACTAATAATGCAAAAGCCGGCGATAAATTTTCAATTGCTATCCTGGGTATTAATGGCCCGATGGGAAAGATACCGGATAACTATATATGGGTGCGTAATGCAGTCGTTGATTTTTATAAAGAACTTCCTTCGAATAAAAACTGGAAAGATGCAGGCAAGATATATACCATTGATGACAAACTGAATTCCATCATTACAGCAGGAACAAAGGTTGAAAAGATAGCCGATGGTTTCTCCTTTACTGAAGGGCCTGTATGGCATCCCGATGGATATTTATTATTCAGCGACCCCAATACAAATACAATCTATCGCTACAATCCAGCAAATCACAATGTCACAGTGTACATGAGTCATAGCGGTTATACGGGTGCAGATATTGGAGAGTATGGCCAGCCGGGCAGTAATGGATTGACCATGGATAAGGAAGGAAGACTCATCGTTGATCAACATGGCAACAGGCGGGTGGTTCGTTATGAAAAGAAAGGGCCTCTGACAGTACTTGCCGATAAGATAGATGGAAGAAGATTCAATAGCCCCAATGACGTGGTATTGAAAAGTGATGGCAGTATTTATTTTACTGATCCGCCCTATGGATTACCAGGATTTTTCAATGATTCAAAAAAAGAGTTGGATTATTCTGGTGTATTCATGATCAGGAATGGGAAAGTATCGGTAGTGTCCAAAGACCTTGGAGGTCCCAACGGTTTAGCCTTCTCGCCCGACGAAAAATATTTTTATGTAAGCAACTGGGATATACGTGACATTCATCATACCAAAACGTTGTGGCGTTATGAATTACAGCCCGATGGTACATTAAAGAACGGCAAAGTATTTTATGATTTTAGTTTTACAGAAGATGATGAAGCGCTGGATGGTATTAAGGTTGATAAAGAAGGAAATTTGTTTGTTTCTGCTCCTGGTGGTTTATGGATATTATCAGCAGAAGGGAAATTGTTAGGAAAGATCGTAACACCTGAACGTCCGGCCAATATGGCCTGGGGCGATGCCGATGGAAAAACATTATATATGACGGCACATACCAGCCTGTATAAGATCCGGGTAAACACAGGGGGTAAATTCAGCTGGCAATAAAAAAAGTATTAAGTTAAAAATCAAAATCAAATGAAGCAGTATAAGAAAGCGGGGGTAATGGTGGCAATTGCTATCGGCATTGTGGCGGCCGGTTCAGCACAAAAAAATAAATTCCTGTTCACAACTGGCGTTGGGTTAATTAAATCTCCAGGGGCACTGAGCAAAGTGATCCATCCCACAGTGGCATTTAATTCCGGCCTTGAATATACAGGCAAAACAAACTGGTTTGCACAAGTCACACTTGACTTTAACAGCCTGAAATACGATCAACGCAGGCTGGATGAAAGTTCTCCTTATTTGTTTCAGCGTACCAGCAGTTCATTGATCCAGGGCGCCATCAGCGGCGGATACAATATTTACCTGGGAAGCAAATGGCTCCTGTCTCCGTATGCAGGTGGAGGTTACCTCAACATCGGCGAGCCAAGGTTGGTAATGAAAGACGATGTTGTTTTCATGCAGGAAGTGAAACGCAAAGGAGGAATATTTGGGAAGGTCGGTACCCGGATCGGGTATAAGACAAAGATCAAATTCCTGCAAACCATATACCTTGATGCGTCGTGGTGGCAGTCGCCTGTAAAGGTTCAGCAAGCCAGGTTACAGGGTGTTTCTCTTTTTGTGGGAACCAGGATGAGTATGTAACAAAATTTATTATTTAATAAAGAAACAAAATGAAAAAAGATCTTTCCGTAATTGTATTTATAGCACTCGTTATATTCTCATCCTGCACGAAAAACAATACCCCTTCGGTAATATTAAATGAAATGGTCGACAGCAGCGCCATGCAGATCCGGATCGGGGTTTTTAATAACGGGCCATATGGAGCAGTACAAGGTGAGGCAAAGGTACTTTTAACCGGAGCCAGATATGAGCTTAAGTTGATGAACTTCAGCAGCAGTAATGGTCCCGACCTGCGGGTATATTTATCAAAGGAAATGAACCCGGTAAATTACATCGACCTGGGGCCATTAAAAGCAACGGGTGGAAACCAGGTTTATGAAATTACCGGGATGCCCGACCTTATGCAATATAAATATGCTTTGGTACATTGCAGGCGGTTTAATCACCTGTTTGGATGGGCGTTACTTCAATAATAAAAATCAGCTTAAATGAATAATAAAACAGCCATCGTTACCGGCGCATCCGGTAATATGGGCCAGGCAGTAGTAAAGAAATTTTTAGCCGAAGGATACAATGTAGTAGGAACCATTATTCCAGATGATCCTGTTCCTTTTGAAGTGGATGATGCCAGACTGGAAAAAGTGATTGTTGACCTGATGAATGAAGATGACTCGGCAAGATTTGTACAGAACGTGATCAGCAAATATGGATCGGTTGATGTGGCTGTGCTTACGGTAGGAGGTTTTGCTATGGGTAAGATAGCCGATACCAAAACAGCCGATGTGTACAAACAGTATAAACTGAATTTTGAAACGGCTTATAATATTGCCCGTCCCTGTTTTGTACAGATGATGCAGCAAAGCAATGGGAGGATATTCATCATTGGCTCAAAACCGGGACTTAATGCTAGGGATGGAAAGGGAATGGTGGCCTATGGTTTAGGTAAATCACTCATCTTCCGGCTGGTGGAACTGATGAATGATGAAGCGAAGGGACATAATGTGGTAACAAGTGTGGTGATACCAAGTACGATTGACACACCGCAGAACCGTAAGTCAATGCCAGATGCAAAATTTGAGAACTGGGTAAAGGCCGAAGCCATTGCCGATGCGATCTGGTTTTATTGCACGGATGAAGCATCTGTACTTCGTGAACCTGTCATCAAAGTATACAATAATGCTTAATTGGTTTTTATAGTTGGTTTGATTAATGGTAAAGTGCTGCCGGAATTCTCTGTGCAGCATTTTTATTTCAATAAAAAAGTTTATGAAGGATAGATTGCAAGAACTGGCATCTGCTATAGCGGCTAAATTTCACGGGCACAGGGCAGCAAATGTGTTTACGGTTGCCATCAGCGGCATTGATGCGGCAGGGAAAGGATATATCAGTGAACGCCTGTATGAAGAACTGGAAGCAAGGGGCTACCGGGTTGCACTCATCCATACTGATCCATGGCAAAACCCAATACCCGTTCGCCTGAGTAAAGAAAACCCCGCCGAAAATGTATATGAACATATTTTCCGATGGAATGATCTTTTTGAACAACTCATTTTTCCCCTGCAAAAGAACGGGAACATCTGCCTGGAGATACAGGCCATCCGTTCGGATGCGGATATTTATTATCCGCTGGTTTATGATCATAGCAATATTGATATCCTGTTGATCGAAGGGATCCTTCTCTTCAAAAAAGAATATCTTCCGTACTACGATCATAAGATATGGATCGATTGTTCATTTGAAACAGGTTTACAAAGAGCGCTTACAAGGAATATTGAAAACCTGGGTGAAAAGGAATTGATCCATGATTATGATACCTATTATTATGCCGCCCAACGCCTGCATTTAGAAAGGGACGACCCGGCAGGCTCGGCGGATGTTATTTTTGATAATAATGAATGCTATGCTTCAACTTGTTCGTAACATATATTTCATCCTCTTCGTGCTACTGTATACCGCTGCGGTGGCCATACTTGTGTTCGAATTTCAGCAGCCCTTTACCGGCCTGCTCAGCCCTTTTTTATTCTTTGGCCTTCTGTTTTCTTTCGTTGCCTTGCTCCTGCTCAGGAACAATGAACCATCTTTGACCGACAGGCCCCCGTTCAAAGCAGAACCGCTGATCCTGGTTGCTCTGGTTTTGTATTTCACCTGGTACGTCACTTATGGTTCCTCATTAATCAATAAACTCATACCACAGTCAATAACTTCTGTTGAGTGGAAGAATTCGATTGCAGTGTTGGTAAAAAAACTGTTCATATTTGTACTGATACCCTTTCTCATTTACAAAGCTGCAGGCTTTTCAACAAAGGATTTTGGACTGGTAACTGAACGGAAAAATATTTTTGAAAAGAAGACATGGCGGGTGTTCATTATCCTTTCCATTCTTGTACTGCTGTACCAGTATTTCCTCAGCGGGGGAGCCCAACCTGTCCGGGAAGGTAAATTCAATATCAAACAGCTGCTGTTGGGTTTGCCCTTGTTATTTGCATGGCTTTTCATTGAAGTGGGGCTTGTCGAAGAATTTTTTTTTCGGGCAATACTTCAATCGAGGATCGTTGTATTGCTCAGATCACCCATTGCCGGCATCATCATCAGCGGTTTGATATTCGGACTGGCTCATGCACCCGGATTGTATTTGCGTGGAGCAGAGAGTGAAGGTGTGAGTGAACAGATGCCCTTTGTGTTCTGGGCAGCCTATACCGTTACGGCCATGTCGGTGGCCGGAATATTTTTGGGAGTGGTATGGCGGCGCACAAAAAACCTTTACCTCATAATGGCCCTTCATGCCATGGTGGACCTGCTGCCCAACTTCAGTAAATTTGTGCTTACCTGGCATTTATAAAAAAATAAGCCATCCTCGTTTTCCCATTTTATTAGCTCCGGTTTTCTCCCAAAGCAATGGGAATTTCCCAATATTTTGGAAAAATAATTTTTGTGAATCTGCTTTTTATAATTTTTTAAAATTTCCTGTAACACTTGTCTGTACTGCATTACAAGCGGTGTGAAAATCCCAAAAAAAGTCTGGCATCCCGTTTGGCTATAAAGATTGTGCCAAATAAACAAAAAACAATGACAGAAGTAAAAGACAAAAAAGGGTTCACCGAAAAGGTGTTAAGCGGACGGGGATTGCAGATCGTAAAATTCTATGCCGACTGGAGTGGCCCCTGCCAGATGATGAAACCCATTTATGATGAACTGGCCAGTAATTACAGCAATGCTGCTTCATTTTACAGGGTGGACATTGAAGAGGCCCCTATGCTTAAGAAAGAACTGGGTGTGATTGAAATGCCAACCATCCTGTTCTATATGAACGGCACGGTGGTGGATTTTGTGAATGGACTGGCTTCCCGCAATTCACTTATCGCCAAGATGGAAAACTTATTGAATACAAAAAGATCATCAAATTAATATTATTAAATTCTAAAACTAAAGACCATGTACACCGAGATCAAATACCTCTATTTAAAACAACACTCTGTTACCAACGGAATGACCGATGCTCAACTGCTGGAAATGGCCAACCTGGTAAAAGTGAAGAATGTAAAGAAGGGAGAGAGCATTTATATGGAAGACGGTTTTGAAAGCCGCATCTACCTGCTTTCAAAAGGGAAGGTCAAAATCTCTGAAGTAGATGACCGTGGTGATGAGCTGATCAAAGAGATACTGACTGCTACAGATATTTTCGGCGATGTAAGCCTCAATGGAACCACATCGGATGATGAGTTTGCCGAAGCGTTGACAGAGAATACAGTCATCTGTTCATTCAAATCATCGGAATTCAAACAACTGATGCAGACTAATGTGGTATTGGCCATTAACTTCATTCAGCATGTGAGCAGTAAGTTCCGTAACCTGGAGAACCGGCACTCTAACCTGGTGTTCAAAGATGCAAAAAGCCGCCTTATCAGTTTCTTCCGTGACTGGGCTAACCGGGAAGGCAGAAAAGAAGGAGATAAAATTAAACTGAATAACTATTTAACACATAATGATATTGCCGGTATTATCTCCACATCACGCCAAAGCGTGACCACCCTGCTGAATGAATTAAAGGAAGGTGGCATCATTTATTATAACCGCAAGCACATTGAGTTCAGCGACAGGGCAATGGTTAATTAACAGCAGAAAAGTAACGCAGCAGACAATGTCTTTGTGCAGCCGAAAATATTTTTGCTGACATATTCAGCACTTTAAATTCCAACAACGGTTGATTAACGCCAACATTCATTTTTAAAAGAGAAATTTTATACGATGGCTTCTATTAATTTATGTTTCAGAATTCACCAACCCTACCAGTTCAAAAGCTACTGCTTCAACGATATAGGTAAAACACATTCTTATGAGGATACGACAGTCATGCTGGATACTATGAACAGGCTGGCAGACAATTGTTACCTGCCGGCAAATAAGATCCTGCTGAATGAGATAAGCAAAGCAAAAGGAAAATTCAAGGTTGCCTTTTCCATAAGTGGAACAACGCTTGAACTCTTCGGTCAGTTCAGGCCCGATCTTATTGATTCATTCAAACAACTGGTGCAAACCGGTTGTGTGGAGATACTTGGAGAGACCTATTACAATTCATTAAGCTGGCTGCATTCAAAGACCGAATTCAACCGCCAGGTGAAAATGCATGAGGATCTGGTAAAGAAATTATTCGGCGTTGAGCCCATGGTATTCCGCAATACTGAATTGATACACGACAATGAATTGGCCAAACATATTTCCAATCTGGGTTATAAAGGAATGATTACAGAAGGCCTTGATGTGATACTCAACGGACGTTCACCCAATCAAACTTATGCGGCTCCGGATAATGGTGATTTTGGAATACTGCTACGTAATACACAATTGTGTGATGATATCGCCTGCTGGTTCGGTGTGGCAAGGGCCAGCCGCTATGCACTCAATGCTACAAAATTTGCTGACCGCATATTTCACAATTACCCTAACGATAGCTGCAGCATTAATCTTTTTTTCGATTACGAAACATTCGGCATTCATAAAACGGAGCAGACAGGTATATTTAGTTTCCTCAAAGAATTGCCTTCCGCTATACTATCTAACCCCAAATATCATTTTAAAACTCCTGTAGAAGCGCTTGATAATTGTTATCCTAAAGGAATATATGATGTTCCTGAAACCACTTCGCTGAATGCCTGCTACCACGATGGAAAAACCTGGTGTAATAAAGTGAAGGAAAATATGATCCTGCAGAAATTATACAAACTGGAATCACTGGTAACGGAAACGCCGGATGAAAAATTGAAGAAAACCTGGGGCGAGCTACAATCTGCAGATCATTTTTATTTCATTGAAAGAAATGAAAGTCATAAAGGCGAAGCCTATCACCCGGAGATATCACCGGGCCGCTCTGCTGAAGGTTATAAGCAGTTAGTTAATATCCTGGCCGACTTTGAAATATCGTTGCTTACTGCAGGAGTGGAAAGGAACAGGAAAAGGTTCAGTCAGCATTTATCAGCCATGTTATTTTAAAATAAAAGTAAAACATACAATGAAACAAAAACTAGATGGACAAATTGCCATAGTGACCGGGGCCAGCAGCGGTATCGGTGCAGGTTGTTCAAAAGAACTGGCTAAGGCCGGTGCAATGGTGGTGGTGAATTATCCCGTTCCACAAACAAAAGAAATGGCGGAAAAAGTGGTGGAAGAGATCGTTGCTAATGGCGGCCGGGCTATCACTTACAAGTGTGATGTGAGTAAGGAGGATGAAGTGAAAGCAATGTTTGCCGATACCATTAAGCAGTTTGGTACAGTAGATATACTTGTCAACAACGCCGGTTTGCAAAAGGACGCACCCTTCACTGATATGACACTCGATCAATGGAACTATGTGTTGGCAGTAAACCTCACCGGCCAGTTCCTTTGCGCCCGGGAAGCGATAAAAGAATTTTTAAGAAGGGGAGTAAATGGCAAATCAAAGTCTGCAGGAAAAATTATCTGCATGAGCAGTGTACATGAAGTGATTCCCTGGGCCGGGCATGCCAACTACGCAGCCAGCAAGGGTGGTGTGATGCTGATGATGAAGACCATTGCTCAGGAATTTGCGCCGAAGATGATACGCATCAACTCTATTGCACCGGGCGCCATTGCAACGCCCATCAATCACGATGCATGGGATACACAGGCACACCTGCAGGAATTATTAAAACTCATTCCACAAAAAAGAGTGGGACAGGTGGAAGACATCGGCAAAGCGGCTGTGTGGCTGGCCAGTGATGACAGTGATTATGTGAATGGAACTACTTTGTTTGTTGATGGAGGGATGACCTTGTATCCGGGATTTGAGGATAATGGGTAAAGCCCCCACTATCTCCCCGAAGGGGAGGAAACAAAGGAGATTAATTTGGAGATCGAAGCTAATTCCAGATGAGTTAACAAGAGGTTTATAATTATTAAACTGCCAAATTCGAGTTCCCTCTCCTTGGGAGAGGGGTTGGGGTGAGGCCGAAATTATTTTTCAATGAACGCTGAACAAAAAAGA
>CAYTQB010000001.1:107082-119603 GCA_964439615.1 uncultured Ferruginibacter sp. | reverse complement strand
AAAGAACGATTATTCGGTCTCACAGGCAATGAAGGTAATCATGGAGAGGACGTAAAAGAGTTATACTATTACCTTGATAGTACGCCCACTCATTCGTACATGAAACACCTGTACAAATATCCACAGGGAGAATTTCCTTATGCAGATCTTTTGAACACAAACAGGAACCGCAACCGGTTTGAACCGGAATACGAAATACTGGACACAGGAATATTTGATGATAACAAATACTTCGATGTCTTTACAGAATATGCAAAGAATGATACAGAAGATACATTGATCCGCATCACTGTTCACAACCGGGCTAATGAAGCAGCGGATATTACCGTACTACCCACCCTGTGGATGCGTAACCTCTGGGACTTCGGGATGATGAACAATAAACCGAAGATCTATTTAAAGGAAAGCCATGAAGATTTTGATATGGTCAAAGTTGACCATTACTGGGTTGGAGAATATCACCTATACTTTGAAAAACCAGAACTTACCCTGTTCACAGAAAACGAAACAAATAAAGAACGACTCTACAACCAGCCAAACAGGTCGGAATTTGTAAAAGATAGTTTCCATAATGCCGTGATCAATAATGATTATGCATTGTTGAATGGAAAGTCAGAAGGAACAAAGTTTGCGCCTTTGTATAAACATCATATACCGGCGCAGTCATCCGTAACCATCAAGCTGAGGTTGAGTAAACATAGTTTAAAATCAACTCCCTTTGGAAAAGATTTTGACAAGTTATTCAACATCCGTATCAAAGAAGCCGATGAATTCTATAATGCCATCACAGAAACTGCAACTGATGATCAGCGTAATATCCAACGCCAGGCATTTGCAGGGATGATGTGGAGTAAACAGTATTTCAATATCGATATACCAAGATGGTTGAATGGAGACCCTGGCAATCCTTCTCCACCTGAAAGCCGCAAGACAGGAAGGAACCACGAATGGCATACATTGAATAATGAAGACATTATCTCCATGCCTGATAAATGGGAATATCCCTGGTATGCTGCATGGGATCTTGCTTTTCATTGTGTACCTATCAGTATGATAGATCCACAGTTTGCTAAGGAACAACTTATTTTATTCCTTCGTGAGTGGTACATGCATCCCAATGGCCAGTTGCCTGCATATGAATGGGCATTCGGTGATGTGAACCCACCGGTGCATGCATGGAGTTGTTTGCAGGTGTATAAGATGGAAAAGAATAAAACAGGTAATGGCGATATTGATTTTCTGAAACGTGTCTTCCAGAAATTGCTCATCAACTTCACCTGGTGGGTGAACCGTAAAGACCATAAGGGTAATAATGTTTTTGAAGGAGGATTTTTAGGACTTGATAATATTGGTGTGTTCGATCGCAGCAATATGATACCGGGTGGTGGTGTATTGGAACAGGCCGATGGTACTGCATGGATGGCTATGTATTGTCTTAATATGCTGGAGATGGCTTTGGAAATTGCACAGCATGATGATACCTATGAGGACGTGACAACCAAATTCTTTGAACACTTTGTATATATCGCAGAGTCGTTGAACAGGATAGGAGAGAACTGGACAGGTAGCTGGGATGATGAGGAGGGTTTCTTTTATGATGTATTGTCAATGCCTGATGGAAGATATATACCGGTTAAGGTGAGAAGCCTGGTAGGACTGAGCACTTTGTTCGCTACATTGGTTTTGAAGAAAGATTTATTGGATAAAGTACCGGATTTTCATCGCCGGTTAAAGTGGTTCCAGCAATACAGGGAAAAGAACAAACAGTACCTCGTTATTGAAGAACTGAATGATCACGACGATATATTATTATCATTAGTGCCCAAATCAAGATTAGAAAAACTGATGAAGGCTTTGCTGGATGAAAAAGAATTTCTTTCTCCCGGTGGTATCCGGTCCATATCTAAAATTCATGAGCATGGATATAGCGTACATATAGACGGGCAGGAGTTCGGACTGGATTACCAACCGGCTGAGGGTACCAGCGCTCTTTTTGGCGGTAACAGCAACTGGCGTGGGCCCGTATGGATGCCGATGAACTATTTGCTGGTACAGGCATTACAAACATTGAGTGAATATCACAAAGATGAACTGAAAGTTGAATTACCAACAGGGTCAGGTAATGTTGTTTGCTTAAATGATGTGTCACGTGATTTAGCGAAGAGATTGGTTTCCATTTTTGAAAAGGATAGAAATGGAATTCGTCCTGCAAATCTTGATCACCCCGTTTACCAGCATGATGAACACTTTAAAGACCTTGTCTTATTCTATGAGTATTTTCATGGGGATACTTCCCGGGGCGTGGGTGCATCGCATCAAACCGGGTGGACGGGTGTTGTGGCGGAGTTGATCAACAGGATCAGTTTGCCAGAAAAAAATGTAGTAAGTAAAAATGAAGAATTAATAATGCAATAGTTTTCACGCAAAGTCGCTAAGGAGCCATGGGCGCAAAGTAAGCCTCTTTGCGTCTTCTTATCTCTGAGTCTTTGCGTGAAACAAGAAATATTATGCTTAAAAAGAACAAACAATATTTACAGAATTATACTGAGGCCATCCAGAACGAATGGCTCGAGACCAATGGCCTGGGCGGATGGGCTGGTTCATCCATCATTGGATGCCATGCAAGAAGATATCATGGTTTACTGGTAGCTGCCACTAAACCACCCACTGAAAGAAATGCCCTGCTTTCCAAACTGGATGAGACTATCATTGTTGGCGGGGAAAGATTTGAACTGGGAGTTAATGACTATGGCGATACCATTCATCCGAACGGCAATCAATATTTAAAATCATTCAGCAAAGAATTATTTCCTCAGTGGATCTATGAAGTGAACGGAATTCAGTTAAAGAAGACCATTGCCATGATCCATGGGGAGAACACGACTGTAATAATATATGATGTAGTCAAGGCAAAGAGATCTTTCAGCATGGAATTACTGCCATTGATAGCTGGCAGGTTCTATCATTCGGTGCAGCAAGCCGGGCCGCAGATGCATTGGGACGTTGATTTTGAAAAAGACATTTTCCATAACAAACCCGACGGTGAACTGGATGTATATATATATGTACCAGGCTCCGCGTATCAGCATAGACCAAGGTGGTTCAACAATTTTAATTATGCAGTTGAAAAATACCGGGGACAGGATTTCACAGAAGACCTTTTCAATCATGGCATATTCACTGTTCAGTTGAAGAAAGGCGATTCTCTCGGCATCATTATTTCAGATACAGATGCTGCCGGAAGGAATGCACATAAACTGCTTGCGAAAGAAAGTTTAAGAAGACAATCTTTGCTGAATGACCAGCCTGATGATGAGACGATACAGCAACTGGTGTTGGCAGCAGATCAGTTCATAGTAAAGCGTGGCGAAGATCTGAAAACCATTATTGCAGGTTATCACTGGTTCACCGACTGGGGAAGGGATACGATGATAAGTTTACCCGGACTTTGTTTAAGCACCGGCCGCTTTGATGATGCCAGGAAAATATTATCTGCTTTTGCCAAAGTAGTTGACCGTGGTATGCTGCCCAACCGTTTCCAGGATAATGGCGAAGCGCCGGAATATAATAATGTGGACGGAACGCTCTGGTATTTTATTTCGGTTTACAAATACCTGCTGGCAACGGATGATAAGAAGTTTGTGCTGGAAGAAATTTTGCCGGTATTGAAAGATATCATCGACTGGCACTACAAAGGCACACGCTATAATATACATGTAGATGAAGATGGCTTGCTTTATTCCGGTGAGGAAGGAGTGCAATTGACCTGGATGGATGCCAAGGTTGGAGATTGGGTGGTAACACCAAGAAGGGGTAAGCCTGTGGAGATACAGGCACTCTGGTATAATGCACTCTGCATTTATGAATACTTACTCGGACTTACCGGTGACCAACTACAGGCAGCTATGATCGCTTCAAAAGCGGCGAAGGCCAAACAAAGTTTCAATGAACAGTTTTGGTATGCAGAAAACAATTATTTGTATGACGTAATAGATGGAGAGAACAAAGACGCCAGTTTACGGCCTAATCAACTCTTTGCTATCAGCCTTCCTTTTGAATTGATCGAAGGGAAAAAATCGAAAGCAGTGTTGAAAATTGTGACGGAAAAATTATACACACCAGTTGGTTTAAGAAGTTTATCCCCGGATGATGAACGCTACGTTCCTGTTTACGGCGGTGATGCCTGGCATAGGGATGCATCCTACCACCAGGGAACAGTGTGGAGCTGGTTATTGGGAGCGTATATTGACTCGGTGATGAAGCTGGAAAGTAAAGATCCAAAAGGTAAAAATAAAAAACTGCTCAAAGCATTTGCTTATCATCTCAATGAAGCCTGTATCGGCACAGTTTCCGAAATATTTGATGCCGATGCACCGCACCATCCAAGGGGTTGTGTGGCACAGGCATGGGGGGTGGGGGAATTATTGAGAGTGATGAAGGAGTATGAATTGTATAAAACAGTAGTTTCAGGGAAGAAAAAAATACCTGAAAGTGTATAAGGTATTTATACAAAGCGCCTTCTGTGATTTGTGACGCTTTTCTCTTGAGCCCTCAGCGGTAAAAGCATTGATCCCGATGAATAGGAATAGTTTTTATTTTACTTTTCCTTTTTCTTTCGCATCATCTCCTCATCGATCACTGCCGCTTCGAAAATATATGCCCTTAAGCGCTCTATATTAACTTCTTTCAGGGAGTGATAGTTTCGCCAGTATACCTGCTTGCGGTTGCCTTTGTCTAAATAACCGGTCTCGTCGGTGAGAAGATAGCCCTTTGTAAAACCAAACTGTACTCCATCCGGGCCCTTGCTGCCCCATTTAACGGAAGATGGCCAGATGAAACAAATATTGGCATGCAGTTTATAAAAAGGAACATTGTAGGATAACTTTTCTGAGCAACCGGGCAGGCAACTGAAAATAATCTTCCTGAGCAGCTCAACGATCTTTAATTCATCTTCGGGTAAAAATTCAAGGAATTCTTCCATATTTCTGAAGGATACATTCTGCATTTTTTTCTTTACTGTTTTTATTTCGTTCTTTTTTACTGGTCCGGGCATTAGTAAGTGCTTTACTGCTTCTTTGAAATTTTCACTCTAACAAATTTCGGAAAATAGATTGACTGGTTGTTAAGCAGTTCTCCGAAATCGGAACTGTTAACATTGTAAGTAACCATGATACTGCCCTTATCAAGCTCTGGATGTGCTTTTACTGAATACATGAATCCTTGTTTAACGCCCGGGTAGGTTGGCTTGCAAAGCATATAGGGATCTGTCCATGGACCTTGCAGGCTATCGGCCATACGGATAGCGATCTCGGCTTCACCAAAGCCGAATGACTGGAATTCAAGGAATTTTTTCAGCACACTGTCATAATGAACAGAGAATTCGGTCTGCCCGATGAAGAGAGGAGCAGGTACAGGTAATCTTGTTTTCCTTTGAGCCCACTTCCCATCAATCCACCACTCCGGACCGCTGATATCTTCTCTATAGATTTTTTCTACCGGCCAGCGCAACACATACACTTCATGGGTGGAGGGCTCAACGGCGCCATAGGCATAAATAAATTGTTCATCTTTTAAAACAGCGGCAGAGCCAACGATCAGTCCATAGGTATCCGGGCCTTCCATGTACTTCATCTTCCATTGCGAAGGATCATCAGCAGGGTTTGAGATGAGTACGGCAGACCAGCCAATGGCTTCAAAACCCAATCCTGTTTTTATGTTATGCTCCTTGATGAGGAAAACAAGAAGTTTGTCTTTAATCATCACACCATGACCCGTCCAGAACCAGCCCTTACCGGGTTGCCTGAAAAAGCCGGTTGGTTTTTTACCCGACCTGTTCCAATAGAATTTTACGGAAGCCGTTTTAAGATCGTATCCCTGCTGTATGGCGATGCTGTTGCGAACAAACTTCCATCTCTTTCTTGAAAAAAGAGAATCTCTTGCAACAAAGCTGTCGCTGAAAAGCCAAAGCACCCTTCCGTTTCCCATATCAACGGATGCTGCACCATCGGCGCCACGCCAAACAGGATCCTTGGTGAAGAAAAGATCATTCTCTTTTGAAAGATCCACACTGATCTCATAAGCGGAAGTATCAAAAGCCTGGGCCAGACCTGTGGCTGAAATAAAAATAAAAAATAGATATAGGCATGTCTTCATGTAGCAGTAAAGAAATAAAAAATGATACCAACTCCATGTTGTATGGCTGACAAAGGTCGGTCAATCTGTATTTATTTTTTTACACAACCCGCTGTAGTATGCCTGGTAAATCTAATTCCTGTTCAATACGATCTTGTGATAAGTGGAACTGCCGGACGCCTGCACCTCAACATAATATAAACCTTGTGGAAAATGGCTCAAATCAATTGTGGTTACTGCAGATATTCCGTGGCCCTGGAAAAATAACCGGCCCATGGCATTTCTTACAATCAGAAAAGTGCCGGGCGTATTGTTTTTAATGTTTAATAAACCGGCAGTTGGATTTGGATAAATACTGATGGCGGATTTATTGACTATGTTGCAACCTGCAGATACAATCTGCGAATACTCCATTTGTCCTCCGCCCCGGGTTTGCCTTAGCCGGTAATAGGTTTTCCCTGCCGGAGCACTTTCATCCGTAAAACTGAAATAGTATTTTCCGTTTTTGGTTTCTTTTGTATAACCAGCGACAAGTGGCCGAAAATTTATTGCATTCGTACTTCGCTCAATGGTAAAGAAATTATTGTTGAAATCTGATGAAGTTGACCACTGTACTTTTATTTTGTCCTCTGAACAAACCGCATCGAAAGAAAATAACTCAGCAGGCAATACTATCAACCCGAAGTCCCAGTTGATACAGTTGGTGGCATTTCCATCGCCATTACCCACGCCATATATCTGTGATAAACAGATTGAACTGTAAAACACAAGCAGGAGAATGATCAAATTTTTTTTCATAGATAGTAGGTTTAAGATAAAGGAATAGGATTTTTTAAAAATATTAATATGGAGCAGTCCGCACACCTCTTCCCCCGAAATCATACAATGGGAACGGCTGGTCGCTGGTTGCATATAACCTGCTTGAGGTACAGGCAGCCTGTGGATCAAAAAAATACCAGGCGCCGCCACGGAAGCCCGAGCCGAGTGCTGTATTACCGGGCCAGTTTAATACATCGGCATCCCCGATATTCAATTGGCCTGCTATATATATATTGCTTAATACCCCATTGCCGTGAATCCCGGTAAAAGATCTTCCTGCAACATTGCCAACGGTAACAGTACGCTCCCACAGGTTACCGCTCATTTCCATTACTCCATAAAAAGATGCCCCTGTGGCTTGCCGGGTATTTATTCCCATTCCCAGGCTTCCCACCCGGATGGGCCCGGTCATGCCGGTCCAATCTGTATTATTACAATTGGCATTGGGATCATTGGAGATCTCGTTGGGCATTCCATTATTGACTGTTGCCGGTACCAGGTTCATTACCGTGTTCCCCCATGCATATTCTTCCGCAATTGGTATTTCATTTCCCCTGCATGTTTTTTCAAATTCCAGTTCGGTCATAGGCCTTAGTGCCACCCAATCGAGGTATGCTATTACATCGGCCCAGCTTAAATTATTGCAGGCAATATTATGCCCATCATCCGCTTCGTTGTAAGAACTGTTTCCATTTTCATTGCAGGCATACACAGCGGGAGTGCTGGCATTGATACCCGGGATCATAATTACAATACCATTGCGGAAGGGGCTGCCAAAAAATGTTAACACGTTTGTACCCGTTGCAGCATCAGGAGGTGTTGGCAGGTTTGTACGGGTGGCCTGCTGGTTATAATTCAGTTTATTTAAGAACTGCACGTATTGTTCCTGGGTTATCTCATACTTCATACAATAAAATGCCCGGAACCCCTTTGGAAAAGAGACGGGAAGTGTTTGGCTGGTAACATCATTAAAATCATCCTGAACAAGCAACATACCAGCTGCATTATTATTCCCCATCGAACCGGGCATGCTACCTCCCATCATTATTGCATTTTCACTTGTGACCTGAAAGGGGTTTGTAACGCCCGAAGCATCATGAAACTGTCCGGTGATACTACCCGTAGTGCCATCTCCAACACTATAACTTCCCAGGGGCACCCTGACCATTTCTATTCCCATCACACATATTTCCACTTTAGCCGTATCGCTTACCCCGTCTGTTCCGTAATTCCAGCGAAGTTGTACATCAGAATAATTTGCCGTTGACTGTATCATATCGGTATTATGGTATATGAACACACCATAACTCCCTCCGCTTCCGTTGTCATTACTGCTTGCTATAGTGGCACCCGCCGGCACCATGTGGCCATCACCACCGCCGCTACCATTTACCCAGTTAAGTGTGGCATGCTTCCAGTTCTGCTGGTTTGTTATGCGGTATTTAATGAATACCCATGCCGCATCCCAGTTCGACGGACCTGCAGATGTTCGCCATGAGTTTTCCCAGCTGATATTGAAACGTACCAGTGCAAAATGCTGCGTGGTGTTAGGGCCCATTACCACGACATCACTTATTTGTAAATTATTGGCTCTTGCTTCCTGAAGCAGGCAGCATAGAATGAATACCATCACACAACATATTTTTTTGTGAAACCGGTACAGAAAATTCAATCGTTGATTTATCATAGGTGTATTTTTTACAAAACATTCCTGTAAATACAGGCTAGTCGCATTTGGAATACCTGCTATCCTTTTATTTACAAACCTTCTTTATGGAAACAATTTCCCTGCATAGAGGAACAATCCGACAGATAAATTCAAAATTTAAAATTGAAAATGCCACAGCTGCAGCAGGGAAAAGTTTACCGGTAACAACCCGGAGGTCAGGGTTAAAAGAAATCATGGATAATGGGTTAACTAAAAACAAATCTATTCTTTTCGGAAAAAAAAATGCTAAAACAGGAAATGTATTTGCAGGGATGTGTAAACTTGTTTACATATCCCTGGTTCAATCTGCGGTGCTTCAATCTTCCCTTTATGCCCGAAACTTTGCCTGATCTATTCAAAGGATGAAATCCGGGTATCTAAAATTCAGGAATTATAGCCTGGGGCCCGTATTACAAGCAACTGAAACCAGATATCCGGTATGTATTTAACAATTATTTTATCAGCCGATTGTAAGCCAGCTTACATTTCCATGTAAACAGTATTGCTACTTTTGCCCCTGGTTCGAAACACGCTTCTGGGGATACTAAATTAAAAAGGGGTAATATGAAAAGCGTTATGATCAGCGACAAAATCAAGTCTTCTTATATAAGAAAGAACCTTTTGTTCAGGCATGTGGATGAAGAACAATTCAGGGAAATAAGCACAAAGGCAAAACTTGTCAAGCTAAAAAGAAAAGATCCTTTCCTGCTGAATAATGAACTGGTGAGCCGGGTTTTCTTTTTGAGCAATGGAACTGCCAAACTCGTACACTTCAGCGGTGAAAACAGAGATTCGGTAAAAGACATTCTGGTAGACGGGGATGTATTTGGTGATTTCTCATTCAATGGTACGAATATTAATGGTTATGTGACCGGGCTTCAGCCAAAAACCTTTATGTTTTATTTCCCTTCGAAAGAATTTAGAAGAATACTGCAGCGAAATCACACAATGTCGCTCAACTATATGGAAATAGTCAGCCGGAAACTTAGACACCAGGAAGCCAGGCTTTCTATATGCATGAGCAAAGATGCCCGGCTGCGCCTTCTGTACTTTTTCCAGAGCTGGGCTTCCTGTGCCGGAACACGTACCGGTAACAGCGTGATTTTTGAAAATCACTTTACCCTTCGGGATATTGCAGAACTCATCGGGGTTACCAGGCAGTTTATACACACCATGCTGAGAAAATTGAGGAATGAAGGTTTTCTTACCTATTCACGCAGACAAATTGAAGTGAGTATGACATTCCTTGAGCAGGATGTAGAAAAACAAAAACTCACCGGTTAGCCATATCATGATTTGCCTCGTTCTCCGTTTTATGTAAACTACTTTACACGATTCCGGAATTTTCCCGAAATTTTAGAGATCCTTTTGAAATTATCTGCTAATCTTGACTTCGAAACGATTGACCGCATCTCTGCGTGCAAACATTAGTTCAGGCATTATCCTTTATTACCCGTAAATAAAATTCAATTCCATGGAAAACCTTTTGATTTCATTTCTTTTTGTTGCCACTGGCCAACCAGCCTGCGGCCGGATCCCGGCAGCCGGTGATGCATTGCTACCGGATGCAAATAGCCGTGTATGCCGGTATGTAACAACGCAATTATACTACCTCCGGAATACCATAAATAATTATATGACTGCATGGAGCCGGGACATTTACTGTTTCAGGCCTGGCTATACCGGTGGAGGAGACCAATGTGTTCAACCATTCAGCAAGTGACCGGATCGATCAACCCTTAAATTCCGTTTATGTTGTTTCATGCCAAACCTGGTGATAAACCTTCCTGTGTGCTTACGGTAACAGGAAAAAAAAATTATAGCATCAATGAAGAATACCTGCTGGCTATGGGATTCGAGAAGAACGAACCATTATCGGGGCCTGACCAGTCGGTATACCGGTACTATCTTCCATCAAGAGGGTGCAGCGGTATTGAACTGATCTTTGAGAAAGTATTCGGGGTATTATCAGTGGAAGAATTCCGGCTCAATAAAAATGCCGACCTGGAATATTTCAGCTATGCCATTGTGGGCAAGTTCAGGATATGCTCGGATGAAGACCTGCGTTTCATTTTCTCAAAGAATATCCGGTTGAATTACATTTTCAATATAGAAGGCAGAAGGGTATAAACGTACCGTGCATTACCATCTTTCTTTTAATAGTATGTCTATCTCTGCCTGTAGCTTTTCTTTGATGCCTTCTTCAAAACCTACGAATACCTGGCGAATGATACCATTCTTGTCGATAAGCATGTGAGTAGGGAAATTTTCAACCTGCATGATCTGGATGTATGAAGAAGCAGCGGGCACAATATTGTATCTGAACGGGTTCTTCTTCAAAAATCTTTTTATCAGTCCCCGGTTCTCGGGAGCAAGGGCAAGGAAGACTACGTTCTTATATTTATAATCAGCCGCCAGTTCATTCAGCAAGGGAATTTCTTTTATGCAAGGGCCACAGGTAGTGAACCAGAAGTTCATTATCAAAACACGTCCTCTTAATTGATCTGAATCCCATACACGGTAATTATAACCGGGTATTTTGAATGCGGTAAGTTGTTTACCGGTAAGATTGTTTTTAAAAGCCTCAAGTGCATCATTTTTTTTGGCAGTTTCATTGGCTGTTGAAGGAATGATGGTGATCATCTGCTTACCATCAATATACTCTCTCCTGATGGAAAACTTGCCCTTCATCTGTTCCTGTAATTCTTCTTTGCTTAACACTTTTCCATTCTCATTTTTAAAAACGTTGTTGGAATCGCTGGTTGAAAATACCTGGGCATGCACATGCACTGAAACCATTGCAATTATACAGAGCAGCAATACAAATTTGATCTTCATGATTATAATGTTTTCCATAAAACTAATACCCGCCTGTCTTCCGGCAGGTAAGCCAGCTGACAAACCTGGAGAATACTTACCTCAAATCCTTGTTGATTGGTCAGGTGAATGACATCGGCTTTTTATTGAAATGATTCATTTTGTATTTGAAATTAAAGACCATGAACACACAATATGACATCATTATCATCGGCACAGGGAGTGGTGGTGGAACCATTGCCAAAAAACTGGCCGCAAGTGGAAAGAAAATACTGATCCTTGAGAGAGGTGGATTCATCCCCAAGGAAAAACAAAACTGGGATCCGCATGAAGTGGTGACGCTGGGCCGTTACAGGCCAAAAGAAAACTGGTACGATAAAGATGATAAACCTTTTCTTCCCTATATACATTATAATGTAGGTGGTAACAGCAAAGTTTATGGAGCTGCTTTGTTCCGTTTCCGTGAAAGCGATTTCAAGGAAGTAAAACATTATGGAGGTACTTCGCCTGCATGGCCATTCGATTACGAAACCCTGCGTCCTTATTATGATGTAGCAGAAAAGATGTATCATGTGCATGGCAAAAGGGGAGTTGATCCCACCGAACCACCAGCTTCATTTGATTATCCATTGCCCCAACTCCCTTACGAACCATTGATCAGGGACCTGGATGAAAAGATGAAACAGGTAGGATTGCATCCGTTTCCATTACCGATGGGAGTAAACCTGCCGCAGGATACCAATAAAAATACTTCGCCTGTAGTGCTGGAGAATTTTGATGGTTTTCCCGACCTCACTGATTCAAAAGCCGATTCGCAAACTGTAGCACTGAATCATGCACTCATGTTAAGTAATGTTGAGATGATCACTCATGCGTATGCAGAAAAACTGGTGACAGATGAAAGCGGAACCAAAGTAATTACTGTAAAAGCCATTGTGGAAGGAGAAGAAGTTTTTTTCAGTGCCGGTACATTTATAGTTGCCTGTGGTGCGGTTAACAGCGCTGCTTTGTTCCTGCGCAGCGCAAACTATGTCCATCCTGACGG
>CAYTQB010000001.1:84389-106982 GCA_964439615.1 uncultured Ferruginibacter sp. | reverse complement strand
GACTTCTGGTTAACTGCCGAAGATCTTCCTTCAGCCGATAACAGGGTTATATTAAGAAAAGATGGTTCTATAAAAGTTGAGTACACAAGAAATAATTATACCGCTTACGAAAAGCTGAAGGATAAACTGAAAGAGATATTTCAAAAACTTGGAGAGATCGATCCGGATTATAAAGACGTAATATGGAAAGGTTACGACCTTGATGTAAGCGGAATGAGTCACCAGAACGGAACGCTTCGTTTTGGTGCTGACCCGGCAACATCTGTACTTGATCTCAACTGCAAAACCCATGATCTGGATAATGTGTACGTGGTGGATGCCAGTTTCTTCCCTTCCTGTGGCGCATTCAACCCGGCATTGACCATTGCAGCCAACGCATTGAGAGTGGGGGATCATTTGCTAAAAAGCCTCACCCACGTTCCCTCTCCAAAGGAGAGGGAGGCCGGGCCAATGGCCATTGATGGACTACAGAATTAACGTATGATCTGATTAACCTTGCCAGGCAATAATTTTAAAAATGAATTGGAAGAACCTACTGTTTAGACAAATAAAACTGTGCCGCTCCTTCTCTTTTGGAGAAGGAGAAGCAGGATGAGGCTATGGAACAAATAGCTAAAATAATAACACTGTATATCAGCCATACGCTGGAGATCATTTCAGCGCTGGTGATTGCTGTGGCATTGATACGACTTATATTCAATTCTGCACAATCATTTGTAAAACCGGCAAATGGTTTATCAGCTATGGAAGCAAGGATGCTTTTTGGAAGTGCCGTGGCGGTATCGCTGGAATTATTGCTTGGCGCTGATGTGCTGGCAACGGCCGTAGCTCCAAGTTGGGATGATATCGGCAAGCTTGCATCCATCGCAGTATTGAGAACCGGGCTTAACTTTTTCCTGGAGAAAGAACTGAAACATAAAAAACCTGCTGTTTAAAGTCATATAACCGACAACCCTCTCTCTCTCTTTTTCTTCTCTTTGTTCTATGAGAATAATGCCAATAAAAATATTCACCGGTAAGACGGGTCTCGTGCAGATGAAAGCTGCATTCCGGATGAACCGGAGACATTACCTGCAGGAAGCATTGGGACTTTACATCTTCATGGTTTCTGCATGCTTCTTTGGGGCAATGTTATTCTCACCAAATAGTTCATGGTTTCATGCCATACCTGGTGAAATGCTGAGAAATGTATTGATGGGAGTAATCATGGGCTCAACAGCGCTCTTTATTTTTTATTCTCCATGGACAGCACCCAGCGGATCACATATCAACCCGGCCGTAACACTTGCTTTTTTAAGACTGGATAAAATGTGCAGGTACGATGCCCTGTTCTTCATCATTGCACAATTCATTGGCGGAACAATAGCGGTTTACACGATGCAGTTTTTTATGGGAAGCACCTTAACGGCCTCCCCAGTAAATTCAGTCGTAACTATTCCGGGAAAATATGGAACAGCATGGGCGCTGATAACTGAATTCAGTATTGCACTTATCACTATGACAATGGTGCTGTTCACTTCAGCAAATAATAAACTGAAAAGACATACGAGAATATTTGCCGCTTGCCTGGTTTGTTGCTGGGTGATTGTTGCCGGACCCATATCGGGTTTTGGGATGAACCCGGCACGTACGTTTGCCAGTGCTTTACCGGCAAATAACTGGACGGCCTTCTGGGTATACCTGTTGGCGCCATTGGCAGGCATGCTATCGGCTGCAGAGTTTTTTCTCCTTATTAAAAAAAAGATATGGCGGTCGAACCTGAAGGTTGTGAGCTGCCGGCATGAAGTTGATAATAACATTCAATCAAAGAAAGATGAAACGATATTTAAAGTTATTACTGGTTAATTTATTGATCAGTTCTTTCGCCTGGTCACAAGTAACGGGTGTTGGCCCGATCGGTATCACGGTAAAAGAAATGAACCGCTCTGTGAAATTCTATGAAGAAGTGCTGGGATTTAAAAAAGTTTTCGACAATGAATTCAGCGGAACTGCATATGAGAGCCTGAACAATCTCTTTGGTTTAAATATCCGTGTAGTGAAGATGCAACTTGGAGATGAATTCATTGAACTGACCGATTATCTCACCGCAGGTGGAAGAAGTATTCCAGAAGATCAGAAGGCAAACGACCTTTTCTTTCAGCATATCGCCATTGTAGTAAGTGATATGGACAAAGCTTTTCAGCAATTAAAGAAATTCAACGTGGAGTATGTTTCCACATCACCGCAAACACTACCCGTGACCAATGTTGCGGCTGCAGGCATCAGGGCATTTTATTTTCACGACCCCGATGATCATAACCTTGAACTTATTTATTTTCCGAAAGGAAAAGGAAATGCGAAATGGCAGGTGTCAAATGGAAATATATTTCTTGGAATTGATCATACAGCAATAGGAGTGAGTAGCACAGAAAACAGTCAAAAATTTTACCAGGATATTCTTGGCATCGAAAGAAAAGGAGACAGTTGGAATTTTGGAACAGAGCAGGAACACCTGAATAATGTGGAGGGGGCCAGCCTGCACATCACCGGCTTCAGGGCTGCTTCAGGGCCGGGAGTTGAATTCCTTCAATACCTGGCACCAGGCCCCGGTAAGAAATATCCTGCCGATACGAGAGCCGATGATATTTGGTTTTGGCAAACCACTTTATTAACTGCAGATGCAGAGGCATTGTACAATAAACTCAAGTCATCTGGATACTATTTTATTTCAAAACAGATTGTTAAGGTTAGTGAGAATGGATCTCAAAGTAAATTATTCATTGTAAAAGATCCTGATGGGCATGCAGTGCTGGTAAAGGAAATTGAAAAGTAAAAATTCTAAACAAAAAAATGAACGGTGAAAAAATAAGATGCCCCCTTTGTAACGATGCTGTGGATGAACTGCTTTATCGTTTTCATGTAAGCAGTGAGCAGGCGGTGATCGATAAGATAAAACTCAGCAATCCGGAATGGACAGAAAAGGATGGTGTCTGCAGCCGCTGTATCGATTATTATAATATTGAGATCATCCGGGAACAAAAACTGCTTCCGGAGATAGGCCCGTTTTTTTCCGTAAAAAGTGCAGATGATTTTGTGATACTGCCCACGGCCCTTCGTGTGGATGCCAATCCGAAGTACACAGGTAAGGGTGTTACCATCTGTTTTATTGATAGTGGCTTTTATCCGCACCCTGACCTGGTGAAAAATAAGAACCGCATCAAAAAGATAGTGGACATCACCAAACCAAGGACAACGGCAAAATATTTTTCCAAACCACACAACAACTCATGGCATGGTACCATGACCAGTGTGGTATGTGCAGGCGACGGTCATTTAAGTAATGGGTTATATAAGGGTATCGCCAGTGAGGCATCATTGGTGTTGCTGAAAGTGATGGATGCTGACGGAAAGATCACAACGGAAAATATTTTCAAGGCCTTACAATGGGTGATGAAGAATCACAAACAGTATAATATCCGTGTCATCAATATGTCGTTAGGCGACGATGCCACAGGTTCCTGGAAGAACAGTAAGGTTGACCAGTTGGCAGAGAAACTGATTGAAAAGGGCATCACCATTGTTGCGGCAGTTGGCAATGACGATAAGGCCGACATTAAGCCTCCGGCCAACTCTCCTAATGTAATTTCTGTTGGCGGCTGGAACGATAACAATAAATTGAATGGGGAAAACAATCAACTGTATCATTCTTCTTTTGGTAAAACAGACGATGCCCTGCACAAACCCGAATTGGTAGCAAATGCCATTTGGGTGGCGGCCCCGGTATTGCCGGGAACAAAGGAACAGGAAGAGGCAAAAATTTTGTATGAGCTGCATCAATGTCCTGATGAAAAATTAAAGCACAAGATATTAACATCAGTCACTAAAACGGGTATCAGCATTGGCAAATCCGAAAAAAACGGCGTAACTTTTTGGAGGCAGAAAGTTAAAGACCGCATACAGGAAAGCAAATTTATATCGCCGCACTATATGCATGTTGATGGAACTTCATTCGCTGCGCCAATTGTCACTTCTGTTATTGCGCAAATGCTGGAGATACAACCCGAACTGACACCGGCACAGGTAAGAAGAATATTATTCAGTACTGCAAAACGCTTACCCAACTTACCCGCTGAACAGCAAGGATACGGAGTGATACACCCGGGTAAAGCCATCATTAAAACATTACAAAATTTGTTTGCTATGAAACAACATCAATCCCCCTTTATCAACAAACGCAAAAAAGCGATAGAGTTCTACATTCAAAATCCATGTGCTTCGCATATTTCCCTGGTGGGAACTTTCAACCACTGGGCACATGATTCTTTATTAATGGAACCTTCGGCAAACGGATTGTGGAAGATAGAGATTCCCATGCTGCCCAAAGGAACCTACCAGTATAAATTTTTTGTGGATGACAAGACATGGATGGAGGACATTGACAATCCTTACAGGGAGCCGGATGGCCTCAATGGTTTCAACAGCATTTTAATGGTAGGAAACTAAAGAACATGATGATAGCAGTTAAAATATTGCTCTTACTGGGATTGGTGTACCTGCTTGCCGGGTTTGTATTCGCCATATTCTTCCTTGCGAAAGGGATTACTAAAATTGACCCGGCTGTGCATGGCTCGGGCCGGGGATTCCGGCTTATCATAATTCCCGGCACTATCGCACTCTGGCCCTTATTGCTGAACAAATGGACGAAAGTAAAAACTTCAGGTCATGATAAAACCGTTGCGTAAAAGACACCTGCAAATATGGATGCTGTTTGCTGTTTTGATCCCTATAGGTATCATCAGCGGGTATATGGTTGTACACAAACAGGAAAGCAACAAACTATTACAGGAAGATAAAACAGTTGCACTGCCGGTTATAGTAGTTAAAAAAGAGACAAACAATTATTCTGTTTACCTGCGTAGCTCTGTTGATAAAAGGAATTACCAATTGCAATGGATCAACAAAAAAACATCCACAGATCCTTCTTCACTGATGTATAAACTGAGTGGCAGTGAAAAAGAATTGATCGGGAGAATTGGATCAACAGGAACTTATTTCTTTCCGGTAAAGGAAGATTCAACGGGTCAATACAACTTTCTGGTGTACGATATTATTCACCGGCAAACAACAGACAGTATAAATCTTAAACAATGAGTACGGGATATACAGCAGTAGGATGGAACAGGCAGAAGAAATTATATGACTGGTTCATTGTTGGCTTTTGTGTTTTATATTTGACGGCTTTCATTCTTATTACTGCGCTTATCAACCAGGATTACACTTTTGAAACGGTACTGATACGCTCTACGTCAACGCTGGCTGTATTACTGCTGCATGTAATACTGAGCATCGGGCCGCTGGCCAGGATGAATATGAAATTCCTGCCGCTTTTGTACAACCGCCGCCACCTGGGGGTTACCATGTTTTGCATGGCTGCTGTACATGGCGGTTTCAGCATTTTCCAGTTTCATGCGTTAAGTAATGTTAATCCGTTTGTATCACTCTTTATTTCCAATACAAACTTTTTTTCATTAAGTGGGTTTCCATTTCAGTTGCTTGGTTTCCTGGCACTGATCATTTTCTTTCTGATGGCGGCCACCAGTCATGATTTCTGGTTACATAACCTTTCACCTAAAGTATGGAAGACACTGCACATGTTCGTGTACCTGGCTTATTTCTTAATTGTGATGCATGTGATGCTGGGAGTGATACAATATGAAACGCATCCTGTGTTTGTACTGCTGCTTGGTGCCGGGGCATTATGCCTTATCTCTCTGCATCTCATGGCCGGAATGAGGGAAGTAAAAAAAGATAATGAAAAATTCAGCCTCCCTAAAGAAGGCTTTGTGAAGATCTGCAGTGTGAATGAATTTGAAGAAAGCAGGGCAAAGATCTTTTGCATTGATGAAGAACGCATTGCTGTGTACAGGCATGAAAACAAACTATTCGCCATACACAATGTGTGTAAGCACCAGGGTGGACCGCTGGGAGAGGGGAAGATCATCGACGGGTGTATCACTTGTCCGTGGCATGGGTATCAATACCTGCCGCATAACGGTCAGTCGCCGCCGCCATTCACAGAGAAAGTGAGTACGTATGATATAAGAATAGAAGACGCACAGGTGTGGCTTAACCCGAAGCCTTTTGCAGAGGGGACGGAAATGCCGGGAGCAATGATCAATTAAAAAATAATAATTAAGAATGAAGAATACAGAATTCTATATAGGGTGGATGCCCAAGGCACCTGAAGGTTTTGCGAAGCAGGTGAGAAAAACATTGTTCGTACTTTTCCCATTGGCATTGATCGTTGGACTAGTGCTGGCTTCTTTCCAGAAGAAATTCTCTACTGCCAATTTTGAATTCGGGAAGAGCACCGAATTAAAGGGTATATATTTTAATTCACCCATGCCTATGCTAAAGGTGCTGAATGGAAAAGATATCTGGGGTAATACTTCCTATACTACCATTCCGTTGGTTGGATATGGAAAGCATGGAGCAGAAACGGCAATTATGGAACTGGAAAAAGAAAAGAATGTTTCATTTAATGGAAAAGAACTCATACTGAAAGGCACATTACTATACAGTGATGGAAAAATATTATTACAGGTTAACAAAGACGATCATCCTGTTGTGAACATTGGTAAAGAAATTAATGCTTATGAACTACCCAAACAAAATGAATTAGGCATTCAGAAGATCAAAGGTGAGATCATCGATCCCAAGTGTTATTTCGGCGTGATGAAACCCGGGGAGGGCAAGGTGCACAGGGATTGTGCCATTCGCTGTATACTCGGCGGCATACCTCCCGTTCTAAAAGTGATGAATGAAAAAGGAGAGAAGAATTATTATTTACTGGTTGGGCCTAATGGTGAAAAAATGAATGAAGCCGTACAGGATTATGTTGCCGAACCAGTAGAAATAGAAGCCCGGGTTTTACAACAGGATGACTGGGCAATACTATATGTGAAGGATAAATATATTAAAAGGATATCGGCGATCAGTTTATATAAACCCGATGTTCAGATAGCATCCTGCGTGAGTGGCTGCATGAAATGATTTTTTAATTATCTCTTTTTATTCCCATCTTCTTCATTCTTGCTTCCAGTGTGGTTGGATTGATCCCAAGGATCTTTGCAGCTCCTTTCTCACCACTCACTTTCCAGTTTGTTTTTTCGAGAACGCTTATGATATGTTGCTTTTCCAAATCATCCAATTTTTGTACCGCAGGTTTACCATTAACTGTTGCAATTTTTACCGATGGTATCCAACTACCATATTCCAATGTGTTGCCGGTAGATAAAATAAGCGCTCTTTCCACCAGGTTCTCCAGTTCACGGATATTACCCGGCCAGTCATAGAGCATCAGCGCATCAATCACTTTGGCAGGGATGTCTTTGATCTCCTTGTCCATCTTGCCCTCGTATTTCTTTACAAAATGGTTTACCAGTAATGGAATGTCTTCTTTGCGGTCACGCAGCGGTGGTGATATCACCGGAAATACATTCAGCCGGTAAAAGAGGTCTTCCCGGAATTCTTTTTTGGCAATAGCATCTTCCAGGTTCCTGTTGGTTGCAGCTATTACCCTCACATTCACTTTCATTGTCTTTGGGTTGCCCAGTCTTTCAAACTCTCCTTCCTGCAAAACCCGTAATAATTTCGCCTGCAACTCTATCGGCAGTTCTCCAATTTCATCTAAAAATATTGTCCCGCCATCAGCCAGTTCAAAGCGGCCTATCCTTCTTTCCATGGCTCCCGTAAATGCACCACGTTCATGACCAAACAATTCACTCTCGATCAGGTTGGCAGGCAATGTAGCGCAATTGATTTTGATCAAAGGGCGCTTGTTTCGGTTACTGATATTGTGAATGGCTCTTGCCAGTAATTCTTTTCCTGTTCCGCTTTCGCCCATGATCAAAACCGTAGCATCGGTAGAAGCAACCTGTTCTATCTGTTGCAATATCTTATGGAAATTCTTGCTCTTGCTTACGATCTCTTCAAAGTTGTGATTGTATTTGATCTCTTCCTGCAGGTATTTGTTTTGTGCCTGCAACCTGGCTTGTTCCTGTTCCATCAGTATCTTATCAGTGATATCGATGAACATGGTACGGGTGAATTGTCCGCCCACATCAGGATTACTCCACCATTGTATCCAGATGGGCTGACCGTTATCCTTCCGGCGGAGTTCAAGCACCACGCCGCTTGTATCAACCCCACGCCCGATTGAGTCAAATGCTTCTTTAAGCCTGCGCTGTGCATCAGGTGTATCAGGTATGAAAGAGAAGCCATAAGTACCTTCAATCTGTTCGGCTGTAATACCCAGCGTTCGCAGAGCTGCACGATTGGCCTTTATGAATTTTGAATCCAATCCTTCATGTACATAGGCAATAGGTGCCTCCTCAAAAAGGTCTTTGAAACGTTCTTCACTTTCTGCAAGCAATTTCTCCAGTTCGCTGTTAGCGATCTTTAATTTTTCTTCTGCTTTTATCCTGCCCATTTCGGCGCCGGCCCTTGCGGCAAATATTTTAAGGATAGAAGTTTGGTTCATTTGATTGGTCATGGGCTCATCATCGAGAGCTGCAATATGGCCAATGACATCTCCGCTTGCCGGACTGTAAATTGGAACGGCCACATAAGAGTCGTAGCCAGCTTCCGCAGGATAAACCTTATCACAATCATTGGCTATGAAGAGGTCCGACCCTTTTCCTTCCATCACTAATTTGCAGGGTGTGCCCTCTACATCATATTCTATATTTTCCTGCAACTCATTATTCTTTGAATAAGAAAGTGTACGCACCCTCGTCTTATTCACATCGGTACATTCGGTAACGATACATGTCTTAATGCCTAATGAAAGCGTGACGTAACGGGTGAGTGCTTCAAAGAAATCCTGGCCCACAAGACCTGATGTGGCCTCGGAGATCGTTCGCAGCAATTCTTCTTCTATTTTTCTTTTGCCCGTATCACGAACGATACTGCAGGTATATTCTTCACCATTGTGCTCTATGAAATTTCCCGTGATCTCCACATCATATACATAACCGGTCTTGTGCTTATGTTTTGCATCAAAGGTGAAATGCTTTTTTGTTTTCAGTTGTTTCCAGAATGTAGGAAAGTCGGCTACAATATCAGTGGGATTAATATCCTTTACCTGCATGGATGTAAGCTCCTGTTTGGAATATCCCGACATCCGGCAGGCTGCTTCATTTGCGTAAATAATCTGGCCAGTCGAGTTCACCCAAAAAACGGCCTCATGCAGGTTCTCAAAAGTGTAATGAGACAGGTTGAGGTCTTTTTCAAATTCCTTTATGGATACTTTGGCCATGGACAGATCGGTTTGTAAACTTAGTGTAGTTAAAGTTAATAATATCTTGCAACGTAATATAATTGGGATGTATTAATTGTCCTGCTTCGGACAAATTACGGAGCTTCCTCTTCATTTTCATTAAATAAAAAGCTGGGGCAATGGTTCTCCATCAAAATTTTCGATATTTGTACTGCATAATACCCTAACACTATTATTAGCCGTTCCCTTTATTCCAAATGAACCCAGGCAATCTATATTTTGTAAAAAAAGGATCGATCGTTAGAGAGATATGGGGTAAGTCGGATACCATCCTCTTCATTTTTGCAGGCGCTGCCGCCGAGTTTGCACTGAATAAAGCTGTTGACTGGTTATATTATACGGGTAAGCTCCCTGCAGATCCATTGGGTAGATTATTTTCCACCGTAACCTATGCCCGGCAAATTGTTTTTTCGGAACTGGAACTTGCTCATGCCGCCATTGACAGGATAACACATATCCATTCGGCCGTAGAGAAAAGCAGGAATGATAAAATACCTGACTGGGCTTACCGGGATGTGCTGTATATGCTTATTCACTATTCTGTTGCTTCTTACGAATTACTAGAGAGAAAATTATCGGCTCCGGAGAAAGATGATCTCTATGATGTCTTTTTCCGGATGGGCAGCCGTATGAACATACATGAACTTCCGTTATCTTATACTGAGTGGGAGAAGAGCCATGAACAACACCTGCAAGCTGATATTATTAAAAGCGATCTCAGCATCGATCTCTTTAAGCAATACAGGAAACACCTTGGACCATTTCGTTACTGGCTACTATTGGAATCACAAAAGATGGTTGTACCAAAAAGGGTGAATGAAATGCTTGGATTCAGCAAAACACGCTGGCTGAGACTGATATTACCTCCATATAAATTCAGCCGGATTATCAGGCTCAATGGACTTGTAAAATCACTGATCCTTCCACAAAAATATAAGAAGCAGATAGAAGAGCTAGACCGGAACTAAAATTTTATTTCTTTTTATTATTAATGAAAACGATCCCGTCTTCAATTTCATCGGCAAGTTCCTGGATCGTTTTAGAGGTAAACATGTCGAGCAATTGTTTTTTTATGATCTTGTATTGTGGATGCATGGGGCAGGGTTGGGTTTCCGAGCACTTTTTCAATCCCATTACACATTTTTCCAGTATTTCATCTTCACCCATAGCCTGCAATATGGAACGAACCGCCAGTTTTTTTGCTTTGTCGGAAAGAAAAAAACCTCCCATAGGTCCCCGGGCCGAATTCACAATCCTGTTATTTTTTGTAAGCACCTGCATGATCTTTGCAGTAAATGATTTTGGCGAATCGATAGCCATTGAAATATCTTCAAGCCCCAGCTTATTTTCTGCTGAGCTCTTTTGCGCCAGGTAAATGGTGGCCCTGAGGGCATATTCGGTTGCTTTTGAAAACATATTGGTTATTAAAACGGAAAACTACATTTTTTTTGAATGAACATAATCGTTATTTTAAACTGGTTCTGTCCATTCGGCATAAGAATCTTTTGTTTCCATCAGTTTCAGGCTTACCAGTTTTATATGGCCCGGCCAAACTGATGACAGGAGTTGCCTGATATGTAACAATATGTTTTCTGCAGAAGGCTCTGCTTCCATGATGATCATGTTCTCCAGTTTTGAAAACCCAGGGAAAGCTGAAATAAAACCGGTTGATACCATTGTATGATGGTCGAGTACCTTTATCACGGATTCAGTAACCAGTTTTTTGATCTCTTTAAAATCTACCAGGAAACCGGGGGGTGGCAGGTAGGAAGCACTGCCGGTACCTGATGAAACGGTAACATGCAATTCATAAGAATGGCCATGGAGGTTTTTACAAATGCCTCCATACCCGTGAATGGCATGTGCCATTTCAAAATGAAATATTTTGGTGAGTTTAAGCATGTATTCCTTAGCCACTATTTTTTACAAGATTCAATTCAGCAAAGTATTCATCAGGCTCCGCATATTTTATTTTATCTTTTTTACCCAGGTATTTAAAGTAGCAGAGCAACTGGTTCTTTAGCAGGGGATATATAAGGATTATGAATCCGCAGGCCATAATGAATCCGGATATAAAGAAAACCATAAAGTAGGGCCTTAGTTGGTTCATCATAGAGCTGAAAGGAATACCGGTCTCAGCCATTTGCCATTTCGCCTTTAATATGCCTGCTGTAATGAGGCAGATCCAGAAAACAAACAATGAAATATTAGTGGTGATAAAACCCCGGTTGAACCATTTGCTGTAACCGGGGCTGGTAAAGCAGGTTTCTTGCAATATGTCGAAGGCGAAGGCAAGCAGTAAAAAACTATTGATACCAATGGTAGCGCCCATGGTATGTGCAACGGTTATATGTGTGCCGTGTGTGTACAGGTTTATGGCAGGTACCGACATAATGATAGCAAGGATGAGTGTCAGGAAAACCCAGATATCAGCAGCCAGCAATAAGCGATAAGTGTTGTGGTGATAATGTTTTTGTGCAGTACTTAGTGTAGACCTCCATTGCCATATTATTCTTCCAAGTATAAAAAGCTCGGTCATACTTACAGCGTAACCGATATGCTTAACAAATGGATAAGTAGGTAAGGTATAAATATGATGTCCCCAGTTGAACATGAGATTGAACAAGCCGGTAAAGTAAAGAGTGAATGCGATGGGAGAGCGGCTGTACTTTTTAACCCCGCTGATCTTTTCCATCAGGTAAATACTGCTTCCGTATATCAGCATGTTCCATGAGCCAACCATCGAGCCATAGGATTTCCACTGAACCGTCATATCATTTACAATATTGTTCCTGAAGTAAGGGAATATCCATAGGTATGATTCTGCAAAAGTGAAAAGGAAGAAGGCAAGCCCGGTAAGCCACATCCATATATATACAGGCTGGTTTCTGAAACCAACCAACAACTTAATGAAATTGATGATGAATAATATCCATCCCGTTGCGATGGGAATGGCAAATGCCGGGTGAAACTCCCAGTATTCCCTTCCACCGAATAAGTGAGCGCAATAGGAAATTAATATGGCGCAGATCGGAATAGCAAATAAGAGGTACTGTACTTTTATCAGCAGAGGAGAATAAAGTTTTCGCTTTGTGTATTGCTGTAAATAGATCAACACTGTTCCCATGGCAGCGAGTATTATCCAGAATATCACAGAGGATACATGTAATGGACGGATGACCTCAAATGAAAGATGATTTTTTAAAAAACCTGGCATCAGGTATTGCAATGCCCCGGTAAGGCCAAACAACATTCCGGTGATAAGCAATAAAAGCCCGCTGATAATAAAAAATTTTGAAGTGTTAAGCTTATTATTGTTCAATGGTTCCGTCATATCTGCTTGTGAATGTTTTTGGATCTGAATTACCTGATGCATCAATATCCTTCAGGAAGCTGACCAGGTCTTTTGTTTCCTGTTCCGTTAAATGAAAGGCGGGCATTATTGATGTACCATTTTTCAGAAAAGCTTTTATGTAATCAGGCCCCCGTTTGGAATATACATTAGTGAGATCAGGCCCCAGGTATCCGCCCAGGCCATATATCTGATGACATGCATTGCAATTATATTTCTGCCAGGATAGTTTTCCGGTAGCCGCTTCCGGGTGCTGTGATATGCTTTTTACCGGCAGGTGATAATACAGGTAAAAGGAATAACACAGGAAGGAGAACAGTAAGAAAAGCAGAACTGAAATCCTCTGTCGGCCGTTGGCTACATTAATGCTCATAAATAATTAAGGACAAAGTTATCCTTAAATAGTATATTTGCCAAAATTTACCCTAATGGCTAAGAATAATCTTATCGGCTACCTGCTTAATCCAAGAAACTGGTGGTTGCCTTTGCTGGTTATTTTTATCATCAGTATTGCTGGGGTCACGATGATCGGGATTCATACATATACTGAGGCCCCACCCATTCCATCCTATTCATCTTCGAAAAATGAGATTGTTTTTTCAAATGAAGAAGTGCTGAAAGGGCAGGCCATATTTCAGAAATATGCTCTTATGGAATACGGCAGTATGTTTGGTGATGGTGCCAACCGGGGGCCTGACTATACAGCAGAAGCACTACATTATGTTTCCCGGTACATGAATGATTATTATCGATCCCGTTTGAAAAACGATTCAGCCGGAGAATTCATTCGGAAAGGGATGGCTGAACAGGTAAAAGCAGAAATAAAGACCAACCAGTACAATAAGACTGATAACAGGGTATTGCTTTCAGATGCACAGATTTATGCAGCCCGGGAGCTAATCAAATTCTACTACCAAAAATTCAATAACCCATCATCTCCCGGGGCATTTAAGCCATCAGGGTATATCAGTGATGCAGATGAGATAAGATCGCTGACAGCTTTTTTCTTCTGGGGCGCCTGGGTGTGTGGCGTAGAAAGACCCGGGCAACATTATTCCTATACACATAACTGGCCTTATGATCCTGCAGCAGGCAATACGCCCAGTTCAGCAATAATACTATGGAGCATAATTGGTTCGCTGGGGCTGATATTCGGATTGGGTATTGTATTGTATTATCATGGAAAACTGGAAAAGCTGGATGATGATGCGTATACAAACAAGGCACAGCCATTTATGACGAGAGGCGATATAAAAGAGTTCCAGCCAGATGCAGTTCAAAGATCCACTTACAAATTCTTTTATGTAGCTATCTTGCTTTTTGCCGTGCAGGTGCTGGCAGGCATTTTAACTGTTCATGATTTTGTGGGACTGGTAAACTTCTTCGGATTCAATATTTCTGAAACACTCCCTATTACCATAACCAGAAGCTGGCATGTACAATTATCCATTTTATGGATATCTGCCTGCTGGATAGGGGCTTCCTTTTTTATGATGTCATTGGTTTCGCCGCAGCAACCCAAAAAACAGGTAACACTGATCAATTCCATTTTCTGGCTTACTTTTTTACTGGTGGCAGGTTCCTTTGCAGGAATATTCCTGGGCCCTAAGGGGATTATCGGTAAGAACTGGTACTGGCTGGGTCACCAGGGATGGGAATATGTTGAGTTAGGCAAACTATGGCAGATCATTCTGGGTGTGGTATTTATCATTTGGGCAATTACTTTATACCGCGGCATTAAACCGGTTATGAAACTGAAACAGCCCTGGGCGTTACCGAACTGGCTTGTATATGCAACATGCAGCATCATCCTGTTATTGATATCAGGATTCATCGCAACACCGGAAACAAATTTTGTGATTGCCGATTTCTGGCGTTGGATGGTAGTGCATATGTGGGCCGAAGCTTTCTTTGAAGTCTTTACTACCGTATTAATAGGATATTTTATGGTGGTGATGGGCTTGGTAAGCAGGCAGGCGGCAACACGGGTAATCTACCTGGCTACTCTTTTATTTCTTGGCTCAGGGCTGCTTGGCATCTCTCACAATTTTTACTGGAACGCAAAACCCGTTGGTACCATGGCCCTGGGAGCAGTGTTCTCTACACTGCAAGTAATCCCATTGGTGTTGCTGACATTAGAAGCATGGCGATTCAGCAAATTACCCAAAGTGCTGGAAACTAATAACCGGGTAAACGGAGATATGAATAAGCGCTTTGGATTTTCAGAAGTCTTCCTGTTTTTAGTGGCCGTTAATTTCTGGAATTTTTTTGGGGCAGGGGTATTAGGTTTTATCATCAATCTTCCCATTGCCAATTATTATGAACACGGAACTTACTTAACCGTCAATCACGGGCATGCTGCATTGATGGGTGTGTATGGAAATCTTGCATTGGCTGCTGTACTATTCTGCTGCCAGTTATTATTCGACGCAGACTCGTGGAAACCCCGTGTTATCAGAACAGCTTTCTGGTCAATTAATATTGGTTTATTACTAATGGTATTCCTTGATCTGTTTCCGGCGGGCATCTACCAGTTTAAAACTGTTACAGAACAGGGATTATGGTATGCCAGGAGCCATTCATTTATTGAAAGCACCGGTTTTCAAACATTAACCTGGCTACGTATTGCAGGTGGCTCATTATTCACATTGGGAGGTGTGATACCCCTGGTTTGGTTTATTACAGGCAGATGGAGGGATCTGAAAAGAACTGCCCCTCCCGTTTTAACGAAACAATCAATTGATGAAAGGATTACAGCGCCTCTGGCTTAATTTTAAAATAAGTACGATTTGGTTGCCGGAACTTTATTTGGCACAGATTGGGTTAAGGAAATCAAAAAGAAATATTCCGGTTAATAAAAAAATTGCCTGTGATAAACCTTTGGTATATTCCTGTTCGGGGTGTTCAAGCGCTGCACAAATGGCCAATTACCTTGCTGTACAGCTTGACAGAGCCGGGTTGGCGGAAATGTCATGCATCGTTGGTGTGGGAGGTAATGTAAAGAAACTGGTACATACTGCTTTGTCCGGAAGGGAAAAAATTACCATTGATGGTTGCCCATTGGCATGCTCTAAAGCATGCCTGGGTAATCATTCATTGCAACCTGCCATGCATTTTGAATTGACAGGCATGGGGGTTAAAAAATTACAGCATCAAGATTTTGACATGGCCAAGGCTGATGAAGTTTTCCATGTAATTAAGAAAAAAGTGATTGAATTAAATAAACTGATTTGATAGGCAGCCAAAATGAAAAAGATGAAGAACCATAAGACTCCCGCCGAATCCAGGATCACCAAAACAGAGGTCGTTTGTCTCAATGATACAAATCCTATGGGCATGTTAAAGGGAGGCTGGCTGGTAGAATGGATGGATGTGACGGCAGCTGTTTGCGCACAAACGCATGCCGGAAATATCTGTGTTACTGCATCAATAAATCAGGTGGATTTTAACACTTCGGCAAGGGTAGGTGATATAATCAAAATCAATGCAAAGATTACCAGAGCTTTTGCCACTTCGATGGAAGTACTTGTACAGGCTTTTGCAAGGAAGTGGCGAGTCAGGAAAATTATCTGATCAGTGAGGCCTGTTTCACTTTTGTGGCTATTGATAAGAATGGCAAACCAATAACTGTTTTGCAAATGAAGCCCGTGTCGGCATCTGAAAAAACAGTATGCAGCGGCACTTCGGAGGAAAAAGCGCAGCAGCGAAGTTTGTTAAGTCAGGCACTTAAAATAAGGTGAAGCGGAAATGAGTGACTCAGTTTATGGAAATTGTTGCATACCACATTTAAAAGATTGACCCGGTAAGTAAAACATCCGTATGAATGACAGGAAAATTGAATTGTTAGCACCGGCAGGCTCATACGAAAGTCTGCAGGCTGCTGTTATGGCAGGCGCCGATTCGATCTATTTTGGAGTGGATCAGTTGAATATGCGTGCCCGTTCCATTGATTCGTTCTCCGTGGGTGACATAAAAACAATAAGCAGTATTTGTAAAGAAAACGGCTTGAAGTCGTATATCACGCTCAATACGGTCATGTATGAACACGATATGCAGCTGCTGAAGGTCATATTGCGGGAAGTGAAGAAACACGGCATTACCGCAGTGATTGCATCCGATTTTTCAGTGATCAGGTATTGCAGGAACATGGACATACCATTACATATTTCAACCCAGGCCAATGTCAGCAATAGTGAATCCATACAGTTTTTTTCAGGGTTTTCCGATGCTATAGTATTGGCAAGGGAACTTACGTTAAAACAAATAAAGGAGATTGTCTCTGAAATACAGAGAAAGAAAATAAGAGGAGCCTCGGGGGATTTGATGCGGATTGAAATTTTTGTGCATGGTGCTTTGTGTATGGCCGTTTCCGGAAAATGCTATTTAAGCCTCCACACACAAAATGCGTCTGCAAACAGGGGGGCTTGTGTGCAGAATTGCAGAAGGGCTTATCGGGTAACAGATACAGAATCGGGTGAAGAACTCCGGATCGATAATGAATACATTATGTCGCCAAAGGACCTGTGCACCATTGAGATACTTGACGAGGTAATGGACAGTGGTGCAGACATTTTAAAAATTGAGGGGAGAACGAAGGGTGCCGATTATGTGCAGGTTGTTACCCGCTGTTATCGTGAGGCAATCCGGGCTGTGGAGGAGGGAACATTTACAGCAGAAAAAGTGGCTAGTTGGAAAAATGAATTGCAAAAAGTGTATAACCGTGGTTTTTGGGAAGGTTATTATCTCGGCAGAAAGTTTGGTGAATGGACACCGCACCCCGGTTCTGCAGCTACGGAAAAGAAAATCTATATCGGTAAAGGGGTACGGTATTATCCAGAAATTCATGTCGGGGAATTTATTCTTGAATCAGGCATTTTGAGAGTTGGCGATACCATGATGCGAACGGGGCCTGCATGCGGCATGCTGAAAGAAACAATAATGACATTACGGGTAAATGGTATAGAGGGTACGGAAGCAGTTAAGGGGGATAGGATCACATTTCCGGTAGATTCAAAAGTCACCGTCAGGGACAAGATTTATAAAATTATTGAAACAGCCAGGCATGCCGACAATAGTTCAATACAGGAATAAATGTATCGGTTGCGGTGTTTGTGCAGAACAACAACCAGAGCTCTGGCGTATGTCAAAAAAAGACGGTAAGGCTACCTTATTGAGGTCGGTGAAAAAGAGGGAGATCTTTGTATTGCCTGTAAGCCAGTCTGCTCACCAAAAAACACTTGAAGTGATCCGGGCCTGCCCGGTAAAAAGTATAAAAATAACATGAACAAGACCATCATTCAATTTCTTAGTGAGCAAAATTGTGCAAGTATCTGCTGTATAGATGAAGAAGGAAAGCCTTACTGTTTTAGTTGTTTCTATGTATTCAGCAAAGATGAAGGGTTGATCTATTTTAAATCATCTGCCAATTCTCATCATGCCCGCCTGATGAATAAGAACCCATTCGTTGCCGGAACAGTTTTGCCAGATAAATTAAATAAATTAACCACGAAGGGGATACAATTTGAAGCTCTTGTTCTGGATACAGGGCTTCCGAAGGTAAAAAAAGATGTGAGCAGCTATTTCAGAAAACATCCCGCTGCTCTTGTAATGCCTGGTGAAATATGGGCACTGCAGATCGAACATTTAAAAATGACAGACAGTACATTGGGTTTTGGAAAAAAGATCATTTGGAAACGGGCAAAAAAGATGGAGAAAGCAACTGTCCTTTATTGAATGGACATTTATTAACATAAAACCAAAAAATATGAAAAAAGTACAATGGGCGCTTTTATTGTTTTATCTCACTTCTTTCACAATGGCTGCTTATTCCCAAACGGCTAACACCTGGAAAGAAATGGAAGGGTTTCATACTGTGATGAGTACAACATTTCATCCGGCCGAAGATAATAATCTGCAGCCACTAAAAGAGAAAGCATCAGCGTTACTTGCTGCAGCTAAAGCCTGGAAAAAATCAACTGTTCCACAGGGATACAATGCCGCTTTATCAAAACCTGTACTTAAAAGGCTGGTTAAACAATGCAGTATTATTAATACAGCCGTTAATGAAAAAAAATCAGATGCTGAATTGAAGAAACTGATCACAGAAGCGCATGAAATATTTCATGAGTTAAAGGAGAAATGCAAAAAGCCAGACACTGATTAGTTTCACGTATTCAATTTCAATTACACTTATTAGCTTTACATGATTCAATTACCACAGCATACGTTTCATATACCGGTAATGGGCCTTGCTTTTACCATTGATACCCCTGTGAAAGTAGCAAGATTCGGAATACCATCTGTTATTTCAATAGTGGAAAGCAGGTTGATAGAAATGATGAGAAAACATTATTACCCTTCTGTTAACAGGGAATATTTTCCCATTTCCACTCAGGAAGATGATTTCAGGGCAAAGCGGGTTACCGATTACCTGAACCTTGTGAATACCATTGTTCAAACGCAGGTGGAAAAATTGAGACAGGCCGCTTTTGAAAAAGGTTCAGAAATAGTAAAGTATTTTGAAATGCTGCCGGATAACAGCACGGTGAAACAGTTGTATATTAAAATGACCGGTAGTGTCAATCCGCATGAAAAAGAAAAGCTTGAAGAGTATCTGCGTACCCAGATCCGCCCGGGAAGTATTGATGTAAACATCATGACAAAAACAGACCGGAATAACTATACTAAAAGGGGTGATCTGCTTGAAGAGGGTTCGGATGCCCTTGCAGCGCTGAGAGGATATGCCAAAAGCGAGTTGGAAAATTCTTCTGTAATATTCTCCGCAGGCACTAACCTCAGGCTTTATAATTATCTTGAAAAATGGAAAACCTTTGATGTGAATGAAGACGGTGGATTTACAAAAAAAATAGTTATAAAAGTGAGTGATTACCGTTCCGCACTCATACAGGGAAAATATCTTGCCAAAAAGGGTATTTGGGTAAGCGAATTCAGGATAGAGTCGGGTTTAAATTGTGGCGGACATGCTTTTGCAACAGAAGGTCACCTGCTTGGCCCCATTCTGGAGGAATTTAATACAAAGAGACAGGAACTTACAGATACCCTTTTCGATATTTATAACAAGGCAATAATACAAAAACTGCACAGGAAGTTTGTTTACCCTCCCCAAATAATTTTTTCTGTACAGGGGGGTATTGGTACACACGAGGAAGATGAATTTCTGCACAGGACTTACCATATGAAAAGTACAGGCTGGGGCACTCCTTTTTTATTGGTTCCTGAAGCCACCACTGTGGAGGAAGAAACGTTAGATCTTTTATGCGCTGCAAAAGAGGAAGACCTGGTTTTGAGCAGAAACTCTCCCTTTGGAATCCGGTTCCACTACCTGAAAAACACCAGTGCAGAAAAAGAAAAACTGGAACGGATAAAAAATGGAAGGCCCGGAAGCCCTTGTACGGAAAAACATCTTGCTTTCAATACTGAGTTTACCAGAGAACCGATTTGTACGGCATCCAGAAAGTACCAGAAACTGAAAATTGCCCGGTTACAATCATTGAACCTGCCGGAGCCTCTTTATAAAAAACAATTACAGGATGTGCTTGATAAAGAATGTTTGTGTGTGGGGCTTAGCAATTCGGCAGCCATCCATTATAACCACACTTTCATTAAACACCTGAAAGCCGTAAATATTTGTCCGGGGCCTAATCTGGTCAATTTCTCTAAAGTAGTTTCATTACAGACCATGACTGACCATATTTATGGGAGGAAAAATATTATTGCCCGTACCAACAGGCCTCATATGTTCATTACAGAATTGTTCTTATACATTGACTATTTAAAGGAGGAACTGAAAAATGACATGGAGAATGGTGAATCAAACAAAAAACAGAAATACTACACTTCTTTTTACCAAAACCTGAGAGAAGGGATAAATTATTATCGTAACCTGCAGGGCCTGGCGAAAGCAAACAGGAATGCATTTCTTAAGGCACTGGAGGATGCAGGAACAGCGCTTACCCTGCTTAGCCAGCAAATGGTGTTTCATTAAAACAGGTATGCGAAGTGAACTTATTCAGAACATTCAATCCGCAAATCCATAGATGCTAAATTATAATTTTTCAAACCTTGCCTGGAAGAACCGCAGGTACTTTGGTTCATAGATCATCTTCAGGCCTTTTATTTTATTTCTCCGTTCATACACCCTGGCAGTTGATTCAGCTATCACATCCATATGTGCCTGTGTATATACACGGCGTGGAATGGTGAAACGTACCAGCTCCAGTTTGGGATAATAATTTTCTCCATTTGTCTTTCGCCCTGCAGATACAATACCTCGTTCCATCGTTCTTACTCCCGAGTCAAGATAAATTTCTGCAGCTAAGGTCTGTGCAGGAAATTCATCCTGTTTAATCTGGGGAAGAAATTTTTTGGCATCCACAAAGATGCCATGTCCGCCGATGGGCTTAACGATCGGTACGTGATATTCCATCATCTTATTACCGAGATACATCACTTGTCCAACCCTTGCCCTGATATGGTCATCACTTACACTTTCGCCGATACCAATGGCCATCGCTTCCATATCCCTTCCGGCCAGGCCGCCATAAGTATGCAAACCTTCATAAACCACCACCATATTCCTTGCTTCTTCAAAAACATCCCAGTCATTCACAGCCAGGAAGCCACCGATATTGACAAGTGCATCTTTTTTAGCACTCATCGTTGCCCCGTCGGTATATGAACATATCTCCGTAACAATTTCCCTTACTGACTTATTATCGTAACCTTTTTCTTTCTGCTGGATGAAATAAGCATTCTCTGCCACCCTTGTCATATCGTGTATGATGCGGATGCCGTGCTTTGAAGTAAATGCCCTCAGCTCTTTTAAATTCTTCATGCTGATGGGTTGTCCTCCTGCCATGTTCACACTGGTGGCAATACTAACATAAGGAATTTTTTTAGCGCCGTATTTTTTTATAAGCTTTTCCAGCTTACCCATGTCAACATTTCCTTTGAAGGCAAATTCATTTTCCGGATCATGGGCATCATCAATGATAATGTCTTCAAATTTTCCGCCAGCAAGTTCCTGGTGAAGCCTTGTGGTGGTAAAATACATATTACCTGGAATGATATCGCCTTTCTTAATCAGGATTTTGGATAATATGTTCTCGGCCCCACGGCCCTGGTGGGTGGGGATTAAATATTTATACCCGTAAACATCCTTCACCACTTCTTCCAGGTGATAATAATTCCGGCTTCCGGCATAGGCTTCATCACCCATCATCATGCCGGCCCATTGACGATCGCTCATAGCAGAAGTGCCGCTGTCGGTCAGCAGGTCGATATATACATCTTCCGACTTCAGCAGGAAAGTATTAAATCCAGCTTCAATCAGTGCTTTCTTCCGCTGGCCGGGAATTGTCATTTTCAGTAACTCCACCATTTTCATTTTATAGGGCTCTGCCCAGCTTCTTTTAATATTCTTCATGTCTGTCGGTTTAATTAACGGGTTTTAGTTTTGCGGTGAAATGCCTGAGTGCCGGTGCTTCTTCTGTGATCTGTAATCCTTTTATCTGATCCCGGATTTTAAATACTTCAATGATCACTTCGGCCACATAGTCAATATGACTTTGCGTGTAAACCCTTCTTGGAATGGCCAGGCGTACCAATTCCATGGCTGCGGGTATAAGTTTTTTATCTGTACCGTATTTACCAAACATCAGGGAGCCGATCTCTACCGATCGAATACCGCCTTCGGTATATAAGGCCCCCGCCAGCGCCTGCCCCGGGTATTGATCAACAGGGATATGGGGTAGCATTTGTTTAGCATCAATATAAACGGCATGGCCTCCTGCAGGCTGCATGACCGGTACGCCTGCAGCCAGTAATTTGTTGTTGAGGTACTCAATACTTCTTATCCGGTATTGCAGGTAACTTTCATCAAGTACTTCTTTCAGGCCAATGG
>CAYTQB010000001.1:20189-84289 GCA_964439615.1 uncultured Ferruginibacter sp. | reverse complement strand
GCATTCTCTGCAAAGCGGCAGGCATCAATGAAAAGGGGGATATGATTCGCCCGGCAGATATCTTTAACGTCTTTTATATTCTGCATGCTAACCGGTTGCCCACCGCCCGAGTTGTTGGTAATGGTTATGATACAGAGAGGGATGTTGGTAGCCCCTTTTTCGGCAATTATTTTTTTTAATCCTTCTGTATCCATATTGCCTTTGAATGATGATGGTACTGAGGGGTGAAGTCCTTCTGCACACAACAAGTCAATACCTTCAGCCCCTGTAAATTCAATATTGGCCCTTGTAGTATCAAACAATGTATTGCTTACAAAATATTTCCCTTTGCCACCGAGTATACTGAAGAGTATCTTCTCAGCCCCTCTTCCCTGGTGGGTGGGTATCACTAGCGGCATACCAGTAATATCCTGTATGGTCTTTTCAAAATGGAAGAAACTGGAGCTGCCTGCATAGGATTCATCCCCTTTCATGATCCCTGCCCATTGATTGCTGCTCATGGCACTGGTTCCACTATCGGTCAGCAGGTCTATCAATACATCATCGGCATGTATATAAAAGAGGTTGTAAAAAGCATTTTCCAGGATGTTTATTCTTTCTTCTTTGCTGTTGAAAAAAATGGGCTCAACAGATTTTATACGAAAGGGTTCTATGATGGTTTGCATACATTGGTTGATTGGTGAAAAAATAAATGAATCGCTGCCAACAGGCACAGAAGATGATCAGGAAGGTCGGTTGATAATATTTTTCCAAAGTTGCATGCAGCAAATGTAGTGTTAATGCCTGCGGCGGCAAATGATTTATGTCAGGGTGCTCAAAAACAGGGATCAGGTATTTTAAGGAAGCAGGATACTGCTTCCTTAAATGGGTTCTCATTTGATCATTTTAAAGCGGAATCGCCGGTATCACTGCGATACCGGTTGATTCGCCAATAGTTTTTCTGCAAGCGGGAATAATAAATTATTCTCCAGGTGTACATGCTTATGCAGGTCTTCTTCAAATTCTTTTAATTCTGCAAGACTTACCCTGAAAGTAGTGCATGCATCGGCAGGCGGGGTATAGCTGTTCGTAAGCTGCCTGATCTTATAAAGTATTTCGCCTGCCCGGTCATGTTCCATTTCCATTACCTGGATCGGACCGGCGATATACCCTTCAGTAAATTTTTTGTTCTGCCCTATAGAAGATACAGCTTCTATTTCTTTGATGCGTGGAAATAAGATCAACTCTTCCTTCTGCATATGTGATGTCAACTCTGCACATACTTCTTTAAACAAAACAAATACTTTAACCATGTAAGGGAAACGATCTCCGTGTTTTTGCGCCACTCTTTCCAGGTGGGAAAGGATAGTGGGCATCGACTGCTTAACATAGAAGTGGTGCTTGATGAGGATATAACTGATCAGTTGTTCGGCGTTCATTGAGTTGAAAGGAAAATGGGAGCCTTCATCTTTATTTATCCTGTTCAGGATCTCTTCTGCAATAGTATCCGCTGCAAGGCCTTTTTCAACGCATGCTTCAGCAAGGGTTCTTTTGCCTTTGCAACAAAAGTCAAGATGATACTTTTCCAGCACAGGCACAGCCTGGTGGTTGTAGCTTACAATAGAGGCTAGGGTTTGCCCTGTAATGTTTGTCATAAAATAATTTTTATCAAAAATGCATCAATAAAGATTAGCAAACTGTGCGTGAAATCATGTTTTGATAAATTTTGACGAAGTGATGACCAGTAGTAAAGCACCTGAAAACAATATGCATGCCGTGACGAGTAATGACTCGTTGATGAATGGCACACTTTCATAGCTCATAGCGGAAACGCCCTGTATCATAAGCAGCAGTTCATTGATGATAACCCCTGCAGCAAAAAGAAAAACAGCAAAAGAAGTTCTTTTGTTCGCCTGTATGTATTCGCCTGCAAAGAAATAGCCGAGCAGGAATAAGGTCATTACGCCAAGCAGCACCAGGTGAAGATAGCCGATGATGATGGGCCGGAAGCCATAGGCCAGGTCGCTCAAGCTGGGAACAGTTGATCCAAGCTGCAGCAGAAATTTTGCAGTAAGCGCTACCGCTGAAAAGCCCATGATCCATTTTGCAGTTAACGGGAGCGTGTTTTTCAGCAGTGGCCATTTCTTTTTTATCTGCAAAAGCATTTTTCCCCAGCCGATGATCTGTGCTACAGCCGAGAGTACTACTACTACATATACCCATACCGGCAGGTCCATCCATAGTGCCGATAAAAGAAAAGCCGGTACGGTAGCACAAACAAAAAGCCAGAACAGTTGCCTTAGGATTTTTGGATCAGTTTCAACCTTTCTCAGCACTTCACTGAGCAAGCCCATGCAGCCAAAAAAGAACCAGCCGTTGTATTGAAAGTGCAGGTAGAAATATTCTGCAGCCAGGTAAGCATTTTGGAAGACCACTCTTTCTACCATCATAATGGTAAGTGCAAATGCACCGAGCGATGAGAAAGCATTGAAAAATACTGCCGCCTTTAACCACAAATGTGTAGGGCTTTTTTGAGGAAGCCTGTTAAGGTCACGCCAAAGCAGCACGGCAAATATGTATGAAACAAAAATGGAAGCAGTGGAAAAAATGATGGAATACAAGCCATAACCTTCAATCGGGAATGCAACCAGCATACCATAGGCTGTTACGAGATTGCCATATAAAAGCCATTGGTATTTTTTGTAGAGGCGTTCGCCGCCTTGTCTTGATAAATAAGTTACGATGAGTGTCATGATAGCCTGAGATATCCACCCTGCAAAAGCAAAATGAGAATGGCCGTGAAGCAGGTGTTTTTGGTCAACAATGGGAAGTGGGAACAATATCTTATACCGGAGTATCACACCAAGACTGGCAACAACCAGCAAGTTAAAAAGGGCAATCTTCACCCATCGGTGAACAGGTAGCAGCATAATTTCTGTTTGAAGCAAAATAATAACCGTCTTTATTAAGTCAATATGATTTCAATCACATCAGCAGTACACTTTACCTTTATCGATCCGCAGCAGCCCATGTGAGTGCATGTTACGCATGGTACGAATGACCGTCTCTACACGTAACCCGGTCATATCGGCAATTTGCTGACGGGTAAGTTTTAAACGATTGCACTTGGTACAGATATTTTTTTTATTCTCTTTAAAATAACTGAGCAGAGTAGTAATGCTATTCTCGGGTTTGTGGGCAGCCAGTTCTTTGAGGATAAGAAATTTAAAGCGCAGGCGCTGGTTGAGCAGCCTTGTAAAGCCAAAATGTATCTCCGGATTTTCTTTAATAAGTTGCAAAAAAGATGATTTGTGCAGCCTGATAATTACCGAATCTTCATCAGCAATAGCGGAAGCTGCAAACGGCTCATCATCAAACAAAGGAAATTCACCAAAGCATTCACCAGGATCTATGAAGGTCTGTATAAATTCTTTCCCATCATCATTTATATTTACCCACCTTACTTTACCACTAACAAGTTGATAGTAGAATGAGGAATGCGTACCTTCCCGGAAGATCATTTCTCCGGTGCTTATTTTTTTATAAGCTGCTCCCCAGGCAAGCAGCATATCAATATCTATCATCATTTTAAATGAATTTTATTTCTGAAAGCAAATCTATCTTCTCCCTAAATCATTCAGGGTGATATTTGGCAGTATCCTATATGATTAAACTCATAAAAAAATAAGGCTCAAAGCTGAGTAACTAAATCCAGTCTGGTTCTGTTTATTTTAAACAATGATGTATTTTTGTAGCATCCAAATATTAAAGATATGATTCTACTCATAAATAAATGTAGTTTGGAGAGTTAATCTTGTATTGAAATTTTAAACAAAAAACTTAAATCATGAAAAAAATTGCAGCCATTTTCGTCCTGAGCGCCTTTATCGCAGCCTGCGGTGGCGGTTCAGATACCAATTCGGCAAGTACAGAAACTACTAAGCCGGAACCAACAAAAACAGAGAACAGTAACCCTTCTTATGATCCTGAAAGAGGCGAAGGAAAATTTAAGGATGTAGCTGTTGCTGAAAAGTTGGATGGAACTATGGCTGCCTCTGGAGAAAAAGTATATACAGTAAAATGCGCCAGTTGCCATAAGCTAACCAGTGAAAAACTTGTTGGCCCAGGCTGGTTAGGCGTTACAGAAAGGCACGCAGCAGCCTGGATCATGAATTTTACAACTAATACCGACGAAATGCTGAACAAAGACCCTAAGGCTCAGGCACAATTGGAAATATGCCTTGTGCGTATGCCAAATCAGAACATTGGCGATGATGATGCAAGGAATCTCTATGAATTTATGCGGAAGAATGACGGCGTAAAATAAAACTAACCTTTATCATATAAATCAACCAAAATGAAAAAGTATAAACTGATAACAGCAGTTTTTGCATTTAGTATGCTGTTGGGCTTTAATGCCTGTAAACCAAAAAATGCCGGCTCGGCTGTAAGTTCCGATGCTGCAGCGAAAGCCTATGTAGCACCAGGAAAATTTGACGAATTCTACAATTTTGTATCTGGTGGATTCAGCGGGCAAATGAGCGCATATGGTTTGCCATCGGGCCGTTTGCTTAGGGTAATTCCTGTTTTCTCTGTAGATCCGGAAAAAGGGTATGGGTACAGCGAGGAAACAAAACCGATGCTGAACACTTCGCATGGTTTTGTACCCTGGGATGACCTGCACCATGTGCAGATGTCGAAGACCAATGGTGAATATGATGGCAAATGGGCTTTTGGTAATGCCAATAATACACCACGTGTTGCAAGAATTGACCTGGCTACATTCCGGACAGCAGAGATCATTGAATTGCCTAACAGCGGTGGTAACCACTCTTCTCCCTTTATTACAGAAAATACAGAGTATGTAGTTGCAGGTACCCGTTTCAGCGTACCACCAGATGACAAGAACGGCGATGTTCCCATCAATACCTACAAACAAAACTTTAAGGGAACGCTGAGTTTCATCAGTGTTGCCAAGGAGAATGGAAAAATGGATATCGCATTTCAGATACAGGCTCCCGGTGTAAACTTCGACCTGAGCCGTGCTGGTAAAGGAGTATCTCATGGCTGGTTTTTCTTCTCTTGTTATAATACCGAACAAGCCAATACATTACTGGAAGTAAATGCTTCGCAGAAAGACAAGGATTTTATTATGGCAGTGAACTGGAAAAAAGCAGAAGAATACCTGAAAGCAGGAAAAGGACGGAAACAATCGGTGAGGTATGCTCATAATACCTATAGTGATGCCACACATTCTGCAACATCCGAGATAAAAACAGAAGTGACCGTACTTGATGCCAAAGAACTAAAAGATATCTGCTATTTCTTCCCATGCCCCAAATCACCTCATGGTTGCGATGTAAGTCCTACAGGCGAGTATATTGTAGGTAGTGGTAAGCTGGCGGCATTGATACCTGTATTCAGCTTTGATAAGATGGTAAAAGCTATTGCAGCAAAAGATTTTATCGGCGATTTTGATGGTATTCCTATTCTTAAGTACGAATCTGTTTTGTATGGCGAAGTAAAAAAACCAGGTCTTGGCCCTTTGCATACCGAATTTGATAACAAAGGAAATGCATACACCTCTTTCTTTGTATCAAGTGAAGTAGTTAAGTGGAATATAAAAGACCTTAAAGTAGTAGACAGGGCCCCTACTTACTACTCAGTTGGTCATTTATGCGTAGCTGGCGGAGATACCAAAACCCCCAATGCCAAATATCTGGTTGCTTATAACAAAATAACCAAAGACCGTTATTTGCCAACCGGTCCAGAGTTATCGCAGAGCGCACAGTTGTATGATATCAGCGGTGATAAGATGCAGTTGATCCTGGATTTTCCAACAATTGGAGAACCACACTATGCCCAGATCATACCTGCAGACCTTGTCAAGGGACGGTCTCTTAAGTTTTTCAAAATGGAAGAGAATAAGAGCCCATTCTTTACCAATGGAGAAGGTGCAACAAAAGTTGTGAGGACAGGAAATAAGGTAGATGTATATATGACTGCTATCCGTTCTCACCTTACACCCGATAATATTGAAGGCATAAAAATGGGAGATGAAGTGTATTTCCACGTTACTAACCTGGAACAGGACTGGGATGTGCCACATGGGTTTGCTGTAAAAGGAGCTTCCAACGCCGAGTTACTCATCATGCCCGGCGAAACACAAACACTAAAATGGAATCCCAATAAGGTGGGTATATATCCTATGTATTGTACCGACTTCTGCAGTGCACTGCACCAGGAAATGACAGGTTATATAAGGGTATCACCTGCCGGAAGTAATGTGCCATTATTGTTTAGCACCGGAAAAAACTATGCCGTATCCGATACAGCAAAAAAGAAATGATCCTATGTGTAAAAGGAGCAGGCTGACTAAAAAGCCTGCTCCTTTTTTATTGAATGTAAAAACGATACTATGAAAAATGATAAGTTGAAAGTCTGGATAAGGTTAATGGTAATACTCTGCGGATTGGCTTTAATTGCAGTATTATTTGTACCCATGTGGAAGATAGACCTGGTTGCTCCGCAATATCCCGAAGGATTGATGCTACTCATTTATCCGCATAAATTAGGAGGAAATGTAGATATCATAAACGGGTTGAACCATTACATTGGTATGAAGACTTTGCATACCGAAGACTTTATTGAATTCACCCTGTTACCTTATATCATTGGATTTTTTGCATTACTGTTCATAGTAACCGGTATTATTGCAAGGAGAAAATTACTGTATCTCTTAACAGTATTATTTGTAAGTTTTGGTGTTTTAGCCATGTATGATTTCTGGAGATGGGAATATAATTACGGCCATAACTTAGATCCGGATGCTGCAATCATTGTTCCTGGTATGGCTTACCAGCCACCGTTAATTGGCTTTAAACAATTACTGAATTTTGGAGCTTATTCCATGCCTGATATCGGCGGATGGATTTTTATTGCAGTTGGTACAATAGTGTTGTTTTGTACCCTGATGGTTTGGAAAAGCAGCCGTAAAAACAAGCAGTTAACAAAATTAACTGCTGCTGCCGCTGCATTTTTTTTTATAATGAGTTTTTCATCCTGTACTTCCGGGCCAGAACCAATCAGAACCGGAGTTGATAATTGTTATTTCTGCAAAATGACCATCAGTGATGCCCGTTTCGGTGCAGAGTTGGTAACAAAAAAGGGGAGGGTTTATAAATTTGATGATGTGCATTGCATTGTAGCTTATATCAAAACAAAAGATGTGGAACCGGGCAATGTTAAAGATTATTATCTTACAAATTATTCCGGAACACACCAGCTGATCAATGTAAATACTGTATTGTTGTTAAAAAGCGATGGGCTGAGAAGCCCCATGGGAGGCAATATTGCCGCATTTGATAATGCCGATAGTTTAGCAACCATTCAAAAACGATTTCCAGGCAATACACTTACATGGAATGATGTGATTAAACCTTGAAAAAAATAATTTTCATATCGATACTTGTTTTTTTTGTAAGTAACCTGTATGCAAAAACCATTCGTGTAGGGAAACAACAATCAGTTAAAACCATTCAGGCTGGATTGGCTTTGGCAGTAAATGGCGATACCATACTGGTTGAACCGGGCCATTACCATGAGAAAAATATCATTATCAATAAAACCATTTTTCTCATCGGTATCGATCATCCGGTGTTGGATGGAGATAATCAGTATGAGATTATTTCTGTTAAGGCCAACAGGGTAGTAGTTGACGGATTTAAGGTTATTCATTCCGGAGTATCAAGCATAGAGGATTTTGCCGGCATAAAAATATATAGTTGCAGGGATGTTGTGATACGGAATAACATACTGGAAGATACTTTTTTTGGCATTTATACGCAATACGGTAAAAACTGTACCATTGAAAAAAATAAACTCGTTGCTTATGGCAAAGAAGAGCAGCAAAGCGGCAATGGTATTCATTGCTGGAAGGCCGACAGCATGCGTATCATAGGCAACACCATTAATGGCCACAGGGACGGCATATATTTTGAGTTTGTAACCAACTCCATCATCTGGAGAAATGTTTCGGAAAAAAACCTGCGTTACGGCCTGCACTTTATGTTCAGTAATAACGATGCCTACATTAGTAATGTTTTTAAAAATAACGATGCAGGGGTTGCTGTCATGTTCAGCAAGTATGTAAAAATGATACATAATTATTTTGAAGAAAATTGGGGAGACGGGGCATATGGTTTATTGCTGAAAGAGATCAGCGACAGTTATATTGAATCAAACCGGTTTGTAAAAAACACCATCGGTATTTTTATGGAAGGAGTAAGCCGTGTACAGCTTGAAAAAAATGTATTTAAAAGTAACGGATGGGCTATGAAGATACAAGCCAGCTGTATGGAAGTTGCTGTAGCGAAAAACAATTTTAAGGCTAATACATTTGATGTGGGCACAAACGGTAACCTGGTTTTAAATACGTTCAATAATAATTACTGGGATAAGTATGAGGGATATGACCTGAACAGGGATAAACTGGGCGATATACCATACAGGCCGGTTAGTTTGTATGCCATGATCATTGAACAGAACCCGCCGGCCATGATCCTGTTTCGTAGCCTGATGACTTCTTTGCTGGATAAAACAGAAAAGATACTGCCATCACTTACGCCTGAAAATTTAAAAGACGAACATCCTTTAATGAAACCAATGCCACTATGATCATAGCCAGTAATGTTTCAAAAAAATTCGGAAAACTGAAAGCATTGGATGATGTTTCGGTTACCTGTGCGAAAGGGGAATGTATTGCCCTGATCGGCCCCAATGGCTGTGGCAAAACTACCTTGATAAAAAGTATACTGGGTATGGTTGTTTGCGACAGTGGGTTTATCACTTTTAATGGAAAAAATATCAAACATAACTGGATGTACCGGGCTGAAATTGGTTATATGCCGCAAATTGGCCGCTATCCCGAAAACATGACCATTGGCCAGGTACTGGATATGATGAAGGATATCAGGGGTAAAAAAGATGATACACTCGATAAAGAACTGATTGATCAGTTTGGGCTGAAAGATATATTGAAAAAAAGAATGAGAACATTATCAGGCGGTACCCGGCAAAAAGTAAGTGCCGCATTGGCTTTTCTTTTTAACCCCGACGTACTGATCCTGGATGAACCTACTGCAGGTTTAGATCCTGTGGCATCAGAGATTTTAAAAACTAAGATCATAGCAGAAAAAAATAAAGATAAACTGGTTTTAATCACATCGCATGTATTAAGCGAACTGGATGACCTGGTAAGCCAGGTAATTTTTATGCAGGATGGAAAACTGTGTTTTCATAAAAGTATTACAAGCTTGCAGGAAGAAACAGGGGAGGAAAAATTATCTAAAGCTATTGCAAACGTAATGTTACAAAGATAGAAATGAAAAAGATCATCAAATATGTGATTATTGATATCCTGCGTAATAAAATTATGCTCGCTTATACGGCATTATTTTTTTTGATCTCCCTTACCATTTTTAACCTGGAAAATAATCCGGCAAAAGGGCTGCTCAGCCTGCTGAATATTATTTTGATCATTGTACCGCTGGTAAGCTTATTATTTTCTGCCATTTATGTGTATAACAGTTCCGAGTTTTTAGAGCTGCTGGTCAGTCAGCCTTTAAAAAGAAAAACCATCTGGCTTAGTTTGTTTACCGGTTTGGCAACCTCAATGGCATTTGCTTTTTTTATTGGTGCCGGCATTCCAATTCTGCTCTATGAAGCTACTGCCACAGGTTTTATGATGCTGGCCACCGGGCTTCTTTTATCCGTGATATTTGTGGCCATAGCCACGCTGGCAGCAGTTATGGCAAGAGATAAAGCAAAAGGGATTGGTGTAGCTATTTTATTGTGGCTTTATTTCTCTATCATTTTTGATGGATTGATTTTGTTCATATTGTTCCAGTTTGCCGACTATCCCCTGGAAAAAACAATGATTATCTTCAGTGTGTTAAATCCTATTGATCTCAGCAGAATATTGATATTGCTGAAGATGGATGTCTCGGCACTCATGGGTTACACGGGCGCCATATTTAAAGATTTCTTTGGAACTCAGGTTGGCTTAATAACATCTTTCGTGGCATTGTTTGTATGGATAATCGTTCCTACCTGGTTATCGTTAAGAAAATTTAACCGTAAGGACCTGTAATTATGAAACGACATGAAGCTTTAGCGCCATTATCAAGGGAACATCATAGTACATTAATACTTGCACAACTGTTGAAGAAAGGAGCTCCATTGTATAAGGGTCTGCCTGATACGGATACAGGGAAGGCTTCCTATGCAGAGCAGCAGTTTAAGGAAATTATAAGAAAGCATTTTCAGGATGAAGAACTGGTACTTCAAAAAATAAAACACTGTAATACAGTTATCAGTTCATTTAGCACTGAAATTATAAATGAGCACCGGAAATTGGAAGCATTATTTCTTTCATTGAATAAAGCAACAGGATTGGCAGATGTGTTGGATGAACTGGGAAGAATGTTGGAAGCCCATATCCGGAAGGAAGAGCGGGTTTTGTTCCCACTGATACAATCACATTGTTCAGAAGAAGACCTGCAACAGGTTTATGTGCTTTTACATTAAAATGCTGAGTATGAAAAAAGATATCACTTCAAGGCAGGATATTGAATTACTGGTAAATGAATTCTACAGCAGGGTGAAACAGGACCCCGTTATCGGCTTCGTTTTTACTGATATTGCAAAAGTGAATTGGGAAAAACACCTGCCGGTCATGTATGATTTCTTTGAAAATATGCTGTTTTATACCGGAAGCTACACCGGCAACCCGATGGAATTGCATAAGCATATAAGCCGGCTGTTTCCTTTAACAGAAAGCCATTTCAGGCAATGGAATCATTTATTTTGTACTTCAGTAGATGAACTATTTGCCGGTAAAACTGCCGAGCTTGTAAAACAAAGGACAAAAAGTATTTCAGCAGTAATGCAAATAAAGATTCTTAGCGAAACTTCATCTGCCGATAAAATATTCTGAAAAAAGGAGGCTGTCTCATAATGAGGTAGCCTCTTTTTTATTTAAAAAAAGCGAGGTGGGTCTTTGCACAATTTGATTGTATAACTAATGATGGTGTTAGCGGTATTTTCTTTTCCTTTTCTTCATCTTTTACCATAAACATCTCTGAGAATTTTAGATAATTGCCGAATCCGCATTGGGAGGATGCAGAAAAGTAATATTAATCAATTTCAAAAAATCTTTTTTAATGTTTATTTTAATCTGAAAATAATCTCATCATTTTTAATCATGCTGCGAATGATCCATGATCTTAAAGATATGAAGTAAGTAGGGGAAGAGGGCATCCATACTTTCCTGTGCGCCTCTTGTAGATCCGGGTAATGCAAGGATGAGTGTGTTTCCTTTTAAGCCTGCAATACTTCTTGATAACATTGAATACGGCATTTGCTCCTGGCCAAAACTTCTGGCAGCTTCTGCTATGCCGGGTATTTCTCGGTCCAGCATGGGGCGAATGGCTTCCGGTGTAACATCTCTGGCAGATAAACCGGTACCGCCAGTAACAATGATTAGATCAATTTTATTATCATAAAGTGATTGTACTTTTTCCTGTATGATTTTTACTTCATCAGGAATGATTCCGTAATCTTCTATTATCACTCCTGATTTTTCAAGCTTATTGATAATAGCTATACCAGAACGGTCATCTTTCTTACCTGCAGAAATACTATCTGAACAAACAATAACTGCAGCCCGGATGCTGCGGCTCAGCTTATCTGTGTATTGGGACTTGCCGCCTTTTTTCTCGATCAGTTTAATACTTCTGATCTCAATCTCTTTGTCAATCGGCTTCAGCATATCATAAATCGTCAGCGCAACGATTGATGCACCATGCATAGCTTCTACTTCTACCCCGGTCCGGTAAATGGTATGTACTTCAGTTTCGATAATTATTTCCAACCCTTCTATTTTATGTATTACGGAAGCAAACTCAACCGGCAATGGATGACAATCCGGGATCATATCACTTGTTCGTTTTATCCCAAACAATCCGGTCACACGGCTTGCTTCCAGTACATCGCCCTTGGGAACCGTTTTATTATTAATGGCATCAATTGTTTCCTGCCTGCTTACTCTTACGATTGCCTGTGCAATGGCTGAGCGGTGTGACTTTATTTTATTTGTAATATCAATCATATTGAGATAATTTTTTCAGATGTTTTTTTTCCATTGGTAATCTTCGTTATCAAAAATTTCTTTTCCCCAAACCGGTACTTCTTTTTTTATTCTTTCAACAATTTCACTACAGGCCTGCAGGGCATCTTTACGATGAACAGAAGAAGTGAATACAAACAAACTTATTCCCCCTGTATTTACTCTTCCGGTACTGTGATAGATGTGCATACAGGTAAGCTGATACTTTGCAAAAGCTGCCTCCCTGATTTCCTGAAAAATTTCTTCTGCCATGTCAGTGTAGGCAGTATATTCTATCGCTTTTACTTCTTTGCCATCAATGCTGTCATTGCGCACCTGACCTAAAAAGATACTGTGTGCCCCAATATTTATTTTTGCGCTGTGCTTCGAAATAGAATCGCCAATAAATGCAGGTGAAATGGCACCTTCAATAAATACTTTATGTTTTTTTCCCTTCATTATTTCAAATTGAAATGTTCTGATGTTGCTTTTTCCATTCAATAATTCCACCCTTTAAACTATATGCATGGTATCCATTGAATTCTTCATTTAACAACTTTGCTGCTGTTAAACTTCTTATTCCCGACTGACAAAAAATAATGATCTTATTTTTGGGTGAAAGATCCGGAACAATTTCTTTAAACCGGCTTAATGGAATTTGAATAAATGTAAATTCGTCAACAGAAGGCAGCTCACCTTCTTCCCTGACATCTATAATTGTGATTTTTTCGCCTACTCTCAGTTTTTCAAACTCAGCTGTTGTTATTTCATAGTTACCTGATGAAATTCCGCAAAACCAGTCATAATTAAAATCCAAAAACGCTTTTTCGTTTTTAGGGATCAATGCGGCCACCTTTTCTGAAGGTGAAATCGAAAACTCATAAAATAAATTGTTTAAGGCATTATAAGAAACAATCCTGTTGCTGAGAGGTTTCCCGATTCCGGTAATTATTTTTATTGCTTCAGTAGCCTGTAGGGTTCCTATAATACCGGGCAATACACCAAGTACTCCGGCTTCGGAACAAGATAATGTTGATGAAGGGGAAAGTGGCTCGGGAAACAAGTCACGGTAATTAGTTTTGATTTTTGTATCCTTAGTTGTAAGATTAAAAATACCAACCTGACCTTCAAAGCGCAAAACAGCGCCATATACCAGGGGTTTGTCGAGCAGCACACAGGCATCATTAATCAGATAGCGGGTGGAAAAATTATCAGTGCCGTCAATTACTATATCATAATGGGAAATCAAATTAAGAGTATTACAATTTTCCATTTTGATTTGATAAGCCTGAATTTGTATTTCTGGATTGAGGGCTTTCAGTTTTTCTGCAGCTATTTCTGCTTTTGGTTTTCCAATATCAGTAACGGAGTATAGAATTTGCCTTTGAAGATTTGAAATTTCCACCAAATCAGAATCAACTATCCCGATCGTTCCCACACCGGTAGCCGCCAAATATTGAAGTGCAGGGCAACCCAGGCCGCCTGCACCCACAACAAGAACTTTTGCCCGGAGCAATTTTTCCTGTCCGGCAATTCCAAATTCCTTAAGCAGTATCTGCCGCTTGTATCTCTGATATTTATCCGGGTTATTCATTCAAAAATTATTTATCCTCCTGAAAAAGGGGGAAGTATTGCCACAGTGTCTTCATTTTTCAGTTCTGTATTTTCTTGTATGAGTTTCTTGTTGACAGCCATAGAATATTTGATGGAAAGCAATGAAGGAAATTGTTCGGCCAGATGTTGGGTTAGCTCATCCGTATTTTTAATTCCGGAAATATTCCATTCCGCTTTCCCGGTAATATCGGCGACCTGTCCGAATGCAAGTAAATTAATTTCCATGTTAAAATTGTTTAAGTGCCTTATTAAAATCGCTTTTGTCATTGATATTCATAAACAGTAAATCATTGAACAGTTCATTATTGTCAATATTTATTGTCAAAAAATTAAAACGGGCTATCATCTGCTGCAATTTAATAATTCCTGACTCAATGAGTTGTTGCCAATGAGGTAAACATTCTTTGGAATAAACACCAAATAAAGGCTCCATTTTTTTCTGATACAATGGTAAGGTTATTTGCGAATAAGATGCTCTTTGCGTCAAGTACTTAACGGCTTCTGTAGTAACAAAGGGCATATCGCAGCTCACTATAAAAATCTTACCGGAATGAGTATGGCTCAATGCTGCATGAATGCCGCCGGCAGGACCAATATCCTTTATTAAATCACCAATGACTTCCAGTCCAAATTTTTCGTATTCAGGATTATTTGAAACAATGACCATTTTGTTTAGGGCTGGTTGCAATTGTTCAATCACCTGTTGTATGATCGGTTTATCATTTAAGAGAAGTAACCCCTTATCTGTTTCCATTCTGGAACTTTTGCCACCTGCCAGAATATATCCATTTAATATGTTTTTTTTCTTATTCATTATTATGTAAATAATAATTTGACTGAAGCAATCAGCAAGACTACAGCCAATATTCTTTTCAAAAATGCACTCTTAAATTTCATTGCTCCCAGATATGATCCGGCCAGTCCACCGGTATAAGCAACTACAATCATCCATAACATTTCGGGCCTGTAATCAAACCCGTTTGTGAAGAGACCTGCTAACCCCGCAAGTGAATTCACAAGAATGAATAATGCAGAAACTGCGGCAGTCTGTTTCATATTTGCCCAATGCAATAACAAAATAACAGGGCTCAATATTATGCCGCCACCAATTCCTATCATGCCTGAAAGCAATCCGATAAGAGCGCCTATTATAAGGGAAGCAACAAAACTTTGCTCTTTTTTATTTTTTTCCTCATTAAAATTTATTCCACCAAGCCATACAACTGGAAAAAGAAGAAGAACACCCAATATCGCTTTATACAAATTCACATCAACTACAATTAATCCACCGGTAAAAGCTGCGGGGATAGAAGCGATTGCAAATGGCCAGAATAATTGCCACTTGAAATGCCCGCTTCGGTAATATTGTATAAACGCAATGAGTGAAACGAAAATATTCAGCAACAAAGCGGTTGGTCGCATAGTGGAGGGTGCAAATGAGAAAAAAGCCATCAGTGCCAGGTATCCACTGGCACCACCATGCCCTACAGATGAATAGAGAAATGCCACAAGCAGTAAAAGCAAATAAAATAGTAATTCTGAATGCATTTTGTTTAACTGGTTCAGTTAACTAAAGTTAGCCTTAATATCAGTAACCAGGATTAATAATTTAATTGATCATGTTGATATCAACCAGGTCCCCTTTCCTGAATTGCACTTTATCTTCTTCCAGTTCAACTATACAATCTGCCAAAGCAAAGGAATTCATCAGATAACTTTCCTGGTGATTTAAAACAATAACTGAATTTAAATTTGTTGTTCCTTTCAGGAAATAAGTAAGCCCCTGCTTTTTTGTAAAATCATTTGCCAGCGAAAGCTTTAATTTTTTAAAATAGTTTTTTTCCGTATAACTGCTGATAACCGGAACAATATATTCGTAAAAACAAGTGAGTACGGCTGCAGGATTTCCGGGCAATGCAAATACATGTGTTTGATTATGGATGCCAAAATAAAGCGGTTTCCCTGGTTTCTGTTTTACTTTGTGAAATATTTTTTTTACGCCGCATTTTTCAAGCGCTGATCCGGCAAAATCGTAATCCCCTACAGACACGCCACCAGTCAGAATAATAATATCTGACTGCAACTGACTGGTTATTGCTGTAATTATTTCCTCTTCATTATCATCAGTCATTTCAACAGAAACCGGGGAAATTCCTAGTTGATTTAATGCGGCTGTGAGTCCGAATGAATTAGACTCATAGACTTTTCCTTCGGTAAGAGGAAGGCCGGGCTTTATTAATTCCTTACCTGTTATTATGATACTTATAATTGGTTTTGAAAATACTTTGACTTTGTCAATTCCTGTGCCGGCAAGAAATGAAATGGCGGCTGGTGTCAGGCAATCTCCTTTAAAAAGAATAATATCTCCTTTTTTAGATTGTGAGCCCTGTAACCGGACATTGCAGCTTTTAAAAAGTTCTTTATCATTAATGGTTATTGTATTGACAGTTCTGGTCACTTTTTCCTGCATTACAACAGTATCGGCGTCCGGCGGTAAACAGGCCCCGGTATAAATGCGTATTGTTTCATTTGGCCCCAGGTTTCCGGTAAAGTAATTTCCGGCCTGTACTTCTCCTGTTACATACAGATCGCTTTTACCATCCCATTTTTCAAATGAAAATGCATAGCCATCCATGGCAGATTGATCAAAAGGCGGAGTGTTGACTGGTGAATAAACGGGTTCTGCCAAAGTATATCCGTTTGCATTATACAAAGGCCGTAACTCAGTTTTTTTAGAATGGCAGTGGTCTGATATTATTTGCCTGGCTTCCTGAACACTTATCATTTTCTTTCTTTTTTCTTTATCCTGCCTTTGCCGGCGATACGTTTCAGCATATTTCTAAAAATAAAAAAATGAAAGGGAAGCATGGCATACCAGTAATTGCGGCCCATAATCCCTTTTGGACGGAATGTGGCAGTTTGCTTAAGTAGGCAACGGCTTTCGTTTTGGACTATTGAAAACTCAAGCCAGGCTTCTCCCGGTAATTTCATTTCAGCAAACAAGAGCATCCTGTGATTTTTGCGGTCAGCTAAAAGAACTCTCCAGAAATCAATAGTTTCACCTGGTTGAATATCCACATCGCTTCTTCTGCCCCTGCTTAAACCAACACCGCCAACCAATTTATCCAATAATCCGCGGATACGCCATAACTTATCGGCATAATACCAGCCTTGTTTTCCGCCGATGCCAAAAAAACGATTGGCCACTTCTTCCACCTTTTCCTTATCAATTTCTATCCAACGGCGGTCTTTATAACAACCATTTACGGGTACTTCTATGTATTGATTGACATCTAATCTGTTAAGACTGCTGGATGCTGAATCCGTCCAGCTTGATATCACCATATTCTGTTCAATCCTTTCAAAAGCCATTTTAATAGCTTCCCGGTATGGAATCAAATCCTGCGGAATAATATCACGGATGGAAAACTCTTTACAGACTACATCATTTTTCATGCTTTGCACCAACTGTTTTGCAATAGTAAAATTTGCTGATGTGGTAAGATACAACCAATAAGCAGACAGGGCGGGAAAAAGAACCGGTAAGGGAATTATGTATCGCTTATACCCACGAACAGCCGCAAATTCCAGCAACATTTTTTTATAAGTTAATACATCCGGGCCGCCTATTTCAAAAGTTTTAAAAAAAGTTTGTTCTTTCAAAAGACACTTGGATAAATAGTAGATTACATTTCGTATAGCAATAGGCTGACATTTTGAGTTCAGCCAGCGGGGGACTATCATTAAAGGTATTTTTTCAGTAAGATCACGGATGATTTCAAATGATATACTGCCTGAACCAACAATAATACCCGCTTCAAAAATTGTATAAGCGATGCCCGACCGGATAAATACATCTTTCACCACTTTTCTTGCCAGCAAATGCTTTGAAAGATTTTTTTCATTGCTGATACCACTCAGGTAAACAATTTGTTTTACCTGGGTAAGAGTTGCCACCAGAACAAAACACCCCGCAGCTCTTATTTCATATTCCTTCAGGGTTGTCGAAGTATCTCCCAGCGAATGAATGAGATAATACGCTACATCAAATTGTTTTTTATTAAAATTCTGTATTGCATTTTCCGGGTGAAGAAAATCAAATTCAATGATATTAATTTTATCGAACAGGTCAGGGGAGGGTTTAAAACGGTTTTTGTCCCTGACCACACAGGTTACTTCATGTCCGGCCTCCACCAGTACCGGTAAAAGCCTCATCCCGATATATCCATTTGCTCCGGTGAGTAAAATGCGCATTGTTCAATTTTTTAATATCATCCTCCGATAGCAATCATGCTCCTGTTATTTATTTTAGATGCGTCGGTATTTTTATAAACAGCAGCAAACTGACCCCCCATAGCTTCTTCTTTATCCGTTACGCATTGTTTAATTAAAGGAAGTATGTCAAGTCCATTTCTCAGTGCACCTAAAATATCCACTTCATTTTTGGAGAACAGGCAATTCTTCATTTTGCCATCTGTCGTTAACCGCATTCTGTTGCAACCGCTGCAAAACGGCTGGCTCATTGAACTGATAATGGCAAAAGTTCCTTTATAACCCGGTACAGAATATTTTTTGGCTGTATCATTCTTATGACCATCTAATTTGACGAAATCATATTTTGAAGAAATTAATTCCAATATTTCAGAGTGAGAAAAAACCTTTTCATTGCTCCATTGATTTCCTGCAAATGGCATAAACTCTATAAACCGTACATGCACCGGTTGCTGTTTTGTCCATTCAACAAAGTCAGTTATTTCATCCTCATTCACATTCTTCATCACCACTACGTTTACCTTTACATGGAAATCATTTTCCAGTAAAAGCTTTATATTACCGTTAACCTTTTCAAATTCATCCCGCTGTGTAATGGAAAGATTTTTTTCTTTTTTTAATGAATCCAGGCTTACATTAACTGAATGTATTCCCGCCTCCTTAAAAGTTTCAATGAATTCATGAACAAAAACACCGTTGGTTGTAATAGCCATTTCAACATGATATTTAGCCAGTCGCTGAATAATTTCTTTCGCATCCTTTCGGACCAATGGCTCACCGCCTGTAAGACGGATTTTTTTTACACCTTCTTGAATAAAGACGGAAACAATTGTATCTATTTCATCAGCAGTCATCCGGGAAGCACCTGCAAAATATCCTTTTGGTAAGTCAACAGGGCAACAATATGTACAGCGGAGATTACACTTGTCAGTAAGTGAGATTCTCAGATAGTCATGAATTCGGCCAAAATTGTCTTTTAGCATAATAAAGTTTTTTCAACAACAATTTTTCCGGTATTGCCAGTTGTTTTGCATTGTCGACCCGAGCGAAAAATAATCTATTTTTTCTATGAAAGAGTTTCAGAAAAATATTTTTTCAGTTGTTCTTCCATTTTAATGAAATCATTAGCAGTAAGATATTGGGTTGCAAGGGCAAATACTACATTGTTTTCCCTGAATATATGCAACCGGAGTAGTTCAATCAACGAATTTCCCTGCTCTACAGCTGTATCAATTAATACAGCCCTGGAAGCAAGATCAGTGAGCCTTGATGATAATCCCATCAGGCTAAAAGTTAATGTCACCAGCTGCATTGTTTTTATATGATCATTCTCCAGCATATCAACCGCTGTCTCAGGAACAGCACCGGGAGCATGTTCCCCGTTCTCGAGTAAACGATCATGAAGAATCGGGAATAAGATCCGCTCTTCTTTCAGATGGTGAAGCACAATATTTTCATCCAGAAACTGAAAAAAATCTGCCAGCATTTTATTCAAACCCTTATTGATACCATCTTTTCTTATTTCTAAAAGAACAGACTCAAACTTTTCCAGTTCGGCCAGAATAATTTTATGCTCATCACAGAAATGACGGAGAAATAATGACAATTCCTCATAAGGCACCGGGCTAATGCCGGGCGGTTTATAAGCATCAGGCGGATCCATGGGGGAATACTCAGGTTTTCCGTCTGTATCTTTTTCTGCATTTCTTTTAATGTAATCCGTTTCGGAGAAAATGTTATTCATGTTCCAATGAATTTGATGTAAATATTTTTTAAAAATCAAATCTTATTATTGGTCGTGGTATGATAATGGTCATATTTTCCTATGAATTGAATCAGCCTTTTTTGGGAAACATTATTATCATTTCTTCCCTTTTTGATATAGTTTCTGCAGTTTGCTTTATTGAATGAGTAATTTTGTTATTTGTCGGGTTTTAGAAACAATGTTACGTAACAATCCGATAAAGGCCAGTGTCCAGGCAGACAGGGCGATGTAGATAAAAACATCAGAAATTTTTTGTACAAAAGGTATATGTAAAGCTTCAGCCATTCTGAAAGTACAAACGGTGTACATACCCTGTGGGAAAACAGCGCCCCAATATAGCGGATCATATTTCAACGGGTATTTCTTGTAAACATGCCTCCAGATAGCTAATATGATCAGCATGGGTATCCACCAGGTTCCGGTTGCCCAGTAAAATACGGTAAACCCTTTCATGAAAGGCAATAGCGTTTGAAGAAAAGGTGCATCTGGGGAGTTAATGATCAAAATACACCCTGCTAATGTTGATATGGCCATCGCTCCCATATTAATCCAATAAGGTGGCGCCAGATCATCCGGTGAGAATTTAAAAAAAGTATAGCGGTAAAAGATCAGGGAAATCATCCAGATATAAAACATGCCTCCCCATAGCCACATGGAAAGGGCAAAAAAGTTTACTTCCATGCGAAAAGGCTGTTTTAAATGAGAAGCTATAAGAGCACTGAGGATAGATACTGATTGGGTAGCTACAATGGCCGTAAGCCATGCCCCGGTTATTCCTTTATCAAGTGGTGGTTTTTCCTGTTTGATTGTCAGGGTGGTAAAGATCAAATAAGTAAGAAAAATCCACAAAAGAACACCAGCTATCAAAAGTATAAAAGCTATTGTGAAATTATCGAAAAGGATGATATATTGGCTTCCCAGTACACAGGTGCCGGCAACTGATGTAAAATACCCAGGGCACTTCATATGATTGGTTAGATCGCTTATGGTTTCTTTCAGGAACCAGATCAGGCGAAGCAGGTTCAGCACCCATAGAGTAACAAAAAAAATATTATTCAGGACAAATAAAACTTTCGCAAGGACAGACATTTCCATCAGGTAGGCAGCTATTGAAATAATGCCTGTTGCCATTACCAATGCGAAATAAGCAGGGGAAAGGTTTTTTATTTGAAGCCGAAACTCAGACCATGCGTTTTCGTCTGTTTCCTGATTTACTATATGAACCGATTGTTCCAAAGATTTAGGTTAAATATGCAAAAAAAGCAGTCAGAATTTTTTGCATAATCAGATAATACTTAAAAACTGAATATTTCAAAGTTAATCCTCAATCAAAATGATAATGGAACCAGACAGCACAGTTTTGACATGGGTAATTACTCCTGTTAATAGTTTTCCTTTATACTACTCAAGATAGTAAAATAAGTAGTAATTATTTATGCTGACCTGACCGGGTAACTGCTTTTATGGCCAATCTTTGGAAAACAATAGAAAAAGCAGCAATTATTGCAAGAAACATCCAGCATGTGGTCCATACCTGAGTATTATTCAAGATTATGCTGAAAATAATAGGACCAAAGAATCCACCTAATCCGCCTAATACACCGACAATCCCTCCTACTGTGCCGATATTTGTCGGGTAATAGTCAGAGATATGTTTAAAAACAGCTGCACTTCCCATACCCATCATTAGTCCCAGAATAAAAATCAGAGCAGTAAAAATCCACTTATTTGCCTGGAAATATATAGTAGTTATACCATTTGCAATCAATTGTCCTTTACTTACTTTATCTCCCGCCCGTACGAGTGGTTCCTGATTCAGTTTGGATGTTGGTAAAAGTAAAAAGCCTTCCTCGTCATTGTGTATCCCAAATCGGATACTTGTTTGAGTAGTGTTCGGAGCATTGGTTTGAAGTGAATAAGATATATCATCTACTATAATCTCTTTGTTGTTTACTGATATTACTGTACCGTTTCTGGCAGCCATAATTCCCTGACCGGGTGCCTGTATTTCCATTCTGGGTACAGATAGAAAAAATAAGCAAACTATGGACACACCAAACACCCAGAGCAAAACTATCCGGGCGCCTACTTTATCAGCCAGCCATCCCCCAAAAGCCCTGAACAATGAAGTAGGCAGGTTAAAAGCAGTAACCATGAATCCGGCTGCCACAATTGATAAGGAGTAAACATTGACATAGTAAGGTATAAGCCACTGTGTCAATGCAACGAAACTTCCGAAAACAAAAAAGTAATACAAACCAAAACGCCAAACCCTGATTTCTTTCAGAGGTGATAATCTCTGTGCCATCGATTTGGATTCGGTTGGTTTTTTATTTTGGGTACCCAACCAAAAAATAATACCAACTATAACAAGCAGGAGGGCATATATCTTTGGTAAAGTCCTCCATGCCTCGAGATTTGTTCCGTGGTTTGTAAGCCGGGTGAGAATGGATGGTGCAATTAATGTGGTCAAAGCAGCTCCTATATTACCCGCCCCGAAAATCCCCAAAGCAGTACCTTGTTTTTCTTTTGGAAACCATAAGCAGGTATAAGCCACTCCCGCAGCAAAGGAAGATCCGGCTACGCCAAATCCAAAACTTAATATAAGAAAGACTGTATAATTATTGGCCATTGACAAGAGAAACATTGGTACTGCACTGAATAATAATATACCCAGCATTACCCATTTGCCTCCAATTTTGTCTGTAAGAACACCTATCGGCAGGCGAAAGACAGAACCTACAAGCACAGGTACACCCAATAACAAACCAATTTGTACTGCATTCCATTTGAACACACCATTATTCACAAGAAAAGTAACCAAAACACCATTAATCATCCATGCAGCGAAGCAAACAATAAATGCCAGTGTATTCAGGAAAAGAATACGATTCGGATTTATTGATTTGTTTTGTTCCATTATTGATAGAATTAATTAGTTTTCATCCTGAAATTCATTCTGCCTGAACCAGGAAATTTCAGAGAGTACCTCACCTGGTACTTTCCTTCCGGAACAACAATGCTGTCTTTTGAAACTGGATGAAAAGTGTTGCAGTTGCGGTATTTCTGTCCATTCACTTCATATTCAAATTCTATTCCCCTTCCCCGTGCAAATACATCGCAATAACCCAAAGTAGTTCCCTGAACATATTCCGGATGTTTGAGCAACGCTGCTTCAACACGATATTCTTTTATTACAAAAACAATTGCGACTGAAAGAATAATGAAGATTAATGAATTGATTATCTTTTTTGTTTTTGATCCGGTACGGATAATCCTGAATATATTATATATAATTCCTGCACAAATAAGAAACAGCAGTATGGTTTTTACAATCTGACTGGTGAGTAGCTCTTCATCGGTAACTATGTTCAACAACATGATTAATTATTTTTTGGACGTTGCACCGACCAGGGAGTCCGGGGGCTGCGGATCTTTCTTCTGCCCCAGTACCATCTTACCTGCTGATAGGGACGCCAGATATAATCTATCGGGGGAACCAGGAAATGCACCAGCCTTGAAAAAGGAATAAGACCGATAATTACAAAAGCTCCGATGATATGAAGTTTCACCGTCCAGGGAAGCAATGAAACGGCAGTGGTATCCGGCTGCAGGGTGAAAATGGAATACAGGTATGGAGCAAGCAAAGTAGAAAACCAGGAGGAACCCCAGCGGAAATTATAGGCAATCCAAAGACCCGTAAAAGTTTGAAGAATCAATAACAGGTAAACCACAAGGTCCATTTTATTGGTTACAAATTTTAAACGGGGTGTTGTGTACCGCCTGATTAAAAGATTGACCAATCCCACCAGCATGCTGATTCCAAAAACAAATGCAGTGATCTCAAGAATCATCAGTCGTACAGGTTGGCTGTTCCAGGCCAATACTCCACGGGGAAAGAGGAAAGCAACCAGGTGCCCCAGAAAAAGAAAGATAACACCCCAGTGAAATGGAACGGAACCATAAAATAATTTTCTTCCTTCCAGAAACTGGGAAGAGAGCGATGAAAACTGAAATCCTTTATAAGTAAACCGGTAGATGGACCCTACCAGGAATACTGCCAGCGCCATATAAGGCAGGGCTACAAGGAAAAAATTATTCAGCGTGGTAAATATATCCATGATATTTCTGGTTTATAGGTTAATATTTTTCAATGTTCATTTCTATTTCAATATTCCCGCTGTAGTCTTTTGCTGTCGGGCTGCAGCTATTGCATGTTATCTTATCACTGCAAGATTGAATGCTGATATCCTGTTCTTCTACACCCGACGGAACCTCTAACGTGCCTTGTTCGTAACCAAAATCATTTTTCAGCGCAATAAATAAAGCCTGAAGCAGACTCTGGTATACCGTTCTGTATACAGGAGAATATTCAATAACCGTTTTCAGGTTCTTTTTATAGATTTCATCTTTCTTTTCTATTTTCCTGCCTTCAAATTCATTGATCATTTTTTCTACTGCCGGAATCACCAGCCGCAAAGCAATTTCATTGCGCATGGTTTCATCTTTCATCTTTGGCAGCAACCGCAGTATATTGGGTAAATGATCTGAGAGTTCGGTATGGCAATCATTTCCGGCTTCCCGGTGTTCCCTGTTCAGGTTGACCAGCAATTGTCCCCGTTTGTAATCTTCCCCAAACAATGTAAAACCAATATCGAGAGTGGTAATAGCCTGCACATCGAATGAGCGGAGAAACAGTTCCTGCATTTCCTGCACGGTTGAGTTTGTAATAAACTCAATGAAAGGTTTCATCACTTCTGCTGCTTCCGGGATGGTGACAGAGAAATGATTATATACCTCTTCCCCCAGGTTTGCGTATGAATTGTTTTGCGGGTAAATGAAAAGCCCTGAAATCAAATCATAATTGCTCAGTTCCTGTGTCGTTGAGGATTGTATGCCTGGTTTTATATCTGAAATTGTATCCATATTATATCTCCTTTTGTTGTTAAAGGCCCCTTCTTATTTTACTTTTTATACCAAATCCCACTTCGCCTTTTGTATCGCCGGTGAAGTCGAGCATTTCAATGGCCTGTTCACGGTGGGCCGGGGGAATAACAAACCGGTCTTCAAATTTTGCCAGTGCAGTCAGGTAGAATATTCCATCCGCCATTTCTGCAGTTATTCCGGCTTCCCGTAAAGTTTCATCCGCTTTTTCGTTGCTCACATCGCCAACCGTTATCCTTCTGCGGTGAATGCGGACAGCCATTAATTTTTTCCATTTATCTTTTATCATTTCCTCATTACCGGCACTAAGCATGCTGGCAAGGTATTTCAGCGGGAACCGTACCTGGTCAAGGGTACCCCATAATTCTTTAGTGCTGGTATCATACAGCCAGTTGTCATCCCAGTATTTTGCAATGGGATTCATCTTTTCTGACTGTTCCGTATTATCCACCTGTTTCACTGTTGCCATCACTGGTAACAATGGTGGTACATAAAATAACATCGGTAATGTGCGGAACTCGGCATGCAATGGCAGTGCCAGTTTCCATTCTTTCACATATTTGTAAACAGGAGAAAACTGCGCAGCATGAATCGTTGAATCAGCAACTCCGTTCATTTTTGCAGCCCGGATAACATTTTCATCAAAGGGATCCAGGATGATGTCCATATGGCGATCAATCAGGTTTTGTTCATCTTCATGAACAGTTGCTTCAATTTTATCAGCGTCATAAAGAAGAACTCCCAGATAACGGATTCTTCCCACACATGAATGCATACAAGCCGGCGCTAATCCTGCTTCCAGCCTTGGAAAGCACAGAATACATTTTTCTGATTTCCCTGTATGCCAGTTGTAATATGTTTTTTTGTAAGGACAAGCAGTTACACACATACGCCAGGCACGGCAAACTTCCTGGTTAATCAGCACCACGCCATCTTCACCCCGTTTGTAAATGGCGCCAGATGGACAGGCTGCCACGCAGGCAGGATTAAGACAATGGTTACAGATTCTGGGCAGGTAAAAGAAAGCCATTCTTTCTAATTGGAACATAACTTCCTGTTCTGCCGCAGAAAGATTTTTCAAATTCGGGTCATTGCGGGCATAGTCAGGAGTTCCGCTCAGGTCATCATCCCAGTTGGGTCCCATTTTTATATCAATGGGCTTTCCTGTAATGAGTGAAACCGGTCTGGCCGTTGGCTGATCATCTCCTTCCGGCGATTCGATCAGGTCTAAATATTTATATGTGAAGGGTTCGTAGTAATCGTCAATAACCGGCAGGTTGGGATTATAAAATATATTCGTTAGCCCCCGTCTTTTACCGGCGCCTTTTAGTTTTACTTTTCCGTTGGTCTTTTGCCACCCACCCCTGTATATATCCTGGTCTTCCCATTTTGTGGGATAGCCTGTTCCGGGTTTTGTTTCCACATTATTCCACCACATGTATTCGGCGCCTTTCCGGTCGGTCCAGATATTTTTACAGGCGATAGAACATGTGTGGCACCCGATACATTTGTCCAGGTGGAAAACCATTGATATTTGTGAGCGGACATCCATACTTAAAGAATTTTAAGATTAAAATTTACTACCAAACAAGTTTCTCCATTTTCTTAACTATCACATGTGTATCCCGTTGCGGTGCAATTGGCCCCCAATAATTAAAGTGATAAGAAAATTGCCCGTATCCACCACTCAGATAATTCGGTTTCAGGTGAGTGCGGGTTACGCTGTTGTGTCCGCCGCCGCGCCGGTTACCCCTTAATTGTGATTTTGGAATTCCAACTGTTCTTTCAGGCACATGATATACAATACAACTTCCGGGTGCAATTCTTGAGCTAACGCAGGCACGGGTTACATACACACCATGATCGTTATGAACTTCTACCCAGTCATTATCTTTTATACCCAGGGTTTCAGCATCTTTCTCACTTAACCAGCAGGGTTCACATCCGCGGGAAAGTGTAAGCATCCGGATATTTTCCATGTAGGTGGAGTGAATATGCCATTTACCATGCGGGGTGAGATAATTCAGCGCCAGTGCTTTTCCGCTCTTCCAGGTTTCACGCAAATCGCCATATACTTCAGGTCTTGGAGCAGGTTTGTAGGTGGGCAGGTGTTCACCATGAGCAATATATAATTCATGGTCAAGATAAAAATGCTGCCGGCCGGTAAGTGTTCTCCACGGAACTAACCTCTCTACATTATATGTATAAGCTGAATAGGCCCTTCCGTCATTCATCAACCCTGACCAGAGCGGAGAAGTATTATATCTTCTTGGTTGTGCAACAATATCCTGGAACCGCAGCTTCACATCTTTGCTGCCTTCTCCGAGGTCAGCCAGTGTAAGTCCGGTTTTCTTTTCCATGTTTTTATAAGCTTCTACATTGAGTTTTCCATTGGTCAGCGTTGAGAGGTTCAGCACTGCATTGGCCGCCCATTCATCTTCCTGGATGGAAGGCATTATTTTGCCATTATAATTTCTGTGATGAAAGTGATGTGAAGTACACATTTCATCATATTCATCCTTGCAGAAATAATGATTACCATGTGCTCCCAGTCCTTTTTCACGGATGCCTTCGCCAAGGGTAATGTACTTTTCATATAATTGAGTATAGTCCCTTGTTACGATTGTCAGTTTAGGCATTGATTTTCCCGGAACAGGTTCACACTCTCCTTTGAACCAGTCTTTGATAGAAGGCTGTGCAATTTCATCTGCCGAATCATGAGAAAGGGGAGTCATTACAATATCCTTCTGCGGCTCGGCAAAATATTTCTTGGCTATTTCGCTGGTAGCTTTTGCAAGCTGTTTGAAAATATCCCAATCGGTTTTTGATTCCCAAACCGGGGCGATGGCCTGGCCAAGCGGATGAATGAACGAGTGCATATCTGTACTGTTCATATCATTTTTTTCGTACCAGGAGGCGGCGGGAAGTACGATATCGGAATAAAGGGCTGATGAATCCATGCGGAAATTCAGGTCCACCACCAGATCCAATTTACCCTGCGGGGCTATTTCATGCCAGATAACTTCTTCTGTTTTTTCTTCAGAATCTTTTGCGATGACATTGTTGTGTGTGCCGAGATAATGTTTTAAAGCATATTCGGTGCCTTTCATACTTCCATGGATTGCATTGCCCCTCCAGATATACCAGACCCTGGGGAAATTTTCTTCAGCATCGGGGTCATTGATCGAAAACTCAAGTTTCCTTGATTTTAGTTGCTCCACAGTATGTTTGATGATCTCTGCATCTGTTTTTGCGCCATTCGCTTCGGCATCCTTTACTACATTCAACGGATTTTCTTTGAACTGTGGATAGAAAGGCATCCATCCATTTCTTACTGCAGTAAAAATACTGTCGGCTGTATGTTTTTGTGTTAGCTCATTATCCGGAACAGCATTATAATGTGAATGACGGCCATCATAACGATATTGACAGGTATTGATATAATGCCAAAGCGGTGCTTGTTGCAATCTTGCTACCGGCACCCAGTCTTTTGCGAAAGTGACCCCACCCCAGGCATCAACCGGGGCCAATTTTTCCTGGCCTACATAGTGATTCAGCCCTCCGCCGTTTTTGCCAAAGCAACCGGTTAAAGCAAGCGTCATAGCTGCAGAGCGGTATATTAAATTTGCATGATACCAGTGGTTGATGCCGGCTCCAACGATCACCATGCATTTTCCCTGGGTGGTTTCAGCAGTATTTCCCCATTCATGTGCAAATTGAATAACAGTTTTTGAATCAATGCCTGTAAAAATTTCCTGCCATGCAGGTGTGTAAGAGGCATTTTTGTCGGTATAGTCTTTCGGATATTGTCCTTCTAATCCGCGGTCAACACCATATTGTCCCATCAGCAAATCATAAATGGTAACAACCGGAACTTTTCCATTAACGGTGTCAAGATATTTTACCGGAACTCCTCTCAAAAATTTATTGTCTAATCCATATTCGATAAATTCGGTCTGCAGCACGCCGTCATTTTTCTTGAGTTGGGTTAGTACAGGGTCATAATTTTTATCTGTTTCACCACACTCGTATTTCATATTCCATTTTCCGCCTGCTTTATCCCAGCGATAACCCATGGTACCTTTTGGTACAATGAGGTCACCTGATTTTTCATCAATGTTTAAAAATTTCCAATCACCGTTTTCAATGTCTTTCCATTTAGCAATTTCATTGGCACGGACCAACCTGCCTGGTTTGTAGTGGTCGCCCTCTTTTTCCAGGTGAACCAGGAAAGGACTGTCCGTATACTTTTTAGTATAATCAATAAAGTAGGGTGTCTGTTTTTCGTGGTGGTATTCTTTCAGGATAATATGCGTGACGGCCATCCAGAAAGCATTATCCGTACCGGGATGCAGCGGAACCCATTGATCGGCATATTTACAAACCTGGCTGAAATCAGGTGAGAACACAACTGCTTTTGTTCCGTTGTGGCGTGATTCAGCAAAGAAATGGCAATCGGGGGTTCGGGTCATATTCAGGCAGGCGCCCATGTCGGCTATCAGTTTGGAATTATACCAATCTGCACTTTCGCAAACATCGGTTTGTTCACCCCACATTTCAGGAAAGTGAGTGGGTAGATCACAATACCAATCATAAAAACTTAAGTTGAAACCACCGAAGAGTTGAAGAAATCTTGCGCCAGCTGCATAACTCATCATAGACATGGCAGGAATCGGTGAGAATCCTGCTACCCGGTCAGGACCATGTTTTTTAGCAGTATAAATATTGGCTACAGCCATTATCTCCAGCACTTCATCCCAGGTAGCTCTGCGAAATCCACCCTTACCTCTTGAGCGTTGATAACGGCTCCGTTTTTCTTTATTGTTCTGAAGATTTTCCCATGCTTTTAATGGGTCGCCTCCTGCTTTTTCTTTTTCTTCTCTGAAAAAATCAAGCAGTGTCCCCCGAATAAGCGGATATTTTATTCTAAGCGGACTATACAAATACCAGGAGTAAGATATTCCCCGCTGGCATCCCCTTGGTTCGTATGGAGGAAGAGAATCTTCCAGCAAAGGATAATCCAGTTGCTGGGTTTCCCACACCACTATTCCATCCTTTACATGTATCTGCCAGGAGCATCCACCGGTGCAGTTTACGCCATGCGTACTGCGTACAATACGGTCATGCTGGAAACGGTTACGGTAAAATTCTTCCCATTGACGGGTTTTGGGTGAGATAATGTCTTCAATCCAGCTCATAAATTAATTATTAGTGATTAGTTAATTTTTTTTTGCCCAACTCGAATTATTAAGGACTTAGGCCGATTTAATTTGTCTTTTATAAATCGAATAATTTACAGTTCGTTGTTTTCTTTTTATCCAGAAGAATGAAAAAAGAAAAAGTAAAACGATTACACCACCAATTCCGCCGAGAAGCATGTTTTTTCCGATGTTGATGGATGACGGTATTGATGCAGCTTTGTCAGCCTGGGCTAAAAAGGCTGTGATATTGTTTATTTCCTGTTCAGTTAAAGGCTTCTCATTATATGATTGTTTCATTTGCGGGAAAGGCATTCCGGTAATTATCCCCTTCACACCATCAACGGTTAATCTTGTAACAGACTGGGTAAGGTCTTTGGATAAGGCCCCACCACTGATGAGCCCTTTCATATTTACATTGTGGCAGGAGTTACAGGTAGGTCCATTATTGGTAAACCGGATATTACCAACAAATAAATCCTTTCCTTTTTGGGCATCACCTGTATTCTGAGCCGAAGCAGAAAAACAGAAAAAAATGAATAACATGGAGGCGGTAATCAGGAGAGAAGGTGAATGCATTTTCATAATGCTTTCTTTTAAAAATTAAAATAATTTATTAACGCTTCATTTAGGGCAGAAATAAAATTGTGATATTACTTATATTATAAATTGACATTTAAAATCTTTATTTAAAAAAGGCTCTGTCACTACTGTAAAAATCCCTGATCTGATCTAACAGATTTTTATTTATTCTTGCTAAAAACAGGATGACGATCAACATAAGCAGAATAACCCCGAATAGAAGAATATTTGTTGTAGAAAATAATGTACCGGTACTTTTACCTTTATTCTGACCAGTTTGTTCAGCAGCAGTATCAGGGCCGGTTGTAGCCGGGGCTGTACTTTTTACTTCAATATAGGATATGACATTTTTTATCTGATCATCACTGAGAGTTGGTTGGTCAGGCATAACTAGCTTGTTAAATGCCTGAAAAAGTGAATCGGCATATTTATCCCCGCTTTTGATAACTGATTGAGATGATTTAATAAATTTCGTAATCCAATCCTGGGGTCTCCTTTGAGTAACATTTGCGAGGTCTGGTCCAACGAGACGTCCCATGCCGATAGAGTGACAGGCAGCACAAGTTTGTTTATAGGTTTCTTCCCCGGATACAATTTCCTGCCCTGAAGCAGTCATACCGGAAACAATGAATAGTACCATCAAAAAGAAGAGAGAAAATAAATGTTTTATCATACAGCAAGCTTTAATTTCAGTTAAGTCACACAGCCACTGATTTCGATTCCTGGGGCCGGTCTTCGTGTATTTTATAATTGCTCCCGGGTTTAATGATTTTCATAATTAAGGATAAAGTTATCCTTAATTATTTATTTTCAAAAAAAAAGATATAGAAATCATGTGATTTTTATCGGGTGTGGATATGATATTTGTCATAAAGTGGGAAATCTCCGAAAGAAAGCAGCTTAAAAAGGCTTCTTTTTCAATTTTTATTACATAAGATGTACGATATGGAACTGCACCATTAAAAATAACAAAGGTTATATTAAAAAGTAAAAGACAAAAAAACCGTCTCATTTCTAAAATGAGACGGTTTTTTTTATAGGTTTTTATTACTATAAATTTATTTTGAAGGAGGTAATAATACGGCATCAATTACATAAACGATGCCATTCGAAGCAGGAACAGTACCTATTATATTGGCAACACCATTCACCATTAATTTACCATCTTTTTTGCTGATGGTAATATTGCCTCCATTAACCTGGCCGATGCTTTGACCATCCTGGAACATATCTTCTTTGAATACACCCACCGAAACATGGTACTGAAGGATATCGGTCAATGCATCTTTTTTCTCAGGTTTCAGCAGACCATCAACAGTTCCTGCCGGTAGTTTGTCAAAAGCTGCATTCGTAGGGGCAAAAACTGTAAAAGGTCCTGCGTTGCTTAAGGCATCTACCAGTTCAGCAGCTTTAACTGCAGTTACCAGCGTGCTGTGGTCTTTACTGCCTACGGCAACCTGCACCACATTCTTGGCCGATTGATCGTCCTGAACTGAAGATTGGCCTGCGGTAGGTGAAACGGAAGGAGACTCAGAAGTATTTGCATTTTCTTTTTCGCCGGAATTGCAACCTATTGTAAAAAACAATGTTGATACCGATACGATTGTGATGAGTTTGATTTTCATTGTATTTCTTTTATGCGGTTAATCATTTTTAGAACAGTATAAAGCTAAGTTGCCTTTTCACAACTATTTATGATTAAAATCACAAATAGGAAAATATGACTATGATAATAATCATTTTGTATCCTTCCGGCAATCAGTTATTCTGAGGATAATGCCGGGTAACTTTGGTTACAAAAATCAAGCAAAATGAAAAAGATAATTATAGCCCTTGATGGTCGTCATTTTCCTCATGGCGCTTTTGAGTTTGCAAAAAGCATAAATGCCAGTTCCAAAGTGTTGCTGGCCGGGGTTTTCCTTAGCCCTGTTGATTATTCGAAAGTACTTGCCTATACCGGCATGGAAGGTCTGGTGATGATGCCTGAATGGTTTGAAAAAGGCGAAGATGATACAATGGCAAATAAAAATATCAGTTTATTCAAAGAAGCCTGCATTGCTGAAGGTATGGAATACAGGATTCATAAAGATACCGACCTGATGGCTATTGCATCGCTGATAGAGGAAACCAGGTTTGCAGATGTATTATTGATAAGCAGTGACCTGTTTTATGAAAATGTGCAAAAGGAGCAACCCAATTTTTACCTGGAAGAAGTTTTGAAAAAATCTGAATGTCCTGTGATGCTGTTCCCGGAAAAATATAAAGAGCCTGGGCAGATCATTCTCACTTATGACGGAAGTGAGTCATCTGTATTTGCCATTAAGCAGTTTGCGTATGTTTACCCTGAGCTTACACAGAATGAAACTATCCTGCTGTCCATTGGCGGAGAAGAAAATTTACCGGAATATGGGCTCATCACTGAATTGGTAGTCAGGCATTTCCCCAATTTGAAAATTCAATCACTGTCTCTGACAGATAAAAAGGATTTTACAAACTGGGTCTTGCACCAGCCCTATAGTTTTATTGTGATGGGTGGATATTCCAGGTCATTGCTTTCACAATTGTTCAGAAGAAGTTTTGCATCCAAAGTGATCCACGATATTAAAATGCCCATATTTATTTCACATAAATAATAACCATGATCTCAAAAACAGATAAACACCAGTATTATTTTGAAGTACAACTGGACTGGAAGGAAGGACGAAAAGGATTGCTCACCGCATCCGATGTAAAGGGTAGTATTGAAGTGGCTACACCACCTGAGTTTTCTGGCGGTGTGCCCGATATGTGGAGTCCCGAACATTTATTTCTTAGCTCCTTAAGCAGTTGTTTAATGACTACCTACCTGGCCATTGCAGAAAAGAAACGATTGGCAATAACCAATTTTACCTGCAATGCAATAGGGCAGATACAATTGATTGAAGGGCACCTGGAGTTTACTACCGTTAATCTGTTTCCCAAGGTTTATGTAGAAAAAGAAGCAGATATACCTGCCGCTAATGAAGTGCTTTTGAAAACATATAAGCATTGCATCATAGCCAATTCAATCAAGTCACTTTTGGTTCATCATGGAGAAGTTCTGATAGATAAACATGCGGCATAAGCCAGACATAAAGAGATTAAAGTCATAGGATTTATCCAATTTTCTGAACTCAACCTTGTCTATCAAATCATGATAAGAATCATAATTGATTTTGACGGCAGTCATACCTGCACACAGCTCCATACTCCACCTTTGTATAGAAGGATAAATATGACCTTATGCATTACGCCAACAAATTTCAATGGTACCTGAGCGAAAATAAGAACTGGCAAAAGACGCTTCAGCAACAAAGCAGTGAGATACCGAAGATGGAAAAAGTGCTTACTGCTGCACATTATGATGATGCTGTATCAAAAGAGGAAATGGAATCAGGCAGGGCTCACTTTGGCAGACAATTACAGATTCAGCAGGAAGAAATGAGGTTACTGAACAACGAGATTGGGAAACAGCAGGAACGCCTTGCAAAAGAATGTGAAATGGATACTGATAATGGAATTGAAGCCTTTTGTACCCAGGATATTCTGCGTCAGCGGATCAGGGATACTGAAAAAACATATGTTGAGCTCAAATGTAACCTGATGACTTTCTTGTCTACCGTATTATAAATTTTAAACAATGAAATCAAATGTTGAAAAGACTGAGAGATTTATAAGGTTACTGGTGGCATTGGCTATTGCTGTTTGGGGAATATATTTTAAGAGCTGGTGGTGTCTGGTAGCATTACTTCCATTGATCACCGGCGCCATTTCGTTTTACATCTTGTATAAATTTTTAGGGTTGAACACAAGTTCCCGAAAAAGTGTTCAGTAGTTTCTGTCTAAATATACCGCTGCGTATTCTTATGTGGCGGTATTTTTTTTAAAAAGCCGGTTTATTAAACATACAGATAACATAGCAGTTAATTGTTACCATTGCGGGGAAGCCTGTGATGACCTTTCCATATCAGTTGAGGAGCTTCACTTTTGTTGCCAGGGTTGTAAACAGGTGTACCTGTTGCTGAATGAGAATAATCTTTGTAGTTATTATGACCTAAGCAAGAAGCCGGGTATTAAGGCAAAGGGTAAGTTCGTTTCCGGCAGGTTCGCGTATCTAGATGATGAATCCATTGTTCAGAAACTGGCACAGTTCAGCAGTGATGAACAAGTGAATATCACTTTCTCTATTCCCCAGATGCACTGTTCATCCTGTATTTATTTACTGGAGAACCTGCACCGCATTGAACCGGGTATCACCAGGTCGCAGACCGATTTTCAAAAGAAAGAAGTGTTCATTATTTACAATCCCAGACAAATGACACTACGTAAAGTAGTAGAGCTTCTTGGTTTTATCGGTTATGAACCTTATATCAGTTTAAAAGATACTGAATCGAAAAAGAAAAATTCATTTAACCGGAAACAGATCTATAAGATCGGTGTAGCTGGCTTTTGTTTTTCCAATATCATGATGCTGAGTTTTCCCGAATACTTTTCTTCAGGCAATATTGAACAGGCAGGACTGAAAGAAACATTTAGCTGGATCATTTTTGCATTGTCTCTTCCCGTTTTACTTTTTAGCGCCGGGGAGTTCTTTGTCTCGGCATGGAAGGGGCTGCGGCAAAAGTTTCTCAACATTGATGCACCCATTGCGCTAGCCATCGTGGTCACATTTGCCAGGAGTTATTACGAGATCATCAGCGGGCAGGGGGCAGGTTATCTTGATTCCGGTACAGGCATCGTTTTCTTTATGCTCATCGGCCGCTGGTTTCAAAATAAAACGTATGATTCCTTTTCCTTCGACAGGGATTACCGCTCTTATTTTCCGTTGGGTGTTTCTGTTTTAGAAAATGGTATCGAAAAAAATGTTCCTGTCACACAACTGAAGAAGGGCAGCCATATCCTGCTTCGGAATGAAGAAATGGTTCCTGCTGATGCTATACTCACCAGGGGAGTTGCTAATATTGATTATAGTTTTGTGAGTGGCGAGAATACTCCTGTGGAAAAAAGAAAAGGGGAACTTATCTATGCCGGCGGCAAACAAATGGGCAGCGCTATTGAACTGGAGATCATCAAAGAAGTATCGCAGAGTTATATCACCAGGCTTTGGAATAACGAAGTATTCAACAGTAAAAAGAATGAAGAGAAGTCTTTTATCCATCCCTGGAGCCGGTATTTCACTATTGCTTTGTTTACTGTTGCAATGAGTGCGTTTATTTTCTGGTCGGTTTATGACAGCAGTCAGATACTGCCAGCTGTAACAGCGGTTTTGATCGTAGCCTGCCCTTGTTCTTTATTACTTTCTGCCACTTTCACTTATGGCAACATGCTCCGCATTTTTGGTAAGAATAAATTGTATCTCAAGAATGCTTCTGTAATAGAATCTTTGGCAAAGATCAACAGCATTGTCTTTGATAAGACAGGTACCATTACTCAAACTAATGCCGCTGTTGTCAATTACGAAGGGCTTCCACTCTCCGAGAAAGAACTGGCCATTATTAAAACGGTTTCCAGGCAATCATCACATCCTTTAAGCAGGATCATCGCTTCATCCATCGATACTGTTCCTGAAAAATTATTAACGCCAACCCGTTTCAAAGAATATACAGGCCAGGGACTGGAAGCCATTGTTCAGGATGTGCCTGTGAAAATGGGCGCTGCAGGTTTTGTACAGGCAGAGAACGAAATGATAAGTCATGATACCGGCACATCAGTGCATATATCGCTTGATAGAATTCATATGGGCAGGTTCAGTGTGCAAAACCAGTACAGGAAGGGAATAAGTGAAATGATCGGCAGGCTGAGAAAGTCTTTTAATGATCTTTATGTGTTATCCGGTGATAACAATGCCGAAAAACAGAACCTTCAAAAGATATTCGGAACCGAAACACAGCTCCGCTTTAACCAATCTCCTCAAGAAAAACTGGATTTTATAAAAGGATTACAACAACAGAATAAAGCTGTACTCATGCTCGGTGATGGGCTGAATGATGCAGGTGCATTAATGCAAAGCAACGTGGGTTTTGCGGTAAGCGAAAATTCTGCTCAATTCTCCCCTGCAAGTGATGCCATAGTTGACGGTGATAAAGTGCAATTGCTGGATAAATTCATTGCTTATGCAAGGGCAGGTAAAAAAATTGTAACAGCCAGTTTCATTCTCTCCATCTTGTACAATATTGCCGGCTTGTCATTTGCTGTACAGGGCATACTTTCACCCATGATTGCCGCCATACTTATGCCGGCCAGCAGTAGCAGCATTGTGTTGTTTGTAAGCCTTTGCTCATCTTTTATTGCCCGTAAAAGAGGGCTCTGAGTCTCAACATGACCAGAATCATATTCTGCTTTGATACTCATCATCTGCAAAAAAAAACCTCCCTGCTACTTTTGATCAGTTAAAAATCATCTCTTTTGAGTGCATTATTCATACTGATAGCAATAAGCATTTTAGTGGCGGGCGGTTTTCTTGCCGCTTTTTTGTGGAGTGTTAAAGATGGGCAGTATGATGATGATTACACCCCCTCTGTAAGAATATTATTTGAAGACGATACAAAACCTCATCCGAACAACAATAATCCAAAACAACAGACACATGCAGGTAGAAAAGTTTTATTATGACAACCGGATTGTAAAGAATTTTGCTTACGCCACCATTCTTTGGGGAGCGGTGGGTATGCTTGCCGGTTTATGGGTTGCCTTGCAACTCGTATTTCCACAATTGAATATTACGCAATATGGTTCATTTGGCAGGCTTCGCCCGTTGCACACCAATGCCGTGATCTTTGCCTTTGTGGGCAACGGTATCTTCATGGGTGTGTATTATTCGTTGCAGCGCCTTTGCAAGGCAAGGATGTTCAGCGACAAGCTCAGCAATATCCATTTCTGGGGATGGCAACTCATCATTGTTGCTGCGGCCATCACATTACCGATAGGGCTTTCGCAGGGGGCGGAATATGCCGAGCTGATATGGCCCATTGATCTTGCTATCACTGTCATCTGGGTAATTTTCGGATGGAATATGTTTGGTACAATCATCAAAAGAAGGGAGAAGCATTTGTATGTAGCCATCTGGTTCTATATCGCTACGTTTGTTACTGTTGCTGTTTTACACCTGGTTCGTTCAGGTGAATTGCCTTATAGCTGGTTGAAAAGTTACAGCTGGTATTCGGGAGTACAGGATGCACTGGTACAATGGTGGTATGGCCATAATGCTGTGGCTTTCTTTTTAACCACGCCTTACCTGGGATTGATGTATTATTTCATGCCCAAAGCGGCCAACCGTCCTGTATATTCTTATCGCCTTTCCATCATTCACTTTTGGGCGCTGATATTTTTATACATCTGGGCCGGTCCTCACCACTTATTATATACGGCACTGCCCAACTGGGCACAATCACTGGGCGTTGTTTTTTCATTCATGCTCATTTTTCCTAGCTGGGGTGGTATGATCAATGGGCTGCTCACTTTACGTGGTGCATGGGACAGGGTGAGAGATGATGTAATCCTTAAATTCTTTGTGGTTGCTGTTACGGCTTATGGTATGGCTACATTCGAGGGGCCCATGCTTTCTTTAAAGAGTGTAAGTGCTATTTCGCATTATACCGACTGGATTGTTGCACATGTGCATGTGGGCGCTTTAGGATGGAACGGGATGCTCACTTTTGGTGTGCTCTACTGGCTGATACCAAGAATTTTTAAAACTGAACTCTATTCAAAGAAATTAGCCAATAACCATTTCTGGCTTGGAACGCTTGGTATATTGTTTTATGCCATCCCCATGTACTGGGCAGGTATTCAGCAAAGCCTGATGTGGAAACAATTCACTGAAGCAGGCCAGTTGAAATACACCTTCCTGGAAACAGTTACTTACATGAAGCCCTTTTACGCCATGCGCTCATTAGGCGGAACATTATACCTCATCGGGGTGTTCATCATGTTCTATAATATTTATAAAACAGTAAAGACCGGTAAGCTGGTAGCCAATGAAGAAGCTGAAGCGGCACCATTGGCAAAGGAATATGTAAAACATCATGGCGAACATTGGCACAGGGTGATAGAAAGAAAACCTGTTCAGTTCATGATACTGAGCCTGGTGGTGATACTCATCGGTGGCATCATCGAACTGGTACCTACATTCATGATAAAATCGAATGTACCTACTATCAGCAGTGTAAAACCTTATACACCGCTTGAATTGCAAGGAAGAGATATTTATGTTCGTGAAGGTTGTTATGTATGCCATTCACAAATGATAAGGCCTTTCCGCAGCGAAACGGAACGTTATGGAGAATATTCCAAAGCCGGTGAGTTTGTGTATGACCACCCATTCCAATGGGGAAGTAAAAGAACAGGCCCCGACCTGGCAAGAGAAGGAACAGGTAATCTCAAAAAATCTGATGGCTGGCATTTCCGACACTTCAGGGAGCCATCATCTATGAGCGAAGGATCAATAATGCCTTCTTATCCATTCCTGATGCAACAAGATATTGATACCGCAAGCACAGCAGCAAAGATAAATGCCATGCGTAAACTGGGTGTGCCTTACGAAAAAGGTTACGAAAAATATGCCAATGAAGAACTGATGCAACAAGCCAATGGTATCCGCATCAATATAAAAACTGAAGGCATACAGATACCCGCCAACCGGGAAGTGATAGCACTCATTGCTTACATGCAGCGCCTGGGTAAAGACATCAGTAAAAACAAAACAGCCACTTTAAATAAATAAGCTATGTACAAATTCATTAAGCAATATGCCGAAACAATGGCCAATGCCAGTATATACCCGCTCATATCACTGTTCATCTTCCTGGTTTTTTTTGTGGTGTTGCTGGTACTGGTAAAGAAAATGAAGAAGGAGAGGGTACAGGAACTTTCAAATATTCCTTTTGACAATACAGAAATAACTAACTCAACACTATAAAACTGGTAGTATGAATTTCATGAAGCCGATAAAAAATAAAATTATCCTTACTGTACTGGCATTATTAAAGCTTGTTACTGCAACAGCTCAAACAACGAATACTGCACCTGCACAAGCAACTGACTCGGGCTATAACCAACTGGCCATACTTTTAATACTGATGATCATCGTGCTGGCTTTTGTGATCTGGGGGATGGGACAGGTATTAACTGCACTCGGCAGGCAGCTGGTAGATAAGGAGAAGAATAGTTCAAAAGTTTTGACCAGCATTTTTATCATTGGGTTGTCATTGTTTACACAGGTTTCGTTTGCACAAGCAGCACCCACCACCACTGAACCGGTAAAAGCTGCAGCCAATTATGGCGGCCTTTCTCAAAGCGCTTTTGAGATTCTGCTTGCAGTGATTGGAATAGAGATCATTGTGATCTTATTCCTGGTATTTTCTATTCGCAGAATGTACACGGAATTATTACCACAGAAAATAAAAGTTGCCGGACAGAAATCTAAACTAGCTGCCTGGTGGTCAAGAATGGATAAAAGAATATTCACAAAAGCTGTGGCAGTTGAAAAAGAAGCCGATGTTTTACTGGACCATGATTATGATGGTATCCAGGAACTGGATAATGCGCTTCCGCCATGGTGGAAATATGGTTTTTATATAACCATTGTTGTTGGGTTTATCTACTTGCTGAATTTTCATGTGTTTGGCATTGGTAAAAACCCGACTGAGGAATACAATGCGGAAATGGAGAATGCAAGAATTGAAAAAGAAAGATATGAGGCCAATAATAAAGACAGGATTGATGAAAACAATGTACCTATGGCTGATGCAGCAGGTATAAAAGAAGGTGAACGTTTGTATGAAGCGAATTGTATTGCTTGTCACCTGAAAGGTGGCGCAGGAAGTGTTGGACCAAACCTGACTGATGATTATTGGTTGCACAAAGGTTCTTTGAATGATATCTATAATACCATTAAAGTGGGTTATCCTGATAAAGGAATGCAGTCCTGGAGTTCACAATTCAACCCTAAGCAGATCAGTTACCTGACCAGTTATATCAAGTCATTGCACGGTAGTAATCCACCCAATGCAAAGGCAGCACAAGGGGAACTATTTACAGAGGCAGCGGCTGCTCCAACAGCAGCTACAGATTCTGCCGCTGTAATAAAGCCCGACTCGGCCGCAATAAAGAAATAGACAATGACAGAAACTATTGCGCTGGACAAAAAGGGAACCTTCAGGGATTCGGTAGCCACTATTAGCAGTGAGGGGAAGCGTAATTATATCAATCCCAAAAAACCGAAAGGAAAACTGTATAACCTGAGAACCTGGTTCAGCATCGTTTATCTCATTATTTTTTTTACACTGCCGTTCATTGAGGTGAACGATCAGCCGCTTTTCATGTTCAATGTGCTGGAGCGTAAGTTCATTTTGTTCGGAATGATCTTCTGGCCACAGGATTTTTTCATCTTCGGTATCGGCATGCTCACCTTCATGGTCTTTGTGATCGTGTTCACTGTAGTGTTTGGCCGTGTGTTTTGCGGATGGGCCTGCCCGCAAACCATTTTCATGGAAATGGTTTTCCGAAAGATCGAATACTGGATCGATGGCGACTCCACCAAACAAAAACAGCTGAAGGCAATGCCATGGAATGGCGAAAAGATAAGAAAGAGAAGTATCAAGTTCGTTGTGTTCTTCATCATCTCTTTCATCATCGCTAATTTTTTCCTGGCTTATCTCATCAGCATGGATAAGCTGATCGGATATATAGAGTACCCTGCTGCACATGTGGGCACATTTATCTCCCTGCTCGTTTTTACCAGTGTTTTCTTTTTTGTGTACTGGTGGTTTAGAGAGCAGGCTTGTATCGTGGTTTGTCCTTATGGCAGGTTGCAAGGCGTTTTGCTTGATAAGAATTCAATTGTGGTTGCCTATGATCACAAACGTGGTGAACCAAGAGGTAAACTGAAAAAGAAGGAAGATCACGACTGCAAATGTGTTGACTGTAAAGAAGACGGGGCCTGTAAAAGCATAGCAGCTAAATTTGAAGAATATACCAGGCAGGGAGACTGCATTGATTGCTTTGCCTGTGTGAGAGTCTGTCCAACCGGCATCGACATCCGAAACGGCACCCAGTTGGAATGTGTGAACTGCACTGCTTGCATTGATGCCTGCGATGCCATCATGACCAGCATACAAAAACCGAAGGGGCTTATCAGGTATGCATCGGAGAACAGCATTTCGAAAGGAGTGAAGCTAAGATTAACCACCAGGATAAAAGCATATTCGGCTGTGCTGGTTCTTTTGCTTTCGTTGCTTGCCTTTTTAATTGTAAGTCGTACCGACCTTGATGCAACGCTGATGAGGACCGCAGGCATGACCTATACTACTTTACCTGATGGCCGGATAAGCAACCTGTATAATTTAAAGCTTGTAAATAAAACACATAAGGATATTGATTTCAGTTTATTACCGGAGAATGTTAAAGGCGAGATTTCTTTCGTAGGCAGTGGTAGCATGACGGTGAGAAAAGAAGCATATTCAAACCTGCAGTTCCTTGTAAAGATCGATCCGGGCCAATTGAAGGGGTGGAAGACAGAGATCAGGATCGGTATGTATGAAAAGGGGAAAAAAATTAAAACAATAAAGGCCAAATTCATCGGACCTGAAGTATATAACTAAAACAAAAAATTATGAACTGGGGATATAAGATCGTTTTTGCGTACATCGCTTTTGTACTCGGCATCACCTATATGGTCATCAGGTCATCTATACAAAAAACCGACCTCGTGACAACTGATTATTATGCTAAAGAACTTAAGTACCAGGATAAGATCGATGAAATGAAAAGAGCAGGAGCTTTATCTGCTGAAATAAAATGTGAAATAAAGGATACCCAACTGGTAATTGAGTTTCCAAAAGATTTTACAGGGAAGAAACTGGAAGGAGAAGCGGTATTGTATTGCCCCTCGGATGAAAGCAGGGATATCAAAAAGGACTTTTCGGTTTTGGATGCACCTGTGTTGTTACCAGTTTCATCTGTTAAAGCCGGGCAATATGAATTACACCTGAGCTGGAAAGATGGGGGAGTAACCTATTATTTTGAGAAAAAGATATTCATTTAACAATAAAAGATGATACAGTTAATAGTTGCTGCATTTACCATGGGCTTGCTTGGAAGTTTCCATTGTGTAGGCATGTGTGGGCCATTGGCTTTATCGTTACCGCTCAGCACAAACACTGTATGGTCTAAATTTTCAGGTGCATTCCTGTATAATACCGGGCGTATAATTACATATTCTGTATTTGGATTTGTATTCGGACTGGTAGGAAAAAGTGCATCGTTATTTGGCTACCAGCAGTGGTTATCAATCCTGCTTGGTGTACTTATCATTTTTTTTGTGATACTGCCCAAAAGAATTTCAGCATTCAACAACAAAAATTTCATCACTGTTTTTTTTGAGAAGATCCGATCAGGCCTTGGTGACCTTTTTTCCAGGAAGAATTATTCATCGTTATTCTTTATTGGGATATTGAATGGCTTGCTTCCCTGTGGTTTGGTGTATATGGCAGCTGCGGCAGCTGTTGCAACCGGAGATATTGCTGACAGCATTTTATTTATGGCCTTCTTTGGGCTGGGAACCCTTCCCATTATGTGGAGCCTTGCTTTTTTTGGCAATTATGTGAGCATTGGTATAAGGCAAAAGATCCGCCGGGTATATCCATACATGATGATGCTGATGGGTTGTTTGCTCATTTTGCGGGGTATGGGCCTTGGCATACCATATATAAGCCCTGAAATGAAAGCGGAGAGAAAGAATATCATTGAATGTTGTGCAAAACCCTGACGAATCTCAGGAAAGGAGATGATGTTTATCCTTAGTTGAGGCAGGTGAAGAAGATAGTTTTGTACCAATTATGTTTATTACAAACAGAATTCAGAATTAGTGTACAATATGGCTACTGTTAAAATATCAAGACCTGAACAGTTTTTACATGAAAGCAAAACCTGGAACCGCTTACTTGAGTTCTTCAAGCAGGAAAATGCATTCCTGAAGACGAGACTGGCAGAAGTGGTTGACCACCGTACCGACAAGGAATTCTTAACGCTGGCCGAACAGTTTCAGAATAAATTTATCATCAAAGACGAATATATTGATGAACTGCGCCATGATGTGAACCTGCAGCAACAGAACCTCAACAAGAACGTAGATGAACTGCCCGACAGGGATACGCTAAAAAAACAGGAGAAACTGCGTAACGAGATGGAATATTTTGAAAAAGATTTTACAAAACTTAAGAACGAATTCAACAAATACCTGTCGTCTGTTTTATAAATTTAATTGAGCATGGCAGCCAGTTTCTTCTGGTTTGTGATGATGATATTCCCTTCTTTGATCTCGATCAGGTTTTCACTCTTAAAATCACTGAGTGTTCGGATAAGTGATTCGGTGGCAGTGCCGGCAATATTTGCCAGGTCTTCCCTTGATATATGCATAGAAAATTTATCCTGGTTCTCTTTGCGGTATTTACCCTCCAGGGTAAGCAATGCATCGGCCACTCTTTTGCGGAGTGAATTATAGGCGAGACCCAATAACTGATTCTCTTTTTCGGTAATATTATTGGCAAGTAACCTGATGAATTTATGGGTAACATCTTTATTACTCAACAACAGGTTTTCAAATTCTTCCTTGGGTATGATGGCAATATCACAGTCTTCGATGGCTTCGGCTGTTTCCTTATAAACAGTTTCCTCCAGTAAGGCGGTGTATCCAAAAAAATCACCTTCGGTAAATAGACCCACAGTTAATTCCTTGCCAGCATCATTGGTCTTGAAAGTTTTTATCTTACCCTTTTGGATAAAATACAAGCGGTTGGGATGGTTTCCTTCCGAATAAATGGTTTGTTTCTTTTTATAATGGTTAATGTTCCGGTCAGTCGCCAGTTCTTTCAATGCATTTTTGCTGTTGATGTCATTCAGGAAATGTTGCATCCCTTCCACATCGCTGCCATAATTTTTTGCCAGCAGTTCGGTTTTTTTGAGGCGGCTTTCCACGGCATTCAGCAATTCAATATCCGTAAAGGGTTTGGTTATATAGTCATCGGCGCCCATTTCCATCCCTTTTCTGAAATCGTTTCTTTCGGCCCTGGCTGTTAAAAAAATAAAAGGTATTCCGGTGAGTTCGGGATTCTTATTCAGCAGATGTAATACACCATAACCATCCAATACAGGCATCATGATATCGCAGATAATGAGGTCGGGTTTTTCCTGTAAAGCCAGTTCCACGCCAACCTTGCCATTCTCTGCAGTGCGCACTTTATAGCCGGCAAGCTCCAGTATCTCAGCCGTATTTTCCCTGACCTCGGTATTGTCTTCTATCAGTAATAAATGCTTCATGTTCAAAACAGTTTAATAATCACTGCCGGTTAAAAGTAATACTAAATTTTGTTCCTTTCTCCAGTTCGCTCCAAAATTCAATTTTACCCTTCATGATCTCAATATACCTGCCCACAATGTGCAGGCCAAGGCCTGTGCCCTGTATATTGGTAACATTGGTACCCCTGAAAAAGCGCTCAAACAGGTGTTCCTGGTCTGCTTCCGAAATTCCCATACCATGATCCTGCACAGTTAATACAATTTCTTTTTTTGTGACTGTACTATTTATGCCGATAACTCCTCCCTCCTGCGAAAATTTGATGGCGTTAGATAAAAGGTTTATAATGACATTGCGCAGCAGGGTAGGGTCTAGATGAACAATCTCATTTCCGGTATGGTGATATTTGATCTGTTGTCCGTGCCTGGCGATGGATTCCATTTCGGTGCAAATGGCAGTAATGAGTTCCTTTATGTTAAAGTCGCAGTTATTCGATACGATCTTTCCATCTTCAATTCTTCCGATGGATAAGAATTCATTGAGGAGGTTTGTAAGATTGGTAACCGATGATTTTATGCGTTGTATATGTTTGTCACGCTTTTCCTGTTCTTCGGCTTCGGTATATTTTGCCACCAGTGAGGCTGATGAAAGAATAGTACTTAAGGGTGTCCTGAACTCATGGGAGGCCATAGAAACAAAACGGCTTTTCAAATCACTCAGCTCTTTTTCTTTACTCAACGCCCTGGTAAGTTCATCTTTTGAAACTTCCAGTTCCTTCAAGGTATTTTTTAATTGCTTGGTTCGCAACTCCACTTTTTCTTCCAGCTTATTGTTCAGTTCTTCAATTTCTGTATTGATGGTTGCCAGTTGCTGTTTCTGCTGCATCGTTTCATTTTCATATTCCTTTCTTTTGGTAATATCATTGATGAAAGCAATGGTAAAACTTCCATCTCTGGTAGTATAGTTGCCAAGGCTGATCTCAACAGGAAACTCAGTACCATCTTTTTTAACTGCAAAAAGATTTTTCCCCAAACCCATGGGCCTTGGCCTGGGGTTTTCAGTATAGCTATCACGAAGCTGTGCATGATGGTGATGATAGCGGGAAGGTATCAGGCATTCGATCTTTTTGCCCAGCAACTCGGACTGTTCTGTGTATCCAAATTGCGAAAGAAGGAAATTATTTACCAAAAGGATTTCTCCTTTTTCGTTAGCCACCAATATGCCCATGGAGGCAAATTGGAATAGGGCCTCGAATTTTCCCTTTTCTTGCCGACCGGTCCCTTTTTTAACTGTTGATTGCATGTGTTTTTTCTGATTTATAAAATTACAATAAAGAAGACAGATTGCAGCACCTGTGATGATTTTAATCATTTGATCATCATTATATTTCTGGCTACATATTCATAGTTTTACTGAAAACCGGTATCAATGTCTTCCGGCAACTTTAGTCATTTAGAAGGGTTAACCGATGCACAGGTAAACGAAGCCCGGTTACGCTATGGTTCAAATGAACTCACCATGGACCGGAGGGATGGATTTTTTTTCTCACTAAAAGAGATCGTGAAGGAACCCATGTTCATCCTGCTGCTGGTAGCATCGGTGATCTATTTTATCACCGGCAATACCAGCGATGGTATTTTTATGGTATCTGCTATAATACTGGTATCGGCTATTTCGCTTTATCAGGACTCTCGAAGCCGTAATGCACTTGCGGCTTTAAAACGGCTTACCCAACCCCGCAGTAGGCTCATCCGTAACGGGCAGGTAATAGAAGTAAGCAGTGAAGAACTTGTGACCGGCGACCTGATGATGGTGGAGGAAGGTACTTCCGTTCCGGCCGACGGCATCATTGTTCAGTCGAACGATTTTTCGGTGAATGAATCCATTTTGACCGGTGAATCATTAAGTGTGATCAAATCAGTTGATGAAGATAACAACAACAAGGTTTACCAGGGAACATCTGTTGCAGGAGGGCTCGCCATATGCCGTGTTACAGCGATCGGAAATAATACCAAATTGGGGCAGATAGGAAAAAGCCTTGAATCAATCAAGGAAGAAAAAACTCCGCTGCAGGCACAGATCGGCAATTTTGTGAAGAAGATGGCCGTGGCCGGTGTAGTTGTTTTTTTGATCGTGTGGGCCATTAACTATGCAAGGTCGTTGAATGTGCTCGACAGCTTGTTGAAAGCGCTAACCCTTGCCATGAGTATTTTACCCGAAGAGATTCCGGTGGCTTTTACCACTTTTATGGCGCTGGGTGCCTGGAGGTTAATGAGGATGGGAGTAATAGTGAAGCAGACCAAAACAGTGGAAACACTCGGAAGCGCCACAGTGATATGTGTTGATAAGACCGGTACCATTACCGAAAACAAAATGGAGCTGGCTAAAATATTTGTCCCCGGCTTGCAAAGAATATTGGATCCAGGAGATATTTCCGAAGATGAAGAAAAGAAATTGATACGCCTGGCTATGTGGGCAAGCGAACCTATTCCCTTTGACCCGATGGAAGTGGAGCTGCACAGTATATATGGGGAATTATACCCGGATGATGAACGGCATCGGTATAAAATGATCCACGAGTATCCTTTGAGTGGAAGGCCACCTATGATGACACATATTTTTGAGAACGAAAATGGCAACCGTATCATCGCTGCCAAGGGGGCACCGGAAGCGATCATTCATGTATCGGGTATGATGCAGTCAGAAAAAGATATTGTGCTGAAGGCAGTAGATGAACTTGCAGTAAAAGGTTATCGGGTGCTTGCCGTAGCACAAACAATGCATGAAGGAAGTCGTTTTCCTGAAGAACAACAGCAATTCAGTTTTCACTTTAAAGGACTGGTTGCATTTTATGATCCACCGAAGAAAAATATCGGAGCTGTATTCAATGCGTTCAACGATGCCGGCATTAAGATAAAGATTATCACCGGCGATAATGTGGCTACCACAACCACCATTGCCAGGCAGATCGGTTTTAAAAATGCAGAAAAAAGCTTTGATGGAAAAAAACTGATGAGCATGACCGACAATGAACTTGCCGAAAAAGTAATGCAGGCGGATATATTTACCCGGATGTTCCCCGATGCTAAACTACGTGTGATAGAAGCCCTGAAGGCCAATGGAGAGATCGTTGCCATGACCGGCGATGGTGTGAATGACGGGCCTGCACTGAAATCGGCACATATCGGTATTGCAATGGGTAAAAAAGGAACCGAAATAGCAAAGCAGGCCTCATCCATTATTTTAACCGACGATGACCTTGGAAAGATGGTTGATGCAGTGGCTATGGGAAGAAAGATATACAGCAACCTGAAAAAAGCTATCCAGTATATCATCTCCATTCACATACCCATTATACTCACTGTTTTTATTCCGCTGGCATTGGGTTGGGTATATCCAAACATATTTACGCCGGTACATGTCATCTTCCTCGAACTCATCATGGGACCTACCTGTTCTATCATTTACGAGAATGAACCCATTGAAAAGAATTTAATGCAACAAAGGCCAAGACTTTTCAGCAATACTTTTTTCAATATCAGGGAACTGACCACAAGCATTGTGCAAGGACTGATGATCACTGCAGGCATATTGATCGCATACCAGTATGCGGTAAAGCAGAGCAGTAGTGAAGACACAACAAGAACAATTGTTTTTCTTACGCTGATATCGGCCAATATTTTTCTCACCCTCGTGAACCGTTCTTTTTATTATTCTATTATTGAGACCAGCAGGTATAAGAATAACCTGGTGATGCTGATCATATCGCTTACCATTGCGCTGGTGCTGCTTATGTTATTCTTTCCACCTGTAACAAAAATATTCGGATTCGAGAGGCCGGGTCCGGTCACATCTGCCGTAAGCATAGCCATCGGTTTCCTGTCAGTGATCTGGTTCGAGGGAGTGAAGTACTTTAAAAGAAGGAAAGGTTAAACTTTTAATCAGGCTGCCGCTAATGTTCACTTAATTTTGAACCGGTTGCGTAATTTTGTAAAAAATAATCTTCAAATAATATGAGCAAAGCCGTCACTGAATTATCACCAACTGAATTATGGAAAAATTTTGCATCGCTGAACGCAATACCACGGGCTTCCAAAAAAGAAGAACAGGTAATACAGTTTATTCTTGACTTTGGAAAAAAACTAAAGCTCGAAACTTTTAAAGATGCCGTCGGCAATGTGATCATCAAGAAACCTGCATCAGCCGGCATGGAGAATAAAGCAACGGTATGCCTTCAAAGCCACCTGGACATGGTGCATCAAAAAAACGGGAGCACGGCTTTTGATTTTGCCACACAGGGGATCAATATGTTTGTTGATGACGATTGGGTAAAAGCTAAGGGTACCACACTTGGCGCCGATAATGGGATCGGTGTGGCTTCAATTATGTCTATCCTGGCTTCTGAAACGATTGTTCATCCTGCTATTGAAGCCTTGTTTACTATTGATGAAGAAACAGGCATGACCGGAGCATTGGGTTTACAAGGCGGTTTGTTGAATGCAGATATATTATTGAATTTAGATACTGAAGATGATAATGAATTGACGATAGGTTGTGCAGGCGGTATGGATGTAACGGCCAGTGGTAATTATCAAACAGATAAAACAGCAACCGGTGTAAATGCCTACAGGGTTACTATTAAAGGTTTAACCGGCGGCCATTCGGGCATGGATATTTATAAAGGACGTGGGAATGCAAATAAATTAATGAACCGTATTTTATTGAATGCCGAAAAATTCGGTTTGCGTATCCATTGTATTGACGGAGGTGGATTAAGAAACGCCATCCCACGGGAATCTTTTTCTAACGTTGCTGTACCTGCAGAAAATTCAGATGCATTTACTTCGTATTTGCGAAAAGAAGAACTGATTTTAAAAAACGAATACCAAAGCACCGATCCCAACCTGGCTATTGCCATTGAAAATATAGATACACCGGGTACATTTCTGGATGGAGTTTTTCAATACAAATTATTGCGTACTGTCTCTGCCTGCCCCAATGGCATTTACAGGATGAGCCCGGCAATTAACGGGCTTGTTCAAACTTCAAACAATATTGCCCGTGTTCTTGTCAAAGACGGAGGATTTACGATTCTGTGTTTAACCCGCAGTTCGGTTGACAGTGAAAAAACAGACCTGGGACAAACTATTACCGGAACTTTTGAACTGGCCGGAGCAAAAACGATATTTGGTGGTAATTATCCGGGCTGGGAACCAAAACCAGAGTCACCGATCGTTAAACTAATGAGTGAACTGTATAAGGAATTGTATCATGAAGATGCACATGTCAATGCCGTTCATGCCGGCCTGGAGTGCGGCATACTGGGAACCAATTACCCCGAGATGCAAATGATATCTTTCGGCCCCAATATCCGTGGAGCACATTCGCCTGATGAAAAGGTACAGATCAGTTCTGTTCAAAAATACTGGCCATTTTTATTGGAGACTTTAAAACGGGTACCTGAAAAAAGTAAGTAAAATATAAAAGAACCAACAGCCATGTCAAAAGCCGAGATACAATTTTTAGGGGGGCCGCAAAACCGGTGGAAAGAATTTAAGTTCACTGTACATGTATTGTTTGAATTTATCAAGGGGTTGCGGGCATTACATTTTGTAGGCCCATGTGTTACAGTTTTTGGGTCGGCGAGATTTAAAGAAGGCCATCCATATTATGAACAGGCTAAAGACATATCGGGAAAGATTGCACAATTAGGATTTACTATCATGACAGGTGGTGGCCCCGGAATTATGGAAGCTGCAAATAAAGGCGCTAAAGAAGTGGGCGGAAAAAGTGTGGGTTGTAATATTGTGCTGCCCATGGAGCAAAAACCCAATCCTTACCTTGACAAATGGGTTAACATCAAATACTTTTTTGTACGAAAAACACTTTTGATAAAATACTCTTATGCCTTTGTGGTGTTACCCGGTGGCTTTGGTACACTGGATGAATATTTTGAAGCACTTACCCTGATACAGACCAACATGATAAACCAGTTCCCGATCGTTATTTTAAATAAGGATTTTCACAAAGATCTTATTGAGCATATTGAAAAAATGAAATCAGTTGGGACCATCTCTGCACCAGATACCAACTTATTTTTAGTTACCGATTCTGTTGAAGAGGCAGTGGCTTATATCAGGGAGAACAGTATTAAAAAATTCAACCTTCAGCCTGAAAAACCATATAAACCATTTAAATGGTTATTTGAAAGAGGATAATTTTTAGAAAAAGAGAGGTTCAGTTAATTGCTGTTCACCTGCGCTGCAATTTCTGCCATATTAATTCCATTATGACTTTCTTCATACACACATTCCATATTCTTTATGAGCAAAACCTGGGGAGATTCGTGGGGTATTTCAAAATCTTCAGCGATCTTATTGGAGAGAGAACGGAATTTTAGAAGGTCCAGGAAATAAAAATCAATTGCTTCCGGTTGTTCAATTCTTTCGAGGCGGCTTTTTGCAATGGTGCTGAGGGAACAGCGAGTGCTGTGCTTGAAAATTACCTGCGCCCTTGATTTGGAGAATTCTTTTATTTCGGCCAACTGATGCAGACTATTCAGTTCGATCCAGTTCATATGGAAGCTGCTAAACGGGATTAATGGATAATACCTTCATTCATCGGACAACCTGACTTACGGCTTGGTGCACAACTGCTTACAATGGCAGTAACGGTTACCAGGAGTATTAAAACAAAAAATATTCTTTTCATCATTATTCTTTTAAGGGGTAAAAACTTATTATTGCAAAAGTAAGCTATATAAATTTAATTTACCAACGGTAAACGATGAAATGTAATTAATATTACCTTCGTCAGTAATTTTCTGTTGTAAAAACCGGCAAAATGCCGGATTTTGTTTAAATCTTTTAACCTATAAACAATAAAATCCAAGATGTTACAGCTTAAGCGTCCTATTGCCTTCATCGACCTCGAAACCACCGGAGTTAGCCTTTCTGCAGACCGGATAATTGAAATTGCTATTATTAAGATTTTACCTGATGGAACCCGGCAAGTAAAGCGAAAACTGATCAACCCGGAAATGCCTATTACCCCTGCCTCTACTGAAATTCATGGAATAACTGATAAAATGGTCAAAGATGCCCCCACTTTTAAACAGGTGGGCAATGAGATAAAGATGTTCATAGAAAATTGTGATCTGGGGGGATATAACAGCAACCGTTTTGATATACCAATATTAATGGAAGAATTTTTGCGTGCTGGCATGGATGTTGATTTGAGTTCAAGGAAAATGATAGATGTGCAGCATATCTTTTATACGATGGAACCCCGTACATTAACAGCAGCCTATAAATTCTTTTGCGAAAAGGAACTGACAGAGGCACATAGTGCAGAGGCTGATGTGGATGCCACCATTGAAGTGCTGATGGCACAGTTAAAGCGATATAAGAATCTGGGCAATTCGGTTGATTCAATACTGGGTGCAATAGGTGAAGATAAGATAGTAGATTATGCCCGCCGATTTGGTTTTGATGATAAGGGAAATGAGATTTTCAATTTTGGCAAGCATAAGGGCCGCCCGGTGAGGGATGTACTGAAAGCCGAACCCCAATATTACGACTGGATGATGAGGGGAGATTTTCCGCTGCATACAAAGCAAAAACTAACAGAAATATTTAACCGTACCCTGTTAAAGAATAACTAAATAGCACCTGTAGAAAATATGTTGATACGGTATTAGCGTAATTATTGTAAATTTGAAAAGCAGAAACTATTCAGGCATATTGGAAAAATTAGTCATCATACCAACATTTAACGAAAGAGAGAACATCGAAAAAATAATTGATGCAGTAATCGGGCAACAACTTAATTACCATGTGCTCATTATTGATGACAACTCTCCTGATGGTACAGCAGAAATTATTAAGTCTTTAATTCCAAAATACCAGGGGCAATTGTTCCTGGAACAACGTATTGGTAAACTTGGCCTGGGCACCGCATACATCTATGGTTTTAAATGGGCCATTGAAAAAGGTTATCGTTTTATATTTGAAATGGATGCAGACTTTTCGCACAATCCAAAAGATCTTGATGCATTATATAAGGCTTGTAATAACGGTGCCGGTGTTGCAGTAGGTTCCAGGTATGTAAAAGGTGGTGCAGTGGCAAACTGGCCCGCCGACCGTATACTACTTTCCAAAGGCGCATCTTTATATACCCGTATGATAACCTGGATGCCGGTAAAAGACCCTACAGCGGGGTTTGTTTGTTACCGCAAGGAAGTACTGGAATCTATTAACCTTGATGAAATAAGCTTTGTGGGCTATGCTTTCCAGATTGAAATGAAATTTGCTTCCTGGAAACTGGGCTTCAAGATTCAGGAAGTGCCCATTACTTTTATTGACCGTGAATTGGGCACCAGCAAGATGAACAAGAGTATCATTAAAGAAGGTGTATTGGGCGTACTCAAGCTGCGCTGGCAAAGCCTGTTCAAGAATTACCAAAAAAAAGTCACGAACAGGGTATATAACGACAATATCAGTTTTCATCAGCCCGATGTGGCCCTGGAGAGCAAATAATTTTTCCGGTTAATCATCCTTCGCTCAGAAATATTCCCATTATTTGTGTAATTGTTTTTGTTACAGCATCTGTATAGCAAATTAACTGTTATGCAGAAGTTGCAAATCTCCATTCCTGAACCCTGCCACGAGAACTGGTACGCAATGACGCCAACTCAACAAGGCCGTTTCTGCAATGCCTGCACAAAGGAAGTCATCGATTTCAGCATGATGACAGATACAGAGGTATTAAATTACTTTACCAGCATCACCCACGAAAAAGTTTGCGGCAGAGCATTACCCTCTCAACTTGACAGAACCATTACCTGGCCAAAAGAACCAAAGAAAAAATTGTTTTGGTACTGGAATTATATTGTGATGTTCTTTATGTTCTTTTCAAAAGCCAATATAGTAAAAGCACAAGGGAATGTAAGGGTAGTTACCGCATCTGAACTTAGTAGGGCAAGTGTATCTAATGTATATGATGCACTGGCTTGTAAGGTTGGAGAGCCTGTAAAAATTAGTAGCTGGTTAATTAGTGGCAAAGTAACTGATATAGACGGTAACCCTGTTTCTTTTGCAACTATTAAGATTAAGGGTTTACCGACTGGCCTTTCTGCAGATGCAAATGGCACTTATTCAATTAAAGCAAACCTGAATGATGTACTTCTTATTTCCGGAGCAGGATATAAGGGGGTTCAAGCTCCTGTTGGGACACAAAAAGTAATAAACATTGTATTGGAGAGAGGAACTGATTCTGATCTTAAAGAAATGGCCATAAGTCGTACATATTGCATAAAAAGGAGTTCAAGAATTAAAGCAATCGATCCAATCAATACAAAGCATGCAATTAACTTTCAGGTAAAAGATGATATTACTGGCTTGCTGCTAGAAAATACTAAAATAATTGTTGCACAAAAAAGCGTCAACCAATTTGATACAGCTTTTACTGACAAGAACGGTATGTATGTTTTGGCTGATATAATAAGTAAAGAAGAGTATTATATTAAAGTTGAAGCAGAAGGGTATGAGGCAAATGAATTTTCCTTCATGTCAAAAGACATTAATAATAAGAAGAAGATATGGGAAGTGCTGTTAAAGAAGATTGAAACTATTAAGCCAGATGAAAGACCAATAAGATTGGGAGGAATATGTACAGTATCTGTTGCAAAAGGCCCGATCTATGTTGTAGATGGTACTATTGTCCCTAAAGGAAATGAAATTAATCCTGATGATATTGACAATATAACCGTTCTACTAGGTTCGGATGCTACGGCTATATATGGTTCCAATGCTGCAAATGGGACAATTGTGATAACTACAAGAAAGGCAAAAACAAAAATACTGGATACGGTTGTTGTTAGTTCGGGATATCTGAATAAAGGATTAGTTGTCAGGGCGGGAGGAGTTAATGTACGGACTAAGGTTACTAAATATGCAGATATAAAGGCAAGGGTGCTTACACGGCTAACCGACTCGTTAAAGATCTATCCCAATCCTGTTCAAAAAGGTACAGCACTTTCTGTTTCTTTAAAATTAAAACAGGCAGGTACTTATATTATTATCCAGGTAACTAATGCAGCCGGAAGAATTGTTTTACAAAAACAAACCAATATCCTCTCAAAAGAGCATATAGAACAGCTGCAAACAGATAACAGGTGGGGTAGTGGTGTTTATTATATCCGTGTATTTAGTATCAATAACAAATTAATTAACAAAGCCAGTTTCATCGTTCAGTAGTGTTGTTTTATGCCGGTCAAGATTGCTGCCTTATAATTTTAAAAATAAGCAGGAGCATCTGGCCGGTTTTTTATTTGAATGCAGGATGAAATTGCTGTAAGGTATCCCTCAGGTATTCCCTGTCCAGGTGCGTATAGATCTCGGTAGTGGTAATGCTTTCATGTCCCAGCATTTCCTGTACGGCCCTCAGGTCGGCGCCACCCTCTACTAAATGCGTAGCAAAGGAATGGCGGAATGTATGTGGCGAAATGCTTTTTGTAATACCGGCTTTTGCAACCAGTTCCTTCATCATTAAGAATATCATCACCCGGGTGAGTTTGCTTCCCCTGCGGTTTAGGAATAAGTAATCTTCCTGCCCGGGCTTTATTTTAATGTGTACCCTTATCTCATTTTTATAAATATTGACGTATTTGATTGCTTCGCTGCCGATTGGTACCAGTCTCTCCTTATTTCCTTTACCGATCACCCGTACAAAACCTACATTGAGGAAGAGATTGCTGATTTGCAGGTTCACCAGCTCGCTAACCCTTAGTCCGCAACTATAAAGCGTTTCCAGTATAGCCTTATTACGGCCACCTTCAGGCTTGCTGAGGTCTATCTCAGCAATGATGCTTTCAATCTCTTCAAAACTCAATGTATCGGGTAATGTTCTTTTTTGTTTGGGCGCTTCCAGCAGGGTAGTTGGGTTGGCAGTAACCAACTGCTCCATCAGGCAATACTTATAAAAACTCTTTAATCCCGAAATGATCCTCGACTGTGAGGCAACAGTCATACCCAGCTCATTGATCCATTGTACAAAATTTTCAAGGTCTTTCAATTTTAGTTCATCCGGTTTGGCCATTTTTTTTGTGGCCTGCAAGTAATCGGTCAGCTTATCAATATCACGTAAATAGGCTTCAACAGAATTTGCTGCCAGTGATTTTTCAAGCTGAAGCCAGGCCTTAAACCCTTTTTTATACGATTCCCACATGATATTATATGCTGTTTATGCATTAAGATTGCTGATCGCAACCAATTATACACTATTTTCGCAGACTAAATTTCGTTAATAGTTATCAATAAACAACATGCAGGCAGTTAATCTTCGTTCGTTCAGACAAAAGGCACGCTTAAACAAAAAAAAATTAAGAAGTTTTCTTCGTAAGATTGAAAAAGACATACCCAGGGAATTAGATAAACTTACAACTGCCCTTGCACCTGCTGTATGGAAGGAAGTTGATTGCCTTACCTGCGCCAACTGCTGTAAGACGATGAGCCCTACTTATACTCAGGCAGATATTAAACGGATATCAAAACATTTTGAAGTAACACCGGCTGAATTTACAAAAAAATGGCTGCGTAAAGACCGCATTGGCGATATGCTCAATAAGAATGAGCCCTGCCAGTTCCTGGATCTTAAAGACAATAAATGTTCTATCTACGAAATAAGGCCGGCTGATTGTGCTGGTTTCCCTCACCTGCCAAAAAGAAAGATGGTTGACTATATGCATGTGCACAAACAGAATATTGAATACTGTCCGGCTACTTATAAACTGGTTGAAAAAATGCAGGAGGCATTAAGTAAGGTATCATAGGTATACATCCTCAATTAAAAAATATTCTATAGGCTCGTTTTTCAGAATTGTAATGGAAAGGATATCGAACTGTATTCTTTTCCATTCCGGGTTTTGATATAAATATTCCCCGGATGCATTAATGAGATTCTGGATCTTCTTTTTTGAAACGGCCTCTTCCGGGTGGCCAAACTTTTTTGTTTTCCGGGTCTTCACTTCTACAAAATGCAGGATACCGTCTTTTGATGCAATAATGTCCACCTCCCAGTGTGAATGACGCCAGTTTTGCTGCAAAACGGTAAAGCCCTTCTCCATAAGGTGCTTTACAGCCATTGCTTCGCCGGTAAGGCCGGTCTGGTTGTGTGAAGCCATGTTTCAAAGTTATAGCGGCTATAATTAACAGCCTGAGGATAATTGCTTTTATAAAATACCGGCAGAAAAATATTATTTCTTATTTTTGCAGAAATCTCCCAAAGGTTATGAAACAAAATAAGAAAAACCTGTTAGTTGCTGTTGTACTGATACTTTTTGCTGCTCTCCTGAAAGTGGCAACCTATCCACACACATTCAGCCCGATCATAGCTATCGCATTGTTTAGCGGGGTTGTGATAACAGATAAGAAACTTTCTTTTGCAATGCCCCTGCTGGCCATGTTTGCTTCTGATATTATCCTGGAAATCTTTACCAGTACTCCCGGGTTCTACGGATTGGAGCAGATAGGGAATTATGCTTCTTTGTTGTTTATTACCTTGCTTGGCTTTAAGATGAAAAAGATCAGCATCATCAACGTAGCCGGGTTTTCACTGGCATCTTCTCTTTTATTCTATTTCCTCAGTAATACAAATACTTTCCTGTTTGATACGTTCAATTCTTACGCAAACAGTTTCGCCGGGTATATCAGCTGCATGACTGCCGGGATACCTTTCATTAAATATATACAGGACCTTGTTTTCAGTGTGATACTGTTTGGAAGCTATGTATTGGTTTTTAAATCCACCCGTAGTAAAGTAATTGCTTAATGCTGATAAAATATTTAATGGAGAATCCGCTACAGGCGGATTTTTTTATGCCTGCATTTCTTCATAACCTTCATCAATTGCAAGGTCCTTTCCATCTGCGGCGGCAGTAGCCAGTTCATCGCAACGGTTATTAAATGGATTATCGGCATGGCCTTTCACCCATTTCATTTTTATTTTCATGTTGCGGGAGAGATGGTAATATTCTGTCCAGAGGTCTTTGTTTTTTTTGCCGCCTTTAAAATCAGTGGCTATCCATTTTTTCAACCAGCCTTCTTCAATGGCTTTTACTACATATTGGCTGTCGGAATAAATAATGACCGGCAATTCTTTTTTGGTAATGGCTTCCAGTCCGGTAATAACTGCCAATAATTCCATCCGGTTATTTGTAGTAAGACGAAATCCTTTTGAAATTTCCTTTCGGTGATGATTCCACATCAGGATAACGCCAAAGCCACCCGGGCCAGGATTGCCACGGGAAGAGCCATCGGTGTAAATTTTTATTTCAGCCATTGAATTATTTATGTTGTTGGGACTAAAGCCCCATTTCAATTCTTTTGATTTGTATCTCCGGGCTAAAGCCCGGAGCAATTTATTGAATTGCCTCAGCCTTTAGGCTGAGGATGGATAAAAGAACAAAATTATGAAAGGGCTTTAGCCCACATTTTATACCTGCAATACCCCCGTTTTAAATTCCGGTATATGTGGATTGTGATTTGCTGCAGCAATGCCTTCCGAAATTAATTTTCTTGTTTCTCCCGGATCAATAATAGCATCTATCCAAAGTCTTGCGCCGGCATAATAGGGTGTAGTTTGAGAATCGTAACGCCGTATCAGTTGCTGCAAAAGCTCCTGTTCTTCTTCAGGTGTAATTTCTTTTCCCTTTGATTTTAATGTGGCCACCTGAATTTGAAGCATGGTCTTGGCAGCCTGTTCACCACCCATTACGGCAATTTTCGCTGTGGGCCATGCATAAATAAAACGGGGATCATATGCCTTACCACACATGGCATAATTACCGGCGCCATAGGAATTACCAATGATGATGGTAATTTTTGGCACCACCGAATTTGCAACAGCGTTCACCAATTTAGCGCCGTCTTTTATTATGCCACTGTGTTCACTGCGGCTGCCTACCATAAAGCCGGTTACATCCTGCAAAAACACCAATGGAATTCTCTTTTGATTACAGTTCATGATAAAACGGGCGGCTTTATCGGCGCTGTCATTATAGATCACCCCACCTAATTGCATTTCGCCTTTTTTGCTTTTTACAATTAACCGCTGGTTGGCAACAATGCCTACAGCCCATCCATCCACCCGGGCATAGCCGCAAGCAATCGTCTTACCGTAATCTTCTTTAAAGGGGTCAAAACTTCCTGCGTCCACGATACAATTGATGATATTGGTAACATCATAGGGTTTACTGTTTTTTTCGCTTATGATGCCATATATTTCTCCATTATTTTTTGAGGGAGCTTTTGCAGCAATACGGTCAAAGCCGGCTTTTCCGGTATGTCCCAACTTACTCATGATCTTTTTTACCTGGTCAAGGCATTCTTCTTCGGTCTTATATTTATAATCGGCAATACCACTGATGGCATTATGTGTTTCTGCTCCTCCCAGCGTTTCACTGTCAATATCTTCACCAATAGCTGCTTTAACGAGGTAAGGACCTGCCAGGTAAATAGAGCCATTTCCTTCCACCATCAATGTCTCATCGCTCATGATGGGCAGGTAAGCGCCACCGGCCACACAGGCACCCATTACTGCTGCGATCTGTGTTATGCCCATGGCGCTCATCTTTGCATTATTTCGGAATATGCGGCCAAAATGTTCCTTATCGGGGAATATCTCATCCTGCATGGGTAAGAAAACACCGGCGCTGTCAACCAGATAGATGATGGGTAGGTTATTTTCCATAGCGATCTCCTGCATACGCAAATTCTTCTTGCCGGTAATTGGAAACCATGCCCCGGCTTTTACTGTTTGATCATTTGCCACGATTACACACTGCCTGCCACTTACATAACCTATGCCGCTCACTGTGCCACCTGCGGGGCAACCACCTTCTTCCTCATACATATCATAACCTGCAAAAGCGCCTATTTCCACAAAGGGAGCAGCTTCATCGCATAAATAAGTTATGCGCTCCCGGGCGGTTAGTTTATTACGTTCTTTTTGTTTGGCAGCTGATTTTTTTCCACCACCCTCGTAAATTTTTTCAAGGCGCTGTTTTACCTGGCTCCAGGCCAGTTTCATACTGTCTTCGTTCTTGTTGAATGCAATGTTCATGGTCAATCGTTATCGGTTTAGTATTGACAGTTAATGGTTATCGGTTAATGGTTCATGTCCGGGAAATGACCGGTTAATTTCTTTCGCAATTGAAAATTTGTTAAGTTGCACTACTATCAACAATTAACCGATAACTGTAAACTTCTACAGCAAAAATATGGCTAATGAAATTAACCGCATATTAAAACTATTTGCCGACCTGGAACACGGAGATTGCTGGATCGGGAATAATTTTAAAGAAACACTGCATGGGATAGATTGCAAAAAGGCCATGCAGAGCATATCAGGAAAAACAAACAGCATCTGGCAACTGGTTGCCCATATTACTTACTGGCGTACAACTGTTGTAAACCGGTTGACCGGCTCTGTCAATCCCCCGCCTTTCCCGGATTTTCTTTTACCCAATGAACCAAATGAAGAAAACTGGAGGCAGGCGCTACATGATTTTGAAGCAGCATATCATTTACTGCGTAATGCCATACATCACTTCAACGAAGAAAACCTGTATAAGCCTTCTCCTAAAAAAGAACAAAGCTATTATGATCTCATCATGGGTTGCCTGCAGCATGATGCTTATCATTTAGGACAAATTATGATCTTGAAAAAATACCTGGCAGACTAATTGCATCCCCCAGGTAAATACTCTACTATGTTCAGAAACCGGCAATGGTTTACATTAACTTTCCTTGCACTTATACTTATGGCATGTTGCATACAGCAACCTGCGTTTTCTCAAAAAGTAAAGATATACGACCTCGTAAAAGACTTTAAGGCAAAACCTGATGATAAGACAGATAATTATCCTGCTTTTGTAAAAGCTGCAGAAACCATATCCAGGGCAGGCGGCGGACAATTAAATATACCGAAGGGGAAATATTATATAGCTGCCTATAAAATTACCGGCGGGCAAAAGAAAAATAATATTGATGATATTATTTTTAAAAATTGTAAAAACCTTATCATTACCGGAAATAACAGTGTGATAAGGGTTAACGGAAAGGTTTACAGAAACCGGGATTTTCAGATTCCGGGTCTGCCTTATCAATATGCATATAATAATACCGTATGCCCGTTCAAATTAGTGAATTGTAAAAATGTTTTGTTAAAAGACATAACACTTTATGGTGAGGTGGATAAAATGCGAAAACAGGAGGGGGTAGTTGAGGGTGAATCGTATGGTGTATTTATTTCTGATGATGAACCCAAAGATGTAAGCAGCAAGATTGTATTGCAAAATATAACTGCTCATCATTTTGCTGCAGACGGGCTTTTAATAAGATCGAACGGAGAGGATATCACAATTATCAATTGTAATTCACACCACAATGCCAGACAAGGGTTAAGCATTGTTAAGGGAAGCAATATCAGGGTTCTTAATTCTTCTTTTGACTCTACCGGTAATACAGGTGCTTATGGCTGGCATGCACCGGGTGCAGGTATTGATGTGGAAAATGAATTCGGCCCGGGTAAACTAAAAAATGTGCTTATCAGGAACTGCTCATTAAGAGGGAATAACGGTTTCCAGATTGTAAGCAATATACCTACAGATAAAGTTGTTATTGATTCCTGTTTTATTTCAGATCTTACCAGGGGTTATTCAGATGCTTTGAACGGGGTAGGTATGTATAGTATAAATTCAACCCTTTCAAATTGTATCCTTTTTGCCGGCATACAGGTTGACCTGTCCGACCAGATATATAAAGGGCCCAGTGTGCAGGAGATCAATAATAATATTATTTATTCAGGCGACAGGTTTATTGTAAGTTCTGATTTCTCCAGGCCGGTGAATATTACCGATAACATTCTTGTCATGCTTCCCAAACCCAAATCGTATGCTTATGCTCCTTACATACAAAACCCCAACTGTGTTTTTAACCGAAATATTGTAGTTATCCATGCGGACAGGTTGAAAAAAGAATCGAATAAAGTTACGGCCCTGGTTCAATATGTAAAGGAAGCAGCAGATGACTTCTGGCTGGTGAATGGCTATGACACACCCGTGGAAAAACAAGACCCCCGTTTTTTTTATAGTGCAATGAATGGAGGTAAAACTGTAAAAAATCAATTTTGTACCCCAGGTGCCAGGATCACAATGGACACAGCTTACAAATCACAATCTATATCAACCCAGCAGATGAAAGAAATTCTTTCCAGGGAACTGTTTACGGCATATAAGCAAACAGGCTTTAACCGTAAGTATCTTGAACAGGCCAATGCGGTAAAACAGTACACTACCAATATTGTTGCTGCTGCAATTAAAAGGCCGGGATAAATATTATTTACAACCCGAAGCTATCATTTATTCCTGCAATATTAAACCCGTTCTTTAAAACCAACTTAGCCTGTTTGCTTGCTTTATTGATTAGAGGGTTGGTATGATTGAAGTGAATGAACCAGATCTTCTTTTTTTCGGAGGCTGGAAGATCGTTAAACAATTCCATGCTTTCAATAATGAACGGGTGGGGGATGGTTGAAATATCCCTGTTATTTATCTCTGCAGCATCATAAAATGTGCCGTCAATAAAAGCATAATCCACCCCGGCAATGGCATCTTTGACAGAGATACTCCATTTTTCCCATTTATCAATGTCAGGAATGAATAGTGCTTTTTTATTAGGACCGGTGATACGGTAACCAACTGTTTCTGAAAATTCATCCCGGTGAGGCACTACAAAGGGAATTATTTTTAAGCCGGGGCTTAATTGTATCTCCTTTTGATCAGTCATTTCCTGCAGTAAAATATTTTTTGTATTCACCAGTTGGCTCCAGGGCCCGTTCTGAGAAAGGAAATTTTTCATCCGGGGCATTGCATACACAGCAATACTATCTGTATTCATAGCTTCCTTACCCAGGTACATCAGGCCACTGTAATGACCAATATGAGCATGTGTTACAAAAATACCGTCAGGTGTTTCTTTATTGCTGAATGATGAATATCTTTTTAATGCCTTTAATTGTTGCGGAAGATCGGGAGTGGCTTCAATGATGTAATTCTTCTTATTCAACGGGTCAACCAATCCAAGGCAAACCACCCTTCTGTCTTTGTCGTGCTGAAGGAACAGGTCTTTGCAACAGTCTTTTGTACATCCTGCCTGTGGCGAACCGGCATCCTGTATGGTGCCTAAAACGATCAGCGAAGTTGCTGTGATGGTTTTTGAAGCACTATCTCCTGCAATGATAAGCGCTTTCTTTTCAACCCGGCTTTGGCAGGAACAAATCACTACGGAAATAAAAAGGACATGGAATGTCTTCATTCCTTCTATTTGAACAACTCTTTGAAAAATGCTTTCATGTCACTCCATGAAGCGGTATCGGCTGCTGCATTGTAGGCTATAGGCAGATTGAATTTTTTCCCAAGATCAGTAGCGGCCGGGTTGCTGAAAGCATGTGTAGCTCCGGCATAATTTTTAAAAGTATACACAGCGCCTATAGAATCCATTTGTTTTTTGAATGCTGCAATAGATGCCACCGGAACAAAAGCTGTATCATTTTCGCCATTACATACAAGTGTTTTTACTGTCAACAGGTTTTTACCTGCAGGAATGAACGGCATGGTGCCATGAAAACTGGCAATACCTTTCAGCGGCTCACCCATTCTTGTAAGGTTAAGTAATACACCACCTCCAAAGCAATAACCTATCCCGGCCATATTGGCTGTATCAACCTGTGCATATGACCTGAATTTATTCAGCGCCGCATCAAAATGAGCTTTAGCCATTGGTGGGTTCATATAAAAAGGCATCGCCAGTTTTTCGGCATCGGTTGGGTTATCTGCCCTTCTTCCGTTTCCATACATGTCTATCGCCATAGCAATGTAGCCAAGTCCGGCAAGCTGCCTAGCCCTGCTTTTTGCATAATCATTCAATCCCCACCACTCATGCACTACCATTATTGCCGGGCGTTTGCCTTCTATATTCTCATCATAAACAATATAGCCATCCATAGTAAGGCTGTCAATTTTATAACTGATATTCTCTTCTTTTAATCGGGGAACCTTTGTTTCTGCTTCTTTATCCCCGCTGTTATTGCAGGAAAACAAAAGCATGGCAGTGATAAGGGTTGCGAATGGAAGGCGTATAACTTTCATACATGTAAATTTTGGTCAGTTAATAATGAACGGGCAGTAACAGTAGCCAATTTACAAAATTA
>CAYTQB010000001.1:13978-20089 GCA_964439615.1 uncultured Ferruginibacter sp. | reverse complement strand
AATTTTGGTCAGTTAATAATGAACGGGCAGTAACAGTAGCCAATTTACAAAATTACCTGTAGTTGCCATTTTTTTATCCGGAATAAATAGGCACAGCCCCGTTCATCATTTTTTAAGACAAGGCATTGGTAAAGAATATGTAGCTTGAAGAAATTATTGTATGAAAAAAATATTGCCATTTGTATTGCTGTTTTTTTTGTATCAGCCTCTTTCAGCCTGCACCACTTTTTGTATAAATAAGAACGGCCATATTGTATTTGGCAGGAACTACGACTGGGTTACAGGCGCAGGTATTGTAAATACCAACCAGCGTGGGTTATTCAAAACTTCAATGAATACCGGCAATGGCTCAACCATTAGCTGGGTTTCCAGCTATGGCAGTATCACTTTCAACCAATATGGTAAGGAATTTCCAACCGGCGGCATGAATGAAAAGGGGCTTGTTGTGGAACTGATGATGCTGGAAGAAACGGTTTACCCGGCCAACGATGCAAGGCCTGCCGTAGGTGTATTGCAGTGGATACAATACCAACTAGATAATTCGGCAACAACGGCCGATGTGATCGCTTCTGATGCCTTGTTACGTATCAAAGAAAGCGGAACGCCTATTCATTTCCTGGTGGCGGATGCTGCCGGCAATGTAGCCACTATAGAATTCTTGAATGGAAAGATGACCTTTCATAAAGACGAATCGCTGCCTTTTCCTGTGCTTACGAATGACACCTATGCATCTTCTGTTGAGGTTGCAAAGCGATGGATGGGAAAAAATGTTTCGCTGCAGAACAATTCACTCGACCGTTTTGTGAAAGCCTGCGGCATGGTCAAAAAATTCAATGAAACAAATATTGATATGCCCGTAACCGATTTTGCTTTTTCCATACTCGATAAAGCTGCGCAGGGCAACTTTACCAGGTGGAGCATTGTATATGATATCAGCAACAAAAAAATTCATTTTAAAACTGATGCCAATAAGGAAGTAAAAAACATCCAGTTCGCTGTATTTGACTTTGCCTGCAACCTGCCTCCCAAAATGTTCAACATGAACCAGGGGCTTTCCGGCGATGTGAGCAAAGACTTTATCCTGCCCGATAAAAAATTAAAACAGAAGATCATGGCCCAAGTAGTAGCGGAGAGCAGCAGCCGTGTCAGCATCACAAAAAAGGAGGAAGATGAACTGCTTGCTTTTGAAGAAAGAATAGATTGCGGAATATAAAGCCGTTACCATGAGACTCTGTAAAATTGTATTCCTGTTAGTATGTTCCGGTTTTTATACAAAAGCGCAAACGGGAAATTTACCACAGGCAACACTCAATATTCTTTTTGTGGGCAACAGCCTTACCTATACAAATAACCTGCCCGAAATAGTGAAGGAACTGGCCAAACAGGATGGGATTGACATAAAATATTCCTCATTATCACTTCCCGATCATTCACTGGAAGACCACTGGAATGAAGGCAAGCTGCAAAAGCAACTGAATAAAGAGAAGTATGATTTTCTGATTGCGCAGCAAGGCCCCTCGGCCTTAACTGAATCGCAGGTACTTTTGCTTGAGTACACAAAAAAGATCAGGGAGCTATGTGTTTCCAGGAAAACAAAACTGGCTTTATACATGGTCTGGCCTTCTAAAAGTCGTTCATTCGATCTCGACAATGTCATCTACTCCTATACCCATGCAGCCAAAGAAACAGGGTCTTTATTATGTCCCGCAGGACTTGCCTGGAAGAATGCATGGGCATTTGACAGCAGCCTGGCTTTGTATGGCGCCGATAATTTTCACCCGGGCATTACAGGAACGGTGCTGGCGGCGCTTACGATATACGGGGCGGTAACAAGCAAAAACAATTTCTACTTCATCAACTATAACAGTATATCCTGGAATGAGGATATCTCAAAAAAGCAATTGGATATTTTAAAAAAGGCAGCAATAGCAGCGCTTAAAAGCAGTAAGTAGATTATCATCTTTATCGCTGCCGTCTGGGCTTCGACCATAACTGTTCGGAAGAATAAAAAATGGCAGAGAATTCTGATTATAGGAGTAGAATTACACGTGTTGAAACTACAGAATTACTAAAGTTCAGTAGTGCTGCTCCCGAAATCGGGCTGTATATTGATTTCGGGGCTCCTTTTTTGTTACTTTTTTGGAGAAGCAAAAAAGTAAAATAATGAAGCCTTCCCCCTTTCGAATGCTTCAAACTCTATTACATCTTTGTTGTAGTCTCCGTAAACAGGTTGCAGGATTTTATATTTTGCTTTTACTCCATTGTCAAAGTCCCCTGGTTTGTGAGGAATAGGTGCAACGTCAATTTTTTCTCCAACAAAGACAAATAAATTGTTGTTCTTTTCTATCTCGTTTGTTGTGTCCTTTGAGATTAATGGTTTTACCTTGATTATTGTGTCAGTTGTTGAAGTACCGCAACCAATAAGTGAAGTAACTAAGTCGCAAGAATAAGTTTAGAAAGGGTCGTCATAATGTTGCCGATAACTCATAAATATACGCAACTCCTGGTACAGATTTATCCTGATTATCAACAGAAATCAGTACAAGCTTATTTAATGATGGTCACATATCCCGTAAAAGGTTTTCTTCCGCTACCCGGTTCAAGTATGTAATAGTAGGTGTCAAAAGGAAGCGACTTGCCTTTATAGGTTCCGTTCCATGGCTTATAAAAACCCCGGCTTTCAAATACCAATTGCCCGGCCCTTGTAAAAACCTGCAAGTGGTTATTGGGATAGTCTTCCAGGTATTGAATTTCCCAAAGATCATTTTTCCCATCGTGGTTTGGCGTGAATGTATTGGGTATCCTCGGCACCTTTAAAACTTTTACAAATACCTGGTCGGTCACTGTACAGCTTCCGCTTGCAGTTACTGCAAGGGTATAAGTGATATCATTGGCCGGGGTACATTTCGGATGGAGGATGTACCGGTCATCCAGGTATTGCGAAGGTGTCCATACATACTGCAGATTATTGCCTGATGCGGTTGCATTAAGCGCTAACCACCCACCTTCCAGTACAAACCTGTCCGGTCCTGCATTTACGGTGGGATAGGGATAAACAGTTATTGCTTTGGTAAGGGTATCGCTGTAACAACCATGACTGTTTACAGAATACAATCTCACATTATAAGTCCTTTCGGCACCATAAGTGTGTGTAACATTTTTTGTGTTACGGATGGTACCATCTCCCAGGTTCCAATTCCATTGAACAGTAACTCCATCCATACTGTTTGTAGAGTCTAAGAAAGTAATAGCCTTGCCCAGGCAAACGGCAGGCGTACTGAACTCAAAATTTGTTTTAGGTTGTGCATGGATAGTATTGAGTAAAATTATTGTGTCTTTTACACAGCCGCCATTACTTGTTACCTGCAGGTTTACATTATACGGGCCAACAACTGTATAAACATGTGTTGGTGATCTTAGTATGGAAGAATTATTTGTTCCGCTCAACGGGTCATCAAAATTCCAGAAATACCTGAAAGCATTTTCTGAACCATCTGAGATGGTGGAAAGATTGGCAAATGGTACAACAGCATTGGGTAAACAAACAGATGCAGGTATTCCGAAATTGGCGACGGGTTTAGGCAAAATGATAAAAGGAAGCAATGAACCGGCAACTGAAGGCGTATCACATTTGCTGAGAATAGTATTGCCATCAGTACCAACTCTTAAAACGATCTGGAAATTTCCCGGTAGTTGCATGACTGATGAAAGATGAACAATGATCTTGTTCGTAAATCCATTTATACAATTAACAGGCACTGCGTTGCTGATAGTAACAGGGTAAGTTCCGGTAATAAAAAAGTCACTGCCGTTGGCAGCTACCGAACTACACTTGATGGAATCGGGGAAAACAAGGATGATGGAATCGGTGCTGCATTTATTGGTGGCGATGCTATCCATGGGCACAGGAAGAGGGGAGAGCACAGTAAACGGGATTGCTTCTCCCTCGGGTATGCCGGTATCGCAAATATCAAGCAATGTATTTGCATCTAAACCCTTTTGCATGATGAGTGAATATGTTCCAAAAGGCAGGGGCTGGTTAAAGGTCAGCTGGAGTGAATCCATATCAAAACCGGTGGCACAACCAAAGCCGGAAGCGCTGATAACATTTGCCACTGCAGGACTTATTCTAAAATCGGAACCATCGGCTGCAAGGCTGCTGCATTTCATTTTTTTATTCAGCCTTACACGGATCTGTATGGCATCGCAGGTAGACCTGTTGGCATTCACCAGGTGTGGAGGCAAGGTATCGGTGATGACTGCAGTTCCTCCGCCAAATGATAAAGAGTATCCTTGTTCTGTATCAGAAAAATGGCTTACTATCAAAAGATAGTTATGGCCCTGGATGAGAACCGGGCTAACGGCGAAAGTGGGTAATAATGAATCAGGGATGGAGGCACACTGTATATAATTTATTCCTGCGGGTGATGCTCCCGTTGAATCGTATGTGCCCGACCAGTTGCCAGAAACAATGAGTGAGGTATCCGTATAAACATCATCGGGGTTGTGCCCGGTTACATCAAACAACTGCCAGTCATAATCTTCGGCAGGCGAATTAGGGATTATGACAAAACTGAGTGTGCCACCCTGGAAACAGGTAAACTTATACCAGAAGGGGTTTTTAGCTTTATAGTATGTTATGGTATCGCCATAGATGGAACAGCCCGGCACATAGAAACTGCCTGAGCTACATATGGGAACACTATCCTGTTGAAAAACCGATGTGCCACAAACAGGAAAAGCGGTGGAAGGATTTTGTCCAAGTGTGGTACAGTTGGATTGTGCATATAACTTTCCCGACACCAGTAAAGTAAAAAATACGAGTATGGGCAGTTTTATCAGCAGCATATTAATTTAGTGGTGGGTAAGCTGCGGATGAATGGTTACCGTGAAAATATGTTACCAGCCCGAGGCCTGGTTATCCTTTAAATATCATTAGCAAAGTACCCAGTTTATTTTTGAGGTCTTTCCGGTGAACAATAAAGTCCAAAAATCCATGCTCCATTAAAAAATCACTGCGTTGAAATCCTTCCGGAAGATCCTTCTTGATTGTTTCTTTAATAACTCTTGGGCCGGCAAAACCGATCAGCGCATCAGGCTCTGCACAAATTACATCACCCAACATAGCAAAAGAAGCCGTGGTGCCGCCAAAAGTAGGATCGGTACATAAAGAGATGTACGGGATCTTTGCATCGCTTAGTTGTGATAATTTACCAGATGTTTTTGCCAGTTGCATCAAAGAGAATGCGCTCTCCATCATCCTTGCACCGCCGCTTTTATTGATAATCATAAAAGGGATTTTATGTTGCATACAATAATCACAGGCACGGCTTATCTTTTCTCCCATTACGCTGCCCAGGCTGCCGCCAATGAATTCAAAATCCATGCAGGCAATCACCAGATCATGGCTATTTACTTTTCCATGCGCCACAGTCATGGAATCGTGGATACCTGTCTTGGCATAGGTTTCCTCCAATCGCTTGCCATAGGGTTTCAGGTCTACAAACTTTAAATAGTCTTTAGACTTGATATTGGCGAAAAGTTCGGTGTAATTATCGTCATCAAAAATAATTTCAAAATACTCCTGGCTGCCAATGCGGTGATGGTATTCGCATTTGGGGCAAACGAATTTGTTTTCGCTTAACTCAGAAACGGTGCAGGTGTATTTACAGGAGGGGCACTTAGACCATAAGCCTTCAGGCGCATCTTTCTTATCCTTTGTAGAAGTGAGGATACCCTTTTTCATTCTTTTAAACCAACTGGCCTTTATCTCATCAGCAGTTCCTTCTTCCCCGGCCAGGCTGGCATCAAAGTCCTCTTCTTTTTTCATTTATAACAGTTTGAGGTTTGTGATTTGTAGTTTGTAGTTGCTCTAAACAATGTTATTAACTACAAACCACAAACTGTTTTAAGCTATCGTGATACCCTTATCCAAATATACATCCTGGATGGTATTCAATAATTCAACACCATCCTTCATGGGTTTTTGAAAGGCTTTGCGCCCGCTGATCAATCCCATACCACCGGCACGCTTATTAACTACAGCTGTTGTTACCGCTTCAGCAAGATCAGTTGCACCTTTACTTTCGCCACCACTGTTGATTAAACCTA
>CAYTQB010000001.1:0-13878 GCA_964439615.1 uncultured Ferruginibacter sp. | reverse complement strand
GCTTCAGCAAGATCAGTTGCACCTTTACTTTCGCCACCACTGTTGATTAAACCTACACGGCCCATATAACAATTGGCTACCTGGTAGCGGCAGAGGTCTATCGGGTGGTCGGTTGTTAGTTTAGAATATACCAGGGGAGATGTTTTACCATGTTTGGTAGCATTATAACCTCCGTTGTTTGTCGGTAACTTTTGTTTTATGATATCCGCCTGTATGGTAACGCCCAAATGGTTGGCCTGGCCAGTGAGGTCAGCTGCCGCATGATAATCTACCCCATCTATTTTAAATCCATTATTACGCAGGTAGCACCAAAGTACAGTGGTCATACCCAGTTCATGGGCCATTTCAAATGCGGTAGCAACTTCCTGTATTTGCCTTGTGCTTTCGGCACTTCCAAAGTAGATGGTGGCGCCCACCGCACAAGCGCCCATATTCCAGGCATCTTTTACTTTTCCAAACATCACCTGGTCGAATTTATTGGGGAGGCCCAAAAACTCATTATGGTTTATTTTCACCATCATGGGTATTTTATGTGCATACTTACGGCTTACAATACCTAAAACGCCATAGGTAGATGCTACGGCATTGCAACCGCCTTCAATAGCCAGTTTTACGATATTCTCCGGGTCGAAGTAAACGGGATTGGGCGCAAATGATGCACCCGCACTATGTTCAATGCCCTGGTCAACAGGCAGGATAGATACATAACCGGTTCCACCGAGGCGTCCATGGTTTAATATACTTTGTAAACTCCTTAATGTTTGATTGTTCCTGTTACTTGCTCTCCATATGTCATCCACATGATTTGCATCGGGAAGGCATATTTCTTTCTTTGAAATGGTTTTACACTCATGATTCAGCAGGCTGTCGGCCTGGTCACCTAATAGGTCAGCGATTTTTTTATTAGCCATGTTAGTTTGATTTTGGACAAATTTAATATAAAATGTGTGTAAAGAAAAATAGGGTGAAAATTTACTTAAAACACACTGCTGGCAAGGGTTTTAAAATAATCAGGAGCCCAGAGTAGCCTGCTTCCGTACCAACTGAACATCTCTCTGTCAACCAACACTATTTTACAACCAGGTAACCGGTTTGATAATTCATCCATATGCTTCTGTTTGAAAGGGTAGGGTTTGGAGGAAAGAAGCAGCAATTGACAATTGGCAATTAGCAATTCCTCAATTGTTATTTCAGGGTATCTCGTTCTACTGGCGTATACGTTTTCAAACCCACATTTTGTAAGCATGTCGCTGATGAATGTATCGCCTCCAATGGTCATATAAGGTTTTCGTCAGATAAGGTAGGCCGTTTTAGGTTTTGAATTTTGTGTTTTGAGTTGTCTTATTTCTTCAAAGCCTTTGCTGATCTTTTCAGTTAATGAACCGGCCTGGCTTTTTTTATCGGTTAATTTACCTATTTCTGTAATCATGTTTAATGCATCATCAAGATCATTTACATCTGTTACCCAAACGGGGTAATCATACGCCAGTAATTCCACCTGTTCTTTTATGTTTTCTTCTTTGTTGGCAATAATAAGGTCGGGCTTAAGCTCATGAATGATATTATTTCTGACAGCTTTTGTTCCGCCCACACTTGTTTTGGTCTTAAACCAATACCCCGGGTGAACGCAGAATTTGGTGATACCAACAGTTTCTTCTTCCAATCCCAGGCAATGCAGGAGTTCGGTTTGAGAAGGAACCAGGGAAATGATTCTTTTTGGAGTATAATGGAGGTCTGATGTTTTTTGAAGGATCATATCCTAAAAGTAGGGAAGGTAAACTGAGGGAATAAAAAAACTTCCACAGCAGCTTGACGTATCAAATGACTGTGGAAGTTTAATTTTTTAAACCAACCAAGCACGATCGGTTTTTTTCAGGATTTTTTTGGATATGCTTCCTTAAGGGGGTTACCTTATTTGGCAGCGTGGTCCTAATTATTTAATCCTGTGTTTCAGCGTTTTTCAAATTTGCCATCATCGCTTTTTAAAGCATAGGCTGGATATTGGTTCTTCTTCGGTTTTTCGTGCCATTATCGCTTTTTACGGCATAGGCTAGGAATTGGTTTTCGTTGGTCTTTGTTGCCATCATCGCTTTTTACAGCATAGGCGGATATTGGTTTGTTTCTTTTCAGATCTCGTTGGTTTTTCTTTCGGATAAGATCTTAAAGCGAATATTGGTTTTCAAAGGAAAAAAGAAGTTGACTGATATTGGATTGTCTGTTGATTCTTCACAAACATTGGATTTTGAATTTTTTGGCTTTAATCAGGATCTTGGATAACGATTGATATCTAATTCCTATCAATCAACTTCTGACACAAAGATGCAACAGTTTAACATTCTATTATAGAGCGATATTGCTCATTTTTACAGCTACTGTAATTACTGTTGTGATAGTAGATATTCAGAATTACACATAGAATAGTTACGAAAACCCGAATCGTAAATCTACGTATTTAAAATAAAGAAAACCAGGCATACGAAAATGCTGCATCGGTTAAATGCAGCACTGTATTGTATTTCAGCTTTTAGTAAATTAACTAACGCTCTATTTGGTAAGGCTCTGGATAATGTCGTATTTGGTTACAATGTGATATGATCCGCTCTCATCCCTGCTTAAAACCGCACCATTTTCTTTGGTGATAAATGTGCTTAAACGCTCAACCGGAGTCTCAAATGCCACTTCGGGATAGGCTTTTTCCATTACCGATTCAACAGATTCTAATTTTATATCGGGGTAATTGAGAATTTTATTAAATAAACCACTTTCAGATATAGCGCCAATGTTTGCACCATTATCCATCACTGGTATGTTTTCAATATCATATTTTTTCATCAGTTCTATAGCTTCAGCTACTGTATTGGCCGTACTTACATGAATTAATTTTTGCGCTCCTCTTCCACTTATTAAGTCTTTAAAAGTTTTTACATCCAGGAAACCTCTTTCCAGCATCCACTGGTCATTATATACTTTACCCACGTAACGGCTACCATGGTCATGAAATATTAAAACCACCACATCATCTTTTGTCAGCAGGCTTTTTCCGCCAAGCCCTTTAGCAAGTTGCAGCATTCCCTGCAGGCAACTTCCGGCACTATAGCCACAGAACATGCCTTCTTCTTTGGCAATACGCCTTGCCATAACTGCTCCATCTTTATCTGTAACCTTGGTGAAGGCATCTATGTATTGCATATCATAGTTGGCAGGAACAAAATCTTCTCCAAAGCCCTCACTTATGTAGGGGTAAACTTCTTTCTGGTCAAGCTCACCAGTCTCAAAATATTTTTTGAGCAAAGAGCCATAACTGTCAATAGCCCAAATTTTTATGTTTGGATTCTTTTCTTTTAAATACTTCCCTGTACCTATTATAGTACCCCCGGTTCCTGTGGCCACAACAAGATGGGTAACCTTACCTTCTGTTTGTTCCCATATCTCAGGGCCGGTTTGTTCATAGTGGGCCAGCCGGTTGGCTAAATTGTCGTATTGATTCACGTACCAGCTATTAGGAACTTCAGTTGCCAGTCGTTTTGAAACCGAATAATAACTTCTTGGATCTTCGGGTTCAACATTCGTAGGGCATACAATTACTTCGGCACCAACTGCCTTAAGGATATCGGCCTTTTCTTTGGATTGCTTATCTGTTGTAGTGAAAATGCATTTATAGCCTTTTACACAGGCTGCCAGTGCCAGGCCCATACCTGTATTACCACTGGTTCCCTCAATGATAGTACCACCTGGCTTTATTTTGCCTTCCTGTTCTGCAACCTCCAGCATTTTTAAAGCCATACGGTCTTTAATGGAATTGCCTGGGTTAAAGTATTCTACTTTAGCCAGTACAGTGCAGGGGAGGTGTTTGGTAATTTTATTGAGCTTGATTAAAGGCGTATTGCCAATAGTGTCTAAAATACTGTTGAGCCACATATACAAATAGTTATTTGCGGTAAAGGTAAGAAAATGAACTGAGGGAAATAGATATGACTGAAAGGCCAGATTCGAAATTTCTCTACAATTTGTTGGTTCCTCTCACTACCAACGATAAAATGATTTATGAGCATATTTGCGCTATCCAATACCAAAGAAAACATTCATTATCTGTAGAAAGACCACCAACTTCCGAAGCCGTATGCAATTGGCATGAAGCACCTTGCTACCATTGTAAACGACATTGAACCTCCTTTTCAGGAGGTTTTTTATTTGATCAGTATCTCCAGGGATTTTTTTATGGCTTCATCGGTAGTGTTCATCACTTCATAAAAACCCTCATTGCGCCATAGTTGCCGGGCTATGGAAGATCTTATACGGTTGATAAGGTCTGCTTTTTCTTTTGGAGTAACCACCGAAATATCAATAGAATCTTTTGCAGCGGCTAAAACAAAATGTTTCCAGTTATCTTCCGAAAAAGAAAAGCCTTTAATATAGTCAGCAGGGGTTTTGTATGATTTTAATGGGGTCAGGTTTTGCAAATAAAAATTGTATGCAAAGTTTCCAATCGTTCCCTTTGTAAAGATCATTGCCGAACTTTTACTGAAACCACTTGTATCTAACGCTATGAAATAATCAGGCGTAATGCCTCCTTTGCCATAAACGATTTTACCTGCTTTAGTCCTGTAAATTTTACTGGTATCATTTTTTACCGAGTCGGCATTTTGTGTTTCGCCATCGTGGTACCGGTTATTGATCTCATCATAATAAGCTTTTTCACCGTTTGCATATGGCCGTTGGATACTTCTTCCAATGGGAGTATAATACCTGGCTATGGTTAAACGTAAGGCGCTTTTATCACTAAGCTCAAATTGTTCCTGCACTAATCCTTTTCCAAAAGACCGTCGGCCAACAATGGTTGCCCTGTCCCAGTCCTGCAAGGCACCAATTAATATCTCACTGGCGCTGGCAGTACCTTCATCTGCCAAAACTATCAAAGGCCCTGTTTCAAACTGACCCACGCGTCGGCAACGATATTCTTTTTTATCTACATGCTTTCCTTCAGTATAGGTTATTAATTTATCACCTTCCAAAAATTCATCAGCTATTTCTGCTGCTTCATCTAAAATGCCACCACCGTTTCCACGTAGATCGAGTATCAGTTTTTGTAAACCGTTTTTCTTTAAAGCTTCCAGCGATTCCATGAACTCCCGGTAGGTTTGTGAAGAAAATTTATTAAGCCTTATATATCCTATACCATTGCCCATCATGTAACTGGCATCAACACTGCTTAAAGGAATAGCATCCCTGGTAATGATTGCCTGCTTTTGTTCATGATTGCGTAAATAAGTGATGGTTACCTTGGTGCCACGGTCGCCACGAAGTAATTTTCTAAAGACATCTGCATCTGTTTTTCTGCCGGCAATAATGCTGTCGCCAACTTTTATGAATTTATCGCCGGTAAGCAACCCTGCTTTATAACCGGGTCCGTCTTTAAGTACATTGATCACATTAAGTGTATCATCAAAAATATTGAACTCAATACCTATCCCGAAAAACTTGCCGGCAAGGTCTTCATTCACTTGTTGCAATTCTTCAGCAGGAATAAAAACTGAGTGGGGATCTAATTTATTAAGCATGGCTTGGATAGCTGTATCAGCAAGTGAGTCCATCTTCACATCATCTACATACCTGTTTTTTATCAGGTCCATTATTTCCTGTATCGGCCTGCGTTTTTCTGCAAAAAAGAAACTTTTGCCCGGCATATTATCTCTCATCTTATAACCCAGGAACATTCCAATGATCATGGTTATACTGAAAAGCAGGGGCAACCAAACCTGTATCTTCTTATTATTCATTTTGCGAAGATAAGTACTTATCGCTTCAGCCTTAGCACTGTCTTTTTTATACACTGTAAACAAAATGAATTAACTTCAATTTTGTAATTGCTACGAACGACGATGCCGATAAAACTAATTGCTGACAGCGGGGCTACAAAGGCTGAATGGTGTTTAATCAATGGGAAAGCGACAAAGACTTTTTTTACCCAGGGATTGAGTCCCTACTTTCTTTCATCTTCACAAATCTCAGGCGTTATTGAAAAAGAGCTAAAGTCAAAGCTCAAAAAAACTGAGCCAGCAGAAATTCATTTTTATGGAACTGGTTGTCACAGTCCGGCTAATGCCCGGCTGGTGAAGAAAGCAATTGAAAAAGTATTTCCAAAAGCAAAGGTGGATGTTACACATGACCTGATGGCTGCGGCACGGTCATTGAACCAGCATAATAAAGGCCTTGCCTGTAACCTGGGCACGGGATCATTTTGTTGTTATTACGACGGTAAGAAAATAGCGAAACAAACACCAGGTATCGGTTATATATTAGGGGATGAGGGCAGTGGCGCTTATCTTGGAAAAAAAGTGCTTCAGTATTTCATTTACGAAACCTTTGATGAGGATCTCCGGGGGAGATTTGATGCAAAATATGGAACGAACAGGGCTGAGATACTGGAAAATGTGTACAAAAAACCCTGGGCTAACCGTTATCTTGCATCATTTACACTTTTTCTGGCTGAGAACCGTGGACATTATATGGTTGAGAATATTATTGAAGACGGGCTGAATGATTTTTTCTTTTATCATCTTTGCAAATACCGGGAATCCTGGCTGATGCCTATTCACTTTGTGGGTAGTGTTGCCTATGGATTTAAGGATGTTTTGCAGCAAATTTGCAACAGTTATGAATTTGAACTGGGCACCGTTTTAAAAAATCCAATGGAAGGATTGGTAAAATTTCATCGTTAATCTTTATGGCATTTAAACAGATAACAGAATCAGAGTCTCATTACAGGCATCTTGAAAAAATGCCCGTTTCGGAAATATTGGTAAATATGAATGCCGAGGACAAAACGGTCCCGGCTGCTATAGAAAAAGTGATACCACAGATAGAACAGTTGGTTCATGTGATAGTGGATAAAATGCTGATGGGAGGGCGCTTATTTTATATAGGGGCGGGCACCAGCGGCCGCTTGGGTATTGTAGATGCAAGCGAATGCCCACCGTCATACGGTGTGCCTTATGGATTGGTAATTGGAATTATTGCCGGTGGTAATAAGGCCATAACCGAAGCGGTTGAATTTGCTGAAGATGATACCGAACAAGGATGGATCGACCTGCAGGCATATTCTGCAAATGAAAAAGACGTGGTAATAGGTGTTGCGGCAAGTGGTACTACACCCTATGTCATTTCGGCGCTTAATAAATGCAGGGAGAATAATATTGTAACCGGGAGCATCTGCTGTAATCCTGGTGCTCCGTTAAGTGCTGCATCTGATCATGCCATTGAAGTGATTGTAGGGCCTGAATTTGTAACGGGAAGTACCCGGATGAAAAGCGGTACGGCTCAAAAATTAATCCTAAATATGATATCCACTTCGGTGATGATACAATTAGGGAGGGTAGAGGATAATAAGATGGTGAACATGCAGCTTACTAATGATAAATTGGTGGACAGGGGGGTGAAAATGCTTATGGAAAAGATCAAGCTGGACGACTATGAAGCGGCAAAGGAACTACTATTGAAAACAGGGAGTGTTAAAAAAGCGATTGAGAGCTACCATTCATAAAAAAATGTTGGAAGATTTATGCATTTATATTAATTTACGTATCTATTGTTCAATTAAAAAACTCCTCTTATGAATATTAAACTTTTACTATCCTCATCTTTTATTGTTTTAGGCTTTTTTGCCGGTGCACAGGATGCCAACAGCAGTTTTGCCATTACCGGTAAAGGAGCCGGCGATTTTCAATGGGTAAATATCCGCCAGGTAAATGTAAAAACCGGCACTATAGAAAAGACCATTTATGACAATGCGTCAAATGCTACAACAACTGCATTTTCACCAGGAACCAATAAAGTGGTGCAGGCTCCTGTAATGGGATATGGTGTTGCTGCTGCCGCTTACGATAAAATACATAACCGTTTATATTTTACCCAGATGCATTACGGGGTATTAAGTTATGTTGATCTTAGTAAAAAAGAACCCGTATTCAATTTTGCAGGGGCCCTCGTTCAGCGTAATGATGGAACATTTTTACAGGAGGAAAGCCATATTACCAGGATGGTTATTGGCGCTGATGGTAATGGTTATGGTATTACCAATGATGGTAACCACCTCATCCGGTTTACAACCGGTAAAAAGGCGGTTATCACCGACTTGGGCAATCTTGTTGATGCTGAATCAAACAAAGGCATTTCTGTTCATAATAAGTGTTCAAGCTGGGGTGGCGATATGATAGCCGATGCATATAATAAACTATACATCATTTCGGCTAACCACAATATTTTTACTGTAGATGTTGATACCCGGGTAGCAACGCATATTGGTACGATTACTGGTTTACCTGCTAATTATACCACTAATGGTGCGGCTGTTGATGCTGATGGCGCCATTGTAGTAAGCAGTGCCAATACTTTTGAGGGATACTATAAATTCAAAATAAATGATTTTGCAGCCGTAAAAATTGAAGGTTCAGATATAACTTACAATGCTTCTGACCTTGCTAATGGAAATTTATTATTACAAAAAGAGGCAGATGCAGCCAAAAATTTTGGCGCAGCTGATTTCAGGCCAGTGATACCGGTTATAAACGCCGATGCTCATATCTATCCAAACCCCGTTACTTCTAATGAATTTAAAGTGTCATTCGAAGGGCAACAAGCCGGAAAATACAATGTTACCATTACCGACCTTTCAGGTAAGCCGGTTATGACAAGGGTTGTAAATGTTACTGCAAAAACACAGGTGGAAACCGTACCGTTAAACAGAAGTTTTGCCAAAGGTATGTATATGGTTAAGGTTACCGACGCCAATAACAAATTTATTTTTACTGAAAGAATTGTAATTCAATAAAGACATTAGGGTTATTAAGTGGCCCCGCCTTTGGCGGGGCTTTTTTTATTGATAAGAAATGGTTTTTTGAATTACCAGATTATTTTTTCGAAATTTGCGGTAATGAATAAACCAGTAAAGCAATTCCCGGGTGCAGGATATAGAACCATATTATAACTGGAGGCATTTGTACACAGCCGAAGAAGATGAATTTTCTCCCTTTTACCGCCGAACCTACAGTGAATTTGAATTTTCTCTCACAGTGTATAATTACTATATCCATCCCCAGTGGGATGATTTTGGCTCAAGGACCCTGTACATGAAAATTTTGTTTGCGGATTACGAGCAGAACTTTGCCATTATTGAATTACTTGGCGAGTGGAATGATGCTATTGAGAATGATATCATGACACTGAGGAGGGATATTACCGACATCCTGTTTTTAAAAGGAATCACAAAATATATATTCATTGCGGAAAACGTACTTAACTTTCACAGCAGTGATGACAGCTATTATGAGGAGTGGCGTGAACAACTGGAAGATGCAGGAGGGTGGGTAGTAATACTGAATATGCCTGCACAAAGCCAGTATGATTTTAAACAGGCCAGGCTAACCAATTATATTGAATTGGTTGATTTTCCCCAGTGGCGTACCCTTAAACCCGAGATCGTATTTCAGCAGATGGAAGATTGGATGACCCGGCGGATAAACTGAATTATTCTTGATTTTACTGTAAAAACTTTCTGTTGCGACTGTTTTTTGAACGTTCCTTACGTATTTTTGTAACCCAACTATCACTCTAACGCTTTAAATATGACCTGGAAACATTTTTTCACTTCTTCAATTGGTAAGAAATTAATAATGGGCCTTACGGGTCTTTTTTTAATTACGTTCTTAGTTGTTCATTGCAGCATCAATGCCATGATCTTTTTTAATGATGGTGGTGAAACTTTTAATCATTGGGCGCATTTTATGGGGACCAACCTCATTGTCCGTACCATGGAGATAGGTTTGTTTGCCGGGTTATTATTGCATATTATCCAGGGATTTGTATTGTGGGCACAAAATTATAATGCCCGTCCCGTTAAATATGACATGAATAAGGCTTCTGAAAACAGTAAATGGTACAGCAGGAGCATGGGTTTGCTAGGGACATTACTCTTATTGTTCCTTGTACTGCATATTTATCATTTCTGGACACCCTCACGTCTTGGTGGTATAGGGGGAATTCATGCATTGTCGGAAACAACGTTGGGCACTGAATATAATGGACAGGATGTACTTAATTTATATGCTGAAATGCAAATGGTGTTTACTGATAATTTACTCATTGTGATCATCTATATACTCGGGGTTATTTCTTTAGCCTGGCATTTGTTGCATGGGTTTCAAAGTGCTTTTCAAACACTGGGTATCAATCATAAAAAATATACGCCTATCATCAAAACGTTGGGCGTTGCATTTTCAATTATTGTTCCAATAATATTTGCACTGATGCCCATCGCTTTTTATTTAAAGTGGATTAACTGATAAACTAATTAACCAATAAACCAATTAACGACGCTATGTCTTTAGATTCAAAAATTCCGCACGGTGAAATGGATAAAAAGTGGACCGACTATAAGGGCCATGTAAAACTGGTGAACCCTGCCAATAAGCGCAAGCTTGAAGTGATTGTTGTTGGTACAGGATTAGCCGGAGCTTCTGCGGCTGCATCATTAGGTGAGTTGGGCTATAAAGTAAAGGCATTTTGTTTCCAGGACAGCCCACGCCGGGCTCATAGTATTGCAGCGCAGGGGGGTATCAATGCGGCAAAGAACTATCAAAATGATGGCGACTCTGTTTTCCGTTTGTTTTATGATACGGTAAAAGGCGGCGACTACAGGGCAAGAGAAGCTAATGTACATCGCCTGGCCGAAGTTAGTGCTGCAATTATTGACCAGTGTGTGGCGCAAGGAGTTCCTCTTGCAAGAGAATACGGTGGTTTGTTAAGTAACAGGAGTTTTGGGGGAACGCAGGTGCAACGTACATTCTATGCTGCCGGGCAAACAGGCCAGCAATTATTGCTGGGCGCTTATAGCGCTTTGGAAAGACAGGTAGCTTTAGGAAATGTGGACATGTACAACCGCCATGAAATGCTTGACATAGTAATGATTGATGGTAAGGCAAGAGGAATAATAGCAAGAGATCTTATCAGTGGAAAATTAGAAAGATATTTCGGTCACGCAGTTCTATTGTGTACCGGTGGTTACGGCAATGTATTTTATTTAAGTACCAATGCTATGGGTAGTAATGTTACTGCTGCATGGAAGGCGCACAAGAAAGGTGCTTTCTTTGGCAACCCGTGTTTTACACAAATTCACCCGACCTGTATACCGGTAAGTGGCGATCATCAGAGTAAGTTAACGCTGATGAGTGAAAGTTTGCGCAATGATGGAAGGATATGGGTTCCAAAAACAAAAGATGATAAAAGAAAAGCGGTTGATATTCCTGAAGGAGAAAGAGATTACTATTTAGAGAGAAGGTACCCTGCATTCGGTAACCTGGTACCAAGAGATGTGGCATCAAGGGCAGCAAAAGAAAGATGTGATGAAGGATACGGAGTAGGTACTACCAAGATGGCGGTATATCTCGACTTTGCAGATGCTATTAAACGTTATGGAAGGATTGAAGCAGGTAAGCAGGGATTATCAAATGCAGATGAAGCAACGATCATTAAGTTAGGAAAAGCAGTAGTGGAAGAAAAATACGGCAACCTCTTTGAAATGTATGAAAAGATAACCGGAGAGAACCCTTATGAAATGCCAATGCGTATTTACCCAGCAGTGCATTACACTATGGGTGGCTTATGGGTAGACTACGAATTACAGACTACCGTACCGGGATTATATGCATTGGGCGAAGCTAATTTCAGCGACCATGGAGCAAACAGGCTTGGCGCCAGCGCTCTGATGCAGGGACTTGCCGACGGGTACTTTGTAATTCCATATACTATTGGTAATTATTTGGCCGATGATATTCGTACAACATCCATTCCCATATCACACCCTGCATTTGAAGAAACGGAAAAAGCTGTAAGCGACCGTATCAATAAATTGATGGGTATTAAAGGAAGCAAGACTGTGGAAAGTTTTCATAAACGGCTTGGAAAAATAATGTGGGATAAATGTGGCATGGCACGTAATGCTAAAGGGCTGCAGGAAGCTATTGCTGAAATTCAGCAATTGAAAAAAGAATTTTGGAATGACGCAAGGATACCCGGTGAGATAAATGAAATGAACCCCGAACTGGACAAGGCAGGCAGGGTAGCAGATTTTATTGAGTTGGGTGAACTGATGTGCAAGGACGCATTAAACAGGAATGAAAGTTGTGGAGGCCATTTCAGGGAAGAATCGCAAACGGAAGATGGAGAAGCAAAGCGTGATGACGATAATTACAGCTATGTGGCAGCATGGGAATACAAACAAGAAAGTGACTGGCAGATAGTGAAAGAGCCGTTGACGTTTGAGATAGTAAAACCAACGCAGCGTTCATATAAATAAAATGAAAGTAAGCGGATTCACTTTTGTTAAAAATGCAGTGAAGTATGGTTACCCGGTTGTTGAATCCATTACATCGCTGCTGCCAATTGTAGATGAGATGATTGTTTGCCTGGGCGACTCGGAAGATGAAACAAATGAGCTTATCGGGTCAATAGGTTCTGACAAAATAAAAATTATTCATTCTGTTTGGGATAATAGTTTGCGTGAAGGAGGGAAGGTACTGGCTGTAGAAACTGACAAAGCAATGGACGCTACGGCACCTGATAGTGACTGGCTCTTTTACATACAAGCCGATGAAGTGGTGCATGAGCAATATCAACCGGTGATACTGGAGGCAATGAAAAAGTTTAAGGTTGATAAAAGAGTGGAAGGGTTGCTTTTTCATTATCATCATTTCTATGGAAGTTATAAGTTCATAGGAGATGGGAGGAAATGGTACTCGAAGGAAATAAGGGTTATCAGGAATGATAAGCGGATACGGAGTTACAAAGACGCCCAGGGTTTCAGGCTCAATGACCGCAAGTTGAATGTAAAACTGATCAATGCGTATATTTATCATTATGGCTGGGTTCGTAACCCGGTAGCTATGAAGAAAAAATTTACTGATTTCGGTAAGTTGTGGAATTCAGACGAAGGCCATAATGCATGGGTAGCCGAAGAGGAGAAAAAGGGTAGTGAATTTGATTATTCTAATATAGATTCGGTTACTGTATTCTCAGGAACACACCCGGTAGTGATGAAGCACCTGGTGAATAACGAAGACTGGAACTTTGACATGGACGTGAAAAAGAAGAATTTTAAAAATACAAAGCACAGGCTATTATTTTTTTTGTGGAAGAATTTTGGATGGAGGCCTTTCGAGTACAGTAATTATAAACGTATTTAACCAGTATGGAACATTACATGATGAACCTCACACTGAAAGTGTGGAAACAAAAGAACAGCACAGTTAAAGGGAGTTTTGAAACTTACCAGGTAAAGGATATTTCTTCAGAGATGTCGTTTTTAGAAATGTTTGATGTGCTTAATGAACAGCTTATTCGGGAAGGTAAAGACCCTGTTGCTTTTGACCATGATTGCCGTGAAGGTATTTGTGGGATGTGCAGTATGTATATCAATGGAAGGGCTCATGGCCCATGGGCAAAAAATACAACCTGCCAGTTGCATATGCGTGCCTTTAAAGACGGAGATACTATTGTTGTAGAGCCGTGGCGTGCTGCAGCGTTTCCGGTTATAAAAGACCTGATGGTTGACCGTGATGCTTTTGACAGGATCATCCAGGCAGGTGGTTATATATCTGTGAATACAGGTAATGCAGTTGATGCTAATGCGCTTCCTATTGATAAAAAGAATGCTGATGATGCGTTTGATGCAGCAGCATGTATCGGCTGCGGAGCCTGTGTTGCTTCCTGTAAAAACAGCAGCGCCATGTTATTTGTGAGTGCAAAAGTTTCTCAGCTGGCTTTATTGCCTCAGGGTCAACCCGAAAGGGAATCAAGGGTATTGAATATGGTTGCACAAATGGATAA